>CAYLPH010000003.1:0-230401 GCA_964385495.1 uncultured Candidatus Solibacter sp.
GCGGCAGGTCGGTGAAGGGGAAGATGTCGGTGGGGTACAGGAAGTTCAGGAACGGATGGCCGTCGCGCGAAGGCTGCGCGAAGCGATGGTTGAAGCTGCCCAGGCCGCCGCCCGCCACATGCGCCCAGACGCCGTCGAACACCTTGCGGTCCTTCTCATCGCGATTGAAGCCGTCGTGCAGGAAGGCGCGCAGGAAGCGGCCGCTCTGCGAGGTACCGAAACCGATGGCTCGTTTGATATGGCGGCTCTGCTCGCCCAGCAGAACCCGCCCCGCGTTTTCATACTTGAGGAAGCTGATCACGTCGCGAACCGCGGCGGGGCCAAGGCCGGCGACGATCGGGTCTTGCGCTTCGTAGAGGAACTCGTAGATCTTGCCGGGCTGGAAGCCGGTGGACAGGTACACATGGCCGCGATCCGGCACCAGCTTGCCGAACTCCTCGCGCGCCAGTTGCCATTGCGAACGCGGGATCTCGCGGCGCGGCGCATCGGGGCTATCCTGCACGGTAAGCTTCATGCCGGCATCGGCGCCCTCGCGCACCGGATAGGGAATCATGCTGTTGCGGTCGCCCAAGCTTTGTACATTCGAAGGCGCGTCCAGCACCCACTGCGCACGCATGGGGCCGGTAATGGGGCCATCGCCGCGCTTCGCCACCGGAGCGTACAGCCGCATCAGTTCATCGCGCATGGGCACATCGGCCTGCCATCCCACCCACACCAGCGTGTAGCCCTGCTTGAGGAGGTAGCCGTCCCCCATATCGGCTTGGGTGCGCGGGCTGAGCGAACTGGCTGCGAAGTTGAACATGCTGAGCATGCCCTTCCCGCCGCGATTGTTGATCTCCAAAAGCGCGGTGCCGTTGCCTTCCGCTGGGTTGCGCGGCTTGATGACGTAAAGGTCGGCGGCAAACTCCACCAGGCCATCGGCGTTCTTCGGCGCGTTCTGGATATCGCGAATCACGCGGTTGGCGGGGGCCGCGGGGTCGACCGCAAAGTAGGCCTTCGCCACCACGCGCTCGTACGGATAGCCGGGAATATCGGCACGCTCGACAAGATAGATCTTCGTCACCGCGCCGGACGCAGCCAGCGTCAGCGCCAGGGCCAGCCAGGCGAGTCGGACAACCATAGGGCTATATTATGCCAGTGCCAGCGAGGCCGACGCCTTCAGACTCATCGCCGCCAACTCGCCGCGTTCGAACTTGGGAAAAGCCGCCGCGGCAATCATGGCGGCGTTGTCGGTGGAAAGCGCGGGCTGGGGGAAGAACACGGCATACGGAAGGCGGGCCGACCGCGCGGCGTCGCGCAGGCCGGCATTGCAGGCGACGCCGCCCGATACCACCAGCCCGCGCGCACCGATGAGTTCCGCGGCCTCTTCGGCATGCTCCAATAATTCGCGAATGACGGTGAACTGAAAAGAGGCGATGAGATCCAGCGTGGCTTTGGGCGTTACCGCCAGCCATTTCTCTAGCGTGGCCTGGCCCTCCACTTTGCCCAACTCCCGGCGAGCGGCGATCTCGTCCTGCATGTCATGCGCTTCCACCCAGCGCAACACCGCTGTCTTCAATCCGCTGAAGCTGAAGTCGAGCGCGTTGCCCTTCATTTTGGCGCGCGGGAAGCGAACGGCCAGCGGGTCGCCATACGCGGCGAGTTTATCCAAGGTCGGCCCGCCCGGATACGTGTAGCCCAGCAATTTGCCGACCTTGTCATAAGCCTCGCCGGAGGCATCGTCGCGCGTGCGTCCCAACAGGCGGTAGCGCGAACCTTCGTGCATCTCAAACAGGTGTGTGTGGCCACCGCTGACCACCAAAGCCAGCGCCGGGTACTGCAGCGCGCCGGCGGCTTCCATCGCCACCGCGTGGATGTGCCCTTCAATGTGATTGACGCCCACCAGCGGCAACCCGCGCGAGAAGCAGATGGCTTTCGCATACGTCATGCCGACCAGTAGGGAGCCTACCAGGCCCGGACCCTGTGTGACACCTACCGCGCCCAGCTCGCTCCAGGTAACGCCAGCCTGCTGCAAAGCCTGCCGCACCACGGCTGTGATGGCGCGTAGATGCTCGCGCGAGGCCAGTTCCGGCACCACACCGCCGTACTTGCCGTGCACGTCCAACTGCGACGAGACGACGCTCGAAAGAATACGCGAACCGTCCTCCACCACGGCAGCCGCCGTCTCATCGCAGGACGATTCAATGCCAAGAATCTTCAACTTGCTATTGTAGCCGGAGGTGCTTGTCCAGGACTTCGATTTCCATCTGCCACCCGAGTTGATCGCCCAAGAACCATTGGCGGATCGTGCCGCGTCACGCATGCTGGTGGTGTACAAGAACGAAGGGCGCTGGGAGGACCGCCAGTTTCGCGAATTCCCAACCTTTGTCAGGCCCGGCGACTGCCTGGTGGTGAACGACTCGAAGGTGATTCCGGCACGGCTGTACGGCCATCGCGAGGGCCACACAGGTCATGTCGAGGTGCTGCTGGTCGAGCCCCGTAGCGACGATGAGTTGACATGGCTGGCGCTGGCGCGGCCGGGCAAGAAGCTGCGCACGGGGGATGTGATCATATTCTCCGACAGGCTGCGGGCAGCCATAGTTGGCCGCGGCGAGCGTGGCGAGCGTCTGTTGCGATTCATAGCCGCGGTCGACTTCCACGAAGCAGTGCAGGAGGTGGGCCACATACCGCTACCGCCCTACATCGACCGTGCCGATACAGCGGCCGATCGCAGCCGCTACCAGACGGTGTATGCGGCGAACGCGGGTTCGGTGGCAGCGCCTACAGCCGGGCTGCACTTCACGCCGGAGGTGCTGCAGGCGTGCCGCGCTGCGGGGGCCGCCATCGCGCACGTCACGCTGCATGTCGGGCTGGGCACGTTCCAGCCCTTGCAAGCCGATGTCGTAGAAGAGGCGAAGTTGCATGAAGAGCGCTACAGCGTGTCTGCAGGCGTGGCCGAACAACTCCGCGCCGCGCCGCGCGTGATAGCGATCGGCACCACCAGCGTGCGCACCGTGGAGACCGTCGCCGCCGGGGACTGGCGGCAACTCAGCGGCCACACCGGCATCTTCCTCTACCCCGGCCACCGCTTCGCGCGCGTGGACGCATTGCTCACCAACTTCCATCTGCCGAAGTCGAGTCTGCTGATGCTGGTGTGCGCGCTGGGCGGCACGGAACTGACGCTTGCGGCCTACCGCCACGCCGTCGAGCAGCGCTATCGCTTCTTCTCCTACGGCGACTGCATGCTCATCGTGTAGATTGAAGTTTATGCCCTTCCCAATTCACCGTCCTCGCCGGTTACGGTCGTCCGCCGCGATGCGCGCGCTGGTGCGCGAGACACAACTGGAGCCCGGCGATTGCATCTTCCCTCTATTCCTCTGCCCTGGGGAAGGCGTGAAGAAAGAGATCGGCTCCATGCCCGGCAACTACCAGATGTCGGTGGATGAGACGGTGCGGGAGTGCGTCCAGTTGCAGAGCCTCGGCGTGGGCGGCGTGATTCTGTTCGGCCTGCCGCCCTCGAAGGATGAGGAAGCGACGGGCGCATACGACGAGCATGGCATCGTCCAGGAAGGCATCCGTGCCATCAAGCGCGCCGTGCCGGAGTTGCTGGTGATCACCGACGTCTGCAACTGCGAGTACACCAGCCACGGCCACTGCGGCAAGATCATCGGCGACGACGTGGATAACGACATCACGCTCGATTGGCTGGCGAAGTCCGCCGTGTCGCATGCGCGCGCCGGAGCCGACATCGTCGCTCCATCGGACATGATGGACGGGCGCGTCGGCGCCATTCGCAAGGGTTTGGACGAAGCCGGTTTTCAGAAGGTGCCCATTCTGAGCTACGCGGCGAAGTACGCCTCGGCCTACTACGGGCCCTTCCGCGAAGCCGCCGATTCGGCGCCGCAGTTCGGCGATCGCCGCAGCTACCAGATGGATGGGGCCAACGGGCGCGAGGCGATGCGCGAGATTGAATTGGACCTGGAAGAAGGCGCGGACATGATCATGGTGAAGCCCGCTGGCCCCTATCTGGATATCATTCGCATGGCGCGCGACCGCTTCGACGTGCCGCTATCGGCGTACCAGGTGAGCGGCGAGTTCAGCATGATCATGGCGGCGGCGCGCAATGGCTGGATTGATCTGGACCGCGTAATCATCGAATCGTTGACCTCCATCCGCCGCGCCGGGGCCGACTTCATCCTCACCTACTTCGCCAAGGACGTGGCGCGTCTGCTGGGCTGAGGCTTCGATACAATAGAAGGTTCAACATGTCCCAAGATCGCGAACAACTGCGCGCTACGCGCAACCTCCGCATGGTAACGGACGAAGAGTCCGGCTCCGCTGTCGATTTGCTGCCCGGCGGCGTGTTTGGTTTCACCTATTCGCCCAGTACCGAAGGCGTCCCGCTCTTCAACAAGCAAACCTTCCAGATTTTCGAAGTGCACAAACTGGCCGACGAGACGGCGCACTTCGTCGGCTACATGACCGCGGCCGAGGCTAAGGCTTTGGAGACCGGGGGCGGCGCCGATTCCGTGGACCTGAAACTGTATCCGGAGCCCTACGAGCAGGCGACGCAATTCGTCAGCGTACCGCGCGAACGGATTCTCAAGGTGAAGCCGGTATCGCGGGAGCACGGCAACTACTTCCCCGTAACCGTGCTGCCGCCGCTGCAGGGTTAGCGCGATGATACGCGTGCTCGCCGGCCTGATGTTGTGTGCGCTGGCGCTGCACGCCGAAGCTGTCTCCGCCAAAGTCGATAAGGGCGATCTGCGCGCCGAATACATGGTGCACTCGGTTCTGTTTGAAGAGCAGAACGCGCTCGTGCCGGACTATCTCTGCATTGAGGTGGAGTTCAAACCGTTGAAGGGCGAAACCGTGAAACTCGCGGCGGATCATTTCCAATTGCGGTTGAACGGGAAGAAGCAACTGCTATTCGCGCAGACGCCGCAGATGGTTGCCGCCGGGCTGAAGTATGAGGATTGGGAGCGGCGGCCGTCCTTAGAAGCCGGCGGTGGGATGGGGAACGGCAGCATCATCCTCGGACGGCGTCCACAGACGGAGCGGTTCCCCGGCGATACCCGGGAAGCACAGCGGCGCGTGCCGGGCGGCATTCCGCGAGCCCCGGAGCCGGAGAATCGCAGCGGACAAGAGCGGGTGGTGGTGAGGCCGGAGGACATCGTGGTGAAGGCCGCGCTGCCCGAAGGCGACATCCGGGCGCATGCCAAGGGGTACCTCTACTTCGCCTACAGGGGCAAGGTTTCGAAGTTGAACAAAGTGGAACTGCTGTACAGCGGGCCCGCGGGCGAAGCGGTGCTGCCGCTACGGTAGCGGCGCGCCAAGTTCGGGTACGGTGCCGCGGATCCGCACGGGGCGCACTTCATAGCGCTGCAGCGCCTTACCTTCGAAGAAGACATCGGCCACCAGGCCCTGGTACACACGCGGCCGTTCGGCCTGATCGAAGACGAGATTGCCGAGCGAATAGAAGATCACGCCGTGACGATAACGTTCGACGGGCTGTGCCACGTGCGGATGATGGCCGGCTACCAGGGTGGCGCCCGCATCAATCGCAGCACGCGCGAACCGCATCTGATGGGCATTAGGCTTCGTCCAGTATTCCCACCCGGCGTGCATCGACACCACGACGATGTCGGCATGCTTCTTCAAGGCTGTGACGTCGGCGGCCATGCGGATAGCGTCCGTCATGGCGACGCGCGGGTCGTCATCGCGATGGTTGCCGTTTCGCTGGTCAAACGTATAGCCGAGGAAGCCGAAGCGCACGCCGCGGCGTTCCAGGATGACCGGCAGATCACTGGTTCCGGTGGCGCCAATCTTACTGTTCGCCAAAACCTCCAGGGTATAGGCGATACCCTGTGGCCCAGCATCGCGCGCATGATTGTTGGCGGTGGACACCACGTCGATTCCCGCCAGCAGCAGCCCTTCGATCATCGAAGGATGCGCGCGAAATACCATGCGCTCTTCAAAGTATGGACCGGTGGCGGCGAATGGCGACTCCAGGTTGACAAAGGCAATGTCGGCGGATCGGAAATGATCGGCGATCTTGCGGAAGGAGAACGCCGCGTCCTTCTGGCGGAGCGCGGTGGCCCGCACGTGACGGGCCAGCATGACGTCGCCGCCCAGCACCAGCCGGGTGACTTCTGGCTTCGGCTGCGCGCACAGCAGCGACGCTGTAAGCAGCGCAAGGATCATGCTTCGGTCAACGCGGCGGCGGGCTGATCGACGAACCAGGTGACGTGCCGGCTGTGATGGGAGACAACCTGCGCCGGGTACACCAAAGGTTCATAGGGCGATTCCAGCACGTGCTTCAATGGCTCGGCTTTGTCGGCGCCGCACACCAGGAACAGCACATGCTTCGCGGCGACGATGGTGCCCGGCAGCAGCGTCACCCGCCACTTCGCCAGCTTCTTCACGTACACACCTGCCGCAATGCCGTTGCGATCTTCAATCAGCGGCTCGCCGGGGAACAGGCTAGCGGTGTGCGCGTCGGCCCCCATGCCCAGATGCACGATATCGAAGTGCGGCAGGCCATCCTCCTGTAAACCGAAAAACTCCTGGACATCCTGCGTGTAATTCCGGGCTGCCACTTCCGGCCGCAGTTCGCCTTGAATACGATGGACGTTGCGCTGCGGAAAACGGGCTGGCTTCAAAAAGGCTTCGTCGGCGAGGTGATAGTTGCTTTCGGCATCGGTGGGCGGCACCATCCGTTCATCCACCCAGAACAGATGCACATGCTTCCAGTCGAAGCCGGACTTCGCCAAAGCCTGAAACAACAGCTTCGGTGTCGACCCGCCGGAAACTGCTAGGGAAGGATCGCGATGGCCGCTGGCGGCTTCTTCTAAACGCAGCAGGATATGGCGCGCACAGGCCTCGGCGGCGGCCGGCGGATCGGCATAGCGGTAGAAGTGCATGGTTCAGTGCCGTCCTAACTCCAAGGCACCCGGCAGCACTTCTTCAAAGACTCGGTCGCGGCCCGTGAAGCCGAGTTCCTGCCGCAACAGGTCGACGTCCGGCAGTTCCGTACAGGTGCTGGTGCGGGCGAACTCCAAGTGGATGCCATCGCCCAAGATTTCGACGGAGTCAATCCCCTGCCCCGGCGCGAACCGCACCTCCACCGGTTTGCCAAAGCCGCGCCGCAGCCACGACGCCAGGTACCCCATCTTCGGCGCCGATCCCTGAATGCGTACGAGTTCGACATCCTTGATCTTCGCCAGCACGTCGCTCGGTTCGAAGGCGCTGGCAATGCGCTGGCGCCAACCGGTGAGCGCGGTCCAGGCCAGGTCGCGCACGTCGTACCCTGACTCGCGAAGCGATTGCAGTTGCTGCAGGGTCACGGCCGGGCTCGACGAACGGCGCGAATCGACAATAGTTCGCCCGGCCACCGGGATCAGCGGCCTAAAATCCCGCAGGCCGAACAACGCCGGCGTGCGGCACACCAGGACCACCGGCAAGTCCGGCGCCATCAGGCCCACCGCCAAGCGTGGCACGTCGACCAGGCTACCCTCCGACGCCGTAATCTCAATCTGCTCGCAGCACAACTGCTGCTGTTTGCCGAGCGGCATCCAGCATTGGGCGAAGACCCGCGATTCGAGAAACTCTTCCTGGCCGTCGCGAATGCGCAGCACCACGGCGCGGCTGGGATGGTCATGCATGAGCCCGGCAACCAGTTCGCCGAGGTCGGCTTCTTCCTCCTCATCGGCGGCCAGGATCAGCGTCATCGTGCAGGCGCGGAGCACGCCGCCGCCCTCCTCTTTGCCCAGGCTGGCCCAAACGCGCGATAGCTCTTTCAGAATCTGTTCCGGTGTTCCGGCGATCATACGATACTCCTGTGGTTACGCCAGTCTCCAGTGATGGCCGTTGCGCGCGAGCATATCGTCGCTTTCGCGCGGCCCCCAACTGCCCGCTTCGTAATTGGGCAGGTCGAACTTATGGGAGTTCCAATGGTTGAGGATAGGCTCCACGGCGCGCCAGCTTGCATCCACCATGTCCTGGCGGGTGTAGAGCGTCGCGTCGCCCGCCATGGCGTCCTCCAGCAGCGTTTCATAAGCGGTGGGCGTGCGCACCCCAAAGCTGGAGCCATAGTTGAAGTCCATCGATACGGGCCGCAGCCGCATGCCGCCGCCCGGCTGCTTCGATTGAAATCGCAGCGAGATGCCTTCCTCGGGCTGGATCTTGATGACCAAAAGATTCGGGCGCGGCCCTTCGTTCTCACGATTGAAGATGGACAAAGGCGCCGAGTTGAAGCGAATCGCGATGTCGGTGACGCGCCGCGCCAAACGCTTGCCAGTGCGGATGTAGAAAGGCACGCCCGCCCAGCGCCAGTTATCGACGTAGAAAGTGGCGGCGGCGTAGGTATCGGTTTGCGCACCGGCAGCGACGCCTGGTTCCTGCCGGAAGCCGGCCAGTTCGTTGCCGCCGACGCGCCCCGCCCCATACTGGCCCTTCACCGCGTGCAGGGGCACCTCGTCTTCCTTCCAGATGCGAATGGAGCGCAGCAGCTTGGCGCGCTCATCGCGGACGGCATCGGGCTCGAAGATCGCGGACGGCTCCATCGCAATGGTGGCCATCACCTGCAGCAGGTGATTCTGGATCATGTCGCGCAGGGCGCCGGACTCCTGGTAGTAGGCGCCGCGGCCTTCCACCCCGATGGATTCGGCCGCCGTGATCTGGACCGAATTCACGTAGCGGCGATTCCACAGCGGCTCGAAGATGCCGTTGGCGAAGCGAAACGCCAGCACGTTCTGGACAGTCTCCTTACCCAGGTAGTGGTCGATGCGGTAGACCTCTTTCTCCGCAAAGACCTTCGACACGCGGTCATTGAGTTCGCGGGCCGTAGCAAGGTCGCGGCCGAAAGGCTTCTCGATCACCAGACGCCGCCAACCACGCCCCTGGTTCAAGCCGGCAACACCCAGGCATTCAGCCACGGACGCGTACTGGCTGGGTTGGATGGAAAGGTAGTAGAGGACGTTGCCGTTGGTCTGCGCCTCCACCGATTCCAATTTCTGTTTGAGCGCGCCATAGAACTGGACGTCGTTGAGATCGCCCGGCACATAGTAGAGCGAGCGCGCGAAGCTTTCCCACAAGCCTTCTTCAAACGGGCTCTCTTCCAGGTATTGCTTCACCGCGGCTTTCATCTTGTCGCGGTAGTCGTCGTCGGACATCGGCGTACGCGAGTTGCCGATGATCACGCAGCCCTCCGGCAAGCGGCGTTCGAAGGCCAGCCGGTAGAGCGACGGAATGAGTTTGCGTTTCGTGAGATCGCCGTTGGCGCCGAAGATAACAATGGCGCACGGCGGTACGCGGCGGTCGAAACGCAACTCGTCTACAAAGGGATTAGCCCCAGCCATGGCTAAACGATAGCATGAGGGTCACGGCCGCCTTGCCCGCGCTACGCGGTGCGGCGGACCGGCACGAAGCGAATCTCCACCCGTTGATGCAGGGCAGCGGCAATACGCCGCGGCATCGCAAGGGAATGTCCGTCGTAGTCCGCATCTTCCAGCCGGCTGCAGGGATTCGTAACATTGCGGGCTGGCCATCACGATCAGATGCTTTTCCAGGTTGGTGGCGGTAGCCAGTTCCTAGCGGCAAGCCTCCACAAGCCCATTACTGACCAAGCCAAGCACTATGCCTGCCTGCGCAAGTTTTCTGTAACACGCCTGCATGCTACATGTTCGGCAGTGTCACCATGTTCCGTATCAGTACCGCGTGCATGGATGTCGGCGGCCCGCACCAGCGAATCGACTCTCGACGTTACGGATTCTTCAATAAGGGCACAGCCGGCAAGCTAGGGAATGTGCAAATGCTATAGGCTAAGGGTGGAGAGGGTGATACCGGAATGCTCATCGAGTTAACCGACAATCAAGCCGCAATGCTGAAGGCGCGTGCGGCGGCGCAAGGCCTCGGGTTGCACGCATGGCTCAGCCAGCTTGCGCAAGAGGAGTCGCTGCCCCGGCGCCGAAAGTCTGCCTATGGTTTGTTGGCGGAGTTCGGCCCTGGCCCGACCGCCGACGAAATCGATGAGAACCGTCGGGACTTGTTCCGTGGCTTTGCGGAAGAGTTTGAATGATTGCGGGCGTGGCCGACACTCACGCGATACTTTGGTACCTGTTCAAGAATCCCAAGCTGTCTGGCGCGGCGCGAGAGTTCATGGACAACGGCGCTAGCGAAGGGCATGACATCGCCGTCTCAGCCATTTCGCTGGCCGAGATTGTCTATCTCATCGAGAAAGGCAGAGTTCCACAGGAGGTCTATCCCGCCCTCAAGCGCATACTCGCGGACCCAGAGAACGTGATTAAGGAAGCGCCGCTCAACGCTGAGATTGTGGATGCCCTCCAACTGGTGTCCCGCGACGCGATTCCGGACATGCCGGACCGAATCGTCGCAGCCACCGCGGTGTACTTCAATGTCCCTGTAATCAATGGGGACGGGCGCATCCGGGCGTCCAGCATTCGGACCGTCTGGTAACGCCTCCCCGCCTGCCTCCCCGTCTTCCTGTGCGACGATACAAGACATTGTGAATCTCGCCCTCTCTTCCGCCACCCGCGGCGCCACTTGGCTGCTCGAACGCCTCCAACCCAATGGCTCCCTCCAAGGAGGCGATCGTCTGAACGCCTACTACAAGCTCCCCTTCGCCCTCGCCGCCACCGGCCACCTCGCCCAGTGCGAACGCGTCCTGGACCACATCGCGGATCGCTTCTTCACCGGCGGCGGCGACCTGGACGGCGATGGCGTTCCCTGGTTCGACCAATTCCGTATCTATCCGCACGGCTGGCTGGCTTTCACCGCCGCCATGCGCGGGCGCTGGGAGATCGCCCGTCCCTTGATGGGCTTTCTCGAAGAGAATCACAACCCGGTCACCGGTGGCTTTACGGCTCGCGAAGATGGCAACGAAGAGATCATGACCACCTGCATGGCCGGCATCGCCGCCATCGGCTGCGGCCGCATCGATCTGGCTGTCAGCGCCGCCGGCTGGCTGCACAACGTGTGGCTCGCGCAGCCCGATCACAAGCGCGGCCTCTATCACGTGTGGCAGCCGGGCCACGGCCTGGTCACCGAGTTCCCCGAAGACCGCGCCGCCTGGCACCTGGTGGACGCAAAGCAACTCCGCCAGTGGTACTACCAATACGGCATCAGCGCCGCATTCCTGTCCCAACTCTCCGCGCACAGCGGGGAAGCGCACTGGCTGGATTTGGCCCGCACCATCCTGCAGGGCTCGCGCGTGTGCCGCGAAGATGTCTACCGCACCCCGCAGGCCGGCAAGATCGGCTGGGGAGCCGCCTGGACATACCGCATCACCAGGCATGCCGAGGATGAGGCCATCGCCCGCCAGGTGGTGGACGGCATCGCCGCCCTGCAGCAGCCCGACGGCTCCTGGGCCGATGTCGCCTACGACCAGCACACCACCATTGATGTCACCTCGGAGATGACCGGCCTGATGGCGGCCATGGGAGTCGTTTTGCATGATTAAGAACCCTGTTAAAGAGAAACTGGCCCGCGGAGAAGCCGTATTCGGCGGCTCCTGCGGTGTTGTCGACGAACTGGCCAATCGCTTCACGCTGCTCAGCGGCATCGACTTTCTGTGGATCGACACCGAACATACGGTGTACGGCTTGGACGATGTGCGGCACATCCCCGTGTTGGCGCGGCAGGCCGGCTGCATGCCGATGATCCGCGTGGCGGGCCTCGATTCCAGCCTGATTAAAAAAGCCCTCGATCTGGGCGCCCAGTGCGTGATGATCCCGCAGATCAACAACGCCGAAGAGGCGCGGCGCGCGGTCAGCTATGCCAAGTATCCGCCCCAGGGCACGCGCGGCATCTCGCCCGGTTGGACCTTCTACTTCGAAGGCCTGACCTGGGCCGACTACCTGCCGCAGGCCAACGACGAGATCATGATCGTGGCGCAGATCGAATCGCCGGAAGGCATCGAAAACATGGACGAGATCTGCCAGGTCGACGGCGTCGATGTCGTGCTGGCCGGGCCGGCGGACCTGTCGGCGGCACTGGGGGTGATCGGCCAGATGCAGCACCCCAAATTGAAGGAGTTTCTCGCAGCCTTCCCAGCCCGCGTGGCCAAGCATGGCAAGGCGCCGGGAATTGCGCTTGGCGCCTACGACGCGGCCGTGGAAGCCTATGGCAACGGCTACCGCTTTATCAGCTACGGCAGCATGATCGGCTATGGCATGCGCGGGTTGAGCGACGACCTCAAGCGCCTGCGAGCGCTGGAAGCAAAACCGTAAATCCCTCGCCCTCGCGGTCGCGGCGCGGTAACGGAATTAGCGGGGCGGTAACAACATCCCGTAACCGGGCCGCGCTCACGAAGCGATGCCGGTGGGCGCGACCGAGTCGTCCTTAAGCCAGCCCCAGAAGGACTCCAGACCCGCGCCGAAGCGGATGTCGCGCACGCCCTTCACGCCCAGCATGCCCGCGATGTTCTGTTCGGATTTGCGGTAGCGGGGTAGCAGGCGGATCTGGATGGTATACCGGCGGCCGCGGTTGGTTTCAATCAGCGAAGGCTGGAAGAGGCCGACGCCGATGTCATAGCCGTGTTCGCCGGGCAGCGGCACGGCCGCCTCGGCGCCCACGAACCAGCGGCGATGGCGAAGTTCGAGGCCGCCGTCGTCGCGCCGTACCAGATGGACGTAGGCGCGGCGCGGGATGTCGCCGATAGGTCGTGCCGTGAAGCCGGCCAGCGGTTCGCCGGGCTTGGGCTTGTAGTAGTCGAAGAAAACGATCGTGCGGATTAGGTCGGAGGAGAAGACCGCGCCGAAGACCAGCAAGCGGATAGCCCACCCAGCCAGCAGGGCGCAGACAATGACAACGGCGAGGGAGACCAGCAGCGCCACCCGCGGATCGAGAATGGTCAGGAACGACAGCGCGGCACAGGCCAGGGCGCGCATCCCCTTAAGCAGGATGTCGACGAAGGGGAATGGGCTCAGCAGGACCAGTACATCGAACGCGTGGCCGACCACCCAGACGATAAAGGTGATGACGAAGCCGCTGGCCACCAGCAGCAGGGCAAGCAGTGCCGTGCCCGTACGAGCGAGACCGGAAGGCGCGGCGCCGGATTGGGCATGGACGACCGGCTCCAGCGCCGCAAGCAGGTCCAGTAGCGACGTCCGGCCGAGGATCCGCGCGGTCTCGTGCAGCACCACGGGAATGCCAATCAGGAACAGGCTGGCTTTGTTGAGCATCAGCACTTCGAGGGCGTCGAGCGGCTTCTTAACCAGCGGCGTCATGCCGCCGAGCGTGTCCTTAAACAGGATGAGCAGCAGTAGGAAGGCGATAGGGAAGAAGAAGCGCGGGCGCAGGTGGCCCGGAAGCTGGGAGCGCTTCTCAAAGGGAGTGCGGTAGAACTCCCAGGCCCCCAGGATACAGACGCCGAGCAGCGGCGAGATGGCGGTGCTGGTAACGGTGGAGACGGCTTGGGCGATCTGCATGCCGCGGCTGAGGGTTTGGGCCGGCGATTCGGCGGCAGGGACGGGCGTGGCGGGCGCGCTGGGAGCGGCCGGCGTTTGGGCCACGAGCGGCACGGCCAGCAAGGCCAGGACGAGGAGAGGTCTGCCGTTCACCGCCTTCGATGCTACCACCCTGGGCGCGTCCTGCGCTCTGGCGCGGCGTTGCTACCATGGGGTCTTCGGAAAGACATGGAAATCTCCCGGTTGGTGGAAGGGCACGCGCCGGCATTGGTGCGGCTGGAGTTCTTCGAGGATCTGGCATGCGCCGACTGCGCCTACCTGCGGCGCAAGCTGGATGAGGTGCTGCTGCCGCGCTATGGGAATCGGGTGGCGTTCGTGCACTACGACTTCCCGCTCGCCAAGCATGTGTGGGCGCGCGAGGCGGCGCTGGCGGCGCGCTGGATGGAGCGCGAGCAGGGGCCGGAGTTAGCGGTGCGGTTCCGGCGGGCGGTGCTGGCTTATCTGAACGAGATCGCACCGGGCGGGTTTCGGGATTGGACGGCGCGCTTTCTGGAGATGGCGGACATTGACGAGGCCGTGCCGTGGGACGATGCGGCGCTACTCGCGCTGGTGGAGGCCGACATCGCCGAAGGGCTGCGGCGCGAAGTGGCGAAGACGCCGTCGGTGTTTCTAGGCGATGTGACGTTTGTCGAATGGGTGCCGATGCCGGAGTTACTGGCGGCGCTCGATGAAGCTTTGGGAAAGGCGAGGGAGGTTTCGGCATGAAGCCGGTAGCGATGGTGACGGGCGCGAGCCGCGGCATTGGGCGCGGAATTGCCATGGAGTTGGCGAAGACGCATCACGTGGTGGCGACCTATAAGGGGCGGCGCGATGCGGCCGAGTCGTTGGCGGCCGAGACCGGCTGCGCCATCACGCAGTGCGATGTTAGTTCCCGCGAGGATCGCTTCCAGTTGATGGCGTTCTGCAGGGAGAAGTTCGGGCGTTTGGATCTGCTGGTGAACAATGCCGGAATCACGCAGCGGGTGCGGGCCGATGTGGTGGAGGCTTCCGAGGAGAGCTTCGATGAGCTGGTCGGGACGAACTTGAAAGGGCCGCATTTCCTGACGCAGTTGGGGGCGCGCTGGATGTTGGAGCAGGGCAGTGGGCGGATCGTGTTCATCACGTCGATTTCGGCCTATACGGCGTCGGTGAATCGCGCCGAGTATTGCCTGTCGAAGGCGGCGCTGAGCATGAGCGTGGCGCTGTGGGCGTCGCGATTGGCTCCGGCGGGGATTGGCGTGTTCGAGATCCGGCCGGGGATTATCCGCACGGACATGATCGCGACGGTGGAGTCCATGTATGAGGAGCGGATCGCGGGGGGCTTGCTGCCGCAGCGAAGGATGGGCGAGGCGGCGGACGTCGCGCGGGCGGTGCGGGCGGTGGCCGATGGATTGTTAGATTACGCTACCGGGCAGGTGTTGAATGTGGATGGGGGATTCCACCTGCGGACGTTGTAGGAAGATGCTCCCGAGATGCATATCTATGCATATAATAGTGGTGCATGAGAACGACGCTGATCTTGGACGACGATTTGGTGCGGGAGGCCAGCGCCCTCACAGGGATTGAAGAGAAGACGGCGCTGGTGCGGGCGGGGTTAAAGGCGTTGATCGCGCGGGAAACGGCTCGCCGGCTGGCCGCTCTGGGCGGTAGCGAGCCGGATCTCCGGGACATCCCGCGCCGCCGTACGGTGGCGAATGGTTCTCGTTGACACTTCGGTGTGGATCGATCACTTCCGTCGGGGAACGCCGGAACTGGTGTTGCTGCTGGAGAACGATCTGGTTCTGATGCATCCCATGGTGCTGGGTGAGTTGGCGTGTGGAAACGCGAAGAACCGCACGGAGTTGCTGGCCGGGCTGGGGAAACTGCCGCAGGCTACCGAAGCGCGCCATAGCGAGGTGCTGGCTTTCTTGGAGCAGGCCAGGCTTTGGGGCAAGGGATTGGGGTGGGTCGACATGCATGTGCTGGCGGCCGTGAAGCTATCCGGCGCACGGCTATGGACGCGGGATGCCGGCTTACAGGTCGCGGCTGAACGATGCGGTGCCGGGCTTTTCAGCGGCGCCAGGCCGCATTCGGGCGGTAGATAGGCCCCAGGCCTTCCAGCATTTGCATGCTGGCGGCGGCCATCAGGCCGAAGAAGAGGATCAGGTACATGTCGCGGCTGGTAAAGGCGAGGATGGCCGTAACGGTGGCGGTGATGGCGGAGAGCTTCAGGGAGCGGCGCAGGCCTTCACTTCCATAGCGGCGTTCGAGGAAGCCGCGGGCGATATGGCCTCCGTCGAGCGGCCAGATGGGCAGCAGGTTCACGAAGCCCCACCATATGTTCACCCACAACAGATGATTCACCAGGACGCCTGCGTACCACTCCTTCGACAGGGGCATGGGGTTCGGCGTGAGTTTGGCCCAAACGGCCGGCAGCAGCAGGGGGCTGGGGCGGACTTGGATTTGGGCGCCCTGCGACGCTACGGCCAGCAGGATGAGGGCGGCGAAGAGGAATCCGGCGAGCGGGCCGGCGAGGGCGATAAGGATGCTCGCGCTGGGGCCGCGGCTGCGGTGGTCCAGCGGGCTGGCGACGCCGCCAAACGAGTAGAGAATCACTTCGGCGCGGATGCCGAACAGCTTCATCATGGCGGCGTGTCCGGCTTCGTGCAGCAGGATGGAGACGAAGCAGGCGAGCACCCAGAGCAGGACGGAACCGGTCTCGCCGAGGCCGCTGAGCATTAACGAACTCAACCAGAAGTAGGGGTGGACGCGGACCGGAAAGCCAAGGAAGCGAAAGCGCCAGCCGGCGCTGGATTGGATGGGGCCGTCACAAAGGCTGACCATGGGGACACCTATAGGAAGTAGTCGAGGATTCGGCCGAGCAGGCCGGTGCGGGGGATGTTGACACTGACGTTAACAGTGCTGGTTGGCGGTTGCGGTGACGCCTTGCCACCTCCGGCGATGTGGGTTTCGAGATCCTCCAGGCACTTGCGGACGAGGGTGCGTTCGCCGTGGCCGATAGCGCTGGTCCACTGGGCGCTTTGGGGCGGGGTCGCGCCCAGGGTGATAAGGAGGATCGGGTTCCAGGGCTCGCGCAGGTGGTAGCGGCGGCAGAGGCGGGTGGCTTGCGGGATGAGCTCTTCCAGTTCGCGGCGAGCTTCGCGGTATTGGGAGTGTAGCGGTTCGAGGTCGGCACTTACCTGACCGTGGGCGACCAGGCGGTACTGCGAGCGATAGGCCCGCTCCCATGCATCCACTGCACCGAAATAGCGGGTGAGAGCGGCGCGGAGGGCGGTAAGGAAGCGAGGCTCGTCGAACTCAACCACTACAGTCGCCGCCCGCGAAGTCATAAGTCCAGAGTAAGGGCAATTGAGGGGGGAGACACTCAGAAGGACGGCTGAGTGGTTCAGGGGAATCGCCTGAGAACAACGGTTGCGTCAGGCTGGGGCCGATTGCGACAGCCGGCGTCGTAGCGCGATTACCGAATCCGGCGTGAACTTGTAGGGGAGGCTCCCGGCCAGGATCTCATCGGGATGAAGGCGCTCGACGGCCTGCACCTCTTCCGCCTGCATGGCGATGGGGCCTTCATAGTTGTAGACCCCGAAGGCGCGGCCCCAGACCTTGCTTCTTTGGTCTTCCCAGTAGAAGTCGAACCAGGGGTCGATGTGGACGCCGGTGATGCCTAGCTCTTCGGCCAGTTCGCGGGCGGCGCTTTCTTCGTAGGACTCGCCGGCCAGCACGACGCCGCCGGCGCAGAGGTCCCAATAGCCGGGGTAGATGTCCTTAGTGAACGTTCGATGCTGGACATAGAGCCGGCCTTCGGCATCGAAGACGAAGATGTAGGTGGCGCGGTGCAGCAGGTTCTCCGCGCGCATACGGGCGCGGGTGGCGCTGCCGGTGACGGTGTTATCGGGGTCGACAATGGCGACCAGCTCGTCGGCGGCCATAGGCGTTAGGCAGGTTTGAAGTAGAGCACCAGCGCGACGCCGGCGGAGGCCAGGACGTAGCCGACCCATAGCAGCGGGTTCGGCGACTCCTTCGGCGGGTGGGTGGCCATGCTGTAGAGCACGTTGATGAGCGGGGCAATGCCGAAGACCACGGGCATCACGTAAGCGGGGGTGCCGCCGTTGCGGAAGGCGAAGATGATGAATACGGCGCCGACCGCGCCCAGGACGCCGGCCCAGGTGGCGGCGAAGGTACCGCCGCTGGTAAAGCCATGCAACTGGCCCTGGCTGGCGAGGGTAGCGACCGGCACCAGCACGCCGACCAGGAAGTAAGCCACGCCGACACACAGCAGGGCGCGCATGGGATTGCCGAGGGCTACCTGGCCCTTATGCAGGCTGGGCCCGTACATGCCCCAGGCGAGGGCGGCGCCGAATGCGAATGCAAGCCAGAGCATAGACTTCTTCCTTTTCTCCATGAATGTTCTCGTTTAGTAAGTGATGCGGATGCCGAATTGGATCTGGCGCGAACTGGTGACAGTGCTGCGGATGCGGCCCAGGGTGCCGAGCGGCGCCTCATTGTCAACGGCGCCGGTGAAGGCGGTGAGGCTGGGCGTGCCAAAGTTGGGGCGGTTGAAGAGATTAAACATCTCGCAGCGGAATTGAATGTTACCAGCTTCGCCGAGTTTGGACCAGGGGTGATTCTTAAGGACGGCGAAATCGAAGGTTCGGAGGTTAGGGCCGATGAGCGCGCCGCGGCCGAGGTTGCCGAGCGTGCCGGCGGCGGGCAGGACGAAGGCGCTGGGATTAAACCAGCGGTCGGGGCTGCCGTTGATGGCCGATTCGTGGGTGGCGTTCGGGGCCATGGAGGGGCGGTCGGGACCCTGGCCGGGGCCGAGCGAGGGAGCCCATTGGGAACGGGAGCGGTTGCGGGCGACAAACAGGTTCAGCGGATTGCCGCTACGCATGAAGGCAATGCCAGAGAGTTCCCATCCGCCGAGAACCGCCTTGGCGACGCCTGTGCCCGTCTTGGCGAACGGCAGTTGCCAGTTATAGTTGAGCACCCAGTTGTGTTTGGCGTGGTAATCGGAGAGGCCTTTGTTATAAGAGAAGCCTTCGTATTCGGGCATGGCGACGGTGGTGCCGTTGGTGGCGTCGGAGAAGAAGGTGGAGGCCTGGGTGGTGTCGATGTTGCGGGAGAAGGTATAGCTGGACTGGATGGAGACGCCGTTGCCGAAGCGCTTGCGGACTTCGAAGATGGCGGCGTTGTACCAGGAGTTGCCGTCGCTCTTCTTGAGCTCGATGGTGGCGAAGGCCGGATTCTGGCGTGGGGCGTTCACGGGGAAGAAGACGGTGCCGTCGGCGAGACGGGTGGGGATGGCGGTATTGGCGTCGGTATTGCGCCAGAGGTGCCAGCCGCGCGAGCCGGCGTAGCCGACCGTGAGTAGGGTGTCGAAAGGCAATTGCTGTTGGATATTGAGATTCCAGACATGCACCTTCGGGTTCTTGATATTCCATTCGACGGGGCGGATGGTGTTGCCGATGCCGCGTTCGAAGGGCGGTACGGGGAAGGTGGGGTTGGTGATGGACAGGCGTGGGGTGGCGGGCGGATTGGTGACGGTGACGATGAGGTTCTGCTGGTTGTTGGTGTTGAAGTAGAGCCCGTAGCCGCCGCGGAGGGAGGTTTTGCCGTTGCCGAACAGGTCGAGAGCAAAGCCGAAGCGCGGCGAGAGGTTGCGTTTCGTTGGGTTCTGATAGAGCTGGCCGGTGGTGGGGGCGGGGGCGAGCAGGTTGGGGAGGGCCGAATCGCGCCCGTAGATATCGACGGGCAGGGTGGAGAACTCGTAGCGCAAGCCGTAGTTGAGGGTCAGGCGGCGGGAGACGCGGTGGGTGTCCTGGGCGTAGAGGGCGAACAGGTCGAAGCGCCAGTAGCGGTCGAGGGCGCCGCGCGGATCGAGACCGAGGAAGCGTTGGGGGCGGTTGCGGAGGAAGTCGGGGATGTCGGCGAAGGTGAAGATGCCGAGCGAGAAGGTGGGGTTCACCATGTTGTCCTGGTAGTGTTCCCAGAGGCCGCCGATCTTGAGCAGGTGCTTGTCGCGATTGAGCGTGAAGCCGTCCTCCAGGCCCCAGAGGTTTTGGGTGAGGCGCAGGTTGCCGGAGGTTTGGGGGCCGAAGCGGCCGGGGATGCCGCCGATATCGATGCCGCCGACCAGGCCGCGGGTGGGGACGAAAGCGGTGAGCGGGCTGGCGAGGTTGGCCTCGACGTTCTGGCCGACGCGGGTGCGGGCGAAGTTCGCGCGTAGCGTGTTGAGGGCGTTGGCGGAGATCACCTGGCGGTGCTCGGCGGTGATGAACTGGTTGCGGGAAAGGAAGGTGCGGGGGAATTGGGGGTAGTCGGTGGGAAGAAGCTGGCTGGCGTCATCGAAGGTGTAGCGGACGAAGAACTGGCTGTTCTGGGTGAGGTTGTGATCGTAGCGGCCCTGGCCGAAGTTCTGGTCGAGGGTTTGGTTGAAGCGGAACAGGTGTTCGCCGAGCCCGTTGCCGGCGGCGTTGCGGCCGGGGGTGGGCAGGGGATAGGCGTCGAGGAAGGGGCGGATGAGCGGGTCGATGGGGGCGATGGCGCCGGAGCGTGCGGCGAGGTCGGGGACGATGGTGAGGATGCTGCGGCCCTTGCGTTCGCGCAGGGTTTCGTAGCCGAGGAAGAAGAACTGCTTGTCCTTGCGGATGGGGCCGCCGAGGGTGGCGGCGAGCTGGTTGCGTTTGAACTCGGGCTGGATGTCGTCGAAGTAGTCGCGGGCGTCGAGGTTGTCGTTGCGATGGAGGTATACCAGCGAGCCGTGGTAGGCGTTAGTGCCGGACTTGGTGAGAGCGTTGAACTGGCCGCCGGAGTTGCGGCCGAACTCGGCGCTGTAAGAATTGACTTCGACGCGGAACTCGCGGATGGTCTCGGCGCCGAGGGCGGTGCTGGCGGCCGAGCCGGCCGGGCCGTTGGTGATGTCGTTCTGGGGAGTGCCGTCGAGCAGATAGACGTTGGAGCGCGGGTCCTGGCCGTTGATGGACATGCCCAGGCCATGGGCAACGACGGAGCCGCCGTCCCGATGGGGGTAGGGGAGGACGCCGGGCTGGAGGAGGGCGAGGTCGGTGACGTTGCGGCCATTCAGCGGCAGTTCGCGGATGGCCTGTTCGCTGACGAGATAGGCGAGTTCGGGGGTGGTGGTGTTGACCTGCGAGGCGCGCGCGGTGACGGTGATCTGCTGGCCGGTTTCGCCGACTTCGAGAGTGGTGTCGAGCCAGGCATTCTGGGCGACGGTGATTTCGATGCCCTGGCGCACCAGCAGGCGGAAGCCGGGGGCTTCGAAGCGGACCTCATACGAGCCGGCCGGGAGATTCGGGATGCGGAACTCGCCGCTCTGGGCGGTGGTGGCGATGCGGCGGATGTTGCGCTCGGTGTTGACGGCGGTGACTTTGGCCGAAGGGACGACGGCGCCGGTGGGATCGTGGAGAATCCCGGCCAGCGTGCCGGCGGTTTGGGCGGGAAGCAAGGCGGACAGGGCCAGGAGAAGGAGCAGAGACCGGAAGCCGAAGCGATTCAATGGCAAACCTCGTGGAACCAAAGACTTGATTGTATCTTAGGAGGGGGCGCGGGCCGTCCGCTTCTGGTTACCCAAAGGCGCCTTGGTGTATAAACTTTTGCGGGAACCCGGCCGATGAGGGGGCAGGGGCGAAGTGTCTTGAAACTACCGGCGCGGATCGGCAAATACGAGTTGGAGCAATACCTGGGCGGGGGGATGGCCGAGGTGTACCGGGCCAAGGATACGGTGCTGGGGCGCAGCGTGGCGGTGAAGCTGCTGGGCACCAACGCGGCGGAGGACGTGGAAACGCGGGCGCGGTTTCTGCTGGAGGCGCGGGTGTCGGCCTCGATCGTTCACGAGAATATCATCACGACGCACGATTATGGGGAGCAGGACGGTGTGCCGTACCTGGTTTTGGAGTTTCTCACCGGGCGCACGCTTGCGGCGGTGATCCAACAGGACGCCGGTTTGCCACTGCGGCGGCGGGTGGAGATCGGGTTGGGCGTGGCGAAGGCGCTGGCCTATGTCCACTCGCGGGATCTGGTGCATCGCGATGTTAAGCCGGACAACGTACATGTGGATAATGACGGGCGCGTGAAGTTGATGGACTTTGGGATTGTGAAGTCGGCCGAGACCACGCTGACGAAGGTGGGTTACGGGTTGGGGACGCCGCACTACGTGGCGCCGGAACTGATCCAGGGGCAGCGGCCGACGCCGCTGGTGGATACCTATTCGTTCGGGGTGATGCTGTTTGAGCTGTTCACGGGGGAGCGGCCGATCCAGGGTGAGACGCTGGAGCGGCTGCTGTACCGCGCGGTGCACGAGCCGGTTCCGTTCGAGAAGATGACGGCGGCGGGGGTGCCGGAGGCTTTGGCGGAGGTGGTGCGGCGTTGCATGGCGCGGAATCCGGCGGAGCGTCCGCAGACGATGTTGGAGGTGGTGCAGGCGTTGGAGCGGTGGCTGCAGGGTGTTCCCTCGGCGGAGATGCTGTTGACACGGCCGGTGGTGGACCCCGCGGCGGCGGGGGGGGCGGTACGGGGTGGAAGGCGGGTGGAGTTGCAGAACCGCTGGCTGGCGGTGGCGGCGGGGTTCCTGGTGGCGGTGGGGATTGGGGTGGCGACACTGGTGAACGGGCTGTCTGGGGCGCGGGGGAGCGCGGAGCCGCTGCGTATCGCCGATCCGAACGGAGATATGGTGCTGGTGCCGGTTGGCGAGTTTCTCTTCGGTCCGGGGAAGCAGAAGGTGGCGTTGAAGCCGTTTTACATTGACCTGCGCGAAGTGGCGAATGAAGACTATGAAGAGTTCTGCAACGCCACCGGGAGGGCGCTGCCGCCGGGATATGAGCGTGGGAAGCCAGGATATCCGGTGGTGAATGTGACGGTCGCCGATGCGGCGGCGTTCGCCAAATGGGCGGGCAAGCGGCTGCCGACCGAACAGGAGTGGGAGAAGGCGGCGCGCGGGTTGGATGGGCGGCTATACACCTGGGGGGATGAGGCGAACGCCTCGAAGGCGAATGTGAAGGATAACCCGGACGATACTTGGCATCACCTGGTGTCGGTGGATGCTTATCGCCATGGGCGCAGTCCGTTTTTAGTGCAGCAGGCAGTAGGCAATGTGCGGGAGTTCACGGCCGACGTGGCGCCCCCGAATGTTGCCGCGATGCGAGCCTTCGCAACGGTGCTGTCGCCGCCGCCAACAGCCGCCGAGCGCTGGCTGGTGGTCAAGGGTGGGTCGTTTGAGGATACGCTGGCGGAGGCGAGTTTGACGGTGATGGAGATTGTGCCGGAGCGGTTCTTTGCGAAGGATTTAGGGTTCCGGTGCGCGCGGGATTACTGAGGAGACGCGGGGTTACAGCCGGGCGCCGCGGGCGTAGGGAAACTTCGGCTGGGGCCCGGTGGCGCCGAGGTGCTTGCGCATGGCCGCATCGCACACAGCGTAGCCCCAATTGATCAGTGCCTCCTGGGTTTCGGGGGGCAGTTTCTTCAGGCGGGTGGGGACGGCGGCGATCTGTAACGTATCGGCCAGGCCGCAGGGCAGCGCATTGTCGCACTCGTAGTCGGCGATGTCCGTGCGAATGCCCCAGTAAGTGCCCAGGCGTTGCTTGCTCTTGAAGGCATCGATGGACTGGCGTCTGCGCAGGCTGCGCACCTGATTGTCGATGGTGTCCAGGACGCGAATGGTTTGGAAAGGCCAGTTGTGGGCGGGGGCCTCCTGCGGGGCGATGTGGCCGCCGCCGTCGCTGATGAGTACGGTCCGGTACTGCTTCCAGACGGTTTCGAGGCCAAGGTTGTCGTAGACGCCGCCGTCGGCGAGGGTGGCGTGGGTTGTGTAGGGCTCGCAGTGCAGGTCGGCGCCCTCGGTCTTCTCCATGGAGCCGCCGTACTTAGCGAAGTTCAGTTCGGTGGGCGAGAGCAGGGGCGGGAAGGCGGAGGAGGCGGCAACGGCGACGGCGAGCGGGATGCGCGGGTTGCGGATCTTGCCGACGCGCCAATCGGCGGCGAATGGCTTCGAGAAGCGGAACAGCACGGTGGTTTGCAGGCTGGTGGCATTGATGACGAATCGCGGGTGATCGGGCAGATCCTGGAGGGTCTTGCCGTGAAAGAGGCGGGTGTCATAGCCCGCGGCGATCTTGTCGGAGATGCTGCCGGGGAATAGCAATCCCTTCCAGATGGAGCCGATGTCAATGGTGTGCCCGGCCAGCTCGCGGAGTGCGTCGACCACCATTGGAAAGCCTGGAGCCGGCTGGGCGGCGGTGACGCCGATGTCCTTCCAGAGCATGCCCAGCACGCCGGCGGTGAGGGAACCGCCCGAAACACTGGAGATGCGGTCGAGTTTCCCGAGGTAGCCGAGTTCATTGAGCCGCCACAGCGAGCCCAGGTGGAACAGCATGGCGCGGTAGCCGCCGCCGGAAAGGCAAAGGCCGATGCCGTCCCGCAACGTTTTGGGCTGCTCTTTATCGAGCCTGGTTTCGCGGACCGGAGACGAGGACGCTTCGGGTTTATCGGGGACTTGGATCTCGTTGGCCATGACCTGCGCATGGTATCGCAGATCATGGCTGAAGACAGGCGGGTGTTTAGCGCTTGCGAAGCAGTGCCAGCACGGCGGCGCCGCAGCCGAACAAGACCAGCGTGCCGGGCTCGGGAATGGCGGTATCGGGAGTGAACGTAACGCCGTTGGAACTGTTGGTGGTATCGAGCGTGCTATCGCCCAACAGCGTGGCCTGCGCGGTGACCGAATCACCGGCGGTGACGAAGAAGAAGAAGTCCGTGAGGATGGTCTGGTTCGACGCGGTGAAGGCGGCGCCAGTGAAGTCCACCTGGAACGAGAGGCCGGTACCGAAGGTGGCATCGTAGGTGATGCCGTTCAGGAAATCGGCGTTAGTGATGACCAGCGGGCCAGGCGCCAAATCGCCGATGGCGTTGACGCGGGTGCCCCCCTGCTCGGCGCCCAGGGTGCCGCCGGTGAGGGTGAAGTTGCTGATGCTGGCGCTGCCGGCCTCAAAGACGGCGGGGAAAGCGCCAGGGTTGAACTGGATGTCAATGGAGCCGTTCTGCCCGTCGAGGGAAGGGGTGTTCATCGTCACCTGGTAGACCGCGGCCGTGCCGGATAGAGAGAACAGGCCGCACAGAGCGGTGAGTAAGACAAGACGACGCATGGTAAGAGAGCCTCCGATCATCCGAATTTCTACAGCGACCCGTTGAAGATGGACGCCAGATAGTTGATGGCCTGCACGGCGTTCATGGAGAACTGGAGCGGGATGGCGACGCTTTGGCCGGGCGCCAGGGGTGTTGCCACGGAGAAGACGTAACCCGCGCCGTTGTTGGCCGTGGCGTTGGTGACGGTGACGCCCGCGGGCAGGCCCGTGACCACCAGGTTCAGCGGACCGGTCACCGTTTGACCGGAGTTGTTGCGGACGGTGACGGTGCTGGTTGCGGTGAGCGCGGTGCGGTTGTAGATAACACCGGACCTGGTGACGGTCATCTGCGGCGTAACGTTGGCCGCGGAGGTGAGATAGACGATGGCCGGGTCGTGATCGGAGAAGCGCTCGGGAGTGTTGAAGTTGCCGCGGAGCGTTTCCGGATGGTCGGCGTTGACACGGGCGTAGCCGCCGCCCACAACGTTGGCGCGAGCCGCGGGATTCAGCAGCACATGATCCAGGGTCTGGTGGTTGCCATCGAAGACATAGGAGTAGCGCTGCGCGGCGGGCAGGAGCGACAGCATGTTGGTGAGGTCTGGGTAGGAGGGGTCGGCGGTGGCGGCGGCCACTTGGGTGGCGGGGGCGGGTGTGCCGATGATGCCGCCCAGCACGTGGACGTAGCCGTCGCTCACTTCGAAGTCGTTGAAGTCTCCGACGGCGAGGATGCTGGCGTTGGGATTGAAGGTGAGTTCGTCCTGGATCTGCTGGGCGAGGAAGTTGGCTTGAGCGGCGCGCTTGGCGCGGACGCGAGGCCCGTTGTCGCAACTGGATTCGTCGTCGATGCCGTTGAGCGAGCGCAGGTGGTTTACGAAGACCGTGAAGGCCAGGGTCTGGCCGCCCTTGTTGGCGGTGGCGCGCAAGCGCAGGGGCGGACGGTCGTTGAGGAGGTCCTGCGTGTTGCAGGGGGTGGTGTACTGCGTGGTCGAGCCCAGTTGGGTGACGCTGCCGGCGGTGACGGTGTTCTTCACCAGGAAGCCGACATCGATGCCGCCGGGGTCATTGCCTTCCACGACGTAGGCGGTGTAGGCGGGGTCGGGCTGGGAGGCGGAAGCGGCATCGGAGGTGATACGGGCGGCCAGATCGGTGAGTACGGCCAGTTTCTCGACTTCCTCGAAGGCGATGACATCGGGGAAGCGAAGGATATTGCGGATGGTGGCCGAGATCTTCTGGAGGCGGCCCTGGTAGGCACTGAGGGTGACGTTCGGGTCGGCGCCTTCGTCGACGTTATCGAACAGGCGTTCGACGTTCATGGCGGCGATGGTGACGGTGCCGGCGCTTGGAATGGGCATGGGTGACACCGTGACCGGAGAGCCTGCCACGGTGGGCGCGCTGGTAGGCAGGATGGTGTAGGCGCGGAAGCCGTAGGTGAGCACGCCAGTAAGGGTGGCGATGGTATTACCTGTGGTGACGTTGAGAGCGGAGACGCCGGTGATGCCGTCGGAGTCGATACGCAGCCGCTCCGGATTAGCGTCGAAGGTGGGAATGGCGCAACCGCTGCCCGCCGCGCAGGTGGGCTTGGTGCTGAGGACCTCGATGCCCGCTTCGCGGAACGGGATGGGCGTGCCGGTGATCACGCCGTAGAACACGCCGGTGGTGGTGGAGGTGGCGTTGACTTCGTTGACATTGCCATCGGTGGGGGCGACGACGGTGAGCCCATTGACCTGGACCAGCATGCCTTCGTAGCGTTCGAGTTGATCGGGACCGCCGGCGGGGGTGAGGTTGCCGTTGAGGAGGACGGGCGAGGGCAGGGAGTTCCCGCTGGTGAGTAGAGTCACGGTGGGCGCGGTGAGTTCGGTGATGGGGCGCGATTGCGGATCCTGACTGGGGATGAACTCGGTGACGGTACCGGCGACCTGGACGCGATTGCCTACCACGGCCTGGGAGGGCGGCGCGGAACTGGTGAAGACCAGGATGCCATCGGAGGTGGCGGGGTTGGCGTCCCCCACGGGGTCCTGGATATAGAACCCATTCGAGGCAACGGCGGTGACGATGCCTTCGGTGGTCACGTTCTGGCCTACCAGCGGCGAGGCGTTACCGGAGCCTTGGATAGTGGAGATGGAGATGAGGGAGACGTCGTCGTTAGCAATGGTGCCGGTGCCTTGCAAGTCGCCCGCATTGGCTCCGGCGATGTTGGTCAAGTTGACGAAGAAGGTTTCGTTGGGCTCAACGGTGGTGTCGCCGTTCACGGTGACATCGAAGGTGAATGTGGAGGCACCCTGAAGGATGGATTGGCCGGTGAGCGTGCGGGTTACGTAATCGGCGTTTGCCACGGTGGCCGTGTTATCGGCGGTGGCGATGTCGAAGGTGACGCCGCCCGCGCCGGCGGGGCTGGTCAGCGAGACGGTGAAGGTGAAGGTGGTCGTACCCGCGTTCCCTTCGGCTTGGGAAACATCGTTGATGCTCAGCGTAGGGGTGACGGGCGCGCCGCTGCCCTGGGGCGTGATGCTGAGGTCGTCGATGGAGAGGCCATGATCTGCGCCGGTGTGATCGGGATCGGACCAGCGCAGCAGGATCTCCTGGCCCGGTGCGATGCTCAGGCCAGAGATGGTGCCGGTGATGGAGACGCGGTTCGCCGCGAGGTTGCCGTCAAGAGCGCTGGCCGCGCCGCCCGTGATGGGACTGGTAAAGTCCAAGGCGTTCACGCTGGTGCCGGCGCTTTGGAACTCGGCCAAGGAGCCGGTATAGGTAGCCCCGGTCAGGTAGGAGAAGCCAATGGTCTGTGCGGCGGCCGCGCTGTTGCGCCACTGTTCGCCTCGATAGGTGATATCCAGAGAGGTGACGGTGGCGCCGGTATTGTTCACCAGACGGACGCCCCAGAAGAGGTTGCCGACGGCGGCGTTGCCCGAACCGAGGGAGCCGAGTGCGCGGTCCGTCGCGGTGCCGGTGCCATAGCTGTAGAGATTGCCGGCGTTGCTGCTGCCGTTGTTGGCGACGACGGTGGTGCCGGTGCCGGTGCGGGCGTGATACCAGCCAGGGATGGTGCTGTTATTTGTCCAGGTGGCGGAGCCGCTGGCGGGCAAGGTATCGAAGGTTTGGGTGTACGGCGTGCCCAGGGTGGTCAGGGAAACCTGAGCACGGAGCGGGGCAAGGCACAACAAGAGCGGCAGCGCGGCGAGCAACCGGGCGGAAATGATCACAGGATGATTCCTCACAGAAGAGAGACCGAACTCGACGGGGAGG
Organism: uncultured Candidatus Solibacter sp.; assembly: GCA_964385495.1. GTDB lineage: Bacteria > Acidobacteriota > Terriglobia > Bryobacterales > Bryobacteraceae > CADEFT01. The sequence goes on from CAYLPH010000003.1 coordinate 27,815, forward strand.
TGCGATTCGGCTGAGACATAGCAGGATAGCTCGCGAGTGTTACAGGAGAATGGCGAGGATGGGGAGTTAGCGGGAGACCAGCGCGATGCCCCCCAGCACCAGGGCCGATCCTACCAGCAATTCGACCGTGAGCGGTTCATTCAGGAAGAAGCCTCCCATGAAGATAGTGAGGATCGGGCCGATCATTCCGATGATGGCGAAGCGCGAGGAGCCGATGCGCTTGATGGCTTCGGCTGTCAGCCAGTTGGGGATGGTGGTGGAGACCAGCGCCAGTCCAAGCGCCAGACCCATGACGCGCGGGTTCACGTACAAGCGGCTGACCGGCTGCACCGCCAGGAAGTGGGCGAAGACAAAGCCCGCCGAGGCCATCGTTACCACGCCGGTGAAACGCATGGGGCCGACGCGGCGGATGATGGCGGTGTTGAACAGAAGAAACAGCGCGTAGGTGAGGGAGGCGCCAAATACCAGAGCGGAGCCCGTCCAGAGAGCGCGCACATCGCCGGTGAAGCGCAGGTCGCGCCAGAAGACGAGGGCGATGCCGGAGAAAGACAGCAGTGTCGCGGCGATCTCGCGGCCGTGCACGGCGCGGCCCAGGAAGACCGCCGAGAACAGCACGACCAGCGCGGGGTAGGTGAACAGGATCAGCCGTTCCAGCGCCGCCGAGATGTACAGCAGGCCGTAGAAATCGAAGATGCTGGCCGCGTAGTTGCCGAGAAAGCCAAGGCCGATCAGCTTGGCCCAATCCTGTTTGGAGATGGGCTCGCGCCCGCGGCCGCCCCACCAGACCATGGCGGCAAAGAAAGGCAGAGAAAGCAGCAGGCGCAACGCTAACAGGGTGACGGCGTCCACCGGCCCGGCCGCATAGGCGAGCTTAATAAAGATCGCCTTGGCCGAGAAACCGGTAGCGGCCAGGATCGCCAGTAAAGGGCCGGTCAAGGCCTTCATTGTGGCACAGTGAAGGGATGTTACCGAAGGTCTACGCGATTGTGGATACGGGCATTCTGGAACGGCGCGGGGCCGATGCGGTTATGGTGGCCGGGGCAATGGTGGATGGCGGCATCCGGCTGCTGCAGTTTCGTCATAAGGGCGCGTATACGCGGGAGGTGTTCGCGCAGGCCGAAGCCATCGCCAAGCTGTGCGCGGAGGCCGGTACGGTGCTGGTGATCGACGACCGCGCCGATATTGCGAAGCTGCTGGACGCCGCGGTGCATATCGGGCAGCAGGATCTGCCGCCGGCGGCGGTGCGGCGCGTGGTGGGCGCCTCCATCATTGGCTTTTCGACGCACAATGAGGAGCAGTTGCGGGCGGGGGATGCCGAGCCGGTGGACTACCTGGCCGTCGGGCCGGTCTTCGCGACAGGGTCAAAGGAAAACCCGGATCCAGTGGTGGGGGTGGAACGGGTCGCGGCGATGCGGGCGTTGACGGCGAAGCCGCTGGTGGCCATCGGCGGCATCACGCGGCAAACAGCGCCGTTGTTGTGGCGGGCGGGCGTGGATAGCGTTGCCATAATTAGCGATCTGCTGCCGGAAAGCCTGGACGCGGCTTCCATCGAGCGGCGGGCCGCCGCGTTCGTGGATCTTGCCGGGGTTATGTTATAGTCAGCCTTTATCTTGGCACGGTCTTTGGGAGGGAACGGATGAGTCTCTTTGCCACCAAGCCTTTGGCCCGCATCATGGCGGAGTCCGAAGGCGGCAGCCATACGCTGAAGCGCACATTGGGGTCGATGCAGTTGGTGGCCCTGGGAATCGGCGCCATCATCGGCGCTGGCCTGTTTTCGCTGACAGGCGTGGCGGCAGCCAATCACGCCGGGCCGGGTGTGGTGCTGTCGTTCTTATTGGCCGCGGTGGGGTGCGCGTTCGCGGGCCTTTGCTACAGCGAGTTCGCCACCATGATCCCGATTGCGGGCAGCGCGTACACCTACTCGTACGCCACCATGGGCGAACTGCTGGCGTGGATCATCGGCTGGGACCTGGTGTTGGAATACGCGGTGGGCGCGGCGACGGTATCGGTAAGCTGGTCGGCCTATGTGGTCTCTTTTCTAAAGGATTTCGGCATTGCCTTCCCGGCGCAGTTTGCGGCGTCGCCATGGGTCGAGGTGGTGCTGGCCGACGGTAGTAAGGGACACGGCATCGTCAACATCCCGGCGGTGTTCGTGGTGTGCATGATTTCGATGCTACTGATGATCGGCATCCAGGAATCGGCGCGGGTGAACGCGGTGATCGTGGTGATCAAGGTAGCCGTGGTGCTGGTGTTCATCGCGGTGGGCTGGAGCTACATCGACCCGAAGAACTACGAGCCCTTCATTCCGCAGAATACCGGCGAGTTCGGCGCCTTTGGCTACAGCGGCGTGGTGCGGGCGGCGGGCGTGATCTTTTTCGCCTATATCGGCTTCGACGCGGTGTCGACGGCGGCGCAGGAAGCCAAGAATCCCCAGCGCGATATGCCCATCGGCATTATCGGCAGCCTGGCGGTTTGCACGATTTTGTACGTGCTGTTCGCCCACGTGCTGACCGGCATGGTCAACTACCAGGACTTCAAGGGCGCCGCCGCCCCGGTGGCGCTGGCCATCGACAAGACGCCGTATCTCTGGCTGAACAAGATGGTGAAGCTGGCCATCATCGCCGGATTCACCTCGGTGATTCTGGTGATGCTGCTGGGCCAGAGCCGCGTGTTCTTCTCGATGTCGCGCGACGGGCTGCTGCCGAAGGTCTTCTGCGACATCCACCCGAAGTGGCTGACGCCGTACCGCTCGAACATGCTGTTCATGGTGTTTGTGAGCCTGTTCTCGGCCTTTGCGCCGATTGAGGTGGTGGGCGAGATGACTAGCATCGGGACGCTGTTTGCGTTCGTGCTGGTGTGCGGCGGGGTGATCGTGATGCGCAAGTCGTATCCGAACATTGACCGGCCGTTCAAGACGCCCCTGGTTCCGGTGGTGCCGATTCTGGGGATTCTCATCAACGTGGCGCTGATGTTCGGGCTGGGCTGGACGAACTGGCTGCGGCTGTTCGTATGGCTGGCGATTGGCTTGGCAATTTACTTTGGCTATAGCCGCCAGCACAGCAAGCTGCGGCTGAACCCGGTGAAGAAGTAGGGGCGGCGTTTAGTTGACTTCGGTGTAGATGCCGGTGACCTCTCCGGTATCCTGCGCGATGCCGAATTGCATGTCGACGGCGAGGCGCCGGAGGGCATAGCGCGTCCCTAGCCAGGCGGCTGCGGCCATTGCGATGGTCGCCACGGGGACGGCCAGACGTACGCGGAAAATCAGGAAGAATTGCAGCGCCATCGCGATGGCCACGAACACTCCACCGATGAGCATGGCCGGCAGCAGCATGGCTCCGCGCTCCGGCTGCATGGGGCGGGAGAAGGGTACGTATTCGACAAGGAGCAGGGTCGCGGCCAGGTAGAGCGAAGCCAGCGCCAGGCTGTAGCCGGTGAACAGCAGCGCATCGGCCAGCGGCCAATAGTACAGCGCCACGGCCAACACGATGGCATGCGGCAGCGCCACCAACCAAGTCCAGAGCATCAGATGGATACCCTGGGCGAAGCGCGGCCAGGCATCGCGGGGCGCCAGTTGGAAGATCCAGGCGGCCTTGGGCTGATTGCCGTAGGGCAGTGCCGAGCAGATGAGAAAAAGGGCGAAGCCGCAGATATGGGGCAAGGCGTGGGCGGCGGTGAAGCTCGGTTGGAAGGGGGATTGTTGGAGGTTGGAGAGCACGCCGCCGAAGGGGATGACGATGGCCGCGAGCAGCGACAGCAGTTGGCGTTGGAACTGGTAATCGCGGCGCATCTGGATGGCCATGTAGGCGAAGGCGGCGCGCGCGGGTTGGCCTCCGGCCGCGGCGGCAAGGCTACCAGGAGACCATGGGAGGTGGATGCGAACGGTGCGGGCGCGGCCGCCATGCACCACGGTGGCCACGCGTAACAGGAAGTCGGTGGAAAGCGAGCGCAGCCCGAAGATGACCCCCAGCAGCGCCGCAACGGCCAGCGCCGCGAGCAGCCCTTGTTGCACCGGCGGATCCCGCGGCAGCCAGTCGGCCTTGCGGATCTGGCGGAACAACGGCGGGCCGAAGGCCATCAGCACCAGCGGGGCGCCTTCGACGATGGAACTCACTGTCTTGATACGCTGGGGCGGCAGCAGTCGCAGCAGGGCGCCGTAGAGGGCGCAGCAGGTAAGGGCGCAGACCAGCCCAAGGGCCAATGTAAGGCCAGTGTGCAGGAGCGGATAAAGCCATCCGGCGTCCGGCAGCGTCAGGCCGATCAGCGCGGGGATGGCGTTGATGGCTAGCGTCAGCTTCGCCACCAGCGTACCTAGGTGCGAGAGTTTGGCGGCGGTATAGGTGGCTCCGCGGATGGGGCGGTGCGCCAGCACCAGCGCCTCGGTGGCGTTCACCAGGCTGTTGCCGGCCTCGGCGAGGAGAATGCTGAACAGCAGGAAGCCCGAAACCAGCAGGTAACCCGAAAGATATACGGAGGCCGGCGGCTGCGCCAGCGACCATAGCATGGCGCCAATGGCCGCGAAGCCGCCGTACAGCAGCATCACTGTTTGGAGCAGCACGCCTTCGCGCCCCAGTTGACCGTACAACTCGCGGCGCGCGGCGAGGGTGTGGAATAAGCCGCTGAGCAGCCAGAACTGATGCGTGTCGATGCCCAGGCGGGCCAGCAGCGGATTGACCAGCGCACGCATGGCTATCACGGGCGTAGCGTGTCGATGATGCGGCGGACCCCGGTATCGGCGCCGGCGGCTCCGGTGAGATGGCGGAAGGCCTCCTCCAGGGTGGCCTGGCCGGCGGCAGCCATCAGCTCCCCGGGGGTTCCGGTGGCGATGAGGTTGCCTTTATGGATGAGCAGAATGCGGTCGCAGACGCGCTCCACCACATCCAGCACGTGCGAACTGTAGAGGATGGTTTTGCCTTCAGCCGCCAGCGAGGCCAGCAGATCCTTGATAAGGATGGCCGCATTCACGTCGAGGCCGGAGAGCGGTTCGTCCAACAGCAGCAGATCGGGGTTGTGGAGCAGCGCGGAGGCGATGAGGATCTTCTGCCGCATGCCTTTGGAATAGGTATCCAGGCGCGAGGAACGGTCGGAACTGAGGTGGAAGGTCTCCAGCATGCCGGCAATGCGGCGTTGCAGGACCTCTTCCGGCACGCTATGGAGGCGGCCGCAGAGTTCCAGGAACTCCTGCCCGGTGAGGGAATCGAAGAGCACGGCGGCTTCCGGCACATAGCCGATGAGCTGTTTGACTTCAGTGGCGTCCCGCGGCAGGGAGAGGCCCGCTACCGTAACCGTGCCCTCGCTGGGCGTGAGCATGCCGGCCATGATCTTGATGGTTGTGCTCTTGCCCGCTCCGTTCGGCCCGAGCAGGCCGGCGATTTCCCCTTTGCGCAGTTCAAACGAGATGCGATGGAGGATCTCGGCTTGTGCGTAGGAGAAGACGACGTCTTCGAAGACAACGAAGCGATCCGGCATGGGAATGCGCCACGGGCGCGGCTTGCGGGCTTACTTCTTCTTGGCTGCGCCCTGCTTAGCGATGATCATATCCTTAATCTTGTCGTAGGTGGCCTGGGGGACGACGCTCTTCTGGGTGAGGTCCGTCTTGGCGCGGTAGGGGCGGCCTTCGACGATCTTCTTGGCGTAGGCGTCGCCGATACCGGGCAGCGTCTTCAACTGGTCGGCGGTGGCGCTGTTGATGTCCACCAGGTCGGCGGCCTTTTCCTTGACGGCGGCTTTGGCATCGGCCTTCTTGGCGGCGGGGGCCTGCGCGGAAGCGCTCATCACGGCGCACAGCAAGGCAGTGGCTAACCACATGAATCGACGCATGCTTCTTTTTTGGATCCTCCTGAGGTGATCGACCTATCGTATCATGGGCGACAGAGGGGCTAACTTCTCCGGATGACCATGCGAATTGCCTTACTGTTGTGTTTGTGCACGGCCTCCTGGGCCGATGCAGGCCTTACCGGCAAGTGGGAGGTGCTGGCCACCCCGGACGGCAAGACGCCCATCAAGCTGGATGCGGAGTTGAAGCAGGATGGCCGCGATCTGTCCGGGACAGTCAATAGCGCCATCGGCTCCGGACCGGTGAAGAACGCCACGGTGGGCGATCCGGACCTCACGTTCCAGTTCATGATCAACAAGTACACCTTCGACGTGAAGGCGGTGGCGGGTTCGGACGAGATCAAGGGAACGTTCAAGGGGCCGGGGTTGATGAAGGGGACGTTCCTGGCGAAGCGGATTGCGGCTCCGGCGCAAGCTCCCGAGGCCCCCGTCGAGGTGACGGAGGGTGTCGAGGTGGGCGCCATTGACGGCGCCGCGTATCGCGTCGACATGCCGAAGAACTACAACGGTAGCGTTATCCTGTACTGCCATGGCTATTCGGCGAATCCGGGTCAGTTCGATAAGGCGAAGCCGCCGTCAGCGTTGACCAAGGCCTTCCTGGATATGGGGTACGCGGTGGCGCAATCTGGCTATTCCAAGGGCGGCTGGGCGGTGAAGGAAGGCGTGGAGGAGACCGAGGCGCTGCGCAAGCACTTCGCCGCCAAGTACGGCCAGCCGAAGCGCACCTTCGTGATGGGCCATTCGATGGGCGGCACCATTACGTTGGCGCTGGCCGAGACTTACCCTACCGCTTACGATGCCGCGCTGCAGATGTGCGGTCCCCTCGGGCCGACGCTCAGCGGCTTCCAGGAGCGGCTCTTCAGCACGCTGGTGTTGTATGACTACTTCTTCCCGGACGTGATCGGGTCGCCCGTGGCGATTACCGAAGATGTGGTTACCGCCAAGGACTTCACGGACCGCGTACAGAAGCAGGCGATTGCGTTCCCGGACAGCCTGGAGGCGTTTATGAAGTGGGGCGGCTTCAAGAGCGAGGTGGAGATGGCGGCGGTGGTGTCCTTCTATGCCGCGATGCAACGCGAACTGATGGAGCGAGCGGGTGGCAATCCGTTCGACAACCGCAACATGATCTACGAGGGTACGGGCAAGGATGGGCAGGTGAACCGGGGCGTGAAACGCTATGCGGCGGACGAGAAGGCGCGCGTCTATTTGAAGCAATACTATACGCCGAAGGGGGAGGCGAAGATCCCGGTATTGAGCCTGCACACCACCTACGATCCGCTGGTGACGATGGCGTCGGCCAATGCTTACAGTGACTTGTTGCGGCTAAACGGAGGCGATGCCAACTATGTGCAGCGCTTCGTAGACCGCAACGGCCACTGTAGCTTCACACCGCAGGAAACGGTGAACGCGTTCCGTGATCTGGTGACGTGGAAGGAAGAGGGCACGCGGCCGGCTCCCGGGGAACAGAAGTAGACGCCGCCTAGCGGGGTGGACCGACCGAGGGCGATCCGGGGCTGACTACCGTGGGTGTGGCGGCGGGTGTTGTGTTCCCATTGCCACGGGTGGCCGCCACGGCGATTCCGGCTGCCGCGGCGCCGCCAACCACCGCAAGAATCGTGACCAGCGTACCAGTGGCGACGGCGGCACCGGCCACCGCGACGTTCGTGGCCGTTAGCGTGGTGGTGGCCGATTGCCCGCGGTGCGACGCATTGACGCGGATCTCGATCTTGCCCGGAACGTTATTGGCCCGCATGCCGCTCATCACCGCCCGGCCGTTCTGGTCCGTCGTCACGGTGAGGATGCGCGCGCCGTTGGTAAAGGTGCCGCTGGCTCCCTGGCTGGGCAGCGTGAAGGCTACGATGGCGCCGGCCACGGGCTTGCGGTTCTCGTCCTCCACCTGCACGATGGGCTCCCGCGTGACGCGTTGCTTGACGTTGTTGATGGCGCCATCCCCCTCGATGACAATGAGGTTCAGTTTCGATGGGGGGGCATCCTGTTGGGCGGCCAGCAGGGTGGAGAGGAAAAGAGCTAGGAACGACCGGAACGGCATAGAAGAAGTGAAGCCACTCCGATTATAGAACGCCTCCGCTAATAGGGACAGAAGGGGCCGCCGCTGTGCACCAGGTTGGCGATGTCGGCCACCACGGGCGGGGCGGAATGGAGGTTGTCGATGGGCACCGCGTGTCCGGCATGGGCCGAAACGCGGCAGAACAGCAGGCGGTAGTTGTCGACGATAACGCTTTCCAGCCGCGCGTGGATCGGAATCTCCTGCGGGCCTTCGGTGGTGACATGGATGAGGCCGGATACCTGGCTACCCGTCCACTTGAGGGCACTGAACAAGGCTTTCGCCACCTGGCAGTGGCGGCACGCGAAACCGGTGCCGCAGCCGGCCGGGGCGCGATGCAGATGAATGCAACCGAGGACTTCGCCGAGGCGATGCCCGGTGACATCGGTGTCGACGGCGGCGAATTGTTGGAAGGCGGGATTGGCATAGATGATCTGACGGCTTTCGTTAAGGATGGCAATCGCCTCCGGGCAGGCTTCCATGGCTTCGGTTAGCGGTTTCCAGGAGAGTACCCGGTTCCGCAGCGCTTCGACTTCCTCTTGCGGCCGCAACTCGGCCGGGAGAAAGTATGTGGGATGATCCGCGAACTGCTCCATGATCAGCGTATCGGCTGGAAATTTGCGGTTCTCGGAAAAACTTAAGGTTCTCCCTGCAACAGAAATCCCGCCCATAGAGCCGGGTGCTCTTCCAAGGCCACCGGACCTGCCGCCGTTTCGGCTGTTACCTTGCCGCTTCGAAGGTCCTGCAATAGCGATAACTGCGCCGACCGCAACGCCAGGCTTCGTGCCTGTCCCTTCTCCAATCCCCGGTAAAGAGCCGCCGCCAGCCGCGGCGCCGTCTGGTCCGGTACCTCCCAAACCGATGCGATGATGCTCGCCGCCCCGGCGTAGAAGAAGGCGCGCGTCAGACCGAGAACCCCATCGGCCGAAACCTGCCCGGCGGCGCTGCGGCAGGCGCTTAACACCACCAGCGAGGGTTTCGTATTGAGATCGTAGATCTCGCCCGCCGTCAAACGCCGGCCTTCGCTTAAGGCCAGGAAACTCTGGAAAGGGTCGTCGGCGTCGACTACCGAATGAGTGGCGAAGTGCAACACGTCGTGGCGGGAAGCCGAAGCGGTGATGGTGGCGGGCAATGCCTGGGCGCCCTCCACGCGCGTGAACCGGGCGGCTGGCACTACCGCGGCGATAGCGGCCATCTCCTGGCGCGACCCGGCCAGCGCGGCCAGCGGCTTGCCGTCGGCCAGAGCGGGGTTTTTCGGATTGCCTACGGCCAGCACGCGCAAGGGCCCAGACGCCGCCTCGCGCATGGTGAAATCGAGCAGCGCCGCCGCCGGGGTATAGTGCAGCGCGTAGCGTTCCAAAAGGTACCGCCCGCCTCGATCGGGAAGGGCCGCGAACGACAGGTTCAGCAGGGGGCCGTGCGGCACCAGGGTCAGCAACGCGCCGGACTCCTTCGGCAGATCGGCCTGCAAGGGGGCGATGAGCAGGTCGTAGAGGCGGCGCCAGGCGGCGCGATCCGCCGCCGTTTTCCAGGATTGCGTGCGGGCCACCAGACCGGTCAGTTCGGGCAACGGAACGGCCGTGTACGCGCCTCTGACCTGGCCGGAGGGCGTCACCAGCCAGGTGTAGATGCCGGCCGGCGTTGTCCAATAGGAGAGGACCACCGATTGCAGCCGTGCCGCCGTACGGGCGATATCGCCTGAGGTGGCCGACTCGCTGGAACCGCGGCTGGCCAGCGGCGGCTCACTGGCCAGCCGCAGCACGCGGCGCATGCGGGGATGCTGCACCTCCAGCATGCGGGGCTTGTCATTATCGCTCTGGCTGGCCAGCAGATCCAGAAACGCCCGTGCCCGCCACTGTTCGGCCACCTGTAGCGCTTCGGCCCAGCGGCGGCGGGCAAAGAGCACCTCCATCGCCAAATCGGCGATCTCGCGGCGGCTGGAATCGAAGTCGCGCTTCATGAGGTCGGCGTTCACCAGGTGCGAACGCATGGACTCGACGGCGGCGAGGCCGGCCTCGATGTCTTTGAGGGCGCCGTCGATATCACCGCGGCGGTAGAGCGAGCGGGCGCGCCAGTACAGGCAGTCGGACTGGCGGCGGCCGACTTCGGTTTCCGGGTCGAGGTTCAGATCCTGCGCCAGGCACTGACCGGCGGCGAAGTCCACATCCCGGTCGCGGCCGGCGTGGTAGTAGGCGGCGGCCAGGCCCCGGTAGGCGAAGAACGGGACATGGAGACGGGCGTGGAGCACGGGGGCCAGCAGTGCGATGGCCTTCTCATACTCGCCAAGCTCCACCCAGGCGTTGCCCGTGAGTGCCTTGACGAAATTGACGGCAGCCAAAGGCATTTGGGGTTTGGGCGTTTCGGCGATGTTGCTGAGGGCCTCGGCCCGGTGGCCCAGTTTCGCGTTCACCAGCGCCAGACCGGGCAGCGTGAATGCCATGCGGCGCTCGTCGCCGGTTTCCCGATGCAGCGCCGCCGCCTCGCTCAGCAGTTGCTGCGCCTCGGCATACTTGCCGTGCTCATACAGCAACAGACCGAACTCATTATTGAGGACGGCGAGCACCGGACCCGCGCGAGCGCGGCGGAGAAACTGCCCGGCGCGCTGGTAGCGTTCGAGGGCGCAGCGGTAGAGCCCATCGGCCAGGCAGACGCGGCCCAGCAACTGCCAGGCAACTCCCTGCTGGCGGAGGTTCTGGTTCTGTTCGGCCACTTGCCGGGCGCGCTGCAGGATAGCTTCCCGTTGCCGCAGATTCTTCTCCCGGTGGGACTGCAGGACCAGGCGTTGGAAGGGGGGAGATGGGGAGGCAGAGGTTTCCTGCGCGGTGCCGATGCCGCCAGCGAGCGCGAGCAGAATAGCCAGCCAGAGCGCCACACGGTTCCCAACCCAGGTGGGACGGGTTAGTTGCTGGTGACTGCATCAGCGGGGCTGTCCGGCGCCTGGCGTTGCCTCAGAAGCTATTTTACAGGCTTCGGCGCGGTGCGGTCCGCTGGCGGCGCAGACGGCCTGCAACAGCGTTTGCGACTCGGCGATACGCCCCACGCGTTCATAGGCGATTGCCAGATACCAGGGGATCTCGCCCGCCAGTGCCTGGTTTGCCAGCGAGCGTGCGCGTTCCAGGCGCGCCACGGCGGCGGCGGGCTGATCGAGGAACAGCAGGCTGACGCCTTCATAGAAGGACGGTTCGACAGCCCGCGGATACGCGGTGGCGAGCGCGGCCAGCGCCGTAGCGGATTCCCGATAGAGACCCGCGCGGTAGGGTTTCAACGCGGCGCCTAACCTTTCCAAATAGGCCTGGTCGGGGGAGGGCTCTTCGCCGCGCATCGTGAGGGCGCCCAGGGGGAGGCGCAGCGGCGCGGCCGCAAGGGGAATGCGCGGCTTTATCACTGCCGCGGACGGTGCGGGTTCGGACCGCGGGGCAGGCTTGGCGCGGGCCACTTCCGGCTGGCGCGGCCTTTCCGGGTTGAAGACGATGAGGGTGGCGATGGCGGCGGCGCCTCCGGCAAGCGCAAGCCCAGCGGCGGCCCATCCTCGGGACCACCAGGGTTGGCGCGGCTTCTCGCTACGCATCACCGCTAGCGGCGGCAGGCTGAGGCGCGAGCGGATGCGGCGGCTTTCTAACGGGGTCAGCGGTTCAGGCTCCGCCTGGCGCAGGCTGGCGGTTAGCGTGGTGCATAACCGGCACGATGCGACATGCGACTCCACCTGCTGCTGCCAACCCTCCGGCAGCACCCGTTCGATGGCGGCCTGGAGAACGCCGGGCTCCGGGCAGCAAGCGCCCGCGGCCGGCAGTGCCGCTCCAGGTCCTTCCAGGAAGGTTCGCTCGTCGTCCTCAAAATCCGCCGGCAGCTTCACGCTTTTCCTCCCTCCAGGGACCGGCGAAGCAGCACTAGCCCGTACTGCAGCGCGCTCTTCACCTGGTTCTCCGTCATGCCCAACCGGGCCGCGATCTCCGTGCGTTCCAACCCGTGCATGTACCGCAGCAACAGGCAGGAACGATGCTCCGGCTTCAAGGCCGGGTCGTTGAAGAGCGACTCCACCCGGCTGGTTTCGGGCCCTACCACCGGTTCGGTCACGGATTGGCGGTGCCGGTCTTCCACCGCGCGCCGCCGCCAGTGATCCATGGCGAGATTGCGGGCCACGGTGAAAAGCCACGGCAACAGACGTTCCGGCGCCAGCCGTTCATTGACACGGTAGAGGGTCAGGAACGTATCGCTGGTGATATCTTCGGCCACCTCGCGCTGTCCCACCGACTTCAATGCCTGCCGGAAGACCTTCCCGGAGTGCTCGCGATAGATGGAATCAAACTCTTCTATCCCATATACGGGCGGACTCCCAGGGCCGGAAGAAGACGGCGCGAATTTTTCCGGGCCCGGCGGCATGTCAAACCATTTTACTTGCGTTACTCGTAGCGAAGGGCTTCGGTGGGGTTCAGGCGCGAGGCGCGATTGGCCGGCAACAGGCCGAAGATCAGGCCGACGGCAAAGCTGACGAAGAAGGCGACCAGGATGGACCAGGGCGAAACCTGGATGGTGAGGAAGTCGACGAACAGCGGCAGGCTGAGCGGGATGGCTACGCCGATGAGGACGCCGATGAGGCCGCCGCCGACGCTGATGAGCGTGGCTTCCAGCAGGAATTGGCGCAGCACTTCGCGCCGCCGCGCCCCGAGGGACATGCGGATGCCGATCTCCCGCGTGCGCTCGGTGACCGTTACCAGCATGATGTTCATGATGCCAATGCCCGAGATCACGAGGGCAATGGCGGCGATCAGGATGAGCACCAGCGTGAGCACCAGCGAGATATTCTTGGCCGCTTCGAGGATGCCGGTGAGATTGCCGACATAGTAGTTGGCGCCGGGGCGATGGCGGCTTTCCAGAAGCGTGCGCACCTGGTTAGTGAGCGGTTCCACGTCCTCGAGCGTGCGCGCCTGCACATACATGGGGTCCACCCGTTCGACGCCGCTGAAGTAGCGCAGCACGGTATAGGGGATAAGGATGGACTCGCGCGAGAGTTCGGAGAGGCCGAAGGTGTCGGTCTTTTCCTTGAAGCTGCCGATGACGGTGAACTGCAGACCGTAGAGTTTCAGGGTCTGGCCGATGGCCGCCGATTGCGATCCGTAGAGGCGCGTGGCGAGGTATTCGGTGAGCACGGCGACGCGCTGGCGTAATTGGACGTCGCTGGCGTCCATGGGGCGTCCGGCGATGGTGATGAGGTTGCGGACGCGCGCGTACTCATCGTCGGATCCGATTACTTTGATGTCGCGCAGGCGGCCTTCCAGGACGATGGCGGTGAAGTCCGACATGACGCCCGTGGCGGCGCGGATGCGCGGCCCGAAGGTGGCTTTCACGGCATCGACATCAGCCATTTTGACGTAATCGCCCGCGACAGTGCTGGCCTCGCGATTGCCCGCGTCGAAATAGGCCGTGATGAGGTTGCTGCCCACCCCACTGATCTGTTCGAGGATGTATTCGCGGCTGGTAAGCGAGATGGTGACCACGAGGATAACGGATGCGTTGCCGATGACCAGCCCCAACGCCGTCAGGAGCGTGCGGATCTTATTCGAGGCCAAGGCCTGGAAGGCGAAGCGGATCGCTTCAGCGAGCGACATGGCGGTCTATTGCGGCTTCCGCGGTTGCAGCACTTCGTTCATGGCGCCCTGGCGGTAGCCTTCCAGGTCGAGTGTGACGTAGTGGAAGCCGAGCGGCTTGAAGATCTCGACGAAGCGGCGGCTCATCTCGAGCGTGAGGGCGCGCTGCAGTTCTTCCGGGGCGATTTCGAGCCGGACCAGCTTTTCATGGAAGCGCACGCGGAACTGCCGGAAGCCGAGTGCCTTGATGGCCTCCTCGCCGGCTTCCACGGTCTTCACGGTCCGCGGGGTAACCGGGGTGCCGTAGGGGATGCGGGAACTGAGGCAGGCCGATGCCGGACGGTCCCAGGTGGGCAGGCCGGCCATTCGCGAGAGTTCGCGGATTTCTGCTTTGCTTAGCCCGGCCTCGACGAGCGGGGCCTTCACCTGATAGATCTTGGCGGCATTCTGCCCGGGGCGGTAATCGCCGAGGTCGTCCATGTTCACGCCGTAGACGATGTGCGGTACCTGGCGGGCTTTGCCGACTTCATCCATGCAGCGGAATAGCTCGTCCTTGCAGTGGAAGCAGCGGTCTGGGTTATTGGCCACATAGGCCGGGTTTTCGAATTCGTGGGTGGCGATGTATTCGTGGCGAATGCCGTAGTGGCGCGCGAAGTCCTCCGCATCGCGCTTGTGGGACTCGGGGATGGAGGCCGAATCGGCGGTGATGGCCGTGCAGTTGTCCCCTAAGGCTTGTTGCGCGGCCCAGGCGAGATAGGCTGAATCCGTGCCGCCGCTATAAGCGATGAGCACCCTGCCCATCGCCTTCAGATTGCCGAGGAGCTGCTCCTGCTTGGCGGTGAGTACCGCGGGGTCCAGCCGCTGCGGAATCAGGGAAACCAACGTCGCCATACCTAACAAGTATAGTTGAGGAGTTCTTACGGAGCCGCGCGGGCGATAAAGGCTTGTGAAAGCCTGGTCAGTGCCCGTAAACCTGCCGTCCACTCAACCACGTCTCGTGTACCGTCACGCGGCTGGCGGCGGCATCCCAATCGAACACCACGAAATCGGCCCGATCGCCCACCGCTAATCCGCGCTGGCGTCCAGCGATCCGTGCCACCCGCGCCGGGGTGCGGGACGCCATGGGCAGCACGTCGGCCAATCCCAAGCCTGTCATCTTCACCGTGTTGCCGACCGCGCGGTCCATGCGCAATGCCGACCCGGCGAGCCTCGACCCATCGAGTAGCACCACCCTGCCTTCAGGCAGCAGTTGTACATCCACCACGCCCAGCTTGTACTGCCCCGGCGCGCATTCGGCGGGCGCCACCGCATCGGTTACCAACAAGGAGCGCTCCAGGCCCTTGGCGCGGATCGCGCACTTCACAAACGTCGGCGACAGGTGGAATCCATCGCAGATGAAGCCCGCGGCCAGACGGTCATCGGCCATCTGTTCCCAGATGTAGTTAGGATGGCGCGGTAACACGAAATGCGCTCCGTTGCCCAGATGCGTCGACTTGGTGGCGCCGGCATCGACGGCCGCCCGGATCTGGTCGCCGGTGGCCTTGGTATGACCGATGCTTACTACGATGCCTTCGCGCACCAGCGCCCGGATGTAGGCGGGCGCCTCGTCCCATTCCGGCGACAGCGTGACCAGGCGGATATAACCGCGCGCGGCCTCCTGCCAGCGTTTGAACTCGCCGATATCGGGCTTGCGCACGTGCTCCTTCGGATGCGCGCCGCGCGGCCCGTCTTCGGGCGAGATGTACGGCCCTTCGACGTGGATGGCCTCGATCATCTCGCCATTCGGCAGCTTCTCTTTGGCATCGGCCAGGTTGCGGAGCGCGCCGACGAGATTCTCTTCACTATTAGTGATGATGGTGGCCAGAATGCGCGTCACCCCGGTCGATAATTGCACATCGAGCGAACGCGCGATGTCCTCCAGCGGGCAATGCGGGTCACAGTAATCCGCGCCGGCAAAGCCGTTGACCTGCAGGTCGATCCAGCCGGCCCCTAAGAGGGGCAGTTTGCCATCCACCCGCCCTACCAGCGGATCGATACCGGTGATCACGTTCTCGAAGCGCACCTCGACCGGTTCCATCGTCATCGCGTCGATCGCGTACAAGCGTCCCATCGCCAAAACATTTCCTCCTGCCGCTGGTTTATTCACACGATACCCACAACGGCTTCACGCTAAGCCTATGATCACATGGCGAATATAGTCTGTGGAAAGCGCTCGGGGCGATCCACTTTCCGCTGGCGCGCTACGTCCAGCGGTTGGTACAACACCTAAAGATCCTCGGCGAGCGTTTGAGGAGATGGGTGATCTCGGGGGAGGTGGCCGTCTTATTGAGCGCTCGTCCGGGGGATCAACTTTCCCCTTTTGCCGCTACTTCGCGAGCGCGCCAATCCCACGATAGAAGAGATTCGCTCCCAGGTAAACCAGCCAGACGGCCAAGGCTTTGCGCATGGCGCGCGAGGGCAGGTAGGAGGCCAGCCAGGCCCCCAACAGTGCTCCCGGGATACCGCCGATCAGCAGCAACTGGAGCACCTCGTTATCGACACCGCCGGCGGTGAAGTGCATGCCGCCCGCGGCGGTTGATAGCGCCAGGCCGAACAGCACATCGGTGCCAATGATCTGAGCGCTGGTGAGCGTGGTCCAATGCATCAACGCCAGCGACCCGAGCGCTCCGGCTCCCGCCGATGAGAAGCCCACTTCCAGCCCGATGGGGAAACAAACAAAGGGCAGCCGTTTTGATTTATCGACGCCAGGCACCGCGCCGGCCTGCTTGCGGAAGAAGTTGAGCGAGGCCGAGAAGATGATGGTGGCGCCCAACAGCAGCAGCATCACCCCATCGAGCCCCTTGCTGTTCAACTTCGACAGCGCGACGCTGCCGATGAGCGCTCCGGGCAGGCCGCCGATCAGCAGCAGACCGAGGATGCGCCAGTTGACGTCACCGCGCAGCAGGAATAGCGGCGCGGCCACCAGCTTGACGATGGCCACGAACACCAGGGCGGTACCAACGGCTTGGGGGGCGGGCATGCCGAGGAACAGTAACAACACGGGCGCGGTCAGCACGCCGCCGCCGATCCCGGTCAACCCGATCATCAGCGCAATCAGGAGCCCCGCCAGTGTTGTCATGACTCAGGCCTTTTCGGAGAACGTATGGATGCCGCACTCCACCTTCCCCGCCCCGGCCCAGCGGCCCGAACGGGGGTTGTTGGGATCGACCGGGAGCACGGTGCAGGGCTCGCAGCCGATGCTGGTAAAGCCGCGGTCGTAGAGGGGCAGGAACTCGATCTGGTTGGCCTTGCAATAGGCCCAGACGTCTTTGTTAGTCCAGTCGGCGACGGGGCTGACCTTGGCCAGCGCCTTGCCGTTGGGCAGGATGTGGGTCTCGACCTTCTTGAGGTTGGCGCGCGTGGGCGACTGTTCGCGGCGCAGGCCGGTGAACCAGATCTCGAAGTTGCTCAAGCCGCGGAAGAGCGGCTCGACTTTGCGGATCTGGCAGCACTCGGTGGGCTTGGTCTGGTAGAGCTTACCGAACTGCGATTCGTGCTCGGCGAGCGTAGTCTTCGGCAGCAGGTTAACCACGTTCAGGTTCCACAACGAGGCATATCTGTCGCGATAGGCGTAAGTTTCGGCGAAGTGATAGCCGGTTTCGAGAAACAGCACCGGGATATCGGGACGCACCTTACGCACCAGGTCGAGCACGACCATATCTTCGGCCTGGA
This sequence comes from uncultured Candidatus Solibacter sp., assembly GCA_964385495.1. Lineage (GTDB taxonomy): Bacteria > Acidobacteriota > Terriglobia > Bryobacterales > Bryobacteraceae > CADEFT01. The sequence continues at coordinate 45,008 of CAYLPH010000003.1, forward strand.
AGCTGCAGGTGATGCAGGCGGCGCCGGCATTTTGCAACTGCGCGGCGACGACTTCGGCGGCGGTCAATGATTCCAAAACGTCCATAATCAGATCCCATCTCCGCTGTTGAAGCGGTCTGACAGCAACACGCCACGCTGTTCCAGGTGGCTGAGAATGGCGTCGAGCGCGGCGTCGGCGTCCTTGGGCAGTTCGAGTTCATCGAGCCGCACGGCACGCGGGTCGGCGCTTTCGGCGACGATCAGCAACAGCCCGGCGGCGAGGAGAGCATCGGTGGCGGCGCCGGGGTCCATGGCGATGGCCTGGCAGTTGTGATCGAACAGGCGGCGTTCGAGGCGCCGCGCCAGGTCCTCTTCGCGAACGACGAGGATGGCGGGCTGGTGGCCATTGCGGGCGTAGCGCTCGGAGGTGGTGAGCGGCTCGAACTTGCCCTTGTTGACGACAGCTTCGAGGATCATGCCCGCGCCGACGGTGCCGTTGGTGAGCGGGTCAATGAGGATGAAGGCGCCGGTGAGGCGGTTCTCCTTATAAGGGTCGAAATAGAGCGCCTGGCTGACGTCCAGACGGACGATGCCGATGTCGTTGAGGGCCAGTTGCTCGCCGGGCTGCTGGCTCATCTGCTGGATGTCGAGCTTGCTTTCGATGGCCTGGAGGCGCACGGACACCTGGCGGGTGGTCTGCTTGAGCAGCAGGTTGCGGCCCGGGCTTACGGGCGCGTCAGTCATCCAGACCAGGTGGGCTTTCACTTGGCGGGCGATCTGCGGCAGGGCGGACGGATGGACCAGCATGTCGCCGCGGCTGACGTCGCGCTCATCTTCTAACGTCAGAACCACCGACAGCGGCGCTTGCGCGGTATCGAGCAGCCCGTCGAAGGTGGAGATGGAGGCGATACGGCTCTTGCGGCCGGACGGCAGAATCTCGACTTCGTCGCCGACGCTGACACGCCCGCTGGCGAGCTGTCCGGCATAGCCGCGGAAGTACTGGTCGGGGCGGATGACGTACTGTACCGGGAAGCGGAGCGGCTTGGAGGCCAGATCCCGCATCACCGGCACGGTCTCAAGGTATTCGAGCAGGTAAGGCCCGGTGTACCAGGGCATGGCAGTGCCGCGGCGGGCGACGTTCTCACCTTCGAGCGCCGACATGGGGATGGCCTGGATGGCCGAGAATCCGAAGTCCGCGGCAAATGCCAGGAAATCGGCGACGATGTTGTCGAAAACCTGCTGGCTGTACTCCTTGAGGTCCATCTTGTTGACGGCCAGCACGAGGTTCGGAATGCCCAAGAGGGCGGAGATGGCGGCATGGCGGCGGGTCTGCGGCAGCACGCCGTGGCGCGCATCGACGAGCACGATGGCCAACTGCGCGGTGGAGGCTCCGGTGGCCATATTGCGCGTGTACTGTTCGTGGCCGGGCGTGTCGGCGATGATGAACTTGCGCTTCGGCGTGGCGAAGTAGCGGTAGGCCACGTCGATGGTAATGCCCTGCTCGCGTTCGGCGCGCAGGCCGTCGGTAAGCAGTGAGAAGTCGATGGGCCCGCTGGAGCGGTTGACCTTGCTGTTCTGGATAGAGGAAAGCTGGTCTTCGTAGATGCCGCGGGCGTCATACAGCAGGCGGCCGATGAGCGTGCTTTTGCCGTCATCGACACTGCCGGCGGTGGAAAACCGCAGCAGTTCCTTGGTAGCCTCCTGCTCGAGGAATTCCTCGATGGTCAGGGCTTCGGGTTGTTGATCCAATTCCTGTTGCTCCACCGCGGCCATTAGAAATACCCCTCGCGTTTTTTGATCTCCATCGAACCTTCCTGGTCGTGGTCGATGATGCGGTTCTCACGCTCACTGCGGCGGAACTGCAGCAGTTCTTCGATGATGCGCGGCACCGAGTCGGCGTCGCTGCGAATGGCGCCGGTGCAGGGCGTGCAGCCAAGCGAGCGCATGCGGCACTTTACCATCTGGGGCTTTTCGCCCGGGAGCAATGGGATGACGTTATGTTCGATAGGAATCAGCGACTGCCCGCGCACCACCATCGGGCGCTCCTTAGCGAAGTAGAGCGGCACGACGGGGATCTGTTCCATATGGATGTAGTGCCAGACGTCGAGTTCGGTCCAGTTCGAGAGCGGGAAGACGCGAATGGACTGGCCCTTGTCGATACGGCTGTTGTAGAGGTTCCACAGTTCGGGGCGCTGGTTCTTGGGATCCCATTGGCCCAGGCCGTCGCGGAAGCTGTAAATGCGCTCCTTGGCGCGGGCTTTTTCCTCGTCGCGCCGGGCGCCGCCGAAGGCTGCATCATAGCCGCCCGCGGCGAGGCCGTCGAGCAGTGCGCGGGTCTTCAGCAGGCCGCAACATTTGGCGGTACCGAGCTTGGTGGGGCTGGCCCCGGCGTCGACCGCCTCCTGGTTGGTGTGAACCCGCAAATCGCAGCCGAGAGACTTTGGGTAGTGATCGCGGAACTCGATCATTTCCTTGAACTTATACTTCGTATCGATGTGCAGAAGCGGAAACGGCAGAGGGCCGGGATGGAAGGCCTTCTGTGCCAGGCGAAGCATGACCGCGGAGTCCTTTCCGATGGAGTACAGCATGACCGGGCGGGCAAACTCGGCCACCACCTCGCGAAGGATGTGGATGGATTCCGCCTCCAGCGCCTGGAGGTGGGAAAGTGACGGCATGGAGACGATGGTAGCAGGCAAAGGACCCATTGTCCATAGGGATGATGGACATTGACGGAAGGATGCAGGGGCCGGGTGGGGAAATTTGCAACGGTGGGGAGGGATTGGTATTCTGAAGGGGTTGTGGCCAGGTAGCTCAGCTGGTAGAGCAGCGGACTGAAAATCCGCGTGTCGGCGGTTCGATCCCGTCCCTGGCCACCACTCCAACTTCTCCATCTAAAGCACTTATAGACGCGTTTTCGGATTGTGCCCGTTTTGTGCCGGACAACTTCCGAATCGCCTCATCCGACAAGGCCTGTCTTTCTGGCACCCATTTCTCGTAGTGCTTCCGAATGGTTTGCTCTGTATCAGCCAGAATATCGGCCACCGTCCCGATAGGGACACCCTTCGCTAGGAGATCGCTTGCGAGCGTGTGGCGGAACCGGTGCGGATGCGCACCCTCGACGCCACTCTTCTCGAACACGGCATCCAACGTGCGCCACGCACCCTTCACGAGGCTCCGCACTTTGCCGTGGTCCACTGCAAAAAATCGCTGGTTGCTGGCGCTGGCGCCGCGGGGTTGCGGCAGCATCTCAAGCGCCTGGATGACTTCGGGCAGGAGCATGACCCGAATCATCTTGCCGTTTTTCACGGCCGGTTTCAAAACTCTGCCGTCTACGATGTGCTCCCTGGACAGCGTCACAAGATCGCTGATGCGCACGCCGGTGTATCGCAGCACCAGCGTCATAGCCCGCGCCCGCAAGCGTTCATAGGCCCCAGCGCCGAACGTATCACAGGCCTTCAGGATCGCGATGATTTCATCGCTCGTAAACGGAACAACCTGGTTCGGCTCCTTCGGCTCTGGCGCTTCCAGAACGGCCGCCGGATTCTCACGTATCCACTTCCGCTTCTCGATGCAGTAGGTGAAGAAGCCCTTCAGGATAGAGGCCTCATTGTTCCAGGTCCAGCCGTGCTTGTTGCGCCAATCCTCGTAGGCGTTCATCAGGTCGCCATCGACATCAGCAACGTGCTCGATGCTGTGAGTAGCGCAGTGCTGTTGCAGATACCCAAGAACCCGCCGATACTTGCGGATCGTCTCTTCTTTCGCGCCGCGCCGCGTCTCCCTGTACTCCAGGTACGCTTTCACGGCGGACTCCATCGTCACGCGTTCTACCGCTTCGGCCACCGCAGCGGCCGGCGCCCCGTCCAACTTGTTGTAGTAGCCCGTCAGGATGCGGTTCGCCCGGTCCAGGTCGCGCACCTTCAACGTCTGCCGTACCCTTCCCTCACTATCCACGCTAAGCCCAAGTAGCGCCGCTTGCTCCGCAGTCAGCCGCCCCACGATGCGGAAAGGACACTTACCCTTGCACTTCATGAAGTGCAAGCCCTTCGCCCGGTCGGGACACCTACCTGTGTGCCGGCGCTGCAACTGGAGGTTCAACGGGTCTTCTCCTCGTAAACCTTCTGCGCCAACGTGCCAGGAATTCGTAATTCCACCCGCTTGTCTCCAAGCTTCAGAACACCTTCACGGTCCTGGAATTCTCTGACGACAGTCTTCTCAGAAACTCCCCACCACTCTGCGATGAAGCGAGTGCTGTAATGCCGGTCGATGCTGATGGGAAGTGACTTCATGCCTTCCCTTTCTTCGCGGGCTTACGCTTCTTCAAGAGACTCCGTTGTCTGGGGAACTGGTAATCCTCGGGAATTAGCGGTTGCCCAAATTCCGCCGCGATCTTATTCGCAGAAGCGATTAGTTCGACCCTCTCCCTCTCTTTCTCCTCGGGGCTCAACGCCTTAATCGAGTTCAGCATTCCAAAGAAAGGGCTTGTATACGCAAGGCTACGCCGCTGCTCGGTGAAGTCTGGGTCCGCCAGGATCACTCCACGGTAGATGTCAAGCAGCGACTCGCGCGCGTTGTCGAAGTCCTCGCGCCAGTCCGTCACCGGGGATGCCTCTAGTGCAGGTTGCAGCAGGAGTAAGCGGCGATCGCAGTCTTGGATGTGCCATGCGGTGTTGGCCGTGATCCCGCGTCTCATGACGGGGGTTACCTGGACCATGGCTGAATGGAAGATGTCAGAAAGTTGCAGGTTTCCAGCCTCATCAGCGAGACGGCGGAACTCCCACAGCATCTTGAACGGTGGCACCCTGCTCGTTTCGTATCGCGCAAGGCTGATCCGGGCGATACCCAGCCGCTTGGCGAATTCGTCTTGCGTCATGTCAAGCGACTCCCGAAGTTGCTTCACCGCATCGTTGATTATGAGTGGCATCGAACCCTTACCTAGAATAGTATCCAGTACCGGATACAGCGTCAAGTAAAAAAGGCCACCCCATACCTGCCCTTCACAAGCGAGTGAAGAAAGGGCTTTGCGGGGTGGCCCAAAAGAGCTAATGGAACTTCTGCGGCCGGTCTCGCCGCGTCGGACAAATCCCTATCGAATCCGGATGTAGCCCACCACGGCCCCGGCCACCGATGCTTGCCAGGACACGCCGCCAGGGCAGTACCGCCCGTCGAAGCGCACCACTACCGGCGCCCCTGGATCAACCGCCAGGTCCTTCACAACGACGCGCGGAGTGCCCTGCTTATCCTGCACGGTGACGGTCGCCGAGGTGGCGCCCGCCGTGCTGAAGGTCATTTCCTCTATGTAGCAGTTGCCGGGGTAAACGTCGGTAAGCGAGTTCGGAACCAGATCGGGTTCCAGGTGCTTTTTCTCGTTCAGGTATGCGGGGGGTGCTGCCACCAGTGACATGGTTTATCTCCTGTAGTTCCTCAACAAGGCCTCGATGCCCATAGCCAGAGGCTTGCTCTCGATGGCGGCCCGCTCACCCAAGGTGATGCCTTCACGGTGCGCGAACCAGTGCCCGATCAGCAGCAGCAGAGCATGCCGGATCGGATCGGGAATGTCGGTGCCGGCGTTGCCGTAACCCGCGATGAACTGCACTTCGATGGGGTTCCGCGGCGATAGCGCCACGGCTGGCCAGCTTGTGCCATAGTTGCGGATCACACGACCCGGCCTCATGTCGATATCCACAAGATACGTGCTGCCGCCCAGCGTCGTAGTGACGCCCGCGGTGTCGGTGTACTTGACGTGCGTGACGCTCTGAATCTGCCCCTTTGGGAGAATGAACTCCGATTCCGGCCAGGAGTCGTAGAACGCTTTCCAGGTCTGCGTGATGAGAGCGCCGCAAAGGTCCTCAACATACAGGCGCGCCGTCTTAATCAGCCCGTCGATATAGGCGTCCTCTGCCGCGTGATCCACGCGCAAGTGAAGCTTGGCCTGGTCGCGGGTGATGGGTTCCGCCGCGGGCCCTGTGATGAGTTTGGTTACCGGATACATGCTCAACTCCACAGGTTCCAATCCGGCCGCGCCGCCCGCGCCAGGACGCGGTAGGGGTTCTCTTCCTTCACCGCCGTAATCGCCGCCGCGGGGTTTGCCGGAAACGCCGTCAGGCTGACTTCCGCCACCGCGCCCGCCTGCACTACGCGTACCGCGCCGTCCCAAGCGTGCTTCAACAGCCGGAAGCCCACCGATAGCCCTTTGACGGCCCCGGCCTTCACTCGGCTGTAGGCTTCCCGGCCCGCTTGCGTATCCAGCAGCAGGCGCCCTTTCAGGCGCAAGCCCTCGGGGGTTTCCTCGAGCGTGCCGACGCCTACCACCTGGTCGGCTTTGTGCTGCCACAAAAGCGGAATCTCTTTCCCGGCGTCGGCGGTGAAGGCGCCCTTCTCGATGCGGTCACCTTGGGTATCGACGTTGCCGTAGACGGCCGCAAAGCCCTCGATCTCGCCCGCCTCACTTGCGCTCTTGATTTCCAGCGCCAAAACTAAATCACTGGACATTCGTCGGTACCTCCGATGCCGGAATCATGTTCGCCGGCCGTAACAGCCGGTCGGTGTCGGGAAGCTCAGGAAGGTTCTCCCAGCGCCGCACGTCCGCAATGGTCAGGAAGCCCGCGGCGAGGCCCTTGCTGTAGGAGTCGTAGCGGCTTGCCTGGTCGCCGCGCGCGATCGCGTTGGCGTCGAACTCCGCGAAGTGCTCGCCGTCGGCCGGAAACAGCTTCACTGCCATCTCGGCTTCGATGTTCACCAGCCACGGCCGCAAGCTGTGTTGCATGAAGGCCAACATTTCGGTTTCGCTCGATGCATAGGCCAGGCGCGTCGGATCACCGATCATATGCGGAGGAACCCGGAACCATCGGCAAATCTCCTGGACGCTGAACTGACGGCTTCCAAGGAACTGCGCATCTTCAGCGCTGAACCCCACCGGCTGCAGTTCAAGCCCGCCTTCGAGCACCACCGTTTTGCCCCGGTTCAGCGCCCCGGCAAAGTCGCCTTCGAACCAGCCCCGCATCTTCTCGCGTTGCTCCGCTGAAAGCCACTGCCCCGTTTTGAGCACCAGCCCCGGCCGCGCGGAGTTCTTATAAAGGCTTGCGCCGTGCTGCAGCATGGCCAAGTCCAGGCCGATGCCCTGCCGCGCCATGCGGACGATGCCCACGCCGGTGATGCCGTCGAGCGTGGGCCCCTTCACGTGCAGGACTTCGGAGTAGTCGAAGATCTTGCGTTCGCCCATGGCCCAATGCGAATAGGTGACGCGCCCGCCGCGCGTGTCGACGGTGACGGCCCGCGGGTCCATGGGCCACAGTGCGACGATCCGGTTATTGTCGGCGCGCTCGATGACGCTGTAGGCGTTCCCGTGCAACAGCACGTGCGCCAGGGCTTGCTGCCGCCAGGTGTAGGAAGTCTGGTAATCATTCGGTCTGTCGTGAAGGACGCGATACAGGGCGTGCCCCGGCGCCTTCAGCTTGCTTGCTTCGGTGCGGCGATAGACGAACAGGGGAAGCGATGCAACAGACTCACTCAGGAGCCGGACGCATGCCGCCGCGGCTGAACTGCCCATAGCGCTCTCAGGGGTGACATCGACGCCCGCATGGGTCGGGTGAATGTCGAACATTTCCTTGAGCCACTGCGCAGGCTGCCGTAGTCCGCTTTTGCGGATCAGCCAATCGGTGAAGGTCGTTAAGGGTTTCAGCATCGTGTGACCCGAGCCGGGGTGTGGAGATAAAGGAAGGAAACTCCACACGCCCGGCCTTTCCGCGCGAGCGGAAGTCTTACGCCGTTACCCCGCTCATGAGACAGAACGCGGTCGGCTGGAAGCATTGCACGTCAACCCGCATGATGGCGCGGACCAGAGTTTGGTCCTTTTGGAAGCTCGAATAAACCGTGCCGGAAACGTCGTATGCGCCCTCGCGCGATACCTCGATGGTGAGGGTCTTGCGGATGCCCACGGCAAGCTGGTTCCACTGCCCCATGAAGGCCAGCGATTCGTTCGTACCGCCGCCCAGGTTGTTCGGCACCTGGTTGGATACCAGCCGCGTAAGGTCGGTCCATTCGCGCGGGGGAGTCAGCGGGGTTTTGTCGCCGCTGATGCCGGTTACCAGCTTGGCCAGCGTCTCAGCGGTGCGCGGCGAATAGACGGCCGCGTTCGGCATGAAGTTGTCGGCGATGATGCTGTAGTAGGCGGTGAGGAACTTCGCGTAATCGGCGGGCGTGCCCGTGCTGGTCACGGTGTTGATGCCGGAGATGTTCTGCAGCCCGCGGGGTTCGGGTGCGGTGCCGGTTCCCACCAGCGCAACGCGGTCCAGCTCCAGGCCCAGCTTCTGCGCGATGCTGGATTCAATGGCAGCATCGACGCCCTGCGCATCTTCCAGGAGTTCGTTGTTGACGACCACCAGTGCCGCCAGCTTGCGCGCCGTGAAGGTGACGGAATCGAAGGCCATGTCGGACGCGGCGATCGCGCCCGCTTCGCTGTACCAGCCCGCGGTGATGTCCTGCGTCGAACGTGCCAGCTTCAACGTCGCGGTGTCCATCGGCACGGTGACGGCCCCCGCTCGCATGACCACGGCATTGTTGCGCGCCAGGTCGATGATGCGCGCCGCCAACGGAACCGGAATGTTGACACCGCCTGCCGATGTAGGCGAAGACGCCATGGCCTTCTGTTCCAGTTCGGCCCCGTCCCAATTGCCGATGATGTAGCCCTTGAGAATCTTCCCAATGCTGCACCGCTCGTATTCGGGTTCATAGGAGCCCTTCCAGGTGTCCACCAGCGTTTCGCTGGACTTCAGTACCTTCGGCCCGTCGGCCTGGCTCTGGCTGCCGCGGACGCCCGCCAGGAAGACGGCGCGCCCCGTGCTCTCCCAGGACTTGCGGACGGTTTCCACTTCGCTGTTCAAAGACTGAATGCGCGCGAGTTCCTCATCGGTAGGCATGCGCTTCTCGCTGCCGATCTTGGCTACTAGGCCGGTGAGCTCAGCGTGTTTTTCAATGATGCTGTCGAGTGCCGTTGTCATCGTGTTGTGCTCCATGTCATCTCATCGCCGCCCATCGGCTGTACCTATGGGACCCGGGAACCCATAGGCGTTGACGATGACTCGGCTGATATGATTATGCCCTCTGTACTTTGCAGTTACAAGTGCTTTTTCAGATCACCACCGGCGCCGCCAGGAACTGATCCAGCGCCCCGTTGCTATTCGCGCATCGCAAGACGCCATCGAAGGCCATGGCCAAAGCCACCACGCTATCGATGCGCCTCGTATGCTTCAGTCGGTCAGGCTTCACCAGTTTGATGTTGCCGGCCGGATCGCTGGTGACGGTGACGGCCGCCGCCTGCCAGCGTAGTAACGGGCAGCCACCATGCGCCAGGCGTTGCGACAGCACCGCCGCCTGTAGGTCTTTCGTTGGCGTGCTCATCGACGCGTAGCCCTGCCCCATCTGGACCACCTGCAGGCCGGCGCCCTGGAGGTCTTCATAAACGGGAACCATGCCCCACCGGTCGAAGTTGATTCTCTCGATGCGGAAACGCTGTGATTGTTCGATGATGTGCCGGACCACCAGCCGCGGATCGATCACGCTTCCAGGTGCCAGGATCACGCGCCCCTGGTCAGCCCATAGCCGATACGGCGCCCGGTCTCGCCGCTCGCGCTCGATGATGTTGTCCTCTGGAACCCATGCCCAATGCCGGAGGTAGACGCGCCCGTTCGGATGTGGGAAGGCCAGGGCGAAGGCGGTGAGGTCAGTCGTCGCGCTTAGGTCCAGGCCACCGTAACACGGCAGCCCTTCCAGTTCGGAGTCTGGTACGTCATCGCCGCATGCGTCCCACTTCGTCATGTCCATCCAGGTATGCGCGGCCGCGGTCCACTGGTTCAGATACAAGCGTTTGAAAGCATCGGCTTGCCCTGGTAGTTCCTTCGCACGTTGTGCCGTCGCGCGCATTTCATCCAACTCGCGGAACACGCCCAGGGCGGGGTTCGCCTTGAACCATGTGGCCTCATCGAGCCAATCATCGGACTCGGCCGCTTCGAAGATGCAAGCGTAGAAGCTCGGGTCGATGCTCGGGTCATGAAGGACACGTTTGGCATGCTGGTAGAGGATTCCCAGCGGTGATAGAAGGTCATGGCCAGCGGTGCTGATGACAATGCCCAGCGGTTGCCGGCGCGCCCCGCCCGATGTGCGCAACACGTCGAACAGTTCGCCGTTCGGCGCGGCGTGGAGTTCGTCATAGATCCAGCAGTTCAGGTCCATGCCGTGTGCCGTCGGCGCGTCCGCGGAGATGGCGCGGAACGTGGATTTCGTCCGCTTGTCCGTGATCCGCTTCTGTGCCCTGCTCACCACCGCGCGCATGCTCAACACGGGGGAAGCTTCCACCATGTTCGCCGCGGTGTTGAACAGCAGAGACGCCTGGTCCCTGGAGTTAGCCGCTACCACTACCTGGCCGCCGGCTTCGCCGTCGAAGGTCTGCTGAAGAGCAAGCCCCGCGGTCATGGTAGTCTTGCCGCCCTTCCGCGGGATCATCAGGAGCGCTTCCCGGTATTGGCGCCGCCCGTCGGGTTGGAGGGTATCAAACAAATCTACGATGATCTGTTCCTGGAACGGCAGCGGCCGGAACGGCCGGCCCGCCCATTCGCCCTTGCCGTGAAGAAGGCAGCCTTCGAAGAAGCGCAACACGCGCGCCGCCCCGGTCGTGCCCTCCAGCAGGGATACCAGCGGATCGGTTTCTTTTCGCCTCAGGGCGATTTTGCGAAGTCTTGGCACCGTTACCCCTAGACGCTGTTGCTCGGACGCCCTACGGCGCCAGGAGGGGCGATATCCAGGCCCAGTTGACGCCAAGCCCGAAGGAACAGGCTCACTGCCTGCTTTTCGATATCGGCGCCAGGGTGCCGTTTCCCATCTTTGACGATTCCTTCCGTCTCGATGAGTCGGCGCGCTTCCGCCGCCCGGTCCCACTGCGTCAGGGCAGCGTCCAGGAGTAGCGCCGCGTCCGCGGTCAGTTCGTAGTCGGTTGCCACTCGGCGCCAGGTGCGCTTCGATTCAGCGCTGAGATGCTTGGGGGGTGTCATATGCTTTCGGAACCCTTTCGAATGTGTTGAGGGGCATCGCGGTTGTTTTCGCCAGAACTCCTACGAGTCGCGGCCATGGGTGCCACCAGCCGCGCCCACTGCACCAGCCCGGCGCCGTCGCCACCGTAGCGCGCCACGTCGGAGAGGATCACCAGCGCCGCGCGCTTGTTGCCCTCCTCGAACTGCTTGCGCTGCCGTGCTATCGATATTTGCTTCACAATTTGTCCCCTTTGTCCCCTTGTGTTGGATAAGGGGAACAAAATAACCCCCGTAGAATCAGTAATGTCCCCTTGTTCTCCTTGTTCCCCTTGTGTTGTGATCTCACATGCGCGCGCATGCGCGCGCGCATGGGAGTTCTGATTCAAAGGGGAACAAGGGGACACTGTTGAAAACAAAGGAACTGTAAGGGGAACAGAAGGGGACAGAGAAGGGGACAAAGGGGAACATTATTCGTTCTCCTTCACGTACCGCCACTCCACCTTGGTGCCGCAGCGGATGCGCCGCCGCTCGTAACCCATCGTGCGAAGGCAATCGCCCACACGGTTCTGATCCACGCGGGTGCATTGATCGATGGGTTTCCCAATGCATTCGGTGAGGACCAAGGCGTTAGTGATCGGCTCATCGTCGCGCCGTGCTATCCATGCTTCGATGCGGTCTTGCCAGACGTCCCGCGCGTAGCGTTCTTCCTGGTGCCCGCGCGCTTCGGCTACAAGGTCGGGGGTGTCCAACCACCAGTTCGCGCCGTCACGAAACAACACCAGCGCTTCGGCCCATAGTTGGTCGCGATCTTCCTTCAGCCGCTCAAGGTCGATGGCGCCACACCGCACCGGCCAGAATCGCCGCGCCCCGGTTGCATCGCGGTTCCACTCGGGATTGTTGGTCGTGCCGGCCAGGATGCACTGCCGCGGTGCGTCTATCACCCGGCGCCCGTAAGGCGGCCGGAAGCGGTCGGTACTGCGGGAAAGGAACGCTTTTACGTGCCCCCAATCTGCTTTGTTGAAGGACTCCATTTCTGAAACCTCGATGAGCCAGGCCCCGCGCAATTGCATGATGGAATCCTTGCTGGTGACATCGCCCAGCGAATCCGCGAACCATGCGCCGCCCAGCGCCGCCAGTGCAGAGGACTTGTACCGGCCTTGCGGCCCTTCCAGAACCAGCATGCAGTCGGCTTTGCAGCCAGGGCGGAAGATGCGCGCCGCCGCAGATATCAGAAAGCGTCGGCCCACGGCCGCCATGTAGTTGCTCGGCTCGGCGCCCAGGTACTCAGTCAGCCACGTATCAACACGGCCGTCGCCATCCCAGGTGAGAGACTCCAGGTAGTCCCGGACGGGATGGAAGCGGTGCCGCGCGCTAACCAGTTCCACCGCTTCCTTCACCGTCCCGGACTTTACTTCCAGCCCGTTGCGCTGGAGCCAGGCGCAAGCCTCGAAGTCGTCATCGTCGGTCCATAGCCCAGTCTTGCCCCATGGCGTCGGCTTGCGTGCCTCGATGCAGAGCGTGAAGTCGCTGCGCCCGATGACGCCGCGCCACTCCGGTGCATTCTCCAAGGCCTCCGCTGCATTCGCCAGGTTGGGCCTGACCTTCTCGCCGCTGTGTAGCAGATTCGCCTTCCACTCCGGCGCTTCCCATTTGCCGGCCGATTCTGCGATCCGACGGATGTTCTCAGGCGGTGCAGGTTCTTCCAGCCGGTTGCGGTTCACTTCGAGCAGCGCCGCGAATATTTCATCCGGCGTCATGCCTTTGGCGCGCATTGTGCCCGCAAGGGCAACGAGATGGTTGTGCTGCGTTCCTTTGCGGATCTTGCCGCCGTCGCCTTCGATAGTTGCCTTCGGCTGATGCGCTTTACTGAATGCGATGACGGCCTCTACGTCCTTCTGGTGCTCTTCGATCTCGGGGGGAGCGCCGCGGAACGCCCGGCCTGTAACCGTGAAGTACCGGCCTTTGGTGTAGATCTCAATTGCGCCATCGTGATATGGGAACTTCGCCGCACGCGCAAGCGATGCCTTGCACCAGATTTTGATGCCGGTTCCACTTGGGGATACCTCCATGTAGGTGTCACCGAATCGCTCGATGATGGGCGCCGCCCACGCCTTCGCGTTGCCGCGCTCATCGAGGCAATCATCGAGGTCAATACCGCAGAACGGGTCAGCTTCGGTGAACACGAAGCCGATGCCGGTGAACCCCTTCGCCGTGATGACTTGTTCGTAGCTTGCCCAGGTTGCGGGGTCAGTGCTGGAAGCTTTCCGGCCGTTCGTCTGGTACGGAACCTTCGCCGGACGCCCGTTCACTTCCTCAAGGCGCCACGTCACCCACTGGTCAAGCTCTGTGAGGTCCGCTGGGATGCAGGGCATAAAGCCCCGCACCCCAGTTGCCGTGTGAGCGGCAGGATTCACTACTTCGCCCTCCGCTCGGCAATCAAGTCGTCGGCTTTGGCTTCAATCAGGCGGGTGTCGATGTCTTCAACCCAGGTATCGATTTGGAACTCGATGGATTCGAGCAATGCAGGCAAGTTCACGTCAAGAGATGACGAGGTGCGCGGCGTATCTTTGAATAGCCGGGCCACCTCAATGAAGTGGCTCGCCGCCATCTTCAACACCCGGATCTCAACATCGACCCGTCGAAGAATCAGGTCCACATCCTTGGTGGCGGTGGGCTGGTTACAGATGGGTTTTGCCGGTTTGGAAACGGCAGGGGTCTTGGTTAGACTGGTCTTGGACAATTTGTTCCTCGCTTGTGCGCCGCCTGACCGCGGCGCTTTTTATTTCCAAGCGAAGGTATAGGTCCATCGGTTTTGTGCCCGATTTGTGCCGGACTTTGTCTTTCTAGGCTTTCTGGTCCAAAGTGGCTAGATGTAGAATCTATAAGTTGAGTGGAATCAATGTGCAGGTCGGGACCGATCCCGTCCCTGGCCACCACACCCCGCCTTCTTTCCAAAATAACCTCACAGTTTGGCTGCTCCCTGGCTTTAGGAGATCATAGCGGTTCGGATGTTTCGGGCCGTGGATGGTGTGGGTGTTGATTCTGAGGGAGAAATAAGTTGGTAATGGGCGTGACCGGTGTTGCGGGGTGGTTATGTTTCCCCACCTTGCTACCCTGCCTTTAAATGCCGAAAGTTACTTTCCTTCCTGCCCAGACCACTGTCGAGTTTGAGCCGGGAAGACTGCCTTACTCCGGTCATGGCAAACCGGAATCTTTGCTTGCGATTGCGCTCCACTATGGGATTCCACTCGATCACACGTGTGGCGGCTGCTGCGAATGCACCGCTTGCCACATTGTAGTGAAGCAGGGTGACGGCAATCTGTCTCCCCTGGAGGACAACGAAGCCGATCGTCTGGATCTGGCCGCCGGCCTTACCCTGCACAGCCGTCTTAGTTGCCAGGCCGTTGTGAGAGGCGATGTCGTCGTCGAGATTGTTGCCGAGCGATAGCCTGGTGGTTCGGTAGAGAAGCAGGGACACACTTCGGGCTTGGGTCTGGCGGCGGATTAATCGGCGACGGGGTTAGGGTTGCGGTTTTGGCTGCGTCAGGCGGCCCGGCTGGGCTGCTGACGGGCCTTGGGAGCGATGCCGGGGGGCTCCGGCTGGCTTCGATCGGTCAGGCGCACGATCTTGGCTACGTCGATTAGGGCCGAGATGGAAGTCAGCGGCTTTTCGCTGGGGGTTCCGGTGTAGTCGGCGGCTACTCTGTTGGTCTGGAGCGAGGCCAGGAGGCGCATGTTGGCCTGGAAGGCTCGCTCGTTGCGATTTTGGTAGCGGAGGAGCCGGTTGTAGCGGCGCTCGGCGTCTTCTGGAAGGTCGGGGATGTTGAGGAACTCCGGGACTTCTTCACAGTTGAACTCGGCGGCTAGTTTGTCGAGTTGGACGGCGATCATACGCAGATTCCAGGCGGCGTGGATGATCTGGTCGAAGACGGTGGCTTCTACGGGGCCGTCCGGTTTTAGGCGGCTGTAGAAGTCGCGGAAGAACTGGATCTGGTCTTCGGTGAAGTGGGCCGGAGACCAGGCGCTGCGGGCGGTGAAGCCGTGCTTTCTGGCGTTCTGGGAGGAGGTGGCTTTGCCTTCCGGCGTTTTCGGGCCGGTGGAGTGTTGCGAATTCTCGCGATTGCGTTCGGATTGGTCAGTCATACGGGACGACCATAGCATGGGGGTTTTGGGTAGGGCTTGCAAGTTGTTGATTCTGTTGGAAACAAGGCTTGTGATCGCTTCAAGGGTGAGAGAGACCAGAAGCTGGGGTAGCCGCTCGATTTTGGGACTGATGTAGAAGAGGCGCGACGTGGACGTCGCGCGCAGGCGTTGGACGCCTGCCCCACTTGGAACTGCGGGGGCGGCGAATCCAGAGGAGGCTGGTGAGGCCGAGACTGAGGAGGGCGAAGCTGCCGGGCTCTGGAACGGCCGTGTTAGAGGCGGTGAAAGAGGTGTCGAAGATGTTGCGGAAATTGAGGATGCTGGCGTTGCCGCTATTGCCCGCGAGTTGGAGGATGTTGCCTGGGGTGTAGGAACTGGCGGATCCGGGAGGGAGGACGCAGGAGACACTGTTGGTGCTCGTGGTGGCTTGGCAGGTGGAGGGCATGCCGGAGATGGAGAGTTGGACGGCGGCGAAACCGTTGCCCACGGCCGATTCGGTGATCTGAACGGTGGCTCCGGTGAACTGGGTGGCGCCGGGAACGAGTGGGGCAAGAGCGAGATCGTAGGTGAAGCTGAAGGCGGCGGTATCCCCAGGGTTAGCTAGGAATACGACACCCGGAGTGGGCCCACTGGCGTTCTTGCTGAACTGCAACTGGAAGATGCCGCCGCCCCCGGCCAGGATATCGATTAGGATATCGGAGGCTTGGTATTGGGTGGAGCCGCTGGAAACCGCCAGATTGAAGTTGCTGGCGGTGACCTGGGTGTTGCCGTTGAGGGAGAGGGTGCAGGCAGTGGGCGCGGCGACGGTGCCGCAGCTTGCGGCCCAGCCGGAGGTTTGCACGGCGAGCGTAAGCAGAAGCGTCGAGAGAATCGGTTTAGCGATCGAAAGCATCGTAATCTCCAAAGCAAAAGAGAGATGGGGCGGCGCGGACGATGCCGCTCTGTGGACCAAGTGATGGTGGAGGGCGGATTGTATCCACGGATTAACGGGCGGGGTGAATCGGCGTTAGAATCAAAGATTCATGAGCAAACGGGCGATCTTTCTGGCGCTGGCGCTGGGCGCGATTCTAGGACTGAGCGGCTGCAAGAAGGCAGCGCCGGCGAATGTCGCCGCCGAGGTGAACGGCAAGGCGATCACGAATGCCGATTTGGACAAGCAGTATAAGTTCCAGTTCGGGAACATGAGCGAGAAGCCGAGCGAAGACCAGTTGACGTACCAGAAGCTGGAGATGCTGCGGACGATGATCGACAACGAGATCATGCTGCAGCGGGCCGAGAAACTGAACCTGATGGCCACCGAGAGCGAGGTGGATTCGAAGTTCAACGAATTGAAGACGCCCTACACGCAGGAAGAGTTCCAGAAGCAGATGCAGGCGCGGAATATGACGGTGGAGGATCTGAAGACGCAACTGCGGAAGGAGTTGAGCGTTTCGAAGCTGTTCAATAAAGAGATCACGTCGAAGATTACGATCGCCGATAAAGAGGTCAGCGAGTTCTACGGGGCGAATAAGGCGAACTTCCATCTGGCGGAGCCGCATGTGCATTTGGCGCAGATCGTGGTGACGCCGCGGGCGGATCCGAATGTACGGAACCTGCGCGGGGATAAGGCGACCAACGACGAGCAGGCGCGGAAGAAGATTCTGCTGTTGGAAGGGCGCGCCAAGGGTGGCGAGGATTTTGGGTCGCTGGCGCAGAACTTCAGCGAGGACCCGAATACGGCGGCCAATGGGGGCGATCTTGGGTTTATCGGGGAGTCGTCGTTGGAGAAGGCGAATCCGGAGTTGCGGAAGATGGTGATGACGCTGCAGCCGGGGCAGGTATCGCAGCCGATTAAGACGGAAGAGGGCTACCGGATCTTGAAGGTGATCTCGAAGGAGCCGGCCGGGCAGCGGGAGTTGACGGACCCGCGGGTGCAGCAGAGTATCCGGGACCAGTTGATCAACCGGAAGGATCAGTTGCTGCGGGCGGCGTACTACGAGATGGCACGGAATGAGGCGAAGGTGGTGAATCATCTGGCGACGGGCGTGGTGACGAATTGGGGGAAGAAGTAGGTAAGCTAAGGGTATGGCGGTAACCACCGGTCTGATGACGGTCGCGGAGTTCCTGGCGTTGCCTGGGGATACTTCGACGCTGGAGCTGCATCATGGGGCGGTGGTGGATATGGGGCGAGCCCATGCGCTGCATCTGCGAATACAGCACAAGCTAGCGGCTTTGCTGAAGGCGCTGGGCGGCGGACGAATCGAGTGCTACACGGAAGTGCCTTTCCGAGCATTGCCCGAGCACGATGTGCGTGCTGCCGACGTCGCCGCGGTCACACCGGATCGTTGGGACGAGGCTGAAGCCCAGGGCGCTGTCAGCGGTGCTCCTGACCTGGTGGCGGAGGTGCTGTCGCCTTCCAACAGTATGATTGAGATGTTGGAACGGGAGCGGCTGTGTCTGGCGAACGGATGTCGCGAGTTTTGGATTCTCGACCCGCGGGCGCATGAGGTTCGCGTATCGACAGCGGAGGGAGTTCGGATCTATCGGGCGGGGATGGAGATCCCGGTGCTGGTCCTGGACGGTGAACGAGTCGCCGTGGATGCGATTTTTGGCCGGTAGCGTCTACTAATGTCCCCGATTTACGGAAGGTAAGCTGAGGGCATGGCGGCAACGACTGGTCTGATGATGGTGGCGGAGTTCCTGGCTTTGCCGGGGGATACGTCTCACCTGGAACTACATCACGGACGGGCGGTTAATACGGGCCACGCCACTGCGCGGCAATGCCACGTGTGGCACCTCCTGGCTGGGTCGCTCATGGCTGTGAGCCGTGGACGGTTTGAGATCTACATCAAGGTACCGTTCCGGGCATTGGCGGAGTACGAGTTGCGGGATGCGGAGGTCGCCGCGATCACGCCGTCGCGCTGGGCAGAGGCTTTGGAACAAGATGCGGTCGCGGGCGCACCGGAGTTGGTGGCGGAGGTGCTTTCGCCGAGGCGGAGCATGCTGGATTTGCTCCAGTACGAGCGGCTGTGTCTGGCGAATGGGTGTCGCGAGTTCTGGTGGGTTGACCCAGGGGCTAACGAGGTTCGGGTGACGACGGCTGAGGGGGTGCGGATTTACCGGGCTGGGATGGAGATTCCGGTGGGGATTTTGGATGGGGAACGTATCGCCGTTGATGGGATTTTTGGATGAGAGCGCGGGCCCGACGTGGACGTCGGGCGCAGACCTGGAGGTCTGCCCTACAGGGCTTGGTTTAGGTCGGCGATTACGTCTTCTACCTGTTCGATGCCGGCGCTGAGCCTGACTAAGTTGTCGCCGATGCCCATTCTGCGGCGGGTGGCGGGGCTGACGTCGCGATGACTGCTCATGGCGGGGTAGAGCATCATGGTGTGGACGTCGCCTAGGCTGGTGGCTCGGACGATCAGCTTGAGGCTATCCATGAATTGGAAGATCTCGTCGCGGGCGGCGTCTTTTAGTTCGAAGCTGATCATGGCTCCGCGGAGGCCGCCGGGGAAGAGGCGGTCGCTGACGGCCTGATCGGGGTGGTTGGGGAGGCCGGGGAAGTTGACCTTGGCGATTCTGGGGTGGTGGTTGAGCCAGTTGGCGAGATGGCAGGCGTTATGGCACTGGCGCTCGAAGCGGAGGGGGAAGGTCTTGATGCCGCGCATCGAGAGATAGCTTTCAAAGGGGCCGAGGATGGGGCCGGCGGTGCGGCTGAGCGAGCGCAGGAGGGGGGCGCTGGCCTCATCGGCGATGATGCAGCCGCCGAGGACGTCGCCGTGGCCGGAGAGGAACTTGGTGAGGCTGTGGACCGAGAAGGCGGCGCCGAGTTCCAGGGGCCGGAGCATGAGGGGGGTGGCAAAGGTGTTGTCGACGACTAGAGCGGCGCCGGCGTCTTTGGCGAGTCTGGCGATGGTGTCGACGGGGGCAACCCGTAGCAGAGGGTTGGAGATGGTCTCTAGTAATACGGCTCCGGGCCTGGTATCGGCGATGGCGGTTTCGACGGCGGCCGGATCGCAGATATCGACGAAGGTGGTTTCGACGCCGAGGGGCTCGAAGATGGACTGCAGCATTCTGATGGTGGCGCCGTAGAGGCCGGTGCTGGCGACGATGTGCTTGCGGCGGTCGAGGAGGGCGGCGGTGAGGGCGAATTGGACGGCGGTCATGCCGCTGGAGGTAGCGAGGGCGGTGGCTCCGGATTCCAGCGAGGCGAGCAGTTCTTCCAGACCGCGGTTGGTGGGGTTATCGTAGCGGGCGTAGGAGTCGCCGGGGATCTCCTGGGCGAAGACCTGGTCGAGGGTTTCGAGCTTGTCGTAGATATAGCTGGCGGCCGTGTAGATGGGGGTTGTGACGGGGATGGCGCCGTTAGGCTTTTTGCGGTCGCCAGCGTGGACGGCCCGGGTCTGGAGGTTCATGGGAGTTACTTTCTTTTCCACCGTGTTCCCTCCTTGGTGTCTTCGAGGATGACGTTCTGGTCGGCGAGGGTTTGGCGGATCTCGTCGGAGCGCTTGAAGTTTTTAGCCTTTTTGGCGGCGGTGCGTTCGGCGATTAAGGCATCGATGTCGGCGTCGGAGAGGGCGTGGTCGCTGACGGTAGCGTTGAGGACGTCAAAGACCTGGTCGAACTTGCGCAGGAAGGAGTCTGCATTTGGGCGATTGCCGGTCTTGAACTCGCCGGTGTCCATGGCGGTGTTGGCATCGCGGATGTATTCGAAGACGGCGCCGAGAGCTTCGGCGGTGTTGAGATCGTCATCGAGGGCCTCTTCGAACTGGGCGATGGCCTTGGCGGTGCGTTCGTCGAATGTGGGGTTGCCGCCGTCGGGGAACCTGGTGGTTTTGAGGCGCAGTTCGAAGTTGCGGAGGCGTTCGATGGCGGTAGCGGCAGAGCGGAGTCCATCGAAGGTGAAATTGAGTTGCTTGCGGTAGGGGACCGAGGCGAGGAGGTAGCGGACGGCTTCGGGGCTGTAGCCTTTTTCGAAGAGGTCGCGGAGGGTGTAGAAGTTGCCCTTGGACTTAGACATGGTCTCGCCTTCGACCATGAGGTGCTCGGTGTGTAGCCAGAAGCGGGCGAAGGGCTTGTGGGTGCAGGCTTCGGATTGGGCGATCTCGTTTTCGTGGTGGGGGAAGATGAGGTCGACGCCGCCGGCGTGGATGTCGAGGGTTTCGCCGAGGTATTTCATGGCCATGGCGGAGCACTCGATGTGCCAGCCGGGGCGCCCGGGGCCGAGAGGGGTATCCCAGTAGTGCTCGCCTTCCTTGCGGGCCTTCCAGAGGACGAAGTCGCGCGCGTCGTCCTTTTCGTACTTGTCGGTGTCGACGCGGGCTCCGGACTGCATGCCTTCGAAGTGGAGGTGGGCAAGTTTGCCATATTCGGGGAATTTGGCGATGCGGAAGTAGGTGGAGCCTTCGGACGAGTAGGTGCAGCCGTTATCGGCGAGGCCCTGGATGAGGGCGACCATTTCCTGGATGTGATCGGTGGCCTTGGAGACGATCTCGGGGCGCTGGAGGCGGACCTTGCCGGTGTCTTCGAAGAAGGCCTGGGTGTAGGCGGCGGTGTAGTCGTAGATGGACTGCCCGGCGGCGACGGCCTGCTGGATGATGCGGTCGTCGACGTCGGTGATGTTCATGACGTGGTTGAGGGTGTAGCCGCGGTATTGGAGCCAGCGGCGCAGGATGTCCTGGGAGGTGAACGTGCGCAAGTTGCCGATATGCACGAAGTTCCAGACAGTGGGGCCGCAGGTGTACATGCGGACGGTGTTCGCCTGAGCCGGGGAAAAGGGTTCCGTGGTTTGGGTCAGGGTGTTGTAGAAGCGCAGAGCCATCGGATCATTCCATGGTAACGGAGTGTGGGTGGGTTATGCGGCCTTAGCGCCCGCGCCGCCGGGGTCGAGGGCGCGATTTATTGGGAGGATGCGGTGCGGACGTTGAGATTGGGCCTGGTGGCGATGGCCTGGCGGATGATCAGGAGGACTTGTTCGCGCTCTTCGCCTTCGATGGGGAGTCTGGGGGCGCGGGTGGTTTCGGTGCCGAGGCCGGTTTCGGCCATACAGAGTTTGATGTATTGGACGAGCTTGATTTTGGTGTCGAGGTGGAGGAGCGGGGTGTACCAGCGGTAGAGGGCTCGGGCCTGTTCCCATTGGCCAGTGGTGGCGAGATCCCAGAGGGCGCGGTTCTCGTGGGGGAAGGCGTTGACGAGGCCGGAGACCCAGCCTTTGACGCCGAGCAGGATGCTTTCGAGAACGAGGTCGTCGACGCCGCTGAAGAGGATGTAGCGGTCGCCGACGAGGTTGTGGAGGTCAGTGATGCGGCGGACATCGCCGGAGGATTCCTTGATGCAGACGAGGGTGGGCTCATCGGCGAGGTCTGCGAACATCTCGGGGGTGATGTCTACTCCGTAGGCTGGGGGGTTGTTGTAGCACATGATGGGGAGGGTGCTGGCGCGGGCGACGGCGCGGAAGTGGGTCATGGTCTCGCGGGGATCGGACTTGTAGATCATGGCGGGGAGGACCATGAGGCCGTTGGCGCCGGCTTGTTGGGCTTCGGCGGCGTAGGCGCAGGCTTTGCGGGTGGTGTTTTCGGCGACTCCGGAGAGGACGGGGATGCGGCGTTGGACGTGGTGGACGACGGCTTGGAGGAGTTCGAGTTTTTCCTCGTAGTCGAGGACCTGGTTTTCTCCGACGCTGCCGAGGGCGATAACGCCGTGAATGCCGGCCTGGATGAGGAGTTCGAGGTGGCGGAGGGTGGCAGGGATGTTGAGGGATTGATCGGAATGGAATTGGGTGGTGAGTGCGGGGAAGACGCCGTGCCAGGAGAGGGGCATATGACCTGAGGACCTTTCGAGTATGCGAAGTGCGTTGTTGGCCGGTGCCATTACCAATCAGGCGCGGAGGAATATGGAACCAGCAACAGAACTCCTTGTATTCTGGTATGTTAGCACCGAGTAAGATATGCGCTGGCCGACAAGAGTGATTGCCCCATGATTCAAAGTGAAGACGTGGATTTCAGGCTGCTGGAGTTGGACAAGCACAATCCGAGGATGCCGGATGCAGAGTTTGAAACCGATGAAGATGTGATCCGGCACCTGCTTGATGAGTTTGATGTGGAGGAGCTTGTTCAATCGATAATGTCATCTGGCTGGATCGACTATGAGCCCCTCATCGTTCAAGCGCGCACAAAGGTTGTTTATGAGGGCAATCGGCGGCTGGCGGCGCTTCGCCTCATTTCGGACGAAGGGCTGCGACGCAAGCTCGATTACATACTGCCCGCCATTACGCTGGCGCGTCCACTACCGGATCGAATCTCAGTCAGGTATGTTCAGGATCGGCGCGAGGCGCGCCGGTACATCGCGTTCAAGCATATCAACGGGCCATTCAAGTGGGATGCCTATGCCAAGGCGAAGTATGCTGCTGACTGGCTTAAGGACGATCCCGACATTGATGCGGTCAGCCGAATGCTTGGGGACAATCACAACACGGTCAGGCGTCTGGTAAACGGATTTAACATTCTGGAGCAGGCGCAGGAGGAAGGGTTCCGGGTTGAAGACCGATCGAGAAAGCACTTCGCGTTTTCTCACCTTTACACTGCCGTTTCCCGTCCCGCTGTCCGCGGGTTCCTGGGCGTGCCCGACGACGCGGAGGAATTGCTCCCTAAGAAGCCGGTTCCCTCTAAGAATACCGAGCAACTTCAGCTATTGATGTCCTGGCTTTACGGGCAAGAGAAGAAGAAGGAGCCCACTTTGATTCTGAGCCAAAATCCAAATCTGAACCAATTGGTTCAAGTCATTGCTCATCCGAGAGCGTTGGAAGAACTGCGCCGTTCCCGGCGGCTGGACTTAGCTTTCGAGCAAGTTGAGCCTCCTTCAGCTAGGTTCAAGGACGCGCTCGTAAAGGCCGTACAGAAGTGCGAGGAAGCCTTAGGTCTTTCTTCTCACTTCGACGGCGACCCAACGATCCTTTCGATGGGACAAAACTTAGCGGCGACCGTACGTACACTGCGTGACTCGATGGTGAGAAAGAGCCAGGGGGACGACTCCGGCCTGTGATCATCTGATGCGAATCTTGCCGCCCGACAAGAACTCCAAACGTGTGCGTATCGCGGACTGGCTTGAACTGCAGGCGCTTACCAGTAGCCGCAGGCAGGCGTCCATCTCCAGCTTACGTACGATTGTCAAGATTGAGACCGACGACCGGACGCCTGCTAACGAGTTGGATCCCTTAGCAGAGGAGATTGGAGAGCCTGAGATCACCAATAGACTGGCCGAAGATCTGGAAGATCGAGTTGTTCAGGAGTTGCGGTTCCGAGCAGAGGTCATGGGGGCTGCTTATCCCTTCGAGTTATCGAGCGGTACGGGTAAGAGATCCATGATCCTCAAGCGGCACGAGAACTTCCTGGACGCTGGGAGCGGGAGACTCTTCTACTCCTTCTGTCTTCTCGATTCCGGCATCCGGGAGAAGCTGATTGTACCAGTGCCTGCGCAGCGCCCTCTCCTAGAGCAGATCGGCGCCATGTTTCAGATATGCGCCTGCCTGGCGGTCGGGGGATACCTTGGAGTGGAAGTCGTTTCTTTCGGCTCTCCGAGAGCGGAGGGCACCGCTTTTCTGCCCGCGCTGCAGAGTGCGTGGTCAAGGTACGGGTCATATCAGGTCTCAGATCATGTTCCGCATGGATTCGACGATCAACTGAAGGATGGGGGCATTGATATCATTGCCTGGCGCCACTTCCCGGATGGTTTCGCTGCGACGCTTCTGATGCTCGTGCAAGTTGCGTCCGGCCTCAATTGGAAGGACAAGTCCGTGGTTGCGGATGTCGCGACGCTCAAGAAGTGGTTTCAAGGCCGTTCATTCGAGAACTATCTTCCTGCCATTTGTATACCGTTTCCCTTGTGGTTCGACCTGAACGAGCCCGCAGAGTCGGCGGCTGGGCGACCAGTTGACTTCTATCAGGGGGTTCGCCAGAAGTTCGAGTATCGCGAAGGCGCGTTCGGTGTGATCTTTGACAGGGGGCGTATCGCTCAGTCGGCTGGTCACGCGTCGGGTGAATCGAGTTGTGCCACAAGGATCGACGGTTACTCTCGCGTAAGCGAGGTGGCTGATTGGACGCAAGCGGTCTTGTCGCATCTGGCCGTTGAACGGACGCCTGCATGAAGAACCCCCTGCAGTCGATCTGTCCGTATTTCGCAATGTTCCCAGAGAGCTTTGTCGAGACGCAAGTGCTTGCGTATTCCCGCCCTGGTGATCTGATATTCGATCCTTTCTCGGGCCGGGGTACCACCGTCCTCCAGGGGCTTTTAATGGATCGAGATGCCATAGGAGTGGACATCAATCCCGTCGCCGCATGCGTGTCTGGGGCGAAGGCACGAGTGCCGGCCCTGGAGGAATTGTGGAGCCGCATTGACGAACTTGAAGCCTGCCACGACCCAGGCGCGGAGCCAGCGGAGGAAGACGAGTTCTTCCGACATTGCTTTCACCGGAAAACGTTGGGCGAACTCCTTTTTTTGCGGAAGCGGCTGCGTTGGCGTGACAACGAGGTCGACCGGTTCCTGGCAGCTACGCTATTGGGATGCCTTCATGGAGAATCCCACCGAACCGCGCTATGTCTCAGCAACCGGATGCCGCGAACGATTAGCACGAAGCCTGACTACTCCGTGCGGTGGTGGAAGACCAGAGCGTTGGCGCCGCCAGAGCGTTCGTGCTTCACAGTGCTAAGAAAATTGATTGGGTTTCGGCTTTCCGGCCGCCTTCCCAAGCGCCGCGGAGTCGTACATCTAGCCGACGCGAGGCTATCTGGCGAACTGTTCCGCGCGCATGAAGGCAAGGTTGCCCTGATTGTGACCTCCCCCCCTTACTTGAACACCACCGACTACGCGGAGGACCAATGGCTGCGGTTGTGGTTTCTCGGCGGATCGAAGCGTCCGCAGTCCAAGCTGTTCAGAGACGACCGGCACAGAAACGAAGATCAGTACTGGCAATTCCTACATGAGGTCTGGGCTGGGTGCGCCTCATTGTTGCGTGATGACGCAACAATTGTAGTTCGAATCGGCGGCTCGGCCTTAACGAAGGAATCCCTCCAAGCGGGCCTTACGGATTGTTTACGGCGTGCCGTTCCCAACCGATTGGTAAAGGCTGTAGGAGAGGGTACGACTACACCTATCCGCCGTAGGCAGACCAATTCGTTTCGGCCAGGGACTGCTTCCAACCCGGTGGAGCATGACTTCGCGTTTATCGTCAATTGACGAAGAAAAGGAATTTTCGGTCACTCGGACAGGAATTTTTTGACGGCGCGCAGGGCTTGGCGGGTGCGCTGGTGGTTTTCGATGAAGGCGAAGCGGACGTGGCCTTCACCCATGGGGCCGAAGCCTATGCCGGGGCTTACGGCTACGAGGGATTTTTGCAGAAGCAATTGCGAGAACTCCAGGGACGGCATGTCTTTGTAGCGTTCCGGGAGCGGGGCCCATAGGAACATGGAGCCTTTGGGCGGGGTGACGGGCCAGCCGGCTCGGTTTAGGCCGTCGACCAGAACATCGCGGCGCTTCTGGTACATGTTGCAGATCTTGACGGATTCCTCCTCGCACTCGCGGAGGGCGATGATGGAGGCAATCTGCAGGGGTTGGAAGATGCCGTAGTCGAGGTAGCTTTTGATTCTTGCGAGGGCCTTGATCATCTTCGGATTGCCAAGGCAGAAGCCGACGCGCCAGCCGGCCATGTTGTAGCTTTTGGACATCGAGAAGATCTCGACGGCGTGTTCCTTGGCGCCATCCACTTGGAGGATGCTGGGGGGTTTGTAGCCGTCGAAGCCGATGTCGGCGTAAGCGAAGTCGTGGACGACCATGGAGCCGTGGAGGGCGGCGAGGCGGATGATTTCCTTGTGGAAGTCGAGATCGACACAAGTCGTAGTGGGATTGTGGGGGAAGGAGATGAGGATCATCTTCGGCTTTTTGGCGGCCGTTTTATACAGATCCTCGAGGCGGTTCAGGAACTCGGCGGGCGTCGGCATGGGTAGCAGGCAGGCATGCCCTTCGGCCATGATGACGCCATATTGGTGAATGGGATAGGCGGGGTTGGGGGAGACGACGGCGTCGCCCGGGCCGATCACGGCGAACAGCAGGTGTGCGAGGGCATCCTTGGCGCCGATGGTGGTGATGGCTTCGACTTCGGGGTCGAGCGTGACGCCGTAGTTGCGTTCGTAGCGTTTGCAGATCTCGAGGCGGAGGTTGGGCAGGCCCTTGGAGAGGGAGTAGCGATGATTGCGCGGGTTGCGGGCGGCCTCGACCATTTTCGAGACGATGGGCCGCGGGGTGGCGCCGTCGGGGTTTCCCATGCCGAAATCGATCACATCTTGTTGTGCCGCGCGCAACTTTGCCTTCATCTCATTGACGACGGCAAAAACGTAGGGAGGCAACTTCTGGATGCGATAGAACTCTTGGGAATCGGAAGGTGACATAAAGATTACTGCGTAATGGGATATTGTCGCAAAGGCCTCTACTAACAGACAAGCATGGAGCGGATTCGGGTTATCGGAGCAGGACCGGCGGGAGGAGCGGCGGCGCTGGCGGCGCTGGGCGAGGGCGCAGGCGTGGAGATCTTCGAGAAGTCGCGATTTCCGCGGCATAAGGTATGTGGGGAATTCCTGTCGCCGCAGACGGCGGAGGTTTTGCGCGGATTGGGGGTTTGGCGCGGTATTGCAAAAGAGGCCGTGCCGATGCGGGAGATGCTGGTGACGTTCGGAACGCGGCAGCGGCGGGCGGTGTTGGCGGAGCCGGCGTGGGGATTGAGTCGGCGGCGGTTGGATGAGTTGCTGCTGGAGTCGGCGATCACGCGCGGGGCGGTGTTTCATCGGGAACATGGGGCGCCGGGTCCGGAGCGGACGATCATCGCCGGGGGACGCCAGAGCCGGGAGCCTAGGGGGGAGCGGCTGTTTGGGTTCAAGGCGCACTTTACGGGACCGAATAGTGGCGCGGTGGAGTTGTACTTCTTTGGGGAGCGCTCTTATTTGGGAGTGAGCCCGGTGGAGGGCGGGCGGGTAAACGTGTGCGGGATCGCGCCGGAGAGTGTGCTGGCGCGGCATGGGTTTGAGGTGGATGCACTACTAGGGTCGTACGGGGTGCTGGCGGAGCGGTTGCGGGGGTTGCGGCGGGAGTGGGATTGGTTGCATGTGGGGCCGGTTACGTTTCGGAGGCCGGGAGAGGGAAAGCCGCGGGCAGGGGAGTACCGGTGTGGGGATGCGTTGGGATTCGTGGATCCTTTTACGGGGTCGGGGATCTTGTCGGCGTTACTGACGGGATCGTGGGCAGGGCGGGCGGCGGCACGTGGGGAGAGCGCCGCGGCGTATGTTGCGAAGTGCCGGCGGCGGTTGTATCCGGCGTATGTGGCGTCAGAGGTGTTTCGGGATGCGCTAGCGCGAGGTTGGGCACGGTTCTTTGTGCCGTGGGTGCCGTTAGATTGGTTGTTTGCGCTGACGCGACCGCGGATGTAGCAATAAAAAACCGGTGAGCACTCGGAGGAAGATGCTCACCGGCGCGATCCGATGTGCCGGAACACACGGATCTAACCCGACGCGGCTCACATCCGGTAAGGATGGGAACTGCAAAATCTGGGTTACGGTTATGGTTACAGCATATACCACAGTGTATGGGAAAGGATACACCACAACCGCTACTTAATTGTCAAAAACGCGTAGTAGACCATCACCAGGATTGTCACGGAGGAGGCCACCACTAGTCCACCCGTGATGATCGCACCCGGCTTCACCTCATCCGGCATTCGTTTGAAGCGCAGAAACAAGGTGCCAATGGCTATCACTGGTAACATAGACGCCTGCGCCATACCGCCGAGTTTCACCATAAGAACGGGGGACTGCCAGAAAAAGTAGAGAGCCATGGAGATTAGTACCAAAGCGACCACAGTTCCATTGCGCCAACGGCAACGGGCGGCATAATCGCCCTTGGGGAATACGCCAAGGAGGCGGGCCATGTCGGCGTAAACACGGGAGTTAGCGGCGGTGGCAGCGAAGATGGTGCCATAGAGAGTGGCGATGGCTCCGGCGTAGAACAGCCAGACCGCCCAGGGGCCGAGTGTCTCGGTGTACATTTTCGACAAGACGGGAATCATGTCCTTGGCGGCGGGGACTAAGCCTTGCGAGTGCAGGATACCGGCTCCGAGTAAGTAGAAAGCCAGGGTGGCGACGGTGTAGATAACCATACTGGCGAGGATGTCGAGATTCATGACGGCGGTCCAGCCGAGGGCGCGGTGGCGCCAGGCGGGGGTGCCATCGCGGGGGCCGGTATAACGGGCGTAGCCCTTTTCGACGCACCAGTAGGGATACATGAATAACTCGGCGGCTCCGACACCGGTAATACCAAAGACGGCGACGGCGCTGGCGAGGCCTTGCGGGGGTAACTTGAAGGCGAGGCCCTGGGCGACGTCGGACCACTTGAAGAGGTCGGATTTCTGCATCAGGACCAGGGCGCATAGGAAGGTAAGGATCGTGAAGAGCCCCACTTTGATGGTGGCGAGCTTCTCGACGCGTTCGTAGCCGCCGCTGAGGAGCAGGAACAAAGTGATAACGCCGAGTACGGGCACCCAGGCGTTGATGGGGACGGCGGGTATGAGTTGGTTGAGCACCTGGGCGACGCCGCCGAACATGGCTCCGATCTGGAAGAGGGTCATGAGGACCATGAAGGCCCACATCCAGACGATCCAGTTGCAGTTGAACAGGCGGGGGCCGGGCACTTCGTTGAAGCCGCCGAGGCCGGTTTCGCCGGTGGCGATGGTGTAGCGGCCGAGTTCGGACTGGACCGAAGGCTTGATGGCGCAACTGATGAGGATGATCCAGAGGCAGACGTAGCCGACCTCGGCGCCGAGGGTGGTGGTGGCAATCAACTCGCCACTGCCGACGATGGAGGCCGAGAGGATCATACCCGGACCGATGCGGCCAAGCATCTTGCGGAAGCCCTGGGGCGGGGATTCGACGTCGGCCGGGTCATAGGCGTATGGATCTTTCAGTACGGGCGCGACTGGAGCCTTGGCGGGGGCAGTCTTCGAGGATTGCATTCTAGGTATGCTAACACCGCTGGGGGATTGGCTTCGGATCAGACGCGCCCGGCGGCCCTACCGGTCAGTCCTGCTCTCCATGCCCCCAGGTCCGCAGGCCGGGATCGCTGTAGACCGAACTGTTGAGGTCTACCCGCAGCGGGAGTTTCTGCTGCTTGAGGCCCACTTGGATTGCCCAGAAAATGAAGTTCTTGTGACGCAATTGCCAGCTTGTGGCGTAGAGTGAGCCCGAGCCCGAGGGATGTGGCTTGGGGTGCCCTTGCGGATCTTTGATGGAGGCGCCGTTCTCCTTTTCCTTCACCTTTACGGCCCAGATGGCGGGCACGCGGCTCGGCGACTTCGCGTTACTGACCTGTTTGATGTACTCGGCGAGTTTGTCGCCCGACAGATGGGAACAGTAGAGGCCTGGCCGATAGCCCTCGTCGATCACCGCATCCACCCAGGCGGCGAAATAAGTTTTCCAGTTCTGGCGCATGTCGGGCATTTCGAGATCGAAGTAAAGGGTGGCGCCGCGCGGGACTTGCTCGACGGCCGCCAGTTGCGCCGCTTCCACGCCGTCGGACTTCCCTTCCTCGGCCTCCTTGCCCGCGCGCTTTCGCAGCTTCACGGAGTTGGGTTGCTTGCCGACGTAGATCGGCGCGACCCCCCACCCCATTTCCCGCAGGGGCGTGTACGTCCCTTTCCATGTGTACTTATCAAGCAGACCCGGGCCGGAAACCGGCAAATAATGACCGACCCACCAAAGGTTCGTGTTATCCCAGAGCCATTGCATTGCAAGGGGCCCGGGGTAGGTTGCTGTGTCGAATCCAGCGTACGGCATCGTTACGTTTCCTCCTCGCACTTGGAAGCGAGAATGTGCGGCAAAGTCCGTCAACAAATTGTACTGGAACTGCGGCCGAGCTCGGACCAGGCCGAAGGCTTGATGGATAAAAGGCCGCTTTCATTGATGGAATGAGCAGAGGTTCACGAAACTGACGTCAGACGTTGGCGATGGCGGCTACTTCCTCCTCGTCGACGGGAACCACCTCTACCGACACCTCAATCAACTGCTCGCCGCCGCCGAGGGCGACGCCGCGGACCGGGGTGACATCGCCATAATCACGCCCCCAGCTCACGGTGACGTGGGATTGGCGGGGGATGGCGTTGTTGGTGGGATCGAGGTCGAGCCAGCCGAAATCGGGGCAGAAGACGGAGACCCAGGCGTGGCTGGCCTCGGCGCCCTTGGTTTCGGGGCTGCTGCGGAGGTAGCCGGAGACGTAGCGGGCGGGCAGGCCCATGGAACGCAGGCAGGAGATCATGAAGTGGGCGAAGTCCTGGCAGACACCGCGCTTTTTGCGCAGCACCTCCGCGACCGGCGTGGTGACGGTGGTGGCGCGCTGGTCGTAGTGGAATTCCTTGAAGATGCGGGCGGACAGATCGGCGGCGGCTTCATAGATGGGGCGGCCGGGCGGGAAGGAAGGCGTGGCGTAGCCGGCGAACTCGCGGCCGATGGGCACGCGGGGGGATTCGAAGACGTAGGCGAAGGCGTCGAAGGTTTCCGGGGTTTCCTGTTTGCGGACTTCGTCGCGGGCGAGGTCCCAGGCGAGGGTGAGGGCGGGGTTGGGCGGTTCCAGGCCAGGCAGCTCGACGATGCTGGAGGAGGTGATGGTGAGCGTGTCGTGGGGCTCATGGAGAGAGAACATCGTCACGGCGTTGCCGAAGTAATCGTCGCGGACGTGGAGCAGGTCCGGCATGGGGCTGATTTCGAGGTGGTGTTGGTGCACCAGTTGGCGGAGGGTTTCGCGGGGGGCGAGGTGGACCTCGGTGTGGCAGATGGAGACCGGGTCGCTGTAGAGATATTGCGTGATATGGGTGGCGCGGAGGAGCATGGGGTGGCTTACGGGGCGGAGATTTGGCGGGAAGCGATGGCGTGGTTGAAGTAGACGCGGGTGAGGGTCTCCGAGAGGTCGCGGAGGCCGCCGGCGACGCGCATGAGGAGGGTGTCGAGGTTGGTCCAGTTGCCTTCGGCGTCGGCGCGCACCAGTTCGCCGACGTCGGCCAGTTGGAGCATGTTGCGGAGGGAGAGGGCGATGCGGGCTTCGGCGGGGCGGCGCACCAGTTCGCGGGTGGCGGGGAGTTGGTCGATATGTTCGGCGAGTTGGATGGTCTGGAAGGCGATAGAGCGCGGATTGGCCTCATCGAGCAGCACCAGGTCCACCAGCAGATCGGCCTGCATGGAGCTGAGGTAACGGCTGCGATAGGTGAGGGTGGAATCGGTCATGTCGAGCAGCGCGTCCAGTTGTCCGCCGCCGATTTCGCCGCAGGAGGCAAGGCCGGCGCGGAGCAGTTCGGTCATCTGGAGGGCGCGCTCGAGGCGGCGGCCGATATCGAGGAAGCGCCAGCCATCGCCGCGGGTCATGCCTTCCATAACAGTGCCGGCGAAGGCGGAGAGGGTGATGACGGACTGGTCGAGGATTTCCTGGGCGACGTTGAGGCGGAGGGCGTCGCGCGGGGTTTCGGAATTGAACTGGCGCTCGAAGCGGCTGAGGATGCGCCAGGCGTCGATACTGATACGGTCGCGGAGGAGCCAGGCGACGCGGCGGATCTGCTGGGTGGTGGCTCCGAAGGCGCGGGTGGATTTAACGTCGAAGATGAGGCTGAGGATCTCTTTCTCCAGCGTAGCGGCGCGTTTGTCGGGGGCCGATTCGGCTTTGAGATAGCCGAGGGCGAGCAGCACCTGTTCGCCGGCATGGAGGCCGCCATGGGAACTGAAGACGGTTTCCTGGGAGAGGCGGCGGAGGAGGGCGCGGGCGACGCGGACGGCGGCTTCGAGACGCTCCATGTAACGGCCGAGCCAGAAGAGGTTATCGGCGACGCGGCTGGGCAGGTCGAAGGTTGCCCTGCTGACCTCGATGGCTACGCGGGCCGGGCGCAGCAGGCTGAATTCGGAGGCCGGGTGATCGGCCATCACCCACGTATCTTTGCTTCCGCCACCGCGTTGCATCGACACTACCAAGCTATCGAGCGAATTGCTGACGCGTGTTAGGCCGCCGGGCATGACGGAGTAGGAATCGCCATTGGCGACGGCGTAAATGCGCAGCACGAAGTGGCGCGGATCGAGACGGCCGTTCTCCCAGACGGGCACGGTGCTCAGGGAGACTTGCTCCTGGGCGACGTAGCGGTCGGGTTGGGCGAGCATCTTGTCCAGCAGGGCGCGGCGCTTGCTGGCGTTGAGTTTGGCTCCGAAGACGGGCTGGGTGTCGGGGCGCGGGAAAGTAGGTTTGATGACGAGGTTCTGGAGATTGCCGGCGACGTAGGAGAAGGGCGCGGGCTGGCCGCACCACCAGGTGGCGACGGTGGGCATCTTCAAGTCTTCGTCGAGGATGTGGCGGCAGAGGCCGGGGAGGAAGGCGGCTGGGGCGGCGGTTTCGAGGATGCCGGAGCCGAGCGCGTTGGCGATGGCGCAGTTGCCGGAGCGCACCGCCTGGACCAGGCCGGCGACACCGAGCATGGAGTCCTCGCGCAGTTCGAGCGGATCGCAGAAGCTATCGTCCTGGCGGCGGACAATGACGTCGACCGGGAGCAGGCCGCCGAGGGTCTTCAGGAAGACGCGGTTGTCGCGAACGGTAAGGTCGCCGCCCTCGACGAGCGTGAAGCCCAGGTAGCGGGCGAGCAGGGCATGTTCGAAGTAGGTTTCGTTGTAGGGGCCGGGGGTGAGGAGGACGATGCGGGGATTCTCGCGATTGGCGGGCACCAGCGAACGGAGCGTGTCGCGGTAGGTCTGGAAGAAGGTGGCCAAGCGCTGGACGTGCAGCTTGTCGAAAACGTCGGGCAGCATGCGCGAGGCGACGAGGCGGTTCTCGAGGGCGTAGCCGGCGCCGGAGGGGGCCTGGGTACGGTCGGCGATGACCCACCAGTTGCCGTCGGGGGAGCGGGCGAGGTCGGCGGAATAGGAGTGCAGATAGATGCCGCGGACCGGTTTGAAGCCGTGGCAGGGGCGGAGGAAGGCTGGATGGGGGTGGATCAGTTCGGCGGGCAGTTTATGGTCGCGAAGCAGGCGCTGGGGGCCGTAGAGATCGCTGAGGATGGTGTTGAGGAGGGTGGCGCGCTGCTCGATGGCGGCTTCGATGCGGTTCCACTCGTTCTTTTCGAGGACGAAAGGGATGGGATCGAGGGGCCAGGGGCGGCTGATGCTTTGCGGGTCGTCATAGACGTTGTAGGTGACGCCGTGGGAGTGCAGCAGGCGCTGGCCTTCCACCCAGCGGGAGTGGAACTGATCCTGGCCCATGGCGGCGAGTTCGGAAAGCAGGGGCTGCCAGTGGGGGCGGCAAAGGCCGCTGGGAGCCATCATCTCGTCGTGGAAGAACGCGGGGGGATGGTAGGCCCATTCCTCCGTCGCTTCGCGGGATGTGGGGACTGGTTGCTTCATCGAGTAGGGCGTATCATCGCATTCTTACATATCGGCGGAGGTCCAAGGTTAGCGGGAAATCCGGGTTGGGCTCGGCGGCGGGGATGATCATGGGGCCGGGGGTATGGCCGAAGGGGAAGAAGCGGGCGATGCGGCGCGCTTCGGCTTCATTGGCATTGACGGGATAGGTATCGTAGGTGCGGCCGCCAGGGTGGGCGACGTGATAGGTACAGCCGCCCACGGAGCGGCCGGTGTAGGTGTCGACGATATCAAAGACCAGGGGCGTGTGGACGGGAATGGTGGGGTGGAGGCAGGAGGCGGGCTGCCAGGCGCGGTAGCGGACGCCCGCCACGAATTCGCCGTTGGTGCCGGTGGCGTGGAGGGGAACGCGGCGGCTGTTGCAGGTGACGATGTAGCGGTTGCCGTGGAGCCCGTTCACCTTGACTTGGAGGCGTTCGACGGAGGAATCGACGAAGCGGGTGGTGGCTCCGCCGGCGGGCTCTTCGCCGAGCACGTACCAGGGTTCGGTGGCCGAGCGCAATTCGAGTTCGATGCCCATCTGGTTGATCTTGCCGTAGGCGGGGTAGCGGAACTCGTGGTGGGGGGCGAACCATTCGGGATCGAAGGCGTAGCCGGCCTCATCGAGGTCGCGCAGGACATCGGCGAAATCGCGCTGGATGAAGTGGGGGAGCATGAACTGGTCATGGAGTTGGGTTCCCCAGTGGACGGGGGGCACGCGGTAGGGGGTGCGCCAGAACCAGGCGATGAGGGCGCGCACGAGCAATTGCTGGGTGAGGCTCATGCGGGCGTGCGGAGGCATCTCGAAGCCGCGCAGTTCGAGCAGGCCGAGGCGGCCGGTGGGGGAATCGGGCGAGTAGAGCTTGTCGATGCAGAACTCGCTGCGGTGGGTATTGCCGGTGACATCGACGAGGATGTGGCGGAAGATGCGGTCGGTGAGCCAGAAGGGGAGGGTGCCCTCGCTGGCGCCGGGGACCTGGGAGAAGGCGATTTCCAGTTCGTAGATGGAATCGGCGCGGGTTTCGTCGACGCGCGGGGCCTGGCTGGTGGGGCCGATGAAGAGGCCGCTGAACAGATAGGAGAGCGACGGGTGGTTCAGCCAGTAGCCGATCATGGCGCGCAGCAGGTCAGGGCGGCGCAGGAAAGGACTATCCATGGGGCGGGCCGCGCCAAGAACGAAGTGATTGCCGCCGCCGGTACCCGAATGCCGCCCGTCGATCATGAACTTTTCGGTGGACAGGCGGGATTGGTGGGCTTCGTCGTAGAGGATGTTGGTCTTTTCGACCAGTTCCGGCCAGTTGTGGGAGGGGTGGATATTGACTTCAAGGACGCCGGGATCGGGGGTGATTTTGAGGGAATGGATGCGCCAGTCGAAAGGAGGCGTGTAGCCTTCGAGGATCACGGGCATGCCGAGTTGGGCGGCGGTGTCTTCGATGGCCACGATGAGGTCGAGGTAGTCCTCGGCGGCCTCGACGGGCGGCAGGAAGCAGTGGAGGCGGCCGTCGCGGGGCTCGATGCAGAGGGCGGTGCGAACTACCCAGGGGGCGGATTGACCGGCCTTGGGGCGGGCGTCGCGGGCGCGGTCGTGGCGGGTTTGGAACTCGGGCGGGCGCGGCAGCGGGAGTGGGTTGCGTTCCTGGAAGGGATCGATGGGAGTGAGGACGGGGGCATCCGCGGAGGCTACCCAGGGCAGGCTGGCGAGGGGCAGACGGAGGCCGACGGGGGAATCGCCGGGGAGCAGGTAAAGATGCTGGCCGCGGAGCATCCAGAGGCCGGTCTGCCATTCGGGTCCGCGGGAGCCGAGGCCGCGCTGGAGGGGCATGACGAAGCCGGTGGGGGTGTTGAGGCCTTCTTCGAAGACGCGGCGCATGCGATCGCGCTCGAGGGGATCGTCTAGGCGGTTTTCGACCGGATCGACATTGATGGGAAGCTGCCGTTCTTTCTGGAGGTAGTAGAGGGGGTCTTCAAAGGCGGCGTTGACATAGCCGGGGTCCAGACCAAGACGGGTGGCGAGGGCTTCGGAGAAGCGTTGGGCGTGGAGGGGGCCGTGGCCGTAGCTGATGTCTTCGCGGGCGATGAGGGAGCGATCGCGCCAGAGGGGGATGCCGTCGGCGCGCCAGAGGCAGGTGAGTGCCCAGCGGGGAAGAGGCTCGCCGGGGTACCACTTGCCCTGGCCGAAGTGGAGGAGGCCGCCGGGGGCGAAGCGCTCGCGAAGGCGGTCGAGAAGATCGGCGGCGAGGATACGCTTGCTGACGCTATTGGCTTCGGTGTTCCATTCGGGGCTTTGGCGGTCGTCCGCGGAGACGAAGGTGGGTTCGCCGCCCATGGTGAGGCGGACATCCTGGGCATCGAGGTCGGCATCGACTTTGTGGCCGAGGATTTCGATGCGGGACCACTGGGCGTCGGTGTAAGGGAGGGTGACGCGCGGATCCTCATGGATACGCGTCACGGCCAAGTGGTGTTCGAACTGGACTTCGCAGGGGTCGACGCCGCCGGAGATGGGGGCGGCGGAGAAGGGCTCGGGCGTGGCGGCGAGGGGCAGATGGCCTTCGCCGGCGAACAGGCCGCTGGTGGGATCGAGACCTACCCAGCCGGCGCCGGGCAGGAAAACCTCGACCCAGGCGTGGAGATCGGTGAAGTCATGGCCTGGGCCGGGAGGGCCATCGAGCGGCTTGACGTCGGGCTTCAGTTGGATCAGGTAGCCGGAGACGAAACGCGCGGCCAAGCCGAGGTGGCGGAGGATATGGACCAGCAGCCAGGACGAATCGCGGCAGGAGCCGGAGCGCAATTGCAAGGTCTGCTCCGGGGTCTGGACGCCGGGCTCCATGCGGATGACGTAGCGGATTTCCTGTTGCAGGCGCTGGTTCAGGTCGACCAGAAAATTGACGGACTGGCGGGGGCTGCGGTCGATTTTGCGGAGATAGGATTCGAGCAGGGGGTCCGGCGGGGGGACGCGCAGGTAGGCCTGGAGTTCGTTGGCCTGCCACTCGGGGTAGGAGAAGGGGATCTGGTCGGCGAAGGGTTCGAGGAAGAAATCAAACGGATTGATGACCACCATTTCGGCGACGAGGTCGACTTCGACGCTGAAGGAGCGGACCAGGTCGGGGAAGACGGCGCGGGCGAGGAAGTTGCTTTGGGGGTCCTGCTGCCAGTTGAGGAAGTGGCCGGCGGGCTGGATTTTGAGGGAGTACGCGGGCACGGGGGTGCGGCAGTGCGGCGCGGGACGGAGGCGGATGGTCTGGGGCGATAGGGTGACCAGACGGTCGTAGTGGTAGGTGGTCTTGTGATTGAGTGCGACGCGAATAGCCATGGCTGTCCGGGAGCGGTCAGGAACGGGTGCCTGCAACGGAGAGGTGGAACCCAGGAGATTCCATTATAGGGGCAGGCGCGCCGGCCGCTGCTACCGGAGCCGCGCGACGGTCTCTGGGGAGCTGGCGTCATCCAGATAGCGCTGGACCTTTGTCATTAACCAGGAGTTGTCGCCGGGGTTAGCTCCGATGGCGGTGGTGGCTCCGGGCACGCCGGGGCCGAAGAGCACCGCCAGCACGCCGCTTTCGGCGGCCTGGCGCATGTGCGATTGCCACTCGATTTGCTCTCCCTGGAGGGAAACGCCGCCATCGCGGGTGGAGTTGGTGGCAAACCACTCCCGTCTTGCGCCGGAGGCCCGGAAGGTGTCGCCGAAGAAGTAGGGCGCGGCGGAGTCTTCGAAAGAGCCGGGTGTATTGGGCAGATCGGTCTCGCCGGTGTTCGCCGTTTCCTGGAGGCTGCCGTTGATGTGTCCGGCGGGCAGTTGCCAGAGGAGGACGGGGAGGCCGGTGCGCTGATGGAGGGCCTTGACGAAGGTCAGGTAGTTGCCCCAGATATCGCTGTTCCAGAACCAGGTGGAGGTAGCGGGGGAGCGGGCGGCATGGGGTTCGGCCGCCGCGGCGTCCAAACCGTACTTATCGAGCGCGAGGAAGCGTGCTCCGTGGGTTAGGGCTCCGGCGCGAGTGTAGAAGGCGGCAATCGCCGAGGCTTCGCGGGAGATCTGGCCGCGTCCGGCTTCGATACCGTGTTCCCGGGTGTTGTGGAGGACGCCGCGGGGGCGGATGGGGGTGGTCCAGCCGCCGGCGGGCGACGCCCAATGGTTGACGTGCCAGCCGAACTGGACGTTGGGGGTGCGCTTCGAAATGAGGTAGTTCATGCATTCCACGAAACCGCGGACGGTATCGGGGAAGTGCGGGTCGCGCGAGCGGGAGAGCAATCCTTCCTGGTAGACGGCGCGGGTGGCCGCGGGCCAGGCGCCGGGCGAGCCGCCGTGTTGCGCCAGATAGCCGAGGAAGTCCGGTTCGAGGACCATGCCGACGAGGTCTCCCTCGGATTCCCGGCGGATCAAGCGCAGGGCCAGATCGAGGCTGCGGAAGTAGCTGCGCATATAAGAAAGACTACGAAGGTGGGTTAAGGCGACCCTCTGGTCTTCGTGCTTTTCCGGCAGATTGTACCAGACGAAGAACGGAATCATGCCGAGCATGCGGGAATTGCGAATAAAGTGGACCACGCGGCTGCCTTCCCGGTCGCCCCAGGTCTGCCAGCCTTCGTGCGGGCCGCCGTTGAGGTAGAGGTAGCGGATATCGGTGTAGCGCTTATCGGCGGGGGAGAAGCTCTTCCAATATTGAAGATGTTCGGCGGTATCCTCGCTGGCGAACCCGACGGGGGTGTAGTTGGGAAAGCCTTTGCCATTGGCTCGGCTTCCAACCACCTGGACGCCAACATAGCGGGTGAGCCCGGCGGCTTCGATGCGGAGGCCGGCGCGGCCCGGCGCGACGCCGGTGAGGGTTAGGACGTTCCCGTCGGCGGAGGCCCGTAAAACGCGTTCGTTGTTTGAGTAGGCGCGATAGGGGATCGCGCGGCCCAGAGCGGGAAGCAGGTCATACTGCGTGCGGCCGGCGGGGATGGAGAACGCAATTGCGGGATGGTGTTTATCGATTTCCGCGATTTTAATTTGCAGAAAGTGCGCGTTCTTTGTATCGGTAATCGCAGGCCAGCGCAGTGCAAATGCGCAGGCGGTGCCAAGGATCGCCAATATAAGGTTTCGCCGCATGGATCAGGTACCTCTTCAACGTATGGGGGCTGTGGCCAGGCCATCTGGCCGGTGTCCCGCTGGCGCGATACTCGTTGTCTATTTACGGGGAGTTCGTGCCGCGGCGTTGCGGCCGCCTTCCCTAAATTGATCGTTAGTTTCGGCGTTAAAAATTAGAGAAAAGAGGGGATTATGGTGCGAAAAGATACGAACACGAGGGCGCGGGAAGGGAATAGGGACGGTGACTGGCGGGGGTCCTAAAGGAAGGGCCGTAGGACCCGGTCACGCGCATTCCCGAGCGCTCCGGACAGGGGCGGCGGGCACGTTGAAGGCCGTTGCGCCGCGGAGCGGAATGGGAAGTTTTTTCATGGTACTGCGTTTCGGATGTAATGCGAGCGATTTAACTACGTACTAGGGACTTTAACGGATCGTTAAAGAGCGAGTTAGCGAGGGATCATGAATTCAGGAATCCTAAATGTCTCCCCTAAACCTTCTTTCGACAATAGCCGCCAGTTTGACGGCGACGGGCTGCGCTTTGCTGCTGCTGCGCCGCGGTCCGACGCGGCGGCTGAAGCTGCTCACCTTATCGGTGGGCCTGATGTCGCTTTCCCAGTCGGTGATGATGTACCAGATAGGGGCGGAGTGCAATGCGGGCGGCGGTGTCTACGTTAACTCGCACCACCTGCTGATCTCGGTGCTGTCTTTGCTCTCTATCTACCTGCTGGGTTCGGAGATTTACGACCGGAACTTCGTGAACAAGCGACTTCGGCTGGCAGAAGCCGATGTGCGCCAGCGCCCCGACGTTCGTGAGGCGCTACAGGAATGCGCAGCACCGCTGGCCGAACCCGTCGCCAAGACGTAAAGGGCCATTATTGGACGCGCTTATCTTCTTATGGAGGAAGTTGTGGTTTGCTATCTACCTTTGGAAGAAACCGAAATACCGGCCCGGCGCGGGCACGAGCGGCGCCGCCAAGAGCGGCTTCCGATTTCGCAAAGCGCAAAGATGACGATCATGGACGACGGTAATCCGGTGGAGATCCCGGTGACGCTGGTGGACATCTCGCGGCAAGGCTTAGGGCTAGTGGCGCCGTGCACGTTAAGCCTGGGGCAGACTGTGCGCATCCAAACCGAAGATCTCATCGTGTTTGGCAGCGTGCGTCACTCGCGGCGGGCGGATGAGCAGTTTCGCGTTGGGATTGAGGTGGACACGGCGGTGACGCGGCGGAATCGGTACACGATGAGACCGAGTATCACCGGCTTTGTCCCTCTATGAAGGGGGATGTAACGGGGGCGGCGCCGCGGGAAGTTCGGGTGGTCATAGCGGATGATCACCCGATCGTCCGCAGCGGTCTGCGATGGGCCTTGCTGGAAACGCCGGGGTACGCGGTGCTGGGAGAAGCCGGGGATGGGATCGAGGCGCTACAACTGGTACTGGAGGTTGCGCCGGATGTTCTGCTGGTAGATCTGACGATGCCGCATCTCGACGGCTTTGGGGTGTTGGAACTGCTGCGCAAGTGGTCGTCGGCGGCGCGAACGATTGTTTTGACGGAGATGGACGGCGATATCACGTTGCGCCAGGCTTTATTGCTGGGGGCAGCGGGGATATTGCCGAAGAGCGCGACGGCGGCTGAGGTGATTGAGGCGGTACGGCGGGTTCACGCCGGGGAGCGTTGCTTACGGCGGGGGGAGCGCTTGCAAGCCGGTGCGGAGAAAAAACGGAACGGGGCAAGCGGGCGGTTGACGCCAAGAGAGCGCGAGGTGGCGTGCCTGATCGCCCAGGGGCGGAGCAAGGATGAGATTGCGGCGGCGCTCGGGATCCACAAACATACGGTCAGCAACCAAGTCTGCGCGATCCTGCGAAAGCTGAAAGCGGACGATAGTCTATCCCTTTCCCTGGCGGCTTTGGCGGAGGGGGTGGGGACAGCGGGTGAGGAGAATCGAGAAGAAACGCCGGCTGGGTTGGATGCGGCCCGGTGGCTTATCGCGCAGCGGATTGTGTCGTTAGCGGAGCGCGACCGTAGCGTTGTGTAATAAAGCCGGCCAGGGCACCGACGAGCATACCCGGCAGCATGATTTCCCAGAAGTAGATTTTGCCTTCGGGGGTGGGGCCGGAGGCGAACGGGTAGGTGACAAGCGCGCCTAAGACAACGCCGGTGAGGATGCCGAGCGGCACCGATTGCAGGCGGCGGGCGATGAAGCCGGCGAGGAGTCCGGCGGTGAGGCCTTTGAAGGTGGAGCCCATGAGGATGACGTGCATCATGGGACGGACGTCGGGGTAGAACCAGGCGGAGAGGCCGTCGAGGAAGCCAAGGAGGGCGCCGGCGGCGAGGCCGAGCATGGGTTTATTCCAGTTGTTGAACATGGGTGATTATTACAGGATGCCGGAAATTTCATTAAGTGGGGCGGGGATGGTATCGTGAAAAAGCTTTCTCATCCGCATGCAGATCGGTTTGGCACTGGCCGCCGTATTGGCCATACAGGACGTTGCGATCATCGACGTCATTGAAGGAAAGACCTTGCCGCGGCGCACGGTAGTCGTGAGGGAGGGGCGTATCTCGGCTATCACGGCGGGCAAGCCGCCGCAAGGGGCGCAGGTGGTGAACGGGTCGGGGAAGTTCTTGATTCCCGGCCTGTGGGACATGCACATCCACTTGCGGGGCGGAGTGGAATCGATCAAAGCCAACGAGGCGATGTTGAACCTATACCTGGCGCACGGGGTGACCGGGGTGCGGGAGATGGGCGGCGACATCGCGGGTACGGTTCTGGAGTGGCGGGAGGCGATTGAAGGGGGCCGGAAACTGGGCCCGAAGATTTTCACCAGCGGTCCGAAGCTGGATGGGGCGAAGCCGGTGTGGCCGGGGTCGTTGACGGTGACGAGTCCGGAACAGGGAACGGCGGCGGTGGGCGAGCTGGTGGCGAAGAAGGCCGATTTGGCGAAGCTGTACTTCGACACCCTGGATGAGGCCACATTGAAAGCCATTACGGCGGCGGCGCACAAGCAAAAACTGAAGGTGGCCGGGCATCTGCCGCGCAATCTGACGGTGCGCGAAGCGATCGAGGCCGGCATTGACGAGGTCCAGCACGCTTATTACTACCTGCTGGCGGGAGCGTCGGTGGCAGAAGGGCCGGTTTCGCGCGAGTTTGGGGAGCGGGCGGCGGCGGGGAAGCCAATGGGTACGGAAGAATGGGCGCGTCGGCTGCTGGAGGATTATTCGCAGGCGCAGGCGCAGGCCATGGTGGCGATGCTGGCCAAGAACGAGGTTTACGTGACCCCGACGCTGGATGTGGGCAACATCTCGATTGGGGTGGGGGCGCAGCCTTACGGGCGGGATCTGCGGGCGCGGTTCGTGCCGAAGGGGATTTACGAGAGTTGGGATCCGAATAAAGGGCGGAGGCGTCCGCCGAGCGATTCGATGCGCAAGATCCGGGGGGAGATGAACCAGCGGGCGGTGGGCCTGATCCGGCTGTTGCGTGACGGCGGGGTGCCGATTCTGGCGGGATCCGATTCCGGCCATTCGAACAATAACGTCTACCCGGGTTGGAGCCTGCACGAAGAGATGAGCCTGCTGCGGGACGCGGGGTTGACGAATGCCGAGGCGCTGCGCACGGCGACGATTAACGCGGCGGAGTTCTTCAAGGCCACGAAGCGGCACGGGTCGATTGATAAAGGGAAGGCGGCGGACCTGGTGTTGCTGGACGCCGATCCGCTGGTGGATGTCCGCAATACGCAGCGGATCAGTGGCGTGGTACGGGGCGGGCGGTGGCTGGACCGGCAGACGCTGGACCAACTGATGATCGACGCGGGGCGGAATTAGCGGCGGCGGATCCGCCAACGCAACAGCCGGGTAGAATCCGCTCCGAAACGGGGTTGCGAGAACCAAGTTCTCTCCACAAGCCGCCACCAAGCGATACTGAAAGTATGTCGTTGCTTCGATGGTTAGGGCTCGAAAAGGAACAGCCCGCCGCCGGTGAAACCGAAACCGTAAGAAAGATCTCCCGCGAGTTGGATGCCATGGACCCCTCCCAGGCCCGCTACATCGCGGCCTTCGCTTACATCCTCAGCCGCACCGCCCGCGCCGATCTCCATGTAACCGAAGAAGAGACCGCCACCATGGAACGCATCGTCCGCGAGGCGGCAAACCTGCCGGAGCAACAGGCGGTTCTGGCCGTGCAGATCGCCAAAAGCCAGAACCTATTATTCGGGGCTACCGAGGACTTTCTGGTGACACAGGAGTTCAAGCGGATCGCCACCCGCGAGCAGTGCCTCCAACTGCTGGAATGCTGCTTTGCGGTGGCCTCCGTCGATGAACATATTTCGGGAGAAGAAGAGAACCTGACGCGAAGGCTGGCCAGCGAACTGGGAATTTCGCATCCGGAGTATATCGCCGTGCGATCGCAGTTTCGGGAGCATCTTT
Organism: uncultured Candidatus Solibacter sp.; assembly: GCA_964385495.1. Classification (GTDB taxonomy): domain Bacteria; phylum Acidobacteriota; class Terriglobia; order Bryobacterales; family Bryobacteraceae; genus CADEFT01. The sequence continues at coordinate 88,056 of CAYLPH010000003.1, forward strand.
CTTTCTTAAAGAAGGGATAAACCATATGCGGAGTCTCGCGTTGTTCTTCCTGGCGGCTGCCGCCTGGGGTCAACCGCGGCTGTTTCTCGGTTCCTCCGACTTTGCCCGCCTCAACCAACTGGCCGAAGCCAAGCCTTGGGCGGCGGCGGCGCGCGACAGCATTCTGCGCGCCGCGGACAGCTTTCCCGGCGCGCATCTCCAGAAGTTCGGGTTAAGCGAACTGGCGCTGCCGCCGGAAGGCGGCCAATGGTGGCACTGGTATGTGTGCAAGAGCGGCGTGCGGCTGCAATACCGCCCGCCGGCCACTAACTTCTGCCCCACCGACAACACCGCCTACTCCGGTTGGCCGTTTGACCAGGTGGTCTACTCCATGCGCCACGGCGACCTCGCCGCCGCCGCGCGCGACCTCGCGCTGGCCTATCGCATCACCGGCAAGCGGAGCTATGCCGAACATGCCGCGTGGATCCTGACGCAGTATGCAGCGCAGTACCCAAGCTATGCCATCCACGATAAGGACCGGCGCCAGGGCGCCTCGGGAGCACGCGCCCATGCCCAGACTTTGGATGAGAGCATCTGGATCATCCCACTGGCCTGGGCTTACGACCTATTGAGCGACTCCGATGTGCTGACGCCGGCGCAGCGGTCGGACATTGAGCAGAACCTGCTGCGGGCCGCGGCCGCCACCATCCGCCGCTATGACGCGGGCATCTCGAACTGGCAGTCGTGGCATAACGCGGGTATCGGCGCGGCCGGCTTCGCACTCGGCGACCAGGAGTTGATCCACGCCGTTCTCGATGGCAAGAGCGGCTTCCGCTTCCAATCGAAGAACTCGATTGAGGACGAAGGCTTCTGGTACGAAGGCGCGTGGGGCTATCACTTCTACGCTTTGGATGCGCTGGTGCAACTGGCGCAGATGGCGGCGTCGAATGGCGTCGACCTGTGGGCCGATCCGGCCTTGCGGGGCATGTTCACGGTGCCGCTGCGGCTGGCCTTCGCCGATGGCACGCTGCCGGCCTTCAACGATTCGAACAGCATCAAATTGCCGTCCCAGGCACGGCTCTATGACCAGGCGTTCGCGCGCTATCCGGAGCCGGCGTTCGGCGCCGTGGCGGCCAGCCAGGGGCGCACGTGGCTGGGCTGGCTGTTGGGCGCGGCGGAGTTGCCGTCGCCCTCTCTCAACGACCTCCCGAGCAGCGTCTTTGAAGGATCGGGCTTTGCGATGCTACGGGCGCCCGGCAGCGATCATGCCTTGGCATTCAAGTTCGGGCCGCATGGCGGCGGCCACGGCCATTACGACAAGCTGAACTTCACCTCCTTTGCGAATGGCGGCATTCTGGCGGTGGATCCGGGAACGCAATCCTACGGCGCGCCGACCCATGATACGTGGGACAAGGCGACCGTGGCGCACAACACCGTCGTGGTTGGCGAACGGACGCAGGCGGCGGCTACGGGCAAGTTGCTGTGGCACTCGTTTGGAGAAGGCTATGCGGCGGCCAGTGCCGAGGCCGGTCCTGCGTACCCGAACGCGCGGCTGGCCCGTACGCTGCTGGTGACCAAGGAATACACGCTGGATGTCTTCAACGCCGAAAGCACGAACGGACAGGCGCAGGCGTTCGACTGGGTCTATCACAACAACGGGCAGATGAAGAACGCGCTGGCCACCAGCCCCTATTCGGGGTTCCCACGCACGAACGGCTATCAGCATCTAACCGGCAACCGCGCGGCACAGCCTTCCGCCGAGTGGCAGGTTACGTTTGACGGCACGCCCACCGGGCAGTTGAACTACGGCTCGGTGTACAAGTCGACGGCCACCGTCGATGGCACCTGGCGCTATTCGAACGAGCAGGCGGCGGCAGGCAAGTGGTCGGGGAAGTTGTCCTATGGGTTTACCGGGCCGGGGTATCTGCTGCTGTCGACGCCACAGTTAACCGGACAGCCCGACAAGGCCCCCATCGGTATTACGGCAAAGGTTTGGGGCGATGGCTCGGGACACGTGCTGGCGTTGCGTTTCAACGATGCCACCGACGAGCGGTTCGTGGCGGCGGTCGGGCCGGTGAACTGGACCGGCTGGCGCGAGATCCGCGTCTCGAATCCGATTGCCTGGACGCATTACCTGGGGAATAACAATGGGATCATCGAAACGCCGGTGCGCACCGTCAGCGTGGAGTTCAACCGCACGGCCAACGGCCCGCAAAGCGGGGCTATCTACATGGATGACCTCACGCTCAACTATCCCGAGGAAGAGCAGGTTATCACGGGCTTTGAGATCGCCAATCGCCACCTGCGTGTGTGGATGCTGGGGGAAGACGGCACCACCGTGGTCACGGGCAACGGCCTTGGGCCGGACTTGCAGGTGCCAGTGCCGTACGTCATGGCGCGCCGCAGCAGTATCGGTACGCGGTTTGTGTCGCTGCTGGAGCCTTTCTCCGATCAGCCCGCGATTCGCCAGTTCCGCACGCTCGAAGACGGGGGCTGGCTGATTGCCGGCGAGGGCTTCACGGATCGCATCCAGCTTACGGGGGAAGGCGTGGTCTACCGGCGCGAATAGCTACAGCTTGCGCTTCTTCTTGCCGCCTTTTTTACCGCCACCGGCACGGCGAGTCCCCCAACGCGGGGCGATGTTGTTGGCATTCCACGCGTCGTAGGCGGCCCGAAGTTCTTGTACCTTGTCCGGCTCGGCGGCGGCCAGATCCCTGGTTTCTCCAAGGTCCTGGGCGAGGTGGAAGAGCCGCACGCCGTCAATACTCTCCATCAGCTTCCAATCGCCTTTGCGAACGGCCCATTGCGCGCCGAAGCGCCAGTAGAGCGCCTCATGCGGCGCGTCCTTGCGGGTGCCGGTAAGGTACGGCAGCAGATCCACGCCATCGAGGTTGGCGGCCGGCTTACCTCCGGCGGCGGCGACGCAAGTGGGGAAGATGTCCAGCGCGACGATGGGCCGGTCGTCGACAACGCCGCGCTTGAGCCGCTTCTTCCACTGCATCAGGAACGGGACGCGAATCCCGCCTTCATAGGTCTGCCCTTTGAAGCCGTGCAGCGGGCCGTTACTGGAGGAGGTCTGCGGGGTAGGGCCGCCGTTATCGGAGTGAAAGACGATCAGAGTGTCGTCTTCGATGCGATGGTGGCGCAGGCGAGCCAGCACCGCGCCGATAGCATCGTCCATGGCAACCATCATGGCGGCGTAGGTGCGGCGGCGCTCATCGGCAATGGCGGCGAAGCGGTCGAGGTACTTCTGGGTGGCTTGCAGCGGGTTGTGAACGGCGTTGAAGGGCAGGTAGAGATAGAAAGGCTGCTTCGCGTGGCGGTCGACGAACGCAACGGCTTCCCTTGCGAAGGCATCGGTGAGATAGGCCTTCTCCTCGACCGGCGTGCCGTTGCGGTTGACGGCATTGTGCTCGTCGGCGGCGCGCTGGTCGAGGTAGGCATGCGCCCCGCCCGGGAAGCCGAAAGACTCATCGAAGCCGCGTTTGTTGGGGTGGTACTCGGGCTTGTAGCCGAGGTGCCATTTGCCGATGTGCCCGGTGCGATAGCCGAGATCGCGGAGGGTTTGCGGTAGCGTGACCTGATCGAGCGGCAGGCCGAAGTTCTCCTCCGCCTGGGTGGCCGGGCCGGGATTCAACTCGTGCCCGAAGCGTTGCTGGTAGCGGCCGGTCATGAGTCCGGCGCGGGTAGGGCTGCACACCGGGCAGGAGACATAGCCGCTGGTGAAGCGAATGCCGTTCTTGGCGATGGAATCGATGGCGGGCGTCGGGATGTCCTTGCAGCCCTGTACGCCGATCTCGGCATAGCCAAGGTCGTCGGCGACGATGTGAACGATATTGGGCTTGCGTGTTTGGGCAAACGCAGGGGCGGCAGCGGCATGGCCGAGGGCAGCGAGGAAGGCGCGCCGGGAGAGCATGTTCGATTACGCCTTAAGCAGCCAATCGGTGAATTCGTTCTCGCCGTGGACATCGGTAAGCCGCATGTCGCGGCTCTGGTAGCGCCAGGTGAGCTTGGTATGGTCGACGCCGATGAGCCGGAGGATGGTGGCGTTGACGTCGTGAATGGTCTTCGGCTGCTCGACGGCACGGAGGCCGAACTCGTCGGTGGCGCCGAGTGCGCGGCCGCCTTTGATGCCCGCGCCGGCCATCCACATGCTGAAGCCATAGGGGTGATGGTCGCGGCCGTTCTGGCCTTCCGCCAATGGCGTGCGGCCGAATTCGCTGTTCCAGACGACAAGCGTGGAATCGAGCAGGCCGCGGGCTTCCAGATCGGTGAGCAGCGCGGCGATCGGCTGGTCCGACTTCTTTGCCATCTTGTTGTGCGAGCCCCACAGGTCATTATGGGCGTCGTCCCAATCGTCGCCGAGGTTGGTGCCGAAGAAGAGTTGCACAAAGCGCACGCCGCGTTCCACCAGCCGGCGGGCCAGCAGGCACTTGCGGCCGAAGTCGCCGGTCATGGGTTCGCCGACGCCGTAGAGTTTGCGGGTGGCTTCCGATTCCTGCTGGATGTCAACGGCGCCGGGCGCTTCGGCCTGCATGCGATAGGCAAGTTCGTAGGCTTTAATGCGGGCGTCGAGCGTAGTGTCGTCTTCGCGGGAGGCGTAGTGGCGGCGGTTGAGGTCGTTGATGAGCCCTAGCGTCTCCTTCTGCGCATCGCCGGAGACGCCCTCGGGAGTAGCGAGGTTCAGCACGGGACTCTTGCTGCCGCCGCGGAAGACGGTGCCCTGGTAGGTGGCGGGCAGGAAGCCGGCCCCATAGGCGCCCGCGCCGGACTTCATGGCGCCGTCGGACATGACCACGAAGGACGGCAGGTTCTTGTTGTCGCTACCCAGACCATAGGAGACCCAGGAGCCCACCGACGGGCGGCCCGGGAACTGCGTCCCGGTGCAGCGCAGGAACATGGCCGGGGCGTGATCGAAGGCATCGCCATGGCAGGAGCGGATCACCGCCAGGCGGTCGGCATGCTTGCTGATGTTGGGCCAGAGTTCGGAGACTTCGAGGCCGGATTGGCCCTGTTTGGGGAACTTCCAGGGCGAGCCGCGCATGATGGCTTTGCGAAAGTCGATGCGGGAGGTTTTGAGACCCTCGGCGAAGCTGGCGGGCACCGTCTTGCCGGAGAGCCGCAGGAGCGTGGGCTTGGGGTCGAAGGTGTCGACGTGGCTGACACCGCCGTGGTTGAAGATGTAGATGACGTTCTTGGCGCGGCCCATCGCTTGCTGCGCCGAAGCGAGTTGCGCCTGCCCCATGCCGGCCAGCGCGATGCCGGCGAAGCCTTTGCCGGCACGGAAGATCAGATCGCGGCGATTCATGCGGGTGTTCATCGCTTACTCCACGTAGAGGAATTCGTTGGTGTTAAAGAGGCCGCGGGCGAGTTCGCGCAAGGCCGCGGAGGGCGAGCCCAGCAACTGCTGCTGCTTGCTCAGGAAGGCTCGCGTGCGGCCGGCTTCGAAGGCCTCGGGCGCGCGGCCGTAGACGGCTTGCCACATGGCCGCGACCGGATCCTGCGCTTGGGCGGCGCGCGCGGCAAGGGCTTCGGCCTGGGTCACGGTGAACGGCCCGTTGAGCAGCGAGAGCGACTGCGGCGCGGTGGTCGAGGAGTCGCGGCGGGAACAACTGAGCACGCCTTCGGGCCGGTCGAAGGCTTCGAGCAGAGGCATGCGGAAGTTACGGCGGGAAATCATGTAGAGCGAGCGGCGGGTGTGCTCGGCAGCCTCCTCGGTGACGATCCAGGCGTTGGCGACAGGCTGGCTCATGCCATAGAGTTCCTCGGTGGCGAGGGGTGGAACGACGGGACGGCCACCCATCTTCGTGTTGAGCGTGCCGGCGGTTTTGAGGACGGCGTCACGGACCTCTTCGGCCTCCAGGCGGCGGCGGGTGAAGTGCGAGAGGAGGGTGTTCTCCGGGTCGGCTTCGAGGGCCTTCGGCGTGGCTTTCGTGCTTTGCCGGTAGGCCTGGGAAAGCAGTAGCAGCTTGTGCATCTTCTTAATCGACCAGCCTTGCCCGGTGAACTCGGTAGCGAGGTAATCGAGCAGTTCGGGATGCGACGGCGCCGGGGCGCGGGTGCCGAAGTCACTAGGCGTGGCCACCAGGCCGCGGCCGAAGTGATACTGCCAGATGCGATTCACCATCACGCGGGCGGTAAGCGGATTCTTGTCCGACGCGATCCATTCGGCCAGGGCTTTGCGGCGTAGCGTCGTAGGCGAGTCCATCGGCGGTTCGGGGATATCGCCGCCACCCAGCGCGGTCAGGAAGCCGGGCTTCACTTCCTCGCCGGCCGAGTTGCCCTTGCCGGGGATAAAGGTGCGCGGCGCTTCGCGGCCGACATCGGTGAGACCGGGCGAGAAGGGGCCTGGCGCGTAATTCCTGTACATGCCGATCATGCGGCGTTCGAGCTTGTGCAGCTTGTCGAGTTCCTGGCGCGACAGTTCGGCGTAGACTTCGTCGTCGCTGGGTTCCACCTTGCGCATGTTGGCTTCGAAGATGGCTTTCATCTCCGGGGTCTTCTTTTCGTCGGGAGTGTGGAAGGCGGTAGCGATGTCGGTACCCAGCTTCGCCAGACGGGCTTCGCGGATCCGGTTGCGATGCGGCCCGAGTATGCCGTTCAATTGCGCGCCGATCTCGTAGAGGCGGAAGGTGCGGGTGTTCTCCTGCAGGTCATAGCCGCGGGCGTTGTTGTAATGGAGGAAGACGCGGGTTTTCTGGAAGGGCGCGAAGACGGCTTGCAGGCGGTAGTAGTCGCGCTGCGGGATGGGGTCGAACTTGTGATCATGGCAGCGGGCGCAGCCGGCGGTGAGGCCGAGGAAGACGCTGGAAGTCGTATCAACGAAGTCGGTGAGTTGCTCTTCGCGATTGATATCTTCCACCTTGTAGAGCATGTCGCGATTGGTGCCGACGGTGAAGTAACCGGTGCCCTGCTGCGATTCGGGATCCTCGGGATAGAGTTCGTCGCCGGCGATCTGCTCTTTGATAAAGCGGTCGTAGGGCTTGTCCGCGTTGAAGGAGTCGACGACGTAGTCGCGGAAGCGCCAGGCGTAGAGCAGGTAGGGGTCCTGTTCAAAGCCGGAGGTATCGCCGTAGCGTACCAAGTCGAGCCAGTGATTACCCCAGCGTTCGCCGTAGTGCTTGGAGGCGAGCAGGCGATCAACGAGCAGCTCGTAGGCGCCGGGGCGGTCGTCCTTGACGAAGGCATCGATCTCCTCGTGGGCGGGAGGCAGGCCATGGAGGTCGAAGGTAAGGCGGCGGATCAGGGTGCGGCGATCGGCCCCGGGGGCGTAGGTCAGGCCCTTGTCTCTAAGCTTGGCCAGGAGGAAGGCATCGACGGGGTGCTTGGCGGTAGATGGAACGGCCGGCCGTTTGGGAGCTTGGAAGGACCAGTGCGACGGGCCGGCGGGTTTGGCGCCGGTAGCGGCCCACGGAGCGCCGGCTTCGATCCAGGTCTTGATCGCGGCGGTCTCTTCGGCGGTAAGCTTGCCGGTGGGCGGCATTTTGATTTTGCCGGTGTAGTTGATTGCACCCAGGATGCGGTCTTTATAGGTGACCACCTCCGCGGTGGAAGTGAGTTGGATACCGGCCATGCGGGTGCTGGCGCCGTGACAGGAGTGGCAGCGTTGTTCCAGGATACGGAGCGCACCGTCCGTCGTGGCGGCGAATACCGAACAGGGGATTCCCAGCGAAAGAAGCAGCAGCAGTCGCATAGCAGGCTGATTCAAATTAGATCATATCCGGGAAGCGGGTTTTGCAGCGGGCTGCCACACTACCTGGCGGGTTCCACCGGCAATTCGGTGCGCCGGCTCCATTCCTGGAAGGAACCGTCATAGAGCCGGACATCGGCCCCCAGGTAACGGCCCACGAAGTAGAGCAGCGTCGCCTGCTGGCCAATGTGGCAATACACGGCCGTCACGGCGCCTTCGCGCGGCGCAAAGGCGGCCCGCAGCGTTTCGGCCGGCTTCAGCTTTCCGTTAGCCTCCAACAGCGAGGAAAAGGGTACATTGCGAGCGCCGGGAATACGCCCGCCACGCGGCATGCCGCCAGCGTTGGCTCCGGAATGAAACTCGGGAAGGCGGGCATCCAGCACCTGCACGTTCGGATCCTTCAGCCGTGCGTTCAGCCAATCGGCGTCCACCAGCCGCCGCGGCGCCGGCTTCACAGCGACGGTCCCGGCGGCGCCTACCGCGGGCTCCTGCGAGACCGCGCCGCCCGCCGCTTTCCATGCCGCCAGCCCGCCATCGAGCAGAGCCGCGCGGTCGCCCAATCCGAGGTAATCCAAGGTGAACCAGACTCGCGTTGCCGATTGCACCGTGGTCTCCGGCCCAGGGTAGACCACGACGCGGCCGCTCTCACCGACACCCACTTTCCGCAACGCCGCTTCGAGGGCATCCGGGGGAGGCAGTTCCAGCCGCAGTCCCGCTGTTCCCGTGATCGAAAGCCCGGCTAGCGTAACCAATCTGGCGCCTGGGATGTGACCCTCGCCGTAGCCCTTCTCCGTTCCCACGTGAAGGATCACCAAGCCGGGGTCCTTGGAGTGTTCCGCCAGCCAACTGGCCTGGACCAGCAGCGATGGATTCGCCGGCTGCGCCAGCAGCGGCATGGCGGCAAGTATCACAAAGAGAAGGGAAAGCAATGGAAAAGCACCTCCTCTCCATTGTATGGGACGGGCAGGCGCGGCGTACTGTTTGCTACCTGCGGAAAAGGGTAAGTAGAAACAGTTAGGTGTCTACTTACAGTCTTAATGTCATGATTCGGTCCCCCGCATGCGGGCCTCCTCCCCGGCGGCTGGCGGGTTGGCTTGCGCCGCGTGTGCGCCTGAGTGCGGATGGACGGGAAGAAAGAAAAGATTGGACGCCTTTGGAGGACGCATCATGCGAGGCAAGTTTGTTTTAAGACGGGCCATAATCGTGGCGGCGGCGGCCGGAACACTGTTGGCACAGAGTAACCTAAGCACGTTCGTTATAGATGTTTCCCCACCCGGTATTCCGTTTCGCGTGGATGGACAAAGTTACACGCAAGGAACGGCATTCCAATGGGTGCCGGGCTCTACGCACGAAGTGGTGTTAACTACACGTGTGATGTTTCGGGGTGAAACTTATGGGTTGATCAATACCACGGGCGGTGGCGAGTTAGTAAGGCCGATCCCGGTACCCAATGGACCGGTGACCGTCACGTACCTCTACCAGTCGCAGGTGGCGGTAACCGCGGAGGCCAATCCGCCGGCGGGCGGATCCGTGCAGTTGTCGGCCGCCGGAGGGCAGGCTCCCGTGGACACTCTGGTGACAGCCACGGCAACGCCAGCACCCGGCTATGTGTTTAGCGGGTGGAGCGGGGCTGCCGGCGGGTCCGCTCCCACGGCGCAGTTCCGCGCGCATCCCGCACCGTACGGCCAGCACGCGGTGGCGCGATTCACGGCCATAGGAGGCAATCAGGAACAGGCGGGCGGGCAAACGTTCGTGCCCTTGGCGCCATGCCGGCTCTTCGAGAACACCGTGGCCGGCACGGCTACGGTGCCGATCGCCGGGCAATGCGGCATTCCCGCCGGCGCCAGTGCCTATGCCTTGACTCTCAGCGTTGCTCCGGTAGGCCCGCTGGCCTATCTCACCGCATGGCCAGCGGGGGAAGCGCAACCCCGTGTGTCGACGCTAAACGCCTTCGACGGACAGGCGACGGCCAATACCGCCATCCTGCCGGCGGGAACAAACGGAGCCGTGAATGTTTTCGTCACCAGCACCGCGCGGGTCACGGTGGAGACCAGCGGTTACTTTGTCGAAGGCCCCACCGGCTTGCAGTTCTTTCCGCTGACTCCTTGCCGGGTGGCCGATAGCCGTGCCGGCGCCGGCTTTGGCGGAGCCTTCGGAACGCCTGCGTTGACGGGGGTGCGCGCCTTGCCCCTGCTGCAAAGCCCGTGCGGGATTCCGGCCGCGGCGCAGGCCGTATCGGTGAATCTGACGGCAGTGCCGCGCGGGCCGTTATCGTCACTACGGATCTATCCGGCCGGTGCGAATCCCATGGGAGCGACGGTACAGTCGCCCCTGGGGCAGATCCGGGCCAATGCGCAGATTGTCAAACTGGGTACGGGGGCGGCGGTGAATGTGGATAGCACCCAAACCACCGATTTCATCGTGGATGTGAATGGCTACTTCGCACCGGCGGCGGCGGGCGGGCTGCGCTACCACCGGGTGGCGCCTTGCCGGGTGGCCGACACGCGCGCGGGCGAGGGGTTGGGCGGGTTTTTCGGCCCGCCGGCGCTGGCAGCGTCGGGGACACGGACGGTGCCGGTGCCTAGCGGGCGCTGCGGCGTGCCGGGTACGGCGAGGGCGTACGCGTTGAACGTGACGGTGGTACCCCCGGCGGCGCTGGCGTATGTCACGTTGTGGCCGGCTGGGACCGGGCAACCGCTTGTTTCGACGTTGAATGCCTTCGAAGGGCAGATTCTGGCCAATGCGGCGATCGTGCCGGCGGGTGCGGGCGGCGAGATCTCGCTGTTCGCTTCCAACGCCACCGATGTGATTCTCGATGTGAACGGCTATTTCTCGCCATAGTGCCGCTAGGAAAGCCGGGTGGCGTAGCGGGGGCGCCGAAGCAGAAGTAACGCCAAAAGCCCTCCGGCCACGACGTCGAACGAGCCGCAGAATCCCGGCCACCACAGCGGCACACCCGCATCGTTGGGAAGCATCCGGTGCAGGAAATCAAACACGCCGTGGCCTACCAGCCCGCCCACGGCCAACCATAGATTCTTCGTAAACCCCGCGCCGGCGATCAGAATGAACACGCATGCGACCAGAGTCTCGCGGGCCAGAGCTAACGGCGATCCTGCCATCACCGCAAACAGGACGTAGTAAGTAGCGATGGGAAGCAGCAGCGTCGGATAGAAGACGCGGTCGCGGTCAAAGCCGGCGACCCCGGCCATGAGACAAACCGCCAGCGCCAGGGCCAGGCCAATCAGGTATTCCATAAGGGGTACCGGATCATGATGGCAGAGTTGCCGGGAGTTGGAAAGCCGCCGTCGCTATTGTGGTTGCGAAGGCTGCTCCAGCGGGTTCGCCGTAGGCAGGTGCCAGCCGTGACGAATGGCCAACAGCCGTAGGCCGAAACAGAGCGTGGCGCCGGCCCCCGCCGATACCTCCGGCGGAATGGACCACATCCGCCCAACCACCACCACCGCGGCTCCGGCGAGCGCCGCCACGGCATAGAGTTCCCGCCGCAACACCGTAGGCACCTCGCGAACCAGTACATCCCGCACCATGCCGCCGCCGATGCCCGTGAGCATGCCAAGCAGCGCCGCGGCCACCGGCCCGGCATGGAACGCAAGGGCTTTGCCAGTGCCGGCAACAGCAAACAACGCAAGACCGGCGGCGTCGCACAGCAGCATCGGCGTACGCAGCCGGTCAATGGCGGGATGCCAGAAGAAGGTAGCGAGGCCGGCTAGGATGGAGACCGCGACATAGCGGCCGTCCGTGATAGCCGCTGGCGGTATGGCGCCAATCATCACATCGCGTGCGATGCCGCCGCTATTGCCCGCCGCGAACGCCAGCACGAGAATGCCGAACATATCCAGCCGGTGGCGCACGGCAACCAGAGCGCCGCTGAGCGCGAAGACAAAGGTGCCGGCCAGGTCGAAGGCCACCAGCAGCGTCGTCAGCACTATGTCACCGGGCCGGGATTAAAGGGCGCCAGGGCATTGTGCAGGTTCCAATGTTCGGCCCAGGTCTTCCTGCGGCCGCTGGCCGAATCGAGCAGGAAGCGGAACAACTGCCAGCCCACGTCTTCGATGGTGGCTCGTCCGGTGGCGATGGAGCCGGCGTCGATGTCGATGAGGTCATGCCAGCGCTCGGCCAGCGCGGTGCGGCTGCTGACCTTCACCACCGGTACCAGCGCGAGCCCATAGGGAGTGCCTTCCCCGGTAGTGAAGACGTGCATGTTCATGGAAGCCAACTGCTGGGTGCCGCAGATGAAGTCGCTGGCGGGCGTAGCGGCGAAGACCAGGCCCTTCTGCGTGACCTTCTCGCCATGGGTGGCAACATGGACCAGGGCCGAGGTGCCGGCTTTAGCCACGGAGCCCAGCGCCTTCTCGACCACATTGGATAGCCCGCCGCGCTTGTTGCCTGGAGTGGGGTTGGCGCTGCGGTCGGCGCTGCCGCGGGCGAGGTATTCGTCGTACCAGCGCATCTCGCGGATCAGTGCCCGGCCCACGTCTGCATTGGCGGCGCGCGGCGTGAGCAGATGCACGGCATCGCGAACTTCGGTGACTTCGGAGAACATGACCGTGGCGCCGGCGCGTACCAGCAGGTCGGCCGCATAGCCAACGGCCGGATTGCAGGTAACGCCGCTGAAGGCATCGCTACCGCCGCACTGCAGGCCGACGTTGAGTTCCGACGCCGGTACGGTGGTCCGCCGCCGCTGGTTCAACTCTTCCAGTCGCTTTTCGGCGTAGCGCAGAATGGCGCCGATCATCTCGCCAAAGCCGCGCAGTTCATGATCCTGCAGCCGGATGACGTAAGGATTATCTTCGAGCACGGGGAGCGTGGCCACGGAACCCGAGAGCAGATTGGCTTGCGGCAGCAGCCGGGCGGGCTGCAGCTTTTCGCAGCCAAGGCTGACCACCAGCGGCGCACTGCCGAAGTTCGCATGGCGGCTGATGTGGCCCAGTGTGCGGATGGGGACCGCGGCGCCAGGCGCGTCAATGGCGACGCCGCATCCGTAGGTGTGTGTGATGGCGACCACATCGTCCACGTTGGGGAAGCGCGGCAGCAGTTCCTGGCGGATGCGCCGCACGGCATACTCCACAGTCGGCGCCACGCATTGCACCGTGGTGGTGATACCAAGGATGTTGCGCGTGCCGGCGCTGCCATCGGGATTACGATAGCCTTCGAAGGTATAGCCTTCCAGCCGAGGCAGCGGCGCGGGCACGGCCGTGGCCAGCGGCAGTTCGTCTAACGGCGGCGCGGCGGGCAGGCTGAGCATGTCCTCGCGAATCCAGGAACCCTCGGCGATGTCGCGGCTGGCATAGCCGATGGTCTGGCCGTAGCGGATAATCGGCTGGCCAGTGGCGAAGTCCGTCAATGCCACTTTGTGCGATTGAGGAACGCGCTCGCGGTATTGGGCGCCTTCGGGGTCGACCACGATGGCGACATTGTCGTTGGGATGAACCTTAACGTGCATTCTTGAAAAAGTAGAGAGTGGATTTCGTGCGCAGGTACAGGCCGCCGTCCAGCAGTGCGGGCGTGGCGAAGCAATCATCTTCCAGATCGCTCATGTGGAGGATCTCCCATTCGCCCTGTGCTTTGACGGCGGTGACTTTGCAGGCCTGGCTGACAAAGTAGACCTTGCCATCCCCGCCGACAGGGCTGGCCCAATACTGTTCGATAGCCCCCGTGAGCCGCCCCTGCTTCCGCACTTCGCCGGTCAGAGGCTTCAGGGTAGTCAGGATGCCGCCATCCTTGATCAGAAACAGCGCGTCCTGGTAGAGCAGGGGAGACGGCACGTTGGGCAGGCTTTTGCGATAGCGCCAGAGGACGCGGCTGGTCAGGTCGCCACGGCCGCCATCGGGTTTCACGGCGAGCACCGAGTTCTGCGCGGTGCGGTGCAGGATCCAGAACGTCCAGTCACGCTCTTCGATGGCGTTGTTGAAGTTGAGGTCGTTGTTCTGGAACCAGCGCTGCATATCGGCCGGGGCTTCGTCCGGCGTCACCTTGTCGTCGTTGTTCTTGTCGTACTTGGCCTTCAATTCAGGCCAACTCTCGATTTGCGGGGCATTCTCAAAATCGCCGCCGGTTTCCCAGGAATTGATGTAAATGACGCCATCCTCAATGACGGGGACGCACTTCAACTGCCAGGCCATGCCGTTCACCCACCAGAGCTTTTCGCCGGTCTTCAAATCATAGGAGATGAGTTGGTAGGCGCCGGGGACGATGAGTTCCTTCGGGGCGCCGGGCTTGGGCTGATAGATTCCCGGGGTGGCATAGCCGCGAGTGACTTCCGGCCGCTCGACGCGCCAACGCTGCTTGCCGGTTTTGGCGTCCAACGCAAGCAGGTAGGAGTTGGTGTCCTGGTCGCAGATGAGGATCAGAACGCCGTCCTCAACAATCGGGGACGAGCCGTGGCCATTCGCGTTATTGAACGGGCCGAGCGGCAGCTTCCACTGTTCGTCGCCATCCAGACCATAAGCGATGAGGCCGTAATCGCCAAAGAAGACATAAACCCGCGAGCCGTCACTAAAGGGAGTGGGGGAGGCGGGGCCGTTGGTCTTCTGGAAATGCTCTTTGCGCGGCCGGGGTGCCTCGCGGCGCCATTGCGGCTTGCCAGTGGCGCGGTCCAGGCAGAGCGTGACCAGCGCGTCGCCGTCATGCGCCGTCAGAAAGATGCGCGAGCCAACAAAGATAGGCGACGAATGGCCGGGGGGAACGGCGGTCTTCCAGACCACGTTCTTATCCTTGCCGAGTTCGACGGGAAGGTCGTTATCGGGACTGAGCCCCCTGCCATGCGGGCCGCGAAATTGCGGCCAATCGGCGGCGGAGAGGAGAACAAGAGCCCAGGCGGCGATGCTGGCGAGCATTGCCGATCATCGTACCGTACTTGTGGGAAGGGTGCGGCTGAGGGCGCGCAGACGGCGGATGCGCTCGGCGTCGGGTGGGTGGGAATGGAAGTAATCGGTAAGGGCGGAGCCAAGCAGGCCGAGGGTCTCCTCAAGGGGGCTGTTGGGATCGGCCGCGGCGCCCGCTTGAGCGGCTACTCGCTGAAACAGGGTCAGCGCGCCATCGGCGCGGTAGCCGGCGCGCACCGCCAGATGCACGCCGCGCGCATCGGCCTCGATCTCCTGAAACTGCGCATACACCGGGTTGAACGCTCCGCCGCGGTTGCGCCGCCAGGGATGGCGCAGATCGACGTGAGCGATCTCATGCCCCAGAATCGCGGCGAGTTCGTCGTCATTGACAACGGTTCCCAGCATGCCTTCATAAACGAAAATGTGGCCGCCAGGGAGCGCGAAAGCGTTGACGGTAGGCCCGCCGATGAGTGTGAACTGATACGGGATGGCGGTGCGTTCGACGTTTGCGGCAATGGCTTTGCCAATGCGGTCCAGGCGGGCCTGGCCGGCCGCGTCAGTCGACCGGCCGGGCTGGAACTGCGAGGCCATGCGGTGTCCGAGGGCGATTTCATCCTTCAACCGCCCCTGGTTCACCTGGAAGCCGAAGTCGTCGGTATCGCGAAAGAGGTCGGCCCAAAGTTCGGCGACGGCTTCGGGGCTGACGTGCCGTTCCGGATTGCCGACGTAGGCGAGAGCCATTCCCCCGGCCAAGAGTATGCCAATAATGAGGGCGCGCCGCATGGTTTCAGTGTCGCAGATGCAACCGGACGAGGCGGCGGCACGTCTCAGACAGGTATACTTAAAATTACCTAAGTCTCCTCGTCAGACCTTCATGCGGAAATACGGCTTCTTGTTTTTTCTCTGGGCTGCGGCTTGTCCGGCCGCCGACTTCTTCAGCGGGATGGCCGCGCGCGCCATTATCGGGCAGCGTACGTTCACCAGCCAGGACCCGGCCTCGTCGGGAACCGTGCTGGGCGGCGTAAGCGGCATCGCCTACGCGAATGGGACGTTGTTCGCGGTGGATGACAACCGCATCGACGCGCTGCCGCGCAACAACCGCGTCCTGATTTTCCGGAATCTGCAGAACGTGATTCCGCCTCCAGATGCCGAACTGCCCGTGACCGACCAGCGCTGCCCGTTATGTGTGGGACGCGCCGATCTGGTGTTAGGCCAGCCCGACTTTACCAAGGGCGAAGTCGGCCTGTCGGAGCGCGGATTGAACCGCCCAACGGCGATCGCCACGAACGGTACAGTATTGGCCGTCGCCGACACCGACAATAACCGCGTGCTCATCTGGAGGTCGCTGCCGACCTCGATGCAGCAGCCCGCCGACGTTGTGGTGGGACAGGCCAATTTCACTACCAACCGTGCGAATGAAGGCGGGCAGCGGCCCACCAATCGCAGCCTGCGCGCGCCGGAAGGCGTGTGGATCCAGGGCAACCGCTTGTTCGTGGCCGATACGTTGAACAACCGCGTGCTGATCTGGCGCAGTATTCCTACGTCGAACAATCAGCCCGCCGACGTGGTGCTGGGCCAGCCCGATTTCACCACGGTACAGATTCAGGATCTGCGTACGCAGTTGTTCGAACCGAAGGCGGACACCATGCTGAGCCCGGTGTCGGTAACGTCGGACGGCCAGAAGCTGTTTGTGACCGACCTCGGGTATAACCGGGTGCTGGTATGGAACTCGATTCCGGATGCCAACCGGGCTCCGGCGGATCTGGCGATCGGGCAGCCGGATTTAACCAGCGGCGTCGCCAACAACACGCAGAATCTGTGTCCGGAAGACCGCGGCAAGGACGCCGATGGTAAGGATACGTTTCCACTGTCGTGCAAGGCCAGTCTGGATTTTCCGCGGTTTGCGCTGTCCGATGGGACGCGGCTGTTCATAGCCGACGGCGGCAATGACCGCGTGCTGGTGTTCAACCGTATTCCGACCCAAAGCGGGCAGACGGCGGACGTGATTCTGGGCCAGATTGCCGGAAACTTGAACCAGGTGTCGGATTCGGCGAACCCGCTCGGGCGGGCGAGCGCCGATTCGGTGGCGACACCGATGGCCTTGGCTTGGGATGGCACAAATCTCTATGTGAGCGATCCGTTCCGGCGCCGCGTGCTGGTCTTCACGCCGGGCGAAACGCTGGTGCCTTATACGGGTGTGCGAAACCTGTTCAGCCGGGACGTGTTCGCGATCGGCACGATCACCATATCCGGCACGATCACGACGGACAACGAGGTAACGATCACGGTGGGCGCTGACGACGCAACGCCCCCCAAGCGGTCGTATACGTACAAGATCGTCGCCAACGATACGTTTAATCGCATCATCCAGTCCTTGGTGGATAGGATCAATGCCGGAGCCGGAGACCCGCAGGTGCTGGCTACGCCGAACTTGCTGTTCCAGACCGTGGTGTTGACATCGCGCGTCGGCGGCGAGGCGGGGAACTCGATTCCGTTCACGGCCGCCGGTTCGACGGGCGCGACTCTCACGACCACAACCAGCGGGGCGACCCTGACGGGCGGGCAGGAAGCGTCAAAGATCGCGCCGGGCACGCTGGTGACGATACTGGGCGATAACCTGGCCGACTCGACAGCATCGGCTCCCGACGACGCCGATCCGCTGCCGACCGAATTAGCGGGCGTGCAGGTGTACTTTGACGGGATTCGCGCGCCGCTGCTATCGGTTGCCCCCGGCGAGATCAAGGCACAGGTGCCGTGGGATGTGAACGACGCCAATAGTGTGAGCGCGTATGTGCGCATCCGGCGGGCCAATGGACGGGTGCAGAACACCGCCGCCGTGGCGGTGCCGGTGATCCCGAATAATCCCGGCTTGCTGGGGCAGGAGGGTTTGGACCCGCGTCCGGCCTTCGCGACGCACTATTCGAGCAATGCCACGGGCACCATTTCGGTGGACGGCTCGGTGAAGGCCGCCGATGTGGCGACGGTGATCATTGAAGACCGCGAGTATTCGTATACGGTGAAGGAAGGCGACACCTTGGAGGCGATCCGGGACAACCTGATCAACCTGATCAACGCCAACCCCGACGAGAAGGTGACTGCCTTCGCGGCGGGCGTCTTCACGCGTATCCGGCTAAGGGCGAAGGTAGCGGGAGCGGAAGGCAACATCATTGGCATTGCGACGCGGGTGAACGACGGCGCGCAGGTCATTCTAACGGCCACCAACAACGGCCTCTGTTGTGCCAACACGGCGGGGGCGGCGGTGACGGAAGCGAATCCGGCAATCCCCGGCGAGACAATCGTGGTGCTGGCGACTGGCCTGGGCCTGGTGAATCCGGACGAGGCGAAGTTTGCCACGGCTACCGGCTTCAAGTATCGCGGCCCGGTGCTGAACCGGCCGAACGAATTCGTCTCGGCACTGGCGGGCGCCAAGACGGCGAACGTGCTCTATTCGGGATTGGCGCAGGGTATGGTCGGGGTATACGAAGTGCACCTGGAGTTGAACTCAGACCTTCCCACGAATCCAGCCACGCAGGTGACCATCGCGCAGGATATCTACGTCAGCAATATCGTGACGTTCCCGCTGAAGAATCCGAATGATGGAGTGCTGCCTCCCGAGACGGTAGAGGGCGCCGCGGCCAAAGCACCGGCCGCGCCCAGGGCTTGGGAGAACCGGCGGCGGAACCGCTAGTCCGGGCTCATTTTTTACAAACTTAAGAGTGGCGAGGCCGAAGTCTGAGTGGCATATTTGTAAGTATGCACTCACAAATAAACTTCGGCTACCCTTGGTACCTCTTCTGGGGGCACCTCCTCCTGGCCCTCCCCTTCGCGCTCGCGGCGTGGCGATTCCGGAACCGGTTTGTCCGCGCGGCTTGCCTGCTGGTGGTGTTCTGGGCCTTGTCGGCCTGGGCGATTCTGCAGGTAGGACTCGGAGTGGACCGGCGCGCGGAGCTGCCAACTCCCAACTTCCTGGCGAAGGGTTCCGGGCGGGTGCTGGATCTCGGGGCGGGGACCGGGCGGTCGGCGCTGATGGTGCTGGAAGCCCGTCCGCAGGCGACGGTGGTAGCACTGGATCAATTCGGGCCGTCGTTTGAGATGCACTTCGGCAAGTCCGCCGGGAACCTACTTTTGGCGAATGCGAAGGCCGCCGGCGTCGATTCGCGGGTGGCGATCGAGAAGGCG
The DNA here is from genome assembly GCA_964385495.1 of uncultured Candidatus Solibacter sp. Taxonomy (GTDB): domain Bacteria; phylum Acidobacteriota; class Terriglobia; order Bryobacterales; family Bryobacteraceae; genus CADEFT01. The sequence goes on from CAYLPH010000003.1 coordinate 106,746, forward strand.
GATATGCGGAAGATCCCGTTTGCGGACGCCAGCTTCGACGGCATCGTGAGCGCCTACGCCATCGATCACCTGGGGCGCCGCGGCGCGGAAGAGACCCTGCGGGAGGCTTACCGGGTCCTGAAGCCCGGGGGCGAGTTTCTGTTCATCGTGACCAATGGCGATTTCTGGCTGCGGTATGCGGCTGGACCCCTGCTGGTGCATAGCCGGCTGCGGGGGATGGACGATTGGCGTCCCATCCTCACGGGGCCCGGCTTCCAGGTGGTGGAACAGGGGAATCAGCCGGGCACGCTATTTGTGCTGTTGAAGAAGCCGGCAATGGCACCATAGAGGGAATGGGCCGCAGGAAGACAATCAGCGACGAGGACTTGTTGGCAACGGCGCGGCGGGTATTTCTGGAACACGGGCACGGAGTGGCGGCGAAGGTGATCGCGAAGGCGGCCGGGGTATCGGAGGGAGTGCTGTTCCAGCGGTTCGCGAGCAAGAATGAGCTGTTCTTCGCGGCAATGGTACCGCCGTCGCTGGACGTGGCGGAACTGCTGCGGCCGGGGACAGCCGCAGGGCGGGAGGGCATGCGGAACCTGACCTTCGCCATGACCGCGTACTTCCGGCAGTCGCTGCCGGTGCTGGTGACGCTGATGGGGCATCCGGAGTTTCAGTTTGAGGAGTTCGCGGCGCGGCATCCGGAGACGCCGCTGGTGGTGCTGCGGCGGCAGTTGGTGGAGTTCATGGTGGACCAGCAGCGGCAGGGGGCAATGGGTCCGGTGCATGCGGGGGCGGCGGCGCTGACGGTCTGGTCGACGGCGATGACAGTGGCGTTCTTCGAGCTGTTAGGGGCGCACGGGGGGCGGATGGACGCCTCCATTGTGGAGGCGGCGGTGGATTGCTTTTGGCGGGGGCTGGAACCGAAGGCTTAACTCAGGTGGCTGATCGGCAGGGTGAAGCGGAACGTACTTCCCCGCCCCGCTTCGGACTCCACCCAGATGCGCCCGCCGTAGCTTTCGACGATGCGCTGGCAGATGGCCAGGCCGATGCCAGTGCCGGGGTATTTCTGTTCATTGCGGTGCAGGCGTTTGAAGACGCCAAAGATGCGGGAGTGATACTCCGGTTCGATACCAATGCCGTTGTCGCGGATCGAAAACTCCCAGAGCCCGGTTCTGGGCACGGCCCCTACTTCCACGCGCGGCGCCTGGCCATCCTGGCGATACTTGAGGGCGTTGCCGACCAGGTTCTGGAAGAGCAATTCCAGGTGGACGGGGCGGATGTCGACCTCCGGCAGCGGGCCGTAGTGGAGTTCGGCGCCGGTCTCCTTGATGGCTTGCGAGAGGCTGACGCGCACCTGCTCGATCACTCGGGAGGCATCCACGCGTTCAATGGGGATGCCGTCCAGTTCGGCGGTGCGGGAGTACGCCAGGAGGTCGGAAACCAGCCGGCTCATGCGGCGGGCGCCATTGCCTACCTGCTGCAGAAACAGCGAGGCCCGCTCGTCCAACTTGGCGCCGTACTCGCGTTCGAGCAGTTGGGAGTAGACGGCGACATTGCGGAGCGGTTCCTGGAGGTCGTGCGAGGCGGAGTAGGCGAACTGCTCGAGGTCGGCATTGGCGCGGCGGAGATCGCGCTCGATGTCGAGTTGGCGGGTGATGTCGGTGTTGGTGCCGAACCAGCGGTAGATGCGGCCCGCGGCATCGCGGATGGGCAGGGCGCGGGAGAGAAACCAGCGGTACTGGCCGTCCTTGCCGCGGAGGGGGAAGGTATCCTCCCAGGGTTCCCCGGAGGCGAGGCACTCGCGGAAGTGGGCGACGACGCGGTCCACGTGGTCGGGGTGATGGATGGCGCGCCAGCCCCAGCCCTGCATTTCGGCAAGCGTGGTGCCGCTGTATTCATACCAGCGGCGGTTGTACCAGAATAGGGAGCCTTCGCCGTCGGCCATCCAGGCGAACTGGCTCATGTTGTCGGCAAGGGTGCGGAAGCGCTCCTCGCTTTCCTCGAGGGCTTGCTGGGCGGTGATGAGGTCGTGAACGTCGGGGCTGCTGCCGACGTGGCCAAGGAAGGTACCGTCGGCGGAGAAGCGGGGGGAGGCGGTGGAGGCCATCCAACGCCACTGGCCATCGGCGCGGCGGAGCCGGCAGCGGCCTTGGAAGGCGGTCTGGTGGAGGAGGGCTTGCCGGAAGGCCTCGAGGTAAGCGGGGGCGTCGCCGGGGTGGACGAGTTTCTCCCATTGGAAGGAGAGAATGCGATCGTCGGCAAGGCCGCAGTAATCGCGGTAGGCCTGGTTGATGAACTCATTCTCGCCGGCGCAGTTGGTGACCCAGATGATGGTGGGGCAGGCATCGGCGACGGTGCGGAAGCGCGACTCGCTTTCTTCGAGAGCGAGTTGGATCTGGCGGCGGCGGGTAATGTCGGAGACCAGACCGACCAGCCGCTCGACTTCACCCTGATCATTGCGAGTGAGGCGGGCCTGCTCGGAAACCCAAAGCCAGTGGCCCTGCTTATGGTGGACGCGGTATTCGAGCGAAAGGTCCGTGCCATCGCTCAGCGTGCGTGCCAGGGCGGCGTCGAACAAGGGTAAGTCTTCGGAATGGATCAGCGAGCGCCAGCCGTCGGCGGAGGCAGCGATCTCCTCCGGGCGATAGCCGAGCAGTTCCTCGACCCGCGGGCTGCGGAAGACCACGCCGGTTTGGGGGCGGTATTCGAACAGAATGGCCGAGGCGGCGCGTTGGGCGACGTCGGCGCGTTCGGCGGCCAGCAGAAGTTCCTGTTCGGCGAGTTTGCGGCGGGTGATGTCGAGGACGGTACCGACCAGACGCAGGCAGCGGCCCTCGGCGAAGGAGCAGCGTCCGGTGGCCTCCACCCAGCGGGTTTGGCGGTCGATGCGGTGGACGACGCGATACACCGCGTAGTAGCGGCCGTCTCCGGAGGGATCCATGGCGCGGGCGATGGCGGCTTCGGTGGCGGGCAGGTCGTCCGGATGGATCCCTTCCCGGAAAGTGGCGAAGGTGATGGCTTCTTCGGCGGAGGCGCCCCAAAGTTCGCGCACCCTTTCGTCCCAATCGATCTCGCCGGTGCGGGGCCGGTAGTCGTGAATGCCTAAACCGGCCGCCCGCTTCGCCAGCAGGAGGCGTTCTTCGCTGAGATGGAGGGCGCTCTCGGCCTTCAGGCGTTCGGTAATGTCGATGCCGGTGGGGTTGAGGAAGACCACGGTACCGGCTTCATCGCGAACCGGATGGAGGGAAAAGTCGAGCCAGCGCTCGGCGCCGCCGGCGACGCAGTAGCCGAGCGCCTCGCGGGTGGGGCGTCCGGCGGCGCCCTGCTCTACGGCAAAGCGGATCCGGTCGCGGGAGCGGTCCGATTTCTCCCACCAGGGGGCTTCCCATAGGGGCCGCCCGGCGGCTTGGCTACGCGAGAAACCGCAGCCATCGACGGCCCAGTCGTTGGCTTCCAGGATCGTGCCATCGAGGCCAAGGATGGCCGCAAAAATGCCGGATTGGTGGAAGACGGTTCTGAATTTGGCGACCGCGGCAAGTTCTCGTTCTTCGCCGCGTTTGCGGGAAGTTGCCTCTTCGGCGACGAAGCTAAAAGCCTCCCAGGTGCGCTCGGCGGTTTCCCGCAGCAGGCTGGCTTCGGCGAGGGTCCAGACGCGGGGCGTAGCCTGCTGCGCCGTGAGGGCGGCGATCCAGTGGCCGTCCTTGAGCAGTCCAACGCTGAGGTGGGCGGCGGCGCCGATAGCGGCGAAGGTGTCGCGCACCGGTTGGGGGAGGTTGGGGTGGTTGGGGATGTCGGCGAGGCTAACGGTGTCGCCGCGGCGGTGCGCCTCCAGGATAAGCTCGCCGAGGGCGGCCAGACGATGGCGGCCGGCGATGGAGGGGAGGCCGTCGACATAATCGCCGCGGACAACAGCCTCTTCACCCTCGATCTCGGAGTAGAGGACGCGGCTTGCGCGCAGTTGTTCGCCCAGCAGGCGCGACGCGGTGCGCTGGATTTCGGCGGGATCGGAGAGGGGGCGAAGGGCATCGCTGAGGCGGAGCAGGAACTGGTTGAGCGCGGCGGACTCGCGTAATCGGGCCTCGGCATTCTTCTGCGCCGTGATATCGCGGAGGTAGAGAAGGAGCCCGTTGGGGTTAGGGTAGACGCGGTTGTCGTACCAGCGGCCCCATGTCTCGAAATAGCTGGTGAACTCCTCCGGCAACTGGGTGCGGAGCGCCCGGACGCAGCAGTCGTGGAAGGGGCCATCGCGGGCATCCGGAAAGACGTCCCAGGTAACGCGGCCGATGAGGTCGCCGCGCTCCATCCCGAGCATGCGTTCGGCCGCGGCGTTCAGCCAGAGGCAGCGATACTCGCGATCAAGCAGGAACACGGCGTCGCTGACGCTGTCGAGCGGGGGGGCGGCCGGATGGGGCGAGCCGTTTTCCATGTCCCGGCCACGGAGTTGCGCTAACTCGGCTTCAAGGGTGGAAATGCGTGCTTTCAGTGCGGCGATGTCGTGTTCAGAGGGGGAGGCGGCGCTCCCGGTTGGCGTCATCCCTTGATCCACCTTAATCCACTCCACGGCAATCGGTGATGTATCGGCGGTAAGCAACTCGCTGTATTGACTCGTACGCCATGGCAGCGGTTACTGATCGTATCAGATGGAGGGACGAAGCCGTGATGCCTTTCACAAAGAGCGGGCGGCTTCAGCGGTGGATGGCCTGTTGAATGGCCAGTTCCACCAGGGGGTTCATCCGGTCATAGCCCGCGGTGTTTGGGAGAAAGCCATCGGCCGTATACTCCCGCTTCAATTGGCGGCCTTCCAGAAGGGAGGTGTGCCAATCGACATACGGGATCTTTTCGCGTTTGGCGTAGTCGCGAAGCCACTCGTTGATGCCGAGGATCTTGCCGGGCGGGCGGCGGAGCGTTTGCCTGGTGAAGCAATCGCAGACGGGAAGGACGGCGGTGAGAACGATGCGGATGCCGTGGGCGCGCGCCAGCTCGACCATGGATTCGATGTTATCGGCCAGGGTGCCGACGGTCGCCGGCCCCATTACGCTGGCGAGATCATTGGTTCCGGCCTGGATGACGGCAACTTTGGGTTTGAGGGAGATGACGTCCTGGCGGAAGCGGACGAGCATCTGGGCGGTGGTTTGGCGGGTGATGCCGCGATTGAAGTAAGGCTTGCCAGGAAAGAAGGGGCCTTTCCAGTTCTCGGTGATGTCGTCGCCGAGGAAGACCACGCGGTTCTCGCCGGGCTTGGGCGGGGGGATCTCGGCGTTATCGCTGCCATAGCGGACGAGGCCACCGAAATCGAGCAGCACGCGGCGGTACGCCTGGAGTTCCTGTTCGAGCTGGGCGCGGGTGAGCCCTTCGTCCTGCGCGAGAGCGGTGGGGAGCGCCGCGGCCAACGCGAATAGGGCCAGCAACCTCAAGGCTTCAATCCGAAGCAGTAGACGTGGCCGTCGTAGGTATTGATGTAGACCTTGCCGTTGGCCAATCCGAGGCCGCTCCAGTGATTCCAGTTGGCGATCTGCTTGCCGGAGGACCAGAGTTCCTTGCCGGTCTCGGCATCGAGCACGTAGAGGACGGCGTGGGTGGAGAGGGGGATGCGGCGCTCCATGCGGAAGTCGAGGCCGACGTCGGGGAAAGCCTGGGCGGTGTTCTCGCCGCTGCCGTAGGCAAAGATCATGCCATTAGCGATGAGCGGGGGCTCGGCCTGGTTCATATCGCGGGAGACCCATTCGGGCTTAAGATTGACGTTCTTGCCGGGCTCGCCATCCATGGTGAAGGCGGCGATGGCGCCCTTCTTCACAGGGCCATACTCGAGCGGCGCCTTGTACTTGGAATGCTTGGGACCCCAGAAGGGCGTGAGCACCCAGCGGCGGCCCTTGGCATCTTCCCAGGTGGCGAGCGAACCCCAGATGCCGGCTTCGGCGAAGTCGACAATTTCGTTGCAGATGAGCGGGGTGCGGTACGCGGGGGTGCGGTGATCGTCGCCGCCGATGGATTCGGTATCCATGAGGTAGATGCGGCACTCCTTGCTGGCATCCACCATCCATTCCTTGCCCTTCCATTCGTAGATGGCGGGGGTGACCTGCATGTCGAGGTCGCGCTTCCAGAGCCATTCGGCGTTGGACGGCCCGTAGTAATCGACGAGTTCGAGGGCCTTGGTTTCGGGGTTCTGTTTGACGCCGATGATGCCGTTGCCGTAGACGCCGTTCTCGGGATCCCAGCGGCCGTCGCCGGTGCCGGTGTACATGACCAGATCCTTGCTGATGGCCGGGCCGGAGCGGCCCCACATGCCGCCACCCGCCGGGCCCCAACTGCCGACCTTATCGGTGGCGAGGTCGTAGGTGTAGGCCATGTTGGGATTGCCGCCGCAGCCCTGCGCGCTGTGGGTGTAGATGACGTTGTTGACCAGGCTCAGCGCATAGGGCTTGCCATTGGGAGGCATGAACTTCTTGGGCTGGGTCATCTCTTCGCCGTCGGCGGCGTTGACCTGGTGCAGGCGGCCGTCCCAGGAGGCGGCGTAGATGATGTAGCTATCGGGGGTTTTGCCTGGGCCGATGGTGACGTTGGCGGTCATGCCGCCGGGGCAGAGGACGCTGGGGCCGCGGCTGTTCGGCGGATCCTGGAAGGTGCTTTCGAAGTGCCGTTTCCAGAGCAGCGCGCCGGTCTTGGCATCGAGGGCGTAGAGGTTGTCGGAGACGCCGGTTTGGATGACCATCTCCTTCGGGCCAGTTTTGGTGGCAACCTTGCCGATGATGAGCGGCTCGAGCAGGGAGTGCATCTGGCGCGGCTGGTTATCGACCTTGGTCTTCCACAGCAGGCGCATGCCCTTGACGTTGGCTTTGGTGAGGATGGTTTCGTCCTTCTGCCAATTGGTGCGGCGGATATCGCCGCCATCGGTCAGCCAATCGGCCGCGGCGGCCAGGGCCGCGCCGCTCAACAACGCCAGGGCAAGGTTCGGGAACAGTCGTGTCATGCGAGGGAAGTCCAAAGCCCACACTATACACCAAACGCCGGGATTCGGGATATGATCTTAAATTCCATGTTGCGAAAGATAGCCTCCGGTGTTCTGCTTTTTTCGGCCCTGGCCTCGGCTCAACGAGGGACCGGCGATTGGATGACGGCTGCCTATGACGCCCAGCGCTCGAATTGGGTGCGTGGAGATGGGAAGGTGACGGTGGATACCGTGGCCAAGCCCGGCAAGAACGGCCCGTTCGGACTGGAATGGAAGCTGAAAATCAACACGGTAGCGCGGCAGGGACACAGCCTGACGCCACCGGCGCTGTTGGACTTCTACATTGGGTACCGGGGCTTCCGGGCGCTGGCGTTCCTGGCGGGGCCGGACCGGGTGGCGGCCATCGATATCGACTTGGGCCGCATGGAATGGGAGAAGGGTTTCCCGGCAAGCGGCAACGCGACGGCTCCGTGCCCGGCGGGAATCACCTCGGCGGTGACACGGCCAACTTCGTTTGATTATCCGCAGGCGTTCTATGGACGCGGGGCGGGGCGGGCGACGCCGGCACGGTCGGATGTGGGCGCGCCGAACGAAGGGGCGGTGACGCTGAAGCGAGTGACGCCGCGTCCGTCTACGCCGCCGCCTCCCCCTGTCGCGGCGGCAAAGCCAGCGGCGGCCGCGCCGAATCCCTTTGCGCCGCGCATCCAGTGGCTGCTGACCGTTACCGGGGATGGCAAGCTGCACCTGTTCTACGTGTCGAATGGGGAGGAGCCGAAGCCGGCGTCGCAGTTCCTGCCGGCGGGCGGGGCGAACGCGCACGGACTAATTGCGGTGGATGGCGTGGCGTACGTGGCAACAAAGAACGGCTGTGGCGGGGTGGAGAACGGCGTGTATGCGATCGATTGGGAGACCAAGCAGGTCAGCAAGTGGAAGGCGCAGGGGGCGGGCGTTGCGGGCATTTCGGGTCCGGCGTTTGATCCGGAAGGGACGGCCTATGCGGCGGGCGGCGGCGGGGAGTTGGTGGCGCTGACCAGCCGGACGCTGGGTTTGAAGGCGTCATACAAGGCTTCGGGCGTGGAGTTCACCTCGTCGCCCATGATCTTCGATTACAAGGGCAGCCCGATGCTGGCCATCGCGACCAACAAGGGCACGGTGCAGATCTACGATACGCAGAAGCTGGGGCAAGGCCCGGTAAGCGAGACCGCGGCGATTGCGGGCAGCGGGGCGAATGCGCTGAGCACGTGGCAGGATGCGGCGGGAGTGCGCTGGATTTTGATTCCCACAGCCAACAGCATCGCGGCGTGGAAGGTAGTGGACAAGGGTGAGAAGGCGGTGTTGGAGCGGGGCTGGGCATCGAAGGAGATGGTGGCTCCGGCGGCGCCGGTGGTGTTGAATGGCGTGATCTTCGCGTTGTCGAGCGGGAAGGCGGGCGCGGCGGCGGTGCTGTACGCACTAGAAGGCACGGCGGGGCGGGAACTGTGGAACAGCGGGAGCACGATCGCGGGCCACGTCACGACAGGTGTACTGTCGGCCGGTGGGAGCCGCGTCTACGTTGGTACGCATGATGGCACACAGTATGCCTTCGGCTTCCCGATCGAACACTAATCGACGCCGGTAGAATGGGATTATGATGCGCTGCTTTGTGTTATTGGCACTGCCGCTGGCCCTGGCCGCCCAGCAACTGCCGGAAGGCCCTGGGCGGGCGGAGACCGAGAAGATCTGCCGGGGCTGTCATGAGCTGGCTCGGTCGATCTCGCCGCGGCAGGACCGGGCGGGGTGGCAGGTGACGTTCAACAAGATGACGGCGTTCGGGATGAAGGCGACCGAGCAGGAGTTCAACGCGGCGTTGGATTATCTGGCGAAGCAGTACCCGGCCGAGGATGTGCCGAAGGTGAACGTCAATACGGCCACGGCGATCCAGTTGGAGAGCGCGCTGAGCCTGAGGCGGTCGCAGGCGGCGGCGGTGTTGGCGTATCGCAAGGCCAATGGCAACTTCGGCTCAATTGAGGATCTGAAGAAGGTGCCGGGGATTGAAGCGGAAAAGATCGAGGCACGGAAAGATCGGATTACCTTCCAGTAATATGCTTACCCGACGTGAGTTTGCCGCCGCGGCCGGATGGCCCGCGCTCTTGTCCGGCGCTGGAAAGCGAGCCCCGCGCCTGCTGCTGCGCAGTTCCTGGCAGGAGGTGAACATCGGCGATATCGGCCATACGCCGGGGGCGCTCTCGATTCTGACGCGGTACTTCCCGGAGGCGGAGCTGACGTTGTGGCCGGCGGCGTTGAGCGAGGCCACGCGAGCGATGCTCACGAAGGGCTACCCGAAGCTGAAGTTTGTGGAAGGCCGGTTGCAAGACGGCAAGCCGGCGACGGCGGAGTTGGCGAAGGCCTGGGAGGAGACGGACCTCTACCTGTCTGGGTCGGGGTCGGGGTTTCCGAGCAGCGATCTGGCGCTGGCGTTCTTGAAGGCGACGAACAAGCCGGTGGGCGTGTTCGGGGTGAGTACGGACCCGATCAGCGGCTTTGGGAAAGGGCGCGAGCCGGAAGGCGGCACGCTGCGGGAGTTGCGGGAGAAGGCGGCGAAACTGCCGCCGACGCATCTGCCGGCGGACTTGCGGTATCTGATCGACCGGGCGGCGTTCTTCTTTTGCCGGGATACGATTTCGAGGGATTATCTGAAGTCGCAAGGGGTGAAGACGCCGATTCTGGAGTTTGGGTGCGATGCGCAGATGGGCATGCACCTGACGAACGCGCCGGTGGCCGATGCCTTTCTGAAGGCGAAGGGGTTGGAGCCGGGGAAGTTTATCGCGGTGATTCCACGGTTGCGGTACACGCCGTATTACCGGATCCGGAAGCAGGCGCGGGTGGCGGACGATGAGGTGAAGGACGCCATCAACAGCCGCACGGTGGAGAAGGATCATGCGCCGTTGCGCGACCTGATGGTGGCGTATGTGCGGAAAACGGGGCGGAAGGTGCTGGCCTGCGCGGAGATGACGTACCAGGTGGAGTTGGCGAAGGAAGTGTTGGTGGATCCGCTGCCGGCGGATGTGAAGAAGAACGTGGTTTGGCGGGATACCTTCTGGCTGCCCGACGAGGCGGCATCGGTTTATGCGCAGGCGAATGCGGTGGTGAGCGTGGAGTGTCATTCGCCGCTGATCGCGTATCGGAACGGGACGCCGGCGTTTTATGTGCGGCAGCCGACCGATACCTGCAAGGGACAGATGTACCGCGATTTCGGCGCGGGGGACTGGTTCTTCGAAGTGGAGGAGACCAGCGGGGAGCAGATGTGGAGCCGGTTGGAGCCGATTGTGGCGAATCCGGGTAAGGGTAAGGCGCAGGTTAAGGCGATTATGGGGAATGTGAATGGGCGGTATAAGCGGATGGCGGAGGCGGCCCGCGGTTTACGCTACCAAGCCGCGCGCTAAGGGAGCGGGTTCCCCCTACCGCTCACCAAACCGAGGCCACCGCAACTCCACTCCCTGCTCCACCAACTGCGCCTGAAAATCCCCCAACAACTTCCCATCCCCCCGCACCTGCCGCGGCACCAACCCCAACCGCGCGCACCGCCCCGCCAAAGCCCCCGCCGCCTCCCCAATATTCCACTCCACGGGATGCAGCCGGTAACACCCATTCGTAACATGCGTCACCCCCAAATTCTTACACCCCGCAATCAAGTTATCCACCCGCTTCGGAAGCAACGCCCCCAAAGGTATCTCAAACGGCTGCGACCCCACATCGATATAGTTATCGCCGCCCGTCGAAGGATGCAGATCAATCCGGTAACTCCCAGTCCCCACGGAATCCGCGAAACTCGCCGCTCCCCGCGGACGCAGCTTCGCACTCACATGCTGCTCCACCACCGTAAACTCCGCCTGTATCCGCCGCGACTCGCGAATGTACGGGTACATCGCCAGCCCATCCTCGGTCCCCGCGATATCCGGCCGCAACCGCAGCCCCTTCCACCCGTGCTCAGTCTGCATCCAATACAACAAAGACAGGCTCAATTGTTTCGCCCGCGCGATGTGCCCAGCCTGCTCCTCCGCACTGACATCAATCAACCGCCCCAGCCAGTAATCGTTCTGCGGCCAGTTCACCACCGTGATATCGCTCGCATAAGTACCCGCCGCAAAGTTCGACTTCGCCACAATCCGCCGGTACGGCCATAAATTCACCGCCCCAGCCTTCCCTACCCCAACCGGATCGAAACCCAATTCCCGCGGCGCCAAAGTCCGCGGATTCGACATCATCCAACTCAGCAACTTCCCCGGCCACGCCGGCGTCAGCTTTGGCACATACTCCCGCCAGAATCCATACTCCGCGGGCTTGTCTATCGTATGATCCTCGCCCGGCCGGTAGTCCATCGCAAAGCAATGCGTGAAGCTCTGCTCATTGGCCGGCTGCGGCTCGGCGGGCGCCGAAGGCTCCCCCGTCTGCTTCTGCGATTCGAAACCCGTCACGTACTCGGTCTTGGTCAGCGGCAGCAGATCCCCTAACTCCGTCGCATCCACGAAGAACCGCGCCGCCACCGCATGCGTCAGCCCGCTATCCAATCCACGCACCGTCACCGCTCGCACGCGATCCCCGTCCAAACTCGCCGACACGGGCTTATACCGCATCATCACCGTCAACTGCCCGCTGCTAACATAAGGCGCCAGCATCGCCTCCAAAGCCGCTACCACCACCTTCGGCTCCACCCCAAAGCCCGACACCCAACCACCACCCGGATTAAATCGCGGAGCCCGCCGTGCCTCTTCACTAACCGCATAGTGCGTCAGGTAATAGGCGCGAATGCGGTTCCGCAGATCGCGATAAGTACGCGTACACCCGGTGTACTCAATCCAGGGATGCTCATCGAACGCCGGCACCAACTGCGACGTCGCCTGCCCGCCCAGCCAGGCCGTCTCTTCGGTCAACACCACCCGCGCCCCAAGACGCAGCGCCGCGAGAGCCGCCGCGCACCCTCCCAATCCACCGCCAATCACGGCGACATCCGCCGCCACTTCCCGCGCGCCCACTAACCGCGCCGCTGCTATTGCCGAGAGGAATGTACGACGTCGCATGCCTGTGCAGTTGGAGTGTAACAAACAACCGCGGACTCTTTGGCAGTCACCGTCAGCGCCGTCGATAAGGCATCCGCCCAAGCCCCATCCTTATGGATCACGGTCACCGAATGCGCCGTGTCGACCGGCCACCCCGTGCGCGGATCCAGGATATGCGAGTACCGCTTGCCACCCTCTTCGAAGTACTGTTCGCCCGATCCCGAGGTCGACACCGACACATTGCGCAGTTCGAACACCCGCCCCTGCGCTTCTACCCGCCAACCCGCACGCCCCGGGGGAGGATCCCCCATCGCCAGATCCCCACTCACCGCCACCAACGCCCGCTTCACACGCAACGCCCGCAACGCCTCCGCCGCCGCATACCCCTTCCCAATCCCACCCGCATCCAAGCGCATCCCGGACGGCAGACGCACCCGATTCCCCCGCAGTCTGAGTTTCCTATATCCGCAGGCCGCGCGAGCCTTTTCCAGATCATCAGACGAAGGCACATTCCGCCGCCGCCAAAGCGCTGTCAAACGCCCGGCCGTAATATCGTAAGCCCCATCCGTGTCCGCCGCCACAGCGAGAGCCACCCGCAACACCCGCCGCAAATCCCCAGACACGAAAGCCCCGTCCCGCACCCGGCTCAACTCACTGCCCGGATCATAATCGCTAAGCGCACGGTTCAACGCCGCGATCCGCGCGAACCCACGAGCGAACGCAGCCTTGGCCTCCTCCGGGGACTGTGCGTACAACGTGATCCGCACCAGCGTCCCCATATGCGGCTCGGCAGCCTCATACCGCCGCAACTCCCCGCCAGTCGCGGTCAAGGTCAGTAGCAGGAATACCGCGCTACTCGCGCTCCACACCGTTATTCCAGTACAGATACATCTGCTCCGCGGCCGGCACCTTCAGCGGACGCACCAATCGGAACCCCAACCATTGCGCATCCGTGTGGTACCAGATGCTCTTCGGCAACTGCGGATCCTGCATCTTCCAACTCGCATCCGACCCTACCCGCGCCGTACACGTCACCTGTTCCGCCGGATCGTTCCACGACCCGCCACGCACCGCGTGCGGATACGGCTTGGTCGGCCGCGACCATGGCTTCCAGTTCCTGTAGTCGGGCATGTACTCATCCGCGGTCCACTCCATCACGTTGCCCAACATGTCATGAAGGCCGAACGCATTCGGCTTCTTCTTGCCCACCAGGCCGTACTGCCCGTTGGCGTTATCGCCAAACCACGCATAGTCCCCCAGCGGCGTAGGCGCCTGCACGCCGCCCCCCGCACGGCAGGCGTACTCCCATTCGGCCTCCGTCGGCAGCCTGTAGAAATGGCCCGTCCGCGCACTCAGCCACTGCGCGTATTTGTTCGCCGCATGCTGCGTCATCGAGATGGCCGGATACCCATTGATCCCCATGCCGAAACTCATCTCCACATAGGGCCGCGTCGGACGGCTCACGCCATCCACCACCGGATCTTCGCCCAACTTCTCCCCCGCCTGCGCGCTGAACATGAACAGCCGGTACTCATCCCACGTCACTTCGGTCTTCTGCATCCAGAAGGGCTCCACCGTGGCCTTATGAACCGGGCTCTCATTCGCGTTGGCCGCATTCCCCATATCGAACGTGCCACCGGGAATCGGCACCATCTCAAAGCTTACGACCGTCGTGGGGATCGTAGTCTTATAAGCCTTCATCTCGGCTGCAGTGCGCTCTTTGCTGTTCTTGACGATGCGTTCGTGCAACTGCGACACCACCGTCTTCTCATCCGGCTTCGCACCCGCCGCCTTTCCCAACGTCACACCGGCAGGCCACACCGCACCCGCCGCAATCCACGCCCGCACCTTATCGCGCTGTTCCTTCGGCACCTGCGGCCCACCTGGCGGCATCGCCTTCGGACGACCGGGCGCCAACTCCATCGTCACCAACAGCGGGCTCTTATCCGGAGCACCCGCGACAATCGCCTTCGCCGCCGACGCGGCATTGTCTAAACGCAGATTGCCCGCGTTCTTCTCCGCGTTATGGCAGCCCAGGCAATTGGCCTCAATCACCGCACCCACATCGCGCCGGAAATCAGCCGCGGACTGCGCCAGCAAAGGCGCAGCCACACTCGCTACGAGTAGCGCAACCCTAAACAAAGCGCGTCCGTCCCGGCTGCGGCAACCCCGCCGGCTTGAAGTTCCCAGCCCAATCAAAGCCCTCCGGGAACAACACCTCCTGCGAGTTGAGCGCCTGCTCCCACGTGATCTGCTGGCCCGTATACGCCGCCATGCGCCCCATGATCGCCAGCATCGTCGACGTGGTCATCCACTCCACATCATTGATCGGCTGGCCGCGCCGGATCGACGCAAACAGAGCGTCATGCTCGGCCTGATACATATCGTTCTTCTGGCCCGTGAACGTCCACTTCGTCTCGCCGTTGATGCGGGGATTCGGGCCCCGCCCGATCGTCGCCGTACCCTTCGTCCCCATGATGTAGTCCGAGTTCTCGTTGTAGCAGCCTTCGATCTGCCGGCACGCCAGAAACGCCCGCACATCGTTCGGATACAGGTAGTTCACTTCGAAGTGATCGAAGATATTCCCGCCTTCCGCCGGAATCTGCCGCCCACCTACTGCCACGCAACTCACCGGCGGCTTATCATCCATCGCCCAAGCCACCTTATCGACGGAGTGCACCGCCTGCTCGACTAGGCTATCGCCCGACAGGAACGTGAAGTTATACCAGTTGCGCAGCATCCACTCGTTATCCGAAATCCCCGCGGGCCGCGACGACGCCGGCGGCATCGGCTTCACCGGGCTCGTATAGTAAGTGCCGTAGTAAGCCACCAGGTTCCCAATCGCGCCATTCTTGATCTGCGCGAACGTCTCCCGAATGTGCGTGGAATAGCGCCAGCAGAAGCCCGCCACCACCGACAGATTCTTCGCCTTCGCCAGCTTCGCGCTCTCCAACACGTGGCGCACGCCCGGAGCGTCCACCGCCACCGGCTTCTCGCAGAAGACGTTCTTGCCCGCGTCGATGCACGCCCGCAGATGGCCCGGCCGGAAGCCCGGCGGCGTCGCCAGCAGCACCACATCCACACCCGACGCAATCACCTTCTGGTACGCATCCAAACCGAGGAAGATGTTCGAGTCCTCCACCTTCACCTTGGCGCCGTCTTTGGGATGCTTCTTCAGCCGCTCCAGGCTCGACTGCGCCTGCTCCATCGAGATGTCGGCCACCGCCGTCAATTCGGCGTAGTCGTCGGCATGCAGGGCCTGCGCCGCCGCGCCCGTGCCGCGTCCGCCACATCCCACCAGCCCTACCTTGATCGCCTTCCCACCCTGCATCGCGGGAAGAAATGCCGGGGCTCCGGCCAGCAAAGAAGCTCGTAAAAACTCGCGCCGTGGCGTCTGCGATTCGCTCATAGGCACCATTATACGAGTGAAGCCTCGCCAACGGCCTGAACTGATATGCTAGGAGGCCATGAAAACTCTGCTTCTATCCCTTGCCTTGGCCCTGTCCGCCTTCGCCGCCGACATGCGCGAGACCGACCAGAAGGCCGTCCGCGCTGCCGTCGAGGCGTTCAACAAGGCGGCCGCCGCGGGCGACCGAGCCGTGCTGGACAAGCTTCTCGCTTCTGATGTGATCTATGGCCACTCCAGCGCCAAGATCGAGAACAAGCAGGAGGCCGTCGACGCGTTGGTCAAGAGCAAGGTGCGCTTTGAATGGACCGGCGATTACACCGTCAGCGTCTACGGCAAGACCGCCGTCGTCCACGGGCTTTCGGTAGCGCACAACAACACCAACGGCAAGATGACGGACATCCCGCTCGACATCCTGCAAGTGTGGGTCAACAATGGCAAGGGCTGGACGATGGTCGCCCGCCACACGACGCGCCGTCCCCAATAGCACCCCTCCCGGCGGCCAGAGATACACTGGACTCATGGCCGCCACAACGCTGGTTTCCGTGGACGAGTACCTCCGGAGCGACTACGAGCCTGACATGGACTACGTAGACGGAGTCCTGGAGGAACGCAACGTGGGTGAGTTAGACCACAGCGTCCTGCAAGCGCATTTAGCGGCGTGGATCGTGTCGCACGGTTGGCGGTATGGCATCGATGTCTTTACCGCACTCCGAACGCAGATCACCGGCACCCGCTTCCGTGTACCGGATCTCGTTCTCGTGAAAGGTAAGCGCAAACGGGGGGAGCGCATCCTCACTAAGCCGGCCATTGCCGTCATCGAGATCCTTTCCCCCGAGGACCGCATTACCCGCATGCAGGAGCGCATCGACGATCTACTGAGCATTGGTGCCCCGAGCGTCTTCCTAATCGACCCGGCCAGCCGCCGCGCATGGGAACACTCACGCACCGGCTCGCGCGAGATCCATGACGGCAGCCTGCGCCTCGCGGACCCGGCCTTTGAGATACCGCTCCCCGAGGTATTCGCTCAAATCGACGAAAGCATTGAAGACTAAGCCATGCCAGTCTCCGTCGACGAGTACCTTCGGAGCGACTACGAGCCCGATGTGGACTACGTGGACGGCGTCCTGGAGGAGCGTGACGCGGGTGAGCTAGACCACAGTGACTTGCAGGGCGAACTCGTTACCTGGGTTCGCAACCACGGCAGGCCACGGCGCATCAATGCCTTCGCCGCCCTGCGCATTAGGATCACGGACACCCGTTTCCGCGTGCCCGACGTGGTGATCACGCAAGGCAAGCGTAAGCTTGGTGAGCCCCTCCTCACCAAGCCGCCCGTCGCCGTCATCGAGATCCTCTCCCCCGAGAACCGCGTCACCCTCATGCAGCAACGTATCGACGATCTGTTGCGCATCGGCACGCCCAGCGTCTTCCTCATCGACCCGGCCACCCGCCGGGCTTGGGAACACACTCGCAGCGGTTCATACGAGATCCACGACAGCGTCCTGCGCCTAGCGGATCCACCCTTCGAAATCCCATTGCCGGAGATCTTCGCTCAAATCGAAGAAACCATCGAGGACTAAGCCGCTCGCTTCGACGCCCGCTTCTTCGTAGCAGGCTTCTTCAACCCCTGAACTCCTTCTCCTTCGGCGTTAGCTTCGACTCCGCTTTCGGCCGGCAACTGCCTTGCTCGTGTTGTGCCTTACCAGGTACGGCTTCGTACCCCGGCCAGCAACGATCCTTCTTCTTGGTAGCCATGCAGCCGTTAGACCCGTGCCCGCACCCATGCTGCTACAGTCGAGCCGCGAATCCGTCGATGACGATTAGCCGGAGTTACACTGGACGCATGGCCGCCACAACGCTTGTTCCCGTGGACGAGTACCTCCGGAGCGACTACGAGCCTGACATGGACTACGTCGACGGAGTCCTGGAGGAACGTAACGTGGGGGAACAGGATCATAGTTGCCTGCAAGCGATGCTCGTGGCATGGCTGGTCAGCAACGCCTGGAAAGTCGGCCTTGACGCGCGAACCGAACAACGCACGCGGATCACCTCGACACGATTCCGCGTGCCAGACATCGTGCTCATGAAGGGCAAGCGCAAGCGAGGAGAGACAATCCCCTCGAAGCCGCCGGTAGCCGTGATCGAGATTCTCTCTCCGGAAGACCGGGTCGCCCGCATGCAGAAGCGCATCGACGACCTGCTGGACGCCGGTACCGCGCAGGTGCTCGTGGTCGATCCAACCGGGCGGCGCGCTTGGGAATACTCGCGCGATGGGTCCAATGAGATCCGGAACGGCGTCCTGCGCCTTGCGGACCCTGCCTTCGAAATCCCGCTCCACGAGATCTTCGCGCAACTGGACGAACGTATCGAAGACTAGCGCTTAGCGGCGCGGGCATCCTTGATGATCGGCCCGTACACTTCCTTGTCGTAAGGCGGGCAACCCGTCGGGAACTGGCCCAGCTCATTATGCTTCTGGCGCATCAGGTACGTGCAGAAGGTCACCGTGCGGCAGACGCGCTTCTCTTCCATCACGCCCTTGGTGAGCAGGTCGCGGGCGAACTCGGGATACGCCAGCGCATTGCGCCCCGCACCGAAGAACTTGATCGCACCCGACGCTACGTTGTGCGCCGCCGCGTTCGCCGCATAGATCTGCAGCCATGAATACCCGGTACCCACCATCGGCAGATCGGGGAACGCCAGTTGCAACTCGCCCGCAATGCGGAAGTGGCGGTCAACGCCTAGCAGCGGATGCTCCGGCTGTTCGTAATTGCCATCATCCGGCTTCTCGAACGGCCGCCCGATATGCGGGTTGAAGTAGGGGCAACCCAGGCTGACGTTCAACAACTGAATGCCCCAATCCTTGAACCAGCCAACGGCGGTCTTCACCTCGCTCAGGTCTTCCAGGAACGGATCGGTCTCGCTCACCCCAAAACCATGCGGGTATGGCGTGGGGAACGGGATCGGCACGCCGACTCCGGTCGAGGCATCGCGCACGTAGGGCACGCCTTCAAAGGCCGCCAAACGCATACAGAGAACCATCTGATTCCCCATCACGCCCTTGATCTTGCCCAGAACATTCTTAATGAAGCGCGTGCGGTTCTCCAACGACCCGCCGTAACGTCCCGGCCGCTGCTTGGCACCCAGCAATTCGGCCAGTAAATAGCCGTGCGTCACCTTGAGGTCGATGGCCTTGAAGCCGGCGCGCCAAGCCAGAATCGCCGCCTCGACGTAATCGTCTTCCAGCCGCTCCAACTCGTCGTCGCCGATCACCGGATAGTCCGGCGGCACCTGGAACTTCAGATCCACGTAAGGGTTGTGATAAGCAATGATGCGCTTCGGTACGCTGTAGCGGCCGGAGTGCGTCAACTGCAGCGGCGCCAGCACATCGTCGGCATTGCCAAACTCTTCCTTGTGTACCTCCAGCGTGCGATCGAGCAGGCTGGCGATGTCCTTGAGCGAGCCTTCATGCAGCCACAGCTGGCGCGGATTGGCGCGGCCTTCCTCGCGAACGGCGGTGGCTTCGAACCAGATCAGCTTGGCGCCGCCGCGGCCGAAGCGCTCATAGCGGCGGATGGTGAGTTCATCCGGACTGCCGCCTAACGTGCCGTCGCAGCCCTCCATGGGGTGGATGGCGATGGAGTTGCCCGCCTGCAGCGGCCCAACCGGCACCGGGCGCGCCAGTACCTGGCGAATGGTCTCGGGGTTCTGCTCAAAGAAGACGTGCCGCGTGCCGAGTTGCTTAGTCTCCTGCTCCAGCTCGCTGAGCGTCCGGTAAGTGAAGTGTCTCATCCTTTTTCCCGTGCTTGGGTAGCAAGGCAATGGCCACGGCTCCGATGGCCGCCATTACGAACACTGCTACAAGCGCTTGGTTATAGGTTCCCATACTCTGCTGCAAGCGGGAAACTACGTACGGGAACCAGGTCTGGCCGATGGTGTCGGTGGGCAGAATGATGGCCATCACACGGGCCAGGCTGTTGACGCCGAACTGCTCGGCGGCCATCAGCGGGATGAGCATGTAGTCGGCGCCCATGCCGAAGCCGAAGAGGATGGCAAAGACGTAGATACTGCTCGGATTGTCGGGCCTTACCAGCAGCAGCAGCGGAATGGTGCCGGCCACCAGCAGGTAGGTGGCGGTCATGACGATCTTTTTGGAATAGCGGTCGGCGAGCCAGCCGATGAGCAGGCGTCCGGCGATGGATGAGCAGAGGATCAAGAAACTGGCCTGCGCCCAGGCAGCGTCGCGGGCGGCCTGATCAGTGAAGCCCTGTTCCTGGAAGATGAACTTCATGTGCTGGTTGATGGAACCGATGGAGCCGATGGAGCACGCCGACCCGATCAGCAGCAGCCAGAAGGCCAGTGAACCCCTGAGCGCGCTAAAGGGCAGCGGAGGACGCCTGGTTTCTTCCGCCGCGACAGCCGCGCCATCGGGGTTCTGGCCGATATCCTGCGGGCGATTCTTCACAAACAGCAGGGTCAGCGGCCACACGATCAGCACGATACCGCCAACGGCGAGCAGGGTCTTATGGAAATCGGTAGCTTGGGTGATGCCCTTGACCAGAAACGCGCCTAACGAGCCAACCAGGCCGACGCCGACGTACGTGATGCCCATTGCCAGGCTGCGGTTCTTCCGGAACCACTGCGAGATCAGCACCTGATGGGGGATCGGACCGCTGAAGATGTAGCCGATGGTATACACGAACCACAGGAAGTAATAAACGTTGAGACTGCCTGGCATGAAGGCGAAGCCGACGAACGCACAGGCGGTGAACGACGACCCGATCAACAGCAGCGTCTTCGGCTGGAAGCGATGCACCAGCACGGGGCCGACCCATAACGTGAACAGAGCCGCCAAGGGGAAGCCGAGCGTGATGTCGGGCTTCGACCAGCCGAACTCCTTCGCATAGTAGTCGTAGAAGAAGGGCATGTTGTAATACGGCAGCCCCGTCGACAATCCGAAGGTGAGAACGGCCGTGGCAACGATGAACCAGCCGTAGAAGCGTTGGGCAGTGGGCATGAAGAGAGTCCTAAGGCGGCAATCTTAAGATTTGGTTATATCACAAGGAGGACGGCGCCCCCTATCGTTAGGGACCTAGTTCTCGGGGTTGCGTTGCTCGCGCCAGCGCTCGAGTTCGGCGATGCGATCGGCGTGGTCGTCGCCCTGCTTGGCGAGGCCGATGATCGCGTCGATCTGGCGATCAATCTGGCGGCCGTGCTCGAGCATCTGTACCGTCTGCTTGGCAATCTGAA
Organism: uncultured Candidatus Solibacter sp.; assembly: GCA_964385495.1. Taxonomy (GTDB): domain Bacteria; phylum Acidobacteriota; class Terriglobia; order Bryobacterales; family Bryobacteraceae; genus CADEFT01. The sequence goes on from CAYLPH010000003.1 coordinate 127,363, forward strand.
GGCCTTGCTGCCGGACAGTTTCGGAAAGCTCATGAATGCTCTTGCTCTGCGATTCGGCGATATGCATGAGGGCATCCAGGCGGCGGTCAAAGTCAGAGGGGTCGAAGGACCGTTCCATAGCCCGATCATACCCTTTCCCTGGTTTGCAGTGCTAAGATCGCTCTCTGGCCCGCCGTGCTTGAAAAGATCGACCTTAACCGCACTCTTGATGAGGCGGAATACAAGAAGAGAGTACCGGAACTGCGTTCCCGGCTGTATGCCCTCCAGCGCAGATGCTGGGATGTGAGACTGCCCGTCCTTCTGGTCTTTGAAGGATGGGGCGCTTCCGGCCGCGGGGCGATGGTGAACTTCCTGACGCAGCATCTGGAGCCGCGTGTCTTCAAGCTGCACATGATCCTGGAGCCGCGGACGTTCGAGCATTCCATGCCATGGCTATGGCGCTTCTGGACGAAGATCCCGGCCTACGGCGAGATGGCGATCTTCGACCAGAGCTGGTACCGGCGGGTGTTGATCAACCGGGTGGAGCGGCAGGCCAAGCGGCTGGAGTGGCAGCAGGCGTACGAGGATATCAACGACTTTGAAAGGGCGCTGGCCGATGACGGGGCGCTGATCATCAAGTTCTTCCTGCACATCAGCAAGCAGGAGCAGGAACACCGTCTGAAGAAGCAGGCCAAGGACCCGCTGTCGCGGCACATGCGGGATCCGGAGGACCGGCTGCAGTTGAAGAAGTACAAGTCCTATGCAAAGGCTGTCGAGGAGATGCTGATGCGGACGGAGACGGAGTGGGCGCCGTGGCACATCATCGAGGCGGAGCATCACCGCTGGGCGCGGGTACGGGTCTTCGAGTGCGCGATCGCGAGGATGGAGAAGGCACTCGAAGAGAGGAAGCGCCGTGCTTGAGAGCATCGATCTGAGCCAGAAGATTCCGGAGAAGGAGTACATCCACCAACTGCCGCTGCTGCAGGCGCAATTGCGGGAACTGGCGTTACAGCTCTACGTGCGCAGGCGGAGCGTGATTGTGGTGTACGAAGGATGGGACGCGGCGGGCAAGGGCGGCAACATCCGGCGGGTGACGGCGAAGCTGGATCCGCGCGGGTACGAGGTGTTCGCGATCGCGGCGCCGAGCGGCGACGATAAGCTCCATCACTACCTGTGGCGGTTCTGGCGGCGGATGCGGCCGCCGGAGGAGAAGCAGGTATTGATCTTCGACCGCAGTTGGTACGGGCGGGTGTTGGTGGAGCGGGTGGAGGGCTTTGCGAAGGAGCACGAGTGGAAGCGGGCCTACCGGGAGATCAACAACTTCGAGCGGCAGTTGACGGATGCGGGCGGCATCGTGGTGAAGTTCTGGATGCACATCTCGCCGGAAGAGCAGTTGAAGCGCTTCAAGGAGCGGGAGGAGAAGCCTTACAAGTCCTGGAAGATCACCGATGAGGACTGGCGGAACCGGGATAAGTGGCCGCAGTACATCGAGGCGGTGGAGGAGATGCTGGTAAAGACCAGCACGCTGCGGGCGCCGTGGGTGATTGTCGAGGGCAACTACAAGTGGTGGGCACGGGTGAAGTGCCTGCGGGAGTTAGTGGGCCGGCTTAGCCGGGAGTTAGGTTATAAGCCGAGCGACCTTAGAGCAAAGTCCGATACACATTAACTGTTATTTAGTCCACTTGTTGCGGTCGTATTTGTAGGTCTTCCAGGTTTCGGCGGCGCGGCCGTTCTCGTCCCAGACGACCTTACCTTTGCGCAGGGTAAGTTCGGCGGCGATGCGTTGGGTGCCGGGGTAAGAGGCGCCAGCGGAGTCGAGGAAGCCGAACTGGCCTTTGTCGACGCGGAGCACGGCGATGTCGGCTTCGGCGCCGGGATCGAGATGGCCGAGGTCGGTGCGCTTGATTTCCTTGGCCGGGTTCCAGGTGGACATGGCGATGATCTTCTCGATGGGTACGTTCAGGTTGAGGACGCTGGACATGGAGTTGGTCATGGTTTTCATGCCGCCGTTCATGCTGCCGGAGTGGATGTCGGTGGAGATGGAATCCGGGAGGAAGCCCTGCTGGATGGAAGGCACGGCGACATACCAATAGAAGCTGCCGGCGCCGAAGCCGAGGTCGAAGATGACGCCGCGTTTGCGGCCGGCGAACATAGCCGGGTTGACCTTGCCATCGGGCAGGATCTCTTCGCGATGGCCGGAGAAGCAGTGGGTATAAATGTCGCCGGCGCGTAGTTTGTCCCGCAGCAGATCCTTGATGTTGCGGATGTTATTGAGATAGCCGAAGTCGACCATAACGGGCATGTCCGCTTCCCTGCCCGCCTTGACGGCGGCGTCGATGGATTCCCAACCGGGGCCGCCGAAGTGGGCGGTTTTGAAGCCGACGATGGTGCCTTTGTACTGTTTGGCGGTACGGGCGGCGGCAGCGGCATCGAGTTCGGCGAGCATATCTTCGCGGCCGGTGCCCATGCCGGAGCCTGAGATATTGAGCAGGGCAAGGACACGGGTCTGGGCCTTGTCGATGACGCGAGCCTTGAAGTCCGGGAACGTCTTGTAGCCTGAGGTGCCGGCATCGACCATGGTGGTGACACCGGTGCGGAAGCTATGGGCGTCGGGTTGGACGCTGCTGTCGCGCTCCATGTTCTGTTCCGGCCGCGTGTAGACATGGACGTGCAGATCGATCAGGCCTGGGGTAACCAGGAAGCCGGCGACGTCGACAACTTTGCGGGCCTGGTTCGCCGGAATGTTCGGAGCGACACGGGCAATTTTTCCGGCGGCGACGGCGACGTCGCGGACGCCATCGAGATTATCTTTCGGGTCGATGACGCGACCGCCCTTGAGCAGCAGGTCGTACGTCTGCGCCGGAAGGATGGAGACGCAGCCGAGGAATAGAAGGATCGAAGCGATTTTCATGGTGAGTGCTGGCGGCTTGGGAGAATTATATACGGACGGGAGCGGCGGGCGCGTGGGGGAAGGGCTGGTACATGGCTTGTCGGGAAGGGGCGAAGAGATGAGCCGCGCGGGGCGGCCTCCGTCAGGAAGTGCTTTGTTTGCAGCGACGGCGTTGGTTCGACTTGAAATTTTTGTTTTTTGCGCGAGGGGTAGGAGGGGGGAGAACCGGTGACGGGAGGGCGCGGTGGCGCCGGGGCTGGTCATAAAAAACGGCCGCTCCTTTCCCTGAGAAGTAGAGGGAATTCCGTTATGAATTCCGTCCCCGGATTGAGATTAGCAGAGGGGGTGCAAGTATCCGGGGCGATTGGGGAAGGTTCGGGGGAGGTTAAGTAATTGGGGGTGAAATGTTTAGGGGGAACTTTAAAAAGTTGTTAAGGGCTGTGAACGGGTGGACGGAGTTGTCGCCCGCAGAATCTTCATGGGACCCACTACCCGCCCAACGTTACCCCAACAACTCCTTAACCGGAACCCCCGTCGTATCCTCCAGCGAATTCGCGATCTTCAACGGCCGCCCGATGGGGCTCATATACTCCCGCGTCCAATCCACTCCCAGCGCTTTATACAACGTCGCGAATAGATCCCCCATCGTGGTCACCCGTTCTGTCACGTTGTACCCGCGCTCATCGCTCGCGCCGACTACCTGTCCGACCTTGATTCCACCGCCGGCCAGGGCCAAGGACCAGCAATTCGGCCAATGATCGCGGCCGAGATTCGGATTGATCACGGGCGTACGGCCGAACTCGCCCATCGCCACTACCAGCGTGGTCTCCAGCATGCCGCGCTCTTCCAAGTCATCCACGAGCGCCGTCAGCGTGCGGTCCAGCGTCGGACACAGGCGATCCTTATGCCCCTTGTCGTTGTCACTGTGGGTGTCCCAGGAATTCCCGTGATACCCGGCCGCGGTCACAAAGCGGCTTCCGGCTTCGACCAAGCGCCGCGCCAATAACGCCGACTGGCCAACGGAATCCTTCCCGTAGCGCTCCTTCGTCTTCTCCGACTCCTTGCTCATGTCGAACGCATCGCGCACGGCCGGGGTCAGCAACATCTTCCACGCCTGCGAGGTGTAGGCGTCCATGTTCGCGTGGTCGACCGTTTCATTCATCGCCCGATAGCGACGGTCGACAACCTTCAGGAACTCGCTGCGGCCCTCTACGGCCTGTTCGGAGACCGTCTTCGGCAGACTCAAATCCGTTACCTGGAAGCCCGGACGGCTGGGATCGGGGATGCACATCGGGTCATACTCGCCGCCCAGGAACGCCGACCGGAAATAATCCTCGTATTGGCGCGTCTTATCCCACTTAGGAACCAGCACGTGCGGCGGCACGGCATTACGCGGGCCCATCTCTTTCGTGATGATGGACCCAAGGCTCGGAAACTGCATCGCCGGATTGATCTCATGGCCGGTGATGGCGTAGTGGGTCGCCTGCGGGTGGTCTGTCCCGCGGGTGTGCATCGACCGCACCAGCGCGAACTTATCCATCTTCTTCGCCATCTTCGGCAATAGTTCCGTCACTCGAATTCCCGGAACATTCGTCGAAATTGGCTTGAAGTTCGAATTCGACTTCGGATCCCACGTATCAATGTGGCTGGACCCGCCCTCCAGCCAGAACAGAATCACCGCGTTCGCCTTGCCCTTCTCTTTCGACGGCGAGGTCTCCGCCGCCTTCAGATACTGGCTTAACGACATGCCCAGGAACCCCAGTGACCCCGCGCTGATAAACTCCCGCCGATTGGTACGATGTCTCATGCTCCTGCCCTCTTCCTAGTGGTTCTCCGCGAACTCGCGCGAACTGATCAATGCCCAGACAAACTCCCGCAGCCCGGACTCCCGATCCGAACGCCTGGCCAGAATCTCTTCTACCGCCTTGGTTTCGTCAGCCGTTGGGACACGGCTATAAGCGGCTAAATAAAAGTCTTCGATGATCTGCGCGTTCGTGGCGCCTGCTTTGAGCAACCGGCCTAAGCGGCTATCCGGCCCGCCCAGCCGCTCCACATACGTCGACCCCGCCAGCACATGCAGCGCCTGGCCCAGATTCGGCCGCGCATTGCGCTCCGGTACGGCGCCGCGATTGGCCCGCCCGTACAACTCTAGGAAGCGCGAATAGAATGTATCCGGATCGCGCAACTGCACGGCACGGGTGCCCGGCGGCGCCTGACCCACCGCTCCGCCGTCGCTTACCGCGGTCGAGAAGGTCTCCGGCACACCGGTCACATCGACGACGGCATCCAGCAGCACCTCGGCATCAATGGCCCGCGCCCACGACCGCGAGTAATTCACGACGTCATGCTTGTTCGTCGCATTCGGCTCATAGGCCAACTGATAGGTCCGCGACATCACGATGGTCTTCATCAGATGACTCAGGTTGAACTTATGGTCCTGGAAGTCCTTTGCCAAGGCCGCCAGGAACTCCGCGGGCCATTCGGTTCTGCTGATTGATGCGTTCCAGCCCGGAGCTGCCATCGTCCCCCGCGATACCTCGGCCCGCCACTTCCTCACCTTCAACCGCACCGACGATGCCCACCGTGTCCAGGACATCCTGACTGCCATCGCGTACCTTAAGCAATCCGGCGCCCAGACTCTGAACCTGGCCGCCACCGGCAAAGCCGCTATCTGGTCGCGGTTTGACGCTGCGCTATCCCAGACACCGCTGAAACTCCAAGCCGACGCCCCGACTTCCGAGGCGACGACCAGGAGTTTCCGACCCGCTTCTTTGTTCCGGGAATTCAAAGAGCGGGAGGCTGGCAAGCCGCGCTGCTGCTGACCAGGTAAGTGCTCCTTTCCCGGCATCCTCCCCAATATCCCGAATTGGTTGGTGATCCGTAGAATACTCGGGGCAATCAACTGCGGCGTCCCAACTGAGGCCCTCGCCTGCGCCACCTTGCACGCTGCTAGCATGAAGAGGGTGATTGCATCCCCGTCTGGCCAATATGTGGAGCCATAGAAAAGACGACAACACGATCAAGCCTCGCGTCCCGGTCATTCCAACTGACTTCGGAGACGCCGCGGCGATGGCAACGCTTCGTCCGCCACCATGTCAGCCGGCACTCGATTCCACGCCAGCCGCGGAAATCGGCCCGTCCGTCATCATCAAGGGGCAGATCATCGGCCGGCAGCACCTCGTCATTGACGGTGAGGTAGAGGGAGCGATTGAAGCTCAGGAGCACCGCGTGACCATCGGGCCGCAGGGAAGGATATCAGCAACTGTCAAGGCTCACGAGATTGTTGTGCACGGCGCGGTTCGCGGCGATCTCCACGCCTCAGGCAAAGTCGAAATCTGCAAGACGGCGACAGTGGCCGGCGATGTTCGAACGCCACACATCGTGATCGAAGATGGCGCCTATTTCAAAGGATCCATCGATATCCTCCGGCCTCCCGCTCTGGAGCGGAATGCGCCTTCCCGCAGCCGTGCGGAAGCGCGCCACCTCGAAGACCGCTACGCCGAACTTGTCGAGAAGAAGTATGTCCAAGGACTTTCGGTCTCCGAAGAAACCGAAATGGAAGAACTCGCCGTGCGCCTCGCCGAAGAGGATGCCGTGTTCTACCAACCCGTCCTTGATCGCCTCCGCCCCGCTCACAATGCTCGTCCTCCCGAAAGCGATCTGACCACCAGGGGGCTCCGCAAGTAGCGCATGGCGCACTTTCTCCGGCGAAAGCCAGCTCCGCCAATCCAGGGCGGCTATAGCGGCTTCCGTCCCTTCGTGCGGCAGGATTTCCGCGAGACCTGTGCTTACTGCCTCCTGGAGGAGTTTCTTGCGGCTGGCGCCGAAAACTTCGAATTGGACCATTTTCGCCCGCGATCCTTGTTTCCTCATTTTCAGGATGACTACTACAATCTGTACTATGCCTGTCACCCCTGCAACAGAATCAAGCATCAAAAATGGCCGTCTTTAGCCCTGGAAGCACTGGGCATAGGTTTTGTTGATCTCTGCGCTGATGACTTTTCCACCCACTTCCAGGAACTCGACGACGGCCGGTGGATTGGACTCACTCTGCGTGCCAGCTTCACCATTGATGCCCTGCGGCTCAATCGTGCCCACCTGGTAGAAATCCGATACTGGCTGCGTCAACCCAAGCCGGCAATGGAGGATTCGGGCCCGGCTATGGGCTAATCGGCCTTGAATCCACTGACAGTGATGCCTTCCGTCACGACCTTACGGATGCCTGCCTCGCCGAACTCTACACCGCCTATCGCGAAGAGGCCCTCCGGCACCCCTGGCCCAAAGGCCTGCTGCCGCTATTCCTCAAAGGCGACGGCGCCATGGACTGCGTCCAAGCCACTAAACCGCCCTATTTCATGACCCACCTCAAAGACGACGCCACTCTCGAGCGCACCTCGCAGCCCTTCGAGGCTTACCTGCAATCCTGGGTGGAAGCGATGGAAAGCCGAGCCGGTAGGAACGCCGCCAGTGCCAACGCCGATTTGAAAGAAAGGCGGACGCGCCGATCGCGCCGGAAAGCCGGCCTGCCGTTCGTTACCCCAACAACTCCTTAACCGGAACCCCCGTCGTATCCTCCAGCGAATTCGCGATTTTCAACGGCCGCCCAATCGGGCTCATGTACTCGCGGGTCCAATCCACTCCCAGCGCTTTATACAACGTCGCGAACAGATCCCCCATCGTGGTCACCCGCTCGGTCACGTTGTACCCACGCTCATCGCTTGCGCCCACTACCTGTCCGACCTTGATCCCACCGCCGGCCAGCGCCAAGGACCAGCAATTCGGCCAATGATCGCGGCCCAAATTCGGATTGATCACGGGCGTGCGGCCGAACTCGCCCATCGCCACCACCAGCGTCGTCTCCAGCATGCCGCGCTCTTCCAAGTCATCCACGAGCGCCGTCAACGTGCGGTCCAGCGTCGGACACAGGCGGTCCTTATGGCCCTTGTCGTTGTCGCTGTGCGTATCCCAGGAGTTCCCGTGATACCCGGCCGCGGTCACAAAGCGGCTTCCGGCTTCGACCAAGCGCCGCGCCAATAACGCCGACTGGCCAACGGAATCCTTCCCGTAGCGCTCCTTCGTCTTCTCCGACTCCTTGCTCATGTCGAACGCATCGCGCACGGCCGGGGTCAGCAACATCTTCCACGCCTGCGAGGTGTAGGCGTCCATGTTCGCGTGGTCGACCGTTTCATTCATCGCCCGATAGCGACGGTCGACAACCTTCAGGAACTCGCTGCGGCCCTCTACGGCCTGTTCGGAGACCGTCTTCGGCAGACTCAAATCCGTTACCTGGAAGCCCGGACGGCTGGGATCGGGGATGCACATCGGGTCATACTCGCCGCCCAGGAACGCCGACCGGAAATAATCCTCGTATTGGCGCGTCTTATCCCACTTAGGAACCAGCACGTGCGGCGGCACGGCATTACGCGGGCCCATCTCTTTCGTGATGATGGACCCAAGGCTCGGAAACTGCATCGCCGGATTGATCTCATGGCCGGTGATGGCGTAGTGGGTCGCCTGCGGGTGGTCTGTCCCGCGGGTGTGCATCGACCGCACCAGCGCGAACTTATCCATCTTCTTCGCCATCTTCGGCAATAGTTCCGTCACTCGAATTCCCGGAACATTCGTCGAAATTGGCTTGAAGTTCGAATTCGACTTCGGATCCCACGTATCAATGTGGCTGGACCCGCCCTCCAGCCAGAACAGAATCACCGCGTTCGCCTTGCCCTTCTCTTTCGACGGCGAGGTCTCCGCCGCCTTCAGATACTGGCTTAACGACATGCCCAGGAACCCCAGTGACCCCGCGCTGATAAACTCCCGCCGATTGGTACGATGTCTCATGCTCCTGCCCTCTTCCTAGTGGTTCTCCGCGAACTCGCGCGAACTGATCAATGCCCAGACAAACTCCCGCAGCCCGGACTCCCGATCCGAACGCCTGGCCAGAATCTCTTCTACCGCCTTGGTTTCGTCAGCCGTTGGGACACGGCTATAAGCGGCTAAATAAAAGTCTTCGATGATCTGCGCGTTCGTGGCGCCTGCTTTGAGCAACCGGCCTAAGCGGCTATCCGGCCCGCCCAGGCGCTCCACATACGTCGACCCCGCCAACACATGCAGCGCCTGGCCCAGGTTCGGTCTCGCATTGCGCTCGGGTACGGCGCCACGATTGGCGCGCCCGTACAGTTCCAGGAAGCGCGAATAGAAGGTATCCGGATCGCGCAACTGCACGGCACGGGTGCCCGGCGGCGCCTGGCCCACCGCTCCGCCGTCGCTTACGGCCGTCGAGAAGGTTTCCGGCACGCCGGTCACATCGACGACGGCATCCAGCAGCACCTCGGCATCGATGGCCCGCGCCCACGACCGCGAGTAATTCACGACGTCATGCTTGTTCGTCGCGTTCGGCTCATAGGCCAACTGATAGGTCCGCGACATCACGATGGTCTTCATCAGATGACGTAGGTTGAACTTATGGTCCTGGAAGTCCTTTGCCAAGGCCGCCAGTAACTCCGGATGGGTCGGCGGATTCGTTGAGCGGAAATCATCCACCGGATCCACGATCCCGCGCGCGAAGAACAGGCCCCAGATACGGTTCACAGCGGCCTCGGCGAAGTAGGGATGCGATGTCATCCAAGCCGCCAGTTCCTTGCGCGGGTTGCCGGCCGGGTCGAGATCAAACTTCGAGTTATCGAGCAGCGCCGGCTGCACCTGCGCTTTCGTCCGCGGATGCAGCACTTCAATCTTGCCGTCCACATCCTTCGAACTCAGATCCATGTTCACGGGGTGGTCCATTAGGATGGTCCCGACCTTGAACATACGCCCAAAGAAGGCCGCCATACCCCAGAACTGATCCTGGCTCCAGTTTTCATACGGATGGTTATGGCACTGCGCGCAATCCATGCGGCGGCCGAAGAATACCCGGACCTCTTCGGCCATGGTATCGGCGGGCGTGCCCACCACGTTGTAGGGCAGGAAGTGGCGCGTCGCCGGGCTGTACCCCTGCGCCGACAACCGCTCGCGCGCGACCTCATCGTATGGCCGGTTGCGCTCGACGTTATCCCGAATCCACTCCCAGTAGCCCTGCGCCCACTTGGAGGACAAGCCATTGGTGAAGATTGAAACGCGGAATAAGTCGGAAAACCGCCACGTCCAGTAATCCACAAACTCCGGCGACGCGATCAGAGCATCCACAACCTTTTCGCGCTTAGCCGGATCCTTACTTGCGAGGAAATCCTTCACCCGGTTGGAAGGGGGCAGGGTGCCAGTTAGGTCCAGGCAAACGCGCCGCAGGAACTCACCGTCGGAAGACAGCGCCGATGGGACGATCTGGAAGCGGCGCAGTTTGTCGAAGATATGCTGGTCGATGAAGTTGTTCTTGGACACGGCGGGGTAATTGGGGACTGGATCGCCAATGACACCCACACCCGCGCTCGCCACCTGGCCCGCCGCGCGAATCAGAATCGCGGTCTCGCCACGAGTCTTCGGCGTAATCACGCCCTCGGCACTCACGCTCACCACATCCGGATCATTGGGAACGTACAGCACCTGGTGCGTGAAGTCTTCCGTATGCCCGTCGCTGAAGTGCCCCGTTACCAGCAGCCTGTGCGTGGACCCCATGGTCAAGATCGCCATCGAGGGCACCAGCGATAACTTCACTAACTTCGGAGCCTTCCCGGTATCGTCGCCGAAGGGAGCGCCCGCGTGGATCCAGTCGGTCAATACTTGCAGATCCGCCGACCCGGGCTCCAGCCGCTTCCCGCCGCCATGGGGTGTCACCATTAATGGTTTGGTCAGCAGCAGGCTCTTCTCCGGATTCTTCAAGTCGATGCGGGGAATGCGCTCGCCCTTCACTTCGGTGGTTAGAACCTGATACCCGCCGCCCTTCACGATCCAGTCGTAATCCTCTTTCGGATAGAGCGCATTGGCCGAGAACTTTAGCCCGCCGCGGCCTTTCACACTGCCGTGGCAGGCGGTGGAGTTACAGCCGCGTTTGACTAAGATCGCGCTGATGTCCCGCGTGAAGGTGTAAGCGCGCGCCGCCTTGGCGTTCGATACCTGCACTGGAGCGGTAGCGGGTTTCGCGCCCGCCAGGGTTGCAGTTAGGACTGCCTTGCCGTCTCCAGCCGCCTCCAACCGCGCCGACGGCGATACGTTCGCCACGCCCGTTTGGGACAGCTTCCACTGCACTTCCGCCGTCACGTCGCGATCCACGCCATCGCCACCGGAAGCAATCACCAGTAACTGCTGCGACGCGCCGGCACCCGACAAAGTAATTTCGGCGGGGTAGACCTTTAAGATTACCGGCTTCTGCGGAGCAGCCCAAACGCTCCATGCCACACTCAACAAAATCAGAACTTTCATGGTTTCGCCAACACCATCATCGGAATTGTTTTGGAGGCGATTACATCGCCCAGTTTCCCGTTCGCAACCGGGCGAACTACGACTCGCACCTGTTGCGGCATCACGGTTGCCGGAGCATCCGCCGCCGCGCTGAATACGAGAACACTACGCTCGGTGCGCGGCGTGTAGCGTTCCCGTTTGCCCTTCGTCAGAGGGTCGTCTTTATCCGGTTCGAAATCGGCACCCGCCGCCACCGTGACTCCCGCCGGCAGCCCTTCGGCCGTTACCGCGATGGCGCCGCGGTAATCCTCTTCGCGGTCAAACATCACCCGCACCGTACTGGCTTCGGCAGGGGCGAGGTTCAAGTGATCGCTGGCAATGTTCACATCGCCCACGTGCGGCACTTGCGGCCGCACCTGCAACCGGTAGCGGAAACCGGGTCCACCTAAGTCGGATGTCGCATCGCGAATTTCCACCGTGTACTTGCCCGCTTCGCGCAACGGGAGAATCGTCTTCGCCTGAATCGACTTCGAGAGCGCCCCGCTGCAGGCTCCGCGGCCCGCGAACAGATTGGTTGCCACCTCATCCCCGTCGGCATTCAACAGCCGCACGATGGGGTTGAAGTACGGCGGCGCCTGATCCGGCGTTTCCATCTCGAGGGCGATGTCGCGCGGGCCATCCACTTCAAACTGGGCGCGGTGGGTCTCGCCCGGATTCGCGATCTCCCCTTCGAGGTTCGCGGGTAGGGCAAACCGCAGGGCCTGCTCCATGGGAACCGGCAGTGCGCGGTAATTCTCCACCACGGGCTTGTCGGGTCTCACGCCGCCCCGTAAAGCCAATTCGTTCAGCCTGCTGGGTGAAATCTTGCGTGTAAAGCTGCGTTCGTCCCAACCACCGCCGCCGCCACCCCCACGCTTGCCTCCCTGGGCCGGCCCGCTCTCGTACGGAACGGCACCCGGCAGTACCTTCAACGCATAGCCGTAATCGGCGCCGCCTTGTCCGGCAAACGCATCCACCCGCAGCAGGTACGTGCCGGCTTTGGCGAACGTATGCACGAGGTGCGAGTCCGTCGGCTTACCGAAGACAAACTCCGGCTCGTCGTTGTAGGCGATGCGCCGCAGACGGGAGGAGTCGAACCAACTCGTGCCGCCTTCGAAGATCGTTAGCGCCGGATCGAAGTTTGGAATGGTTGCGGCCGACCCGCCGGCCGCCGTTTGCGGCAATCCCGAGTGCAATTGAAAGGTCACGGTCTCGCCGGCTTTGGCGTCGAACTTGTAGAAGTCCGCCTCGCCGCGGCGCGTGAGTTTGCCATGGAAGACAGTGCCACGGGAAGCAATTGGGACAGCGGTTTCGGGCGTTTGGTGGAGACCTTCGGGCTCGGCGGCTACAGCCTCTTCGGTGATCAAAAGCGGCAGCGCGTTGGATACGCCATTCTTGCCGATTAGCCGGAAGGTATACCGCCCGGCCTTCAGATCGGCAGGGGCCTCGACGCGCAGGGTCACAACGTCGATTGGGGTCTTGGATCGCGAGCCTTCTTCCGGCGGCTCATGAGCGACGCCTTCCGCGGTCAGCTTTGGCGCTGGGTTCCCCGGCAGCGCCGCCCGGGCGTCCGCCAACCCGCGCCCGCGCACCTTCACGAGGAACGTGGTCCCGCGCTGGCCTGTGAACGGATGAATCGATGTGATTACCGGATCAACGCGAGGATCCGCGGGCTTATCGGCCGCGTGTAAAAGCGCCCCTAAACCCAGATACACCACGAGCGTGAAACTTCGGTGGGTCTTCATCGCCTTGCCCCATAGTTTACTACCGTCTCAACGCTGTGGGGGCTGACGTCCACGTCCGCGGAGGGGCCTCCAGGACCGCCGGGCCTACCGCGCAAAGAATCCAGCCATCTCCACAATCACCAATGTCCGCCGGTACGCATACAACTGGATCGCACCGTCACTCCCAGCCGGCACCAGCACGGAATTCGTCATCATCTGCCCCTCAAACGCATTCAAGAACGAGGTCCCCGGCCGCCCCGCCCCGGTAGGATACGCCGTTAGAAAAGGCATTGGCACCCCGCCCGGCAACGCCGCCACGCTCAGCGAATAAGCCTTCGCCGTTGGCCCGAACCAATTACACCCCGAAACCCCGGGCACAGCGATGGTCTTTATAAGCACTTGCGCGATGTTCACCGCTGCTCCAAGACGCTGAGCTTCTTGAAATCCAACACCCGCCGCAAGCCTCCGTATTTCATGACTAACCGTTCTTCATCGACCTGTCCCTCCAAAAACGGCCCGGCAAACAGCGGCCACTTGCTTCGCTCTACGGGTTCCACGCCGTAAGTGAACTGCATCTCCGCCCCCCGCAAACTACGAAACCTCACCCACGGCTTCGGCTCCCAACCAAACTCGAGCGGCAACGCTACAATCGCCGCCTGAAACGCGGCCATGTCGGGGAACTCGCTGGCGGCCGCCACCTGCAGAATCACGCCATTGCGCCGGTGCGGACTAAACAGCCGCCGCCCTCCAGCCGCGATCGGCTTCCACTCGTACGGGCGCAAAGGCCGAAAGGCCAGCAGCGCGTCGCCGCCCCGTGCGAAGATCCACCCGCTCCTATGCTCCACTACCTCCCGCAGATCTTTTGAGAAAAATCCGTTCACATGGGGAAACCGGGCGCCCTCCGGTACATCATACAGAGCCAGCAGAGCATCCTTGTCCTGGTAGACCCGCTCATACGGCGATCCGCCCAGCAGCTTATCCGGCGAATCATACGTCTTCTTAGACCGCACTACCGCTTCCACCCCGAAATCCGGCCCGAAGACAAAGTAAGTCTGTAACTCGCGCAGGGAAGAATGCGGGTTCAGGGCGAACATCGTGTTCTGCACGCCGCGGGGATCCGGCACCGCCCAAGTGACGTCCCAGGAATGTTGCTGGATCGGCTGCAAGACACCGCCCTGGTCCGACCCCACCGCATACTCCTTCCGCACGTAGGTGGTCTTATAGACAGGGCCGTGCAATTCGTCATGGAACCGCCAGCGGTTGCGGGTCCGCTTCCTCTCATAGTGTGTATATGGCTCGCTGCGGTCCGTGGCGATCTTCTTCAAGATCTCCGGCGGCTGATAATTGGACGCTAACCCGTAGTACAAGGTGTAGTGCCCAATCGCGGCGGGCCGTGGCCCCAACCCGAACAGCATCCACCCGAAATCCCCCGCAACGCCTTCCCATTTCTCGACCACCATTTTGTCATCGGTTCGCGCATGCGCCCCCACATAGATGCCATTCAGATTCTCCACCGCGTAATCGGCAATTAGATAATCCAGCATCATCGTCGCCTTCTTTTGTAACTCCGCATCCTTGGCCCATGCGGAGAGGTAAGACATCGGCAGCAGATATACACCCATGTAATGCGTGCAGTCATACTCGCCTTGCCCGCGCGTGGTCGTCAACTTGACCCACCCATCGATCCAGGCCTTGGCCTCCGCCATGTTCTCCGCCGAAGTCTTGCCCGTGTACCACTCCGCCTCGGGCCACAATTGCGACATCAAATAGAGGCAGGTGTAGTAGAGAAGCCAGTGATTCTCGGTATCGCCACGATACGGCATGTAGGTCTTCCAAGCGTTTTTCAGAGCCGCCCGTGCCGCTGGGGTCAACTGCCCCTTATCGCGGTACGCGATTGCGGTGACAGGGAACATCCAGAACATATCGCCCGTCGGACCGGCCGCCAGCAGCGCCTCCAAGCGGCGCGAACACCACTCCGGATCCTGCCCCAAGGCTAACTTCGCCGCAATGGTTCCATAACCCGCCGTTGCTAGATCCGGGGCGTTCGCATACTGCCGCGCCACCGAGGCCGATCTTTCCGCATAACGATCGGCACCCCAGCACGCACTCACAGCAACTAATAAGACGAGTACCCTCACCGTACACCTCCCGTTGCCGGGACAAACGAGAACCGGTACACAATCGATCCCTCCAACCCATCCCGCACCCATGTCCGCCCCGCATCGCCGGAGCGGTACACCGCCTCCTCATGGACGCTCGCCCACAACCGGCCCGGCCGGCCGGGATCGAACGCCGCGCTCCAGACATCGGTCGACGGCAATCCCTGATTCCGAAACTGCCAGGTGTTGCCGCCATCCTCCGAGACCGCCACCCCAAATCCCCAACCCGCCACAACGACGCGCCCGGGGTCCGCCGTATCGAAGGCGACCGTGTACAGCACCCGGTCGACACCCAAGCGTGGCGCGTTCTCGAAGCTTTTCGCGCAATCCCGTGAGACGAACAACCCACCGCCCTGGGTCACCGCTAGCCAGTGACACGGATCATGCGGCGACTGTTCCACCTGCATGACGCCGAACCCGCTGGCGCCCACCAGCCGCCAAGTCTTTCCGGCGTCCCCGGTGCGGTGGATCCCATCCTCGCCGCCCACCAAGACCACCGAAGCAAGGGTGCGATCCACGCGCACTGCCTCGGTATACTTCGGCTTCACCTGGGTCCAAGTCACTCCCGAATCGCGGCTGACGCGCACCCCCGCCGTGTGAGCAAACCAGATCGCTCCATCCGGCCCCACCGAAACATCCCGCAATTCGGTAACATCGCCGCCGGTGAGGATCTTCCACTTACTCCCGCCTTCCGTAAGCCGGATCAATCCGTTTCCTGCCGCCAGATACAAAGTGGACGGATCTTTGCCGGCGTAGCCCAAGGCGAACGCGAAGGGGTGGTTGAACCCCACCGGCCGCCAGGGCGCAACGCCATTGCCGTCGCGGGCGAACACTCCACTGGGCAGCAACTTCGCCCCTACCACATACCCCTTGGAGGTGGTCATGGTGGCATATAGCGTCCAATCCGCCGCCTGCAGCGCGGACGCCAGGCACAGTAGAACCGAAAGAGCGCGCATAGCTGCCCTTACGATAGCGCCATCCATTCGCCCGCGCCCTGCCGCCCGAAATGCCCCAGCACGTCCACCTGTAACGCAGCCGGACGATACGCAAACAGAAGTACAGTCATGACCGTTGGCGTTGAGACAAACACCGGCAGGACTTGCGAAAACGGCGCAGAACCAAACGCCATGTTAAATTTCAGGGAAGCCGGGATCGCCGCCAGCGCCGGCCCGCTTTCAGCAGCAAGGGTCAACGTCAGATTGACCGCCCCTGGCCGGCGCCGTCCCGTCTTACGCGGCTAATCCCTTTTCCGCCAACCGCAGTTTCGTCCGCAATCCCTCGTGCTGCGTCTTGGCATGCTGCCGCAGTAACACATTCAACGCATACACCACCGACACCGACCCGTCGGCCGCCGTCGATTGCCAGTCCACGCGAGCATTCCGCCCGGCCGGCGCACTCACCTGCATCGGCAGCGCCTTGCCATTCACCGGCAGCCCCGCCCGCTCCTGAAACGACCGGATCCACAGGCATAACTCATCGCTATAGACTCCGTCGATCACTAGCGGGATGTCGCACAGTTTCTTCGGCGACAGCCGGTTCAACTCGTTGAACATTGTCTGCAACAACCGTACGTCGTCGCTTTGGTTCGGCTGCAGCGGCCCCACCGGTTTGTCCAGGTTATAGATCGGCATCAGCATGTAAGCCATGGTGTATTCTGTCCTCCGCAGCATAGGGCGCATAACACCGGCCAGTCCGATCACATTCGCTTCGAGTTTCCGGCGGTTTTCGTCGCGCACTGGGGTACAACGGGCACAACACGCTCCCGCGCGGGGTTGTGAAGAAGCCTAAGGCGCCCGCTCCCCTGCCGTCGCGGCTCCGTAACGTGTTCATTCTACTGAGCCGCACGAGCGAGCAAGCAGGTGTTTCGGACGTCCACCACGAGCCGGTATCAACTCCGTACACGCAATAGCAGCGCTTCACGCTACACTCGGAATGACCCGCTTAGCGGCGTGCCCTGGCGTCGGGCTCACCCGCCTGTGCTTTGCCCTCGCATCAATCAGCCGGATGCCGAAACCTGTGCTCTGTCATGTACCCTGATCGTTTCCATATCCCGGATTCCGTCGCCCCCATCCTCCCCACCTTATCGCTCGTCTGGCTTGCTCTCGCGCTCACCACACACCTGCTCTACCGCCGCATCTCCGCGGAGCCCTATTTGCGTTATTGGGCCATTGCCTCCTACCTCACTTTCTTCGCGGTCACCGCCTTCGGCGCCGCCGCTTGGCTCGACCGCCCCATGTGGCCCCGCACGATCGCTGTCCTCGGGTTTCTCGCCTCGGTCGCAGGGTTTCTCCAGCCCGCCTACCTGTTTCTCTCGGCTCTTTCGATGCGCCGCCCGCCCACGCCGCGCCAATCCGCGCTGACCGTCGCTTCTCTCGCCCTCCTTGGCCTCATCCTCGTCTTCTTCACGTTCCACTGGGAGCTCACCCAACCGGAGATTCTCCGCTTCGTCATGGCCCCCCGCAACACGCT
The DNA here is from genome assembly GCA_964385495.1 of uncultured Candidatus Solibacter sp. Taxonomy (GTDB): domain Bacteria; phylum Acidobacteriota; class Terriglobia; order Bryobacterales; family Bryobacteraceae; genus CADEFT01. The sequence goes on from CAYLPH010000003.1 coordinate 144,954, forward strand.
CACCGCCCTGGCCAACCTCTTTCTCGCCTATAGCTTGTGGCGCCACCCCCGCGCGCGGTTCGGCGGTGTGCTTCCGAAGACGCTCTGCCCGCTCCTCGTTTTGCAGGCCGGCCATCAGCTCCTGTCGGCCGCCGAGCAGATTCTCGGCACCAACTTCTACCAGGGTACGTCCACCGTGGGCGGCGCCTTCCTCTCCGTCGCCATTGCGATCTTCACGGTCCTCGGCCTGATGTACGGGATAACGGTCGAAGCCTCCCGCGCCAACGCCGCCAAGTCCACTTTCCTCTCTACCCTCAGCCATGAGCTTCGCACTCCGCTAGCGGGACTCGTCGGCCTCTCCCACATGCTCTCCCGCTCTCCCCTCGATGACGACCAGCGGCAGACCGTCCGCTCGATGGATCTGTGCGCCCAGTCCATCCTTGCCATGGTCGACGATATCCTGGATATCACCCGCATTGAGGCCGGCCGGGTGGTCGCCCAGCCCACTCCCTTCGACCCGGGCTCGCTAGTCAACGACCTGATCCTGATGCTCAGCCCCACGACACCCCAGAACGTGCGGCTCACCGCGACCATTGCCCCCGGGCTCCCGCCGTTCCTGCTCGGTGACCAGCGGCTCCTGCGGCAGATTCTCCTCAATCTCACCGGCAACGCCCTCAAGTTCACGGCCGAGGGCTCCATCGACATCTCCCTCAGCTACGATGGAGCCGCGCGTCCGCCCTCACTCCGCGTTGCGGTCTCGGATACCGGCTGTGGCATCTCCCCGCGCGACCTGCCCCACCTGCTCTCGCCGTTCTACCAGGGCGAAAACGTCAAGGACAGCAAACACCGCGGTATCGGGCTCGGCCTTCATCTTTGCCAGAAATGGCTGGCTATCCTCGGCGGCTCCGATCTGGATATCCAATCCACGCCGGGCAGCGGCAGCGTGTTCTCATTTTCCATGCCGGCCACCCCGGTTGCGCCCCCCTCAGCCCCTGTTGCGGCCGGCGCCAGTGCGGCCTCGCGCCCCCTCCAAATTCTGGTAGTAGAAGATAACAGCATCAATCAGCTTGTTCTGACCCGTCTTTTGCAGTCCCTCGGCCACTCCGTGCAACTCGCCGCGAATGGCGCCGAAGCGGTCGACCTCTGCCGCCACAGTTCGCCCGACCTCATCCTGATGGACCTGATCATGCCGGGCATGGACGGCGTCGAAGCCACCCAGATCATCCGCGCCGAACGAGGCAGCCCCGCCCGGCACGTCCCCATCATCGCCCTCACCGCGTCTACGCTGGACGCGGAACGCACCCGCTGCCTGGGCGCCGGCATGAACGACTTTCTCACTAAACCGGTTGCGATCGACAAACTCGCAGCCGCGCTCGACCGCTGGTCAGCCTAGCGGACGGAGTTACGGCCGTGAGAGCTTACGGGCAACTGATGTAAGCGGGGGCCATTGGCCTCTGCCTTGTTGCGACTTCACACGTCCCGAACGCCTACAATGACGTAATGGGCCGGGAGCGCAAGCGGATGTATCGGGCGCTGGCAGTGCCGGCCGCCGCTCTGGCCCTGGCGCTGGGTGTTCAGGCCTTAGGCTCCCGCGCTCTATCCCATGCGCCCCCGTTCGCCTCCTTTCTGCTGGCGACCGGCGCCGCCACCTACTACGGCGGCATGCTGGCCGGCGGGATCACGGCCCTGCTTGGCGGCTTGCTCGGCTGGTACTTCTTCCTCGACCCGCGCTTTGCTTTCGGCAAGGACAGCCCTCTCGAAGCCGTGCGGCTGGTTGTTTACCTGCTTGCCTGCGGTGGCCTTACCGTGTTGGCGGCCCGTGTCCGCCGTACCCAGCAGGAGGCCCACAACAGCCGGCAACGCCTCACGCTGGCGCTTGCCGCGGGAGGCCTGGGCGTCTGGGACTGGGATATCGTCAACGACCAACTGGTCTGGGGGCAGGGCTTCGCCGCGTTGAACGGCCTGAGCGGCGATGCGACGCCACGGACCTTCGCCGGCTTCCTGCAGTTAGTGCATCCCGAGGATCGCAAGCGCGTGGAAGCGGCGGTGTTCGCCGCGTTGGATCAGGACACCCCTTACGATGTGGAATTCCGTACGATCTGGCCCGACGGTTCCCTCCACTGGGCCTCCCGCCGCGGCATGGTGATCCGGGACGACTCCGGCCGGGCGATCCGGATGATCGGCGTGGGGGCCGACATCACCGGCCGGAAGAAGACCGAATCCGTCCTTTTGGAGAACGAGGCGCAGTTGCGGCGCTACAACGAGCAGTTGGAACAGTTCGCCTACGCGGCGGCACACGACCTGCAGGAGCCGCTGCGCAGCGTCAGCATCTACGCCGAACTGCTGATGCGGCGGCTGGGCCCGACGCTCGACCCCCAGAGCCTCAGTTTCCTCGACCATGTCCATGGCGGCGCGCGCCGCATGTCGACGCTGATCAAGGACCTGCTGCGGTATACCACCGCAGTCGACAACGAGGCCAATCTTACCCCGGTGAGTTGCGACGGCGCCGCGAGGCAGGCGCTCCAAGAGCTATCGGCGCTCATCCTGCGGGTGAACGCGTCCATTGACCTGCAACCGCTGCCCGAGGTTCACGCCTTTGAGCCGCATATCGTGCAGTTGTTCCAGAACCTCATCGGCAATGCCCTGAAGTACCGCTCGCCCGAGCGGCGACCGGAAGTCCGTATCTGGGCCGAGCGTTGTGGCAGCGAGTGGGTGATCGCGGTATCGGATAACGGAATCGGCATCCATCGCGATTACCACCAGCGCATCTTCGGGGTCTTCAAGCGGCTGCACCGGCATGAAGAGATCGAAGGCACGGGAATTGGGCTGGCCATCGCCAAGCGCATTGTCGAGCATCACGGCGGCAGGATCTGGGTGGAGTCCGAGGAAGGCTCCGGCGCCTGCTTCCGGATCGCGCTACCGGCCCCAACCGCCGGTGAAGTTCAGGGATACTAATGCTGATGCTCTCCCGCCGGCTTTTCTTCGCAACGGCGCTCGCCGCGCCCGCCTGGGCGCAGGCCAGACCCGTCAAACCGCCCCCCAAGGACCGCTTTCACCTGTTCCTGTTGATTGGGCAGTCGAATATGGCCGGCCGCGGCTTGGTGACGGAGGAGGACCGCCAGCCCGATCCGCGCGTGCTGTCCTTCAATAAGGAAGGCGATTGGGTTCCGGCGGTCGACCCGCTGCATTGGGATAAGCCCGAGGTGGTGGGCGTAGGGATCGGCCGCGGCTTTGCCTTCGAAGTTCTCAAAGCGAATCCGGGTATCACGGCCGGCCTTATCCCGTGTGCCGTGGGCGGGTCGCCAATCGATGCCTGGAAGCCGGGCTTTTTCTACGAGCCAACGAAGAGCCATCCGTGGGACGACGCCATCCGGCGCGCGAAACTGGCCCTGCCGGCCGGGACGCTGAAGGCGATGCTCTGGCATCAGGGCGAGTCGGATTCGACGCCGGAACTCGCGCCCGCCTACCAGGGCAAGCTGGACGAGCTGATCGGCCGGTTCCGGAGCGAACTGAAGGCTCCCGAAACCCCCTTTCTCGCCGGACAACTGGGCCAGTTCCCCGATGCGCCCTGGGACGAAGCACGCCATCGGGTGGATGCCGTCCATCGGAGCCTGCCGTCGCGCGTCAAGGCCACGGCATTCGTGCCCTCGGACGGTCTGCGGCACAAAGGCGATAAGGTACATTTCGACGCCGCGTCTTACCGCGAGTTCGGCAAGCGCTATGCGGCGGCGTACTTGAAGATAGGGAAGGCTTAGCCCCGGGCGGCGGGGGAAGCGGCAGTCAGATCGGTGGCGGGGATCCGCAGCCGCAGGCGGCGACCGAAGCCCGGCTGCTGCGATTGGGCCTGTTGCTGGCGCAAGGCCTCCTGGTTCTCCGGCCGGTTCGGACAGATGGAGCAGCGGCTTCCCGTGCATTTGTACGTCTCGCAGCACACCGTCCGAACCATCACGAACGTGGACATGGGCCTGATGCTCCCTTTGCAACTGGCGGGTCTCGCGACCCCTCCGGGAATCCCCGGAAATCATTCCTGACTTCTTCTTCAGATTACGCTGTTCGCAAGTGACTTGCAACTGGAAATTGTTCTCCCGTTGCGATACCGTAGGGGCAACGTCATGCGCATAACCGAAGTCCGCGTCCATCATCTCGGCGGGAAGCTGAAGGAACGCTTTGGCTGGAGCCTGAACTGGACCACCGAGCGGCACGCCACGCTGGTGGAGGTAGTGACGGACGAAGGCCTCACGGGATGGGGGGATGGGGGCTGGGGAGGCGACAGACTTATCCAGCACCCGAAGATCGTCATTGGGCGGTCGCCCTTCGAGGCGGAGGCCATCTTTGAAGAACTGCGGGCGCCGGGGGGCTTTCAGGAGCGCTCCCGCCCGGCCACGGCCGGTGGATTGGATGTCGCGCTCTGGGACCTGATGGGACAGGCGGTGGGACTGCCGGTTTGGCGTCTGCTGGGCCATGCTTACCGGAACCGCGTGCAGCCTTATTGCACGGCGTTGTACCGCAAGGATTGGCCCGACCTGGCCAAGGGGCTGGCGCAGGAGGCCTCGCGTTGGAAGACTCTGGGATACCGTGTGATGAAGATGAAAATCGGCTACGGGCCGGAAATCGACCTGGAGATAGTCAAGGCAGTGAGGGCCGCCATTGGGCCCGCCACCGGACTGGCCGTGGATTCCAATTGCGCTTACGATGCCGGCACGGCGGCCTGGCTGGGCAAACAACTTGAACCTTATGGGCTGTTGTGGTGGGAGGAACCGCTGCTGGCAAATGACTACGAGGGCTATGCCCGGCTGCGGAAGGCTTTCTCGATTCCGCTGGCAAGCGGCGAGTCCATGGCAACCGACGATCTGATCACCCAGTATCTGCAGCCGCGGCTGGTGGACATTCTACAGCCCGATATCGAGTATGTGGGCTTCACGGGAGGACGGCGGCTGGCCAATCTCGCGTGGCTCAACCATGTCCGGCTGATCCCGCATAACTGGGGGACGGCGATTCGGACGGTTAGCGAGTTACACTGGTGCGCCGTCATGCCGCCGCTCACCGAAGCGCTGGCGGCGCCGGCCGTGATGTTCGAGTTCGACCGGACCGAACATCCGTTCCGGGACGCCGTGCTGCGAGACCGCGTGGATATCGATAGCGATGGAATGTTGGCCGTTCCGGAGGGCGCGGGACTGGGGGTGACGGTGGAACGGGGGGCGGTGGAGGAGTTCCGGCGGAGCCTGACGGTAATTGTCTAACTTACAATTCGACCGCCGTATACTTACCGAGTACACATACCCCGGCATTTTCTACACAACTTACGAAAAATCCTCTGTTGCCGGCATTTTCTCCTTGGAAGCGCGGCAAGCTGCGCTATGATAAGTCAAAATTGATGGTTGCCGCGGTTCTACCTTCCATAGAAGCAGCGGGCGCCGTGGAAGTTTTCTCCCATGGGGCGCGCGGGATCAAAGGAAGAATCGAACATGCGAGGTAGAGCGAGGTAGCGGCGGCATTCCGTGATCCTTACTTTTGGAATCACGCTCGACATGGAGGCGGGTTCTCCCCCGCGCTCCCGACTTACTCCCCGGTAAGTAGAAAGTCTGCTAGCTGGACCAGCCGGCGTGCCCGGACGCGATGGCGCGGGTGTGTGGCGGCAGCGACGCATCTTATTGAAGGAGAGCCAGACGTGCAGCTCTGTGTGCGCAAACAGGATACGTGTGTCCAGGAATCCGGCCGGCCCGAATTGCTTCTATTGGCGCCCAGTGCCGGTCCGGGTTTGGCGAGCTTCGAGCCTTCCCGCTTCCGGCATGTCGTGACGGACGGATATTGGCGCCGGGACTTACTGGCGGCCATGCAGCGCTTTCGTGGAACGATTGCGCTGGAAGAGGGGGCGATCAATCCATCGCAGTTGACGGCGGATGGGCGCCATGAGATGGAAGGGGACCACCAGGCCTGGCATCTGCTGCTGCGCCAGGGCGAGGAGATCGCCGGCTGCATGCGCACGGTCATGTATTGTCCGGCGGTGCGTGCCACGGACTTACTAGTGTGGCGCGGCGCGCTGGCGCGGTCGGCGGAATGGGGATTTAGTCTACGGGCGGCGGTGGAACAGCAGTTGGCGAGCGCCCGCAGCCGGGGCTTTCACTTTAGCGAGCCTGGGGGCTGGGTAGTGGCGCCGGGCCGCCGGGGCACCACGGGCGCGGTCCGGCTGGCGTTGAGCGGCTTTGCGCTGGCGGGCATTCTAGGCCACGCGCTAGGGGTGTTCACAGCCACCCGCAAGCATCGTTCGGCGGCAATGTTGCGGCGGCTGGGCGGGACGCCGCTATCCTTTGGAGGCACGACGCTGCCTGCCTACTACGAACCGCACTACGACTGCGACATCGAGATACTTCGATTCGATACCGCGCACGTGCGCGGCTGCTATGACAAGACGGTGCGCGAGATCCGCGACAGCATCCGCCATGGCTGCACGATTGTGACTAACGGAATGGCCGCCAGCGCCCACCGGGCTGCGGCTTCGGGCAAGGTGCCGCTGGAGGCGGCGCTGTGACGCGCGAGGAATACTTCGCCCTGCGCTCGCAATTGCCCTTCGAGCAGCGGCTGAGCGTGACGCTTGGGGTGATCGCCTTCGACCTGCTGCTGTTGCGCGTAGCGATCGCCGGCCTATATGGCGGGGCGGGCACAGCCGGCTACTGGCTGGCGCAACCGCTGCTGGCGGTCTTCTACTTTCATAACTTCGCCCTCTTACATGACTGTGGCCATGGCAGCGTACACCGGAAGACGTGGGTAAATACACTAATCGGCCACTATCACAGCCTGTTCTGTTTCCTGCCGTTCCATCCCTGGAAGGACATCCATAACGAGCACCATAGTTGGACCGGCAACCTGGAGAAAGACCCAACGCTGAAGAAGGTAAGACAACTGCGGCGGGCGGGCCGCATCCCGTTTCTGGCGCGACTGGCCTGGTACACCTGGATTCCGGCCGCCGGGCTACTGCAACATACGGTGTTCTGGATGTATCCCTGGGATTCGTACCGGAGCGGTGAGTTGCGCGGGGGCAGGTTACGGCGGAGCCTGCTCTCGATCGCGCTTCTGGCGGCTACGTACGGCGCATGGGCGGCGGGGGCTCCCGCGGAGTTGTCCTTCCGGGCGGTATGGCCGTCTTTCCTGCTCTACCTGATGGGGGTGGAACTGGTAAACCTGCCGCACCATGCGGGTATGCCGACTTATCAATCTTCGGCGGAGCGGCCGAGGCTATATCCATGGGAGCAGCACCTGTCGACGCGAAGCTGTATTTATCCTGGGTATCTTTCCGAACTTTTAGTACTGAACTTTAATTTACACACCGAACACCACTTCTTCCCTACCCTGCCCTGGTACCGTTTGCGCCAGGCAACATTGTTACTTAGAGCTCCGCTTGGAGATTCGTACCATGAAGAGCTGGGTATCGAATGGAACACAGTCAACCGGAAACGCCCGCCGGAAAGTGTTCTTTCGACCACGAATACTTTGCCGTAAGCGCACGGAGTGCGGAGCCATACCAGACTGGAAACTCAGGCAGTTACACCATATTGATTTGGTAAATCGCACCCCTTATTCTGAGCTTACATTCCAAGGGAGTACTAAGTATCTCCCGCGGGGTGATCTCGGAGGTAAAGGAGTTTCCAACAAGTGAAACTGCATGGTTTATTGTTTCTCGCCTGCCTGGCGCCCGCGCTGAACGCCACACCTTTGATCGGTTTGTTGAATTACACCGGCGAACTGAAGGTGTCGACGACGAATGGTGTGACGACTATCGACTTTCTCCCATCGGTAGTAATCACGGGGGAAGTACTGGCAGGCAATTTCTCGAACTCCGGTAGCTTCGCGGCGTTCAACGGGCTGAGTTCGACCCAGCGCTCGGGAACGACCACGGACATTACCAGTGCGACGACGTTCCCAATCGCCAATTTCCTGGACTTCAATAACAGCGGCGTCGTGGTACTGGACACGATGGTGATCCAGTTGCTCGGCCTGTTCTTCAGTACCGCTCCGGTGGGCTGCCCCGCCGGAATGGCAATAGACCAGAGTTGCGCGCCGGTGCCGGGGTCGGTTTTCACGCTGACGCGCGATGCCACGGGCACCTCGGCGCGCATTTCCGGCCTGGTGGAGGTTACCCAGGGCGGCGACACGGTCCAGGGCGTTCTCAACCTGAACGGCCAGTTCCTGCAGACGCCGGACGTGGTGGCGGCGGCCGGCTTCACGGCAGCCGGCACGGCGCAGACGACGTTCTCGGCGTCGATCGACACGACGGCTATTCCCGAGCCGGGCACGTACATGCTGTCGATGTTGGGTATCGCCGGCCTGTTCGCGGCGCGCCGGTTTCGCCGGAGCTAATCGGAAACCAAGCTCGGAGGGAGCGCAAGCCACCGGGACGGGATGACCGTCCCGGTGGCTTTCTTGATTTTTGGGGGCGGAGTCAGCGGCGCATGGTCACCCCGGCATGGTCACGTGATAATCTGCAAGCTGCGCGGTTTCCCATGAAGCGTAGACGATTTATGACCAATGCGCTGGCCGTTCCGGCGGCTCCTGCGCTGATGGCACAACAGCAGTCATCGACGAGTGCTCCTGCTCCGGCGGCTCCGCAAGGGCGCCCGATGCAGACCGGCCAGACGATGGAGGTCCGGAAGCTGGATATGTCGGTGGCGGAGGAGGCGGGCGAAGCAGCGGCTCCGCGGTTCTTCACGGCCGTACAGTTTGCGACGCTGCGAAAGCTGGGCGGCATGCTGATGCCGGCCCGGAAGGGGCTTCCGGGAGCGTTGGAGGCGGAGGCGGCGGAGTTCCTGGACTTCCTGCTTGGGCAATCGGGAGCGGAGCGCAAGGCGGTTTATACGAAGGGGCTGGATGCGCTGGAAGCGGAAGCGCGGAAGAAGTTTGGCAAGCCGTTCGCGCAGTTGGAGCCGGCGCAGGCCGGAACGCTACTGAGCCCGTTGCGGCGGGCGTGGACCTACGATCCACCCACGGATGCGCTGGCGCGCCTTTTGTGGGCCGCCAAGACGGATGTGCGGAACGCGACGCTGAACTCGAAGGCATACAATGCGGCGGCGGGCGCGGGCACCCGGCGTACCGGGGTAAGCGGCCTTTACTGGCACGAATTGGACTAAGGCAATGGCTTCAAAAACCTACGACGTTCTGATCATCGGAAGCGGGGCCTCGGGCGGCATGGCGGCGCATACACTGACCGGGAAAGGCGCGGAGTGCCTGCTGTTGGAAGCGGGGCCGCAGGTGGATTTCAACCGGGCGCGGTCCCTGAAGAATGTCTACGACCTGCCGTATAGGGGCTTTGGCAAGCCGGGACGCCTGCCGCACGTGGCGCAGGCCGATGAGTTCAACGCCAACCAGTGGGTGGACGAAGCGCAGGTGCCGTATACGCACGATGCGGCGCAGCCTTATAACTGGGTGCGGGTGCGCATGCTGGGCGGTAAGAGCAACTTCTGGGCGCGGATGTCCTTCCGGCTTTCGGACTATGAGTTCAAGGCCAAGGACGTGGACGGCTTCGGCGAGAACTGGCCGGTGTCGTATGCCGAGATGGCTCCTTACTACGACGTTGTCGAGGGCATCTTCCGGGTAACGGGGCGTAAGGAAGGGCTGAAGCAACTGCCGGACGGCAATTTTGTGGAAGACCGGTCGCCGGACGGGGCGTTTATCACGAAGTTTGGCGAGGCAGGCAAGAGGCTGGGCATGACGGTGACCAAGATCCGGCGGGCCTTGGGGCAGGGGCCGCTGGCGAGTTCGCTGAACCTGCTGTTGCCGGGAGCGATGGAGACGGGGAAGCTGACGATCGTGCCGAACGCGGTGGCGCGCGAGATCAGCTACGACCAGAGCGGCGGGCGGGTGACGGGCGTGCACTTCGTGGATAAACGCACGGGCCGGGAGATGCATGCCAAGGCGCGCATCGTGGTGGTGGCGGCGTCGTGTTTGGAGAGCACGCGGCTGTTGTTGAATTCGAATATCGCGAATTCGAGCGGTGCGCTGGGGCGCTATCTGCACGATCAGTTCTACATTGTGCGCGGGGTGGCGGCGGTGATCCCGGAAGCGATCGGCGGCAGGATGGGGCGGGCGGCGGCGGGTTCGGGCTACGTGCCGCGGGCGCAAAACCTGAACGGCAAGGATAAGAAGTATATTCGCGGCTATTGCTTCGATCTCAATACGGGCAACACGCCGGATCCGCGCTTTTTGCCGTACTTCGGCGAGGAGTTGGAGGCGAAGTTGGAGGAGTATCGCGGGGCGGGCTTCACGTCGACGATCATGGGGGAGGTGCTACCGCGCTATGAGAACCACGTCCGCATTGATAAGACCGTGAAGGATGCCTGGGGCATTCCGGTGCTGAATTTCCAGTGCAAATACACGGATAACGAGTTCGAGATGGCGAAGGACGCGGTGGAGACGATATCCGGGTTGTGCCAGGAGTTGGGCTGGCAGGTATTGAACCGCAATACCAAGATGTTCCCCCCGGGCTACAGCATTCACGAGTTGGGTACGTGCCGCATGGGCGACAACCCCAAGACGAGCGTGTTGAACAAGTGGAACCAGTGCCACGACATCAAGAACCTGTTCGTGGTGGATGGCAGCAGCTTCGTGACGGGCGGCGGGCAGAATCCGACCATGACAATTCTGGCGCTGTCGCTGCGGGCGAGCGAGTATATGGCGGAGAGGATGAATAAGAAAGAGCTGTGAAGAAGGCTGCAACGGTGGAGGAATATCTGGAAGGCGTGCCGGAGCCGGCGCGGACGACGCTGGCGGCGATGCGGGCGATGATGCGGGAGCTTGTGCCGGATGCGGAGGAGGTGATCTCCTACGGCATGCCGGGATACAAGTTAAACGGCGAGGCGGTGGGCGGGTTCGCGGCGTTCCAAGAGCATTGCAGCTACTTTCCGCATAGCGGGACGACACTGGCGGGCTTCCCGGAGGCGATGGCGAAGTACGGCGGCACGAAAAGCGGGCTGCACTTTCCGTTGGACAAGCCGCTGCCGAAGGCGTTGGTAAAGAAGCTGGTGAAGGCGCGGATGGCGGAGAACGCGGAGCGGGCGGCCCTTAAACGTCGCTCACGCAGCGGAACGTGATGTTGGTGGTGGCCGAATCGGGCGTGTTCGAGGTACGGGCGGCGACGCGGTAGCGATTGCAGTAGCTCTTGTGGCAGAGATAGCTGCCGCCTTTCATCAGGCGCTGCGCGCCGTTGGGCGGGCCGATGGGATTGGTGCGAGTGGCGGTGAGGTGCCAGGTGGGATGGAACCAATCGGCGCACCATTCCCAGGCGTTGCCGGAGACGCTGTAGAGGCCATAGCCATTGGGCGGGAAGGCGTCGACGGGGGATGGCGCGGCGTAGCCGTCTTCGGCGGTGTCGATATTGGGGAACTCGCCCTGCCAGGTATTGCAGAGAAAGACGCCGTTGGGGGTGAGTTCGTCGCCCCAGGGATAGGTTTTCTGCTCCAAGCCGCCGCGCGCGGCGTATTCCCATTCGGCTTCGGTAGGAAGGCGCTTGTTGGCCCAGCGGCAGTAGGCGAGCGCGTCGCTGTGGCTGATGTGGACGACGGGGGTGTGCCGGCGATCGGCGATCGACGTATGGGGGCCTTCGGGGTGCTGCCAATCGGCCCCGTTGACCTTGCACCACCAATTGAGCGAGGGGACGGTGGTGTCGACGATCTCGTTGTAGCGGTCCTGGGGGATGTGGCCCTGAAAGACGAAGCTCCAGCCGAACTGCTCGGCTTCGGTGCGATAGGCGGTGGCTTTGGCGAACTCCGCGAACTGGGTGTTGGTGACGGGATAGCGGTCGATATGGAAGGGGTCGAGGGTGACTTCGCGGATAGGGCCTTCGCCATCGGCGGGGAAGCCTTCCCGGTCTTCGGTGCCCATGAGGAAGCGCCCGCCATCGAGCCTGACCATGTTGTCGAGGGAGTTGGCGCGCGCATGTTGGCGGGTCTGGCTGGCCATGCGGGATTGGGCGAGGGTTTGGGCACGGGCCTTCGATGGCACGCAGCAGGGATGGGGGCGGCCGGCATCGGCGAAGAGCTTGAATTCGGACTTCATACGGCTTCTTCGATTTTCGCGCCGGCCATGAGTTTGTCGAGGTATTGCTCGACGGCGCGCTGGCGCTTTTGCTCGTTCAGTTGCTGCGAGATGTACTCTTTGACTTCGGAGAGGTCCTGGTGTCCGGCGGGGCGCTTGTCGATCACGGTGGCGATGTGGAAGCCGAAGGCGGTGCGGAAGATGGGGCTGATTTCACCAGGCTTGAGGTTGAAGACGACATCGTCGAACTCCTGGACCATCTCGCCGCGCGGGAAGACGCCAAGGTCGCCCCCGCGGCCGGGGCAATCGGAGAACTCGTCGGCGAGTTCGGCGAAGGGCTTGGAGCCAAGCTTGGCGGCGATGTCTTCGATGGCGGCGCGGGCGGCTTCTTCGGTAGTGTTCTCGTCGATGTTCTTGACGATGTGGGCGGCGTGGATCTGTTCGGGACGCCGGAACTCTTCCTTGTGTTTGACGTAGAACTCGGAGATGTCCTTGTTCTTGGGGGGCGAGACTTTGGCGGTGATCTTCGCCATGAGCCGGTCGATACGGCAGCGGATCTCGAGTTCGCGGCGGAGTTGGTCGTCGGGGACCGGAGCGATGACCCCGGATTGCGACGGCGACTGGGAGCGGATACTCTCGAACATTTCGTCGATGGTTTGTTGGGGAATGGGTTCGGGGTCGGCCAGGGCCTGCTGGCGCAGGACGGTGCGTTCGATGATGTTCTCCCTGGCCCACTCTTTCACGCGGGCTTCGAGGACGAAGGGGTCTTCGGCGGACATCTCTTCGAGAAGACGGGGACGGATGAGGCGCTCTTCCTCGCGGATGGTTTCGTCCGCGATGGGTTCGCCGTTAACGAGGAAAGCCATAGTACGGGAATCAGGATAGCAGCACCAGCGCCCCGCGCTGGAGCGATTACTGGTTGGGAGGGGGAGGGGGTGGCGGTGCGGGTGGCGCCGGCGGCGGATCCGCTTGGGTATCGCCTACCGGTCCGCCTGGGACGCTTGTGCCCGGAACGCCGCCGCCGGCGCCGCCGCGGGGTTGGCGCATAATGGTCAGCAAGGCGTCGGAGAGACCGCGGAACACGCGGTCGGCGATGAGGCCTTTGTCGACCGCCTTCTTAGCCAGCGGCTCATTCTTGTGCACGCGAAGGACTTCGCCGGCGGCGACCAGTCGTTCCCGCCCCGGGTGGATATTGTGCCGCACCGCGACCAAGCCTTCGGTAACCGCCACGGTGGTGGCGTCTTCGTCCTCAACGATCACGTCGAAAATCGTGCCCCGCACGGAGATGACGGCGGTGGGCGTCTTGATGCTGTTCGGATTGGGCTGCCCGCCGAGCTTTTCGATGTGGACGCGGATGCGGCCGAGCAGCATGTCGACGAGGTCGCGCATGTTGCTGGAGTTCTGGCGGAAGACCACCTTGGAGTTGGGGTAGACTTCGAACGTGCTGCCGTCGGAGACCTTAAACTTGGCGTAACCGTCGGAGCCGGTTTCGATCAACTGCTGAGGCATCACAACGGAACCGACGTTGAGCACCCAAGGGTAGGAGTTCTTAAAAGCCGATACCTGGCCCCGCATTTCCACCACGGTCGCGGCGGACTCTGGCGGAGCAAGGAAGGGGATCTGCGCGGAACAAAGTCCGCTCGCAGCCGCGGCTAGCAGCCCCAACTGCATCCCCCGATAGGCAGTCCGTAGCATGATCTTGTTTCGCTCTCGCTTCTTCAGGCGGCCTGGTTCCGGTTGGATCCCGCCCCCTAAATTGCAGAGCAAGTTAAACGTTAGCACAGTAAAACCAGGAAGTACATGCCATATCAACACCTTCCCCCCAGCAGACCGTTCGTCAAAAGGTTAGAATAGGGACAGGCATGTGTCAGAGTGCCACAGGGCGTAAGGTCTTGGCGGCTGCGGTGTTTTTGTGCATCGCGCTGCCGTCGTACGCCCAGACGGGCCTGGAATGGCGGCGCCTCGGCAATAGCGCCTTTGAGGCGGGTCTGGCGGGTGTTGCCACCGGACCGGTGAGCCGCGTCTGGTTCTCGCCCGGCGGAGACACGCTATTTGCCCAGACCCGGACAGGCAAGCTCTGGCAAACCAACGACTTCCAATCCTGGCAGCCGGCGGCGAACGCAGCCGTCCCCGGGCGCACGCCGATCCCACTCGATTCGACGCCGGAACCCGCCGCGCTTTTGCAACGGGCCGGGGCAAGCCGCTACTACGCCCTCGGGCGTTTCGTGCACCGCTCCGATGATGGGGGCGGGGCCTGGTCGAATCTGACGGGATATCGCGATCTTTCCATTCTCGGCGGGGGCTTGTCGGACCTGGCGGTCTCGCCCGCGGATCCGGACCATGTAGTGGTCGCGGGCGAGTTCGGAGTCTTCCGTTCGCTGGATGCCGGGGCAACCTGGAGCAGTTTGAACGACACCCTGGCGAATCTGCCGGCGCGGCGGTTGACGGCCCTGCCCGATGGATTGCGGGCGCTGCAAGCGTCCTGGACTTCTCCGGCCGGGGAGACCATGCATGTGCAATGGGCGCCCGGCGAGCGTACCAGTTGGCGGTTGGCGGAAACGCCTCCAGACGCCGAGCGGCAACGCGTCGCTACCGCTCTGGGAGTCTCGATCTCGGCGTTCACGACTTCGGGCGACTTTGTGTATGCCGGACTAACCGACGGCCGGATCTTCGCCTCGGCGGACCGGGGCCGCTCGTGGCAGTTGTATAACGCCCCGATGGAATCGGGAGCGGTGACGGCGATCACGGCGAGTGGAGCACTGGCGGTGGCCACGGTGACCCAGAAAAGCCTGCGCTACCGGGCGCCGCGGATCCTGCGCACCGCTACGGGTGGCCGCATCTGGGACGATGTCTCGTCGGACCTGCCGGCGGGCAACTTCACGGGTGTGAGCGTGCATTGGGCGTCGGGCACGATCTACGTGGCGGGGGAACCGGGCCTGTTCTCGACCGTCGCCGACCTGCAGAACTTGACGCTGCCGGGAAAGTGGGAGCGCCACGGCGGATTCCCCAACGCCGCGCCGCTGGATGTGCAATTGGATGCGGCGGGCAACCAGATTTACGTGTTGCTCGAAGGTTTTGGGGTTTACGCGGCGCTGGCTCCGCACCGGCAACGGCAGTTGCAGGTGGTTAATGCGGCCGATTACAGTCTTCGGGCGGCGGCGCCAGGCGGGTTGCTGAGCATCCTCGGGGCGCGGGTCGACCGCGTGCGTGCCGGGTCGTTGCAGGTGCCGGTACTAGGCGCGAGCGACACGGAAACACAGATCCAGGTACCATTCGAAGCCACCGGGACCGGCCTAAACCTGACGCTGGAGCAGGCAGGACGGGTGCGCGAGGTGGGCATTGCGCTGGAAGAGATCTCGCCAGTAGTGTTTATCGATAAGGACGGCGCCCCGCTGTTGCTGGATGCCGATTCGGGTACGCCGCTGGACGCCGCTCATCCGGCGCGCGGCGGAGCGCGCATCCAGATTCTGATGAGCGGGTTGGGCGCGGTGGCCCCGGCCTGGCCCACGGCGATGGCGGCCCCCGCGGAAAACCCTCCACGCGTATCGGCGGCGGTACAGGCTTTTGTCGACCGCGGAGCCGTGGAAGTGCTGCGCGCCACGCTGGCGCCAACCTACGTCGGCTTCTACCTGGTGGAAATCCAATTGCCACGCATTGTAAACATTGGTCCTGCCGAACTCTATCTGAACGTAGGCGGCAAGGATAGTAATCGTGTTCGGGTGTACCTTGAACCGTAGCGGTTCGCGTCTGTGATCGGGGAGAACATTCGCTTGAAGATCCTGCCTACTCTCGGCACCGCCTTGCTGCTGGCTTTGACCGCGCTCGCCCAGGAAAAGAAGCCGGACAAGCTGGCCCCTTACTACCCCACGCCGGAATCGGTGGTGGAAAAGATGCTGAAGCTTGGCGAACTGAAGCGCGGCGAGCGCATGTTCGACCTTGGCAGCGGCGACGGCCGCGTGGTGATCATGGCGGCCCAGAAGTTTGGGGCAACCGCCACCGGCGTGGAGATCGACGGCGACCTGTGGAAGCAGAGCTCGGCGAAGATCCGCAGCCTGGGGTTGGAGAAGAGCGCGCGCATCATTCAGGGGAACATCCTGGCCCAGAACTACAGCACGGCGGACGTCATTTGCGTATACCTTCTGCCCGGGTCGAACGACAAGGTGCGGCCGATGCTGGAAAAGCAGTTGAAGAAGGGCACGCGGATCGTGTCGCATGATTTCGAGTTTGCCGGCTGGAAGCCGGAGAAGACCGAGACCATCGACGATGACGGCGAGGGCCGGAGCCACACGCTCTACTTGTACCGGCGGTAGGGGTGAGGGGTGGTGGTGCGCCGGTTAACCCGTTCACCGGTGCCGTGCAAAACACGCTAAACTGAGATCTCTCAGGCAATTGGCTACTGAACGGGTGGTTGTCCCACACTCCTGGCGGTTATCGCTCGGCATGCTCCGGGCTGGGGTAGCGGTGTGCCTGCTGGGCTTGGAGCTCTACCCGCACGGCCTGCCATTCACGCCCTATGTGGCGATCTACACGGTTTACCTGATTTACAGTTTGGCGGCGATCTGGTGGCAAAACCGCGAAGGCGGGGCGCACGACCTGACTCGGCTGCTGCTGGACCTGATCGTCTTCCTCATCTGCACGACGCAGCCTCCGGATCGCAGCGGCTGGTTTATTGCTCTTTTCTACGCCTTTCTGCTGTTGAACGCCTCCGTGTTCCATCACCTGCGGGAGGTGGCGCTGGTGGCGATCACGGCGACCGTATTCACGCTGCTGGTGGCGCGGGATCAGATCTTCACACTAGCGCCTACGTTTGTCGTGACCGGGGCGCTGGCGATTGCGCTTGGCTGGCAGAAACGGTCGCTCGAAGAGCGGTTAAATGTGCTGGCGCGGCAGACCGTGATGTTCCGGACCGAAGCGGAGAACGCCCGCGAGTTGGAACGCCAGCGCATTGCCGCCGACTTTCACGACGGCCCGCTGCAGAGCTTTATCAGCTTTCAGATGCGGCTGGAGGTGATCAAGAAGCTGCTGGTTCGCGACCAGAAAATGGCCATGGACGATATGTCGCAGTTGCAGGACATTTGTAGGAAGCAGATCACGGACATGCGGGCGTTTGTGCGCAGCATGCGGACCTCGGCCGATGGCGCGACGCCGGCGACGAACCTTCGCCAGATCGCCGAGGATTTCCAAAAGACCAGCGGGATCAACCTGGTGTGGAACCTGTCGGACACGCTGAGCGGTCTGGAGCCGGAGATCTCGCATGAGATTCTGCAGATTATCCGGGAGGCGCTGCATAACGCCCAGAAGCATTCGAAGGCGGCGAAGGTGACGCTGCTCAGCGAAAAGGTGGACGGTAACCTGCAGGTAACGGTGCATGACGATGGGAGCGGGTTTCCTTTTGCCGGCACGTACAGCCTGGACGAGTTGGAGCTGATGCGAATGGGGCCGGAGAGCATCAAGCGGCGGATTCGGACGTTGGGCGGGGAGTTGGTGGTGGAATCGACGCCGGGGCGGGGCTCGGTGCTGCGGGTTCGCGTTCCTCTATGAGGGTGGCCGCCGCGGCGCTGGCGTTGTTGTCGACGGGGTGCGGCCGCTACGAGGAGTTCACCCTGCCGTATGTGGACCGGCCGGCGGAGGCGGGGAGTTGGGTGTGGGAAGCGCGCCGGGAGCCTGTGCTCGCTAGAGGGGCAGCGGGGGATTGGGATGGCGTGGATGCGCTGAATCCCTCGGTGGTACGGCTCGATGGCACGCTGTTCAACTTCTATTCGGGATTCGACGGCACGTCGTGGCACACGGGACTAGCGATTTCGAACGATGAAGGGCTGACATGGAAGAAGCAGTCGAAGCTGCTGTCGCCGCCGGCGGGCGGGTATATCGCCGCGAACGGCAGCGCGCTGCGATCGGGGAGTGAGTTCCTTTATTGGTATCAGGCTGGCAAGCTGCCGCGGATGGAGTTGGCCCGGTCGAAGGACGGGCGTTCGTTCGAACGGCATGCGGGGTTAGTGATGGATGTGGGCCCGCGCGGGTCGTGGGATGAACGTGGCGTGGCCGATCCGTACGTGGTGCGGTTTGGGGGCGCGTTCTATGCGTATTATCTGGGCCAGGACCGGGGGAAACGGCAGCGGCTGGGGGTAGCGCGGTCCAACGATGGGGTGAGTTGGACGAAGCTGCGCTCCAACCCTGTGCTGGAACTTGGGGAAGCCGGCGCGTTCGATGAGAACGGCCTGGGCGAGCCGGCCGTGTGGTTCTGGGGTGGGTCGTATTGGATGCTGTACACGGGCCGGGACCGGAACGAGGTGCGGCGGATGGGTTTGGCGCAATCGCGGGATGGGGTACGGTGGAGGAAGCTGGTGGCGCCGGTGATCGCCGGAGATCAGCCGTGGAACCGGGAGGTGGTGTGCGATGCCACGGTGGAGGTGCGGCGGGATGGAGTAGATGTATGGTTTGGCGGTGGCGACCGGCCGAAACCGGATGAACGCTTGAACGGGCAGATCGGCTATGCCATGCTTCGATGGCAGCCTCGGTGACGCGGCTTCTTATCGATCATGCGTATCGGAATCACTTGCTATCCCACCTATGGCGGCTCCGGGATTGTCGCCACGGAACTCGGCATGGAGTTGGCCGCGCGCGGCCATGACATTCACTTCATTACGTACGCGAATCCGATCCGGCTGGACGCCGGGCTGCCGCGCATCCATTATCACGAAGTGGAGGTGACCAGCTATCCGCTGTTCCAATACCCGCCCTACACGTTATCGCTGTCGTCGCGGATGGCGGAGGTCGCCGAGCGTTATCAGTTGGATTTGCTACACGTGCACTATGCCATTCCGCACGCGATATCGGCCTTCCTGGCGCGCGAGATGCTGGCGCCGAAGCGCTACCTGCCGGTGGTAACCACGCTGCACGGGACCGACATCACACTGGTAGGGACGGAGCCCGGGCTGTTCCCGATCACGAAGTTTGGGATGGAGCGAAGCGACGGGATTACAACGATCAGCGACTATCTGCGCGGGCGGACGCAGGAGGTGTTCGGGATTGAGGCCGAGCGGGTGGAGGTGATCCACAATTTCGTGAACTGCCGCCTATATCGGCCAGCGGAGAGGGAGCCGGATGTACCGACGCTGCTGCATGTATCGAATTTCCGGCCCGTGAAGCGCGTGCAGGATTGCATCCGGATTCTGGCGGAAGTCCGCAAGCAGCACCCCGGCACGCGTTTGCTGTTGGCGGGGGATGGGCCGGAACGAGCGCCCGCCGAGCGATTGGCGTGGGAGTTGGGCGTGGCCGGGAGCGTGGAGTTTCTGGGCAAGCAGGACCACGTGGAGCGGCTGTTCCCGCAGGCGCACATCTTGCTAATGCCCAGCGACTACGAGGCTTTCGGACTGGCGGCGCTGGAGGCGATGGCATGCGGGGTGGTGCCGGTGAGCACGCGCTGCGGAGGAGTGCCGGAATTGATCACGGATGGGGAGGACGGTTTCCTGGAGGCGGTGGGGGATTACCAGGCGCAGGCGGCTCGGGTGGTGGAGCTGCTGGGGGATCCCGATCGGCGGCGGGCGATGGCGAAGAACGCGCGGCAGACGGCGCTGACGCGATTCGATACCGAAGCGGTGATCGCGCAGTACGAAGCCTGCTACCGGGAAGTCTGCCGGCGAACGGGCCGCTGCTGAGCTACTTCTTCTTCGGCGCTGGCGGCGCGGCCGGGGTTTCCTCTTTATCGAAGGTAACGGAAGAATCGCTGGTCATGATCTGCGATTCGCTGGTGAACTTGCGATAGTTGCGGAAGTCCAGGGCATTCTTGGCGCACTGGCCGGTACCGCGCCAGCAGGCGAGGTTTTCGGCGTGCGTGGGGAGCAGGAACTCGGCGGTGCCGATGCGGACAAAGGCATAGTCGACGACCCACTCGATGGCGTCGAGGGGGAAGGATTTAGGCACCTGGACGGCCTGCATTTCGATGCGTAGGACGCGCTGGGTGCGGGTGTCGATCCAAACGGAGCCTTTGTAGGCGGGACGGACGGACTGGCCGCCGATGACCGTCTGCCAGTGGGAGTTGGGCTGCGCCACTTCGAAGTCATAAAGGATGGCGCTGCGGCCGGAGGCATCGGAGTTGCCCCGCTTAGTGAATTTGGCGTTGGTAGATGGGGCGAACACGTCGTTAAGGGTCGTGCCGAACTCCCCGCGGGACCAGGATCCCTCCATCTCCTCGATAGGCTTTTTGGTGGCTTTGCCGTTGATTTTGATGTCGTGATAGCTTTCCACGCCATCGCGGTAAGCCACGGCGGCGCTGACAACGTCGAGGGGCTGCCAGCGCATGGGGCGGCCTTCCCCTTGGAAGCGGGTAGTGAACTGGTTGCAGATGTAGTTGGGAAGCGATTCGGTGAAGCCGGAGGCGATCTCCTTGGCCTTTTCGAGGAACTCGTCGATGGCCGGCGGTTCGGCGACGATGGGGTCGCGGGGGGCAGCGGAGGGCAGCTTGTTGGCAGCCACGACAACGGGCTCGGGCTCAGGCTCCGGTTCGCGTTCCTCCGGGGATTTGGGGCGGGGCGCCGGCCGGCCGCGGCGAAGCTTGGGCACGTCGGCCTCTTCGCGGTCGGGCCCTTTGACGATGGTGGTGGGAATGCGCTCCTCGGGGGCTTCCTCGGCGGTGGCGGTGGGGTCCGCCTTTTTGGCCTCGGCGGCGGGTACTTCGGGTGGGGCGCCCTTGGCCATGGTCTTCACGGTGATGGTGGCGGCGAAGAAGTTGCCGTCCTTGTCGGAGCGGGCTTCGGCGGTGACGTCGCTGCCTGGGATAAGCTGCCCACGCTCGATCTCTTTGTCCCCGTGGCGGATCTTGGTGCCGTTCCAGAGGATCAGCTTGATGAGGCGGGTGTCGGTAGCCTGTAGGGTAATGGAGTCTTTCTCCACGCCCGCCACCTTGCCGGCGAACTGTTCCAGGGGCTCCTTCTCGGAGGGCGGCTTCTTCTTGCTTTCCTCGGTTTTGGTCTTGCCACGGCCGGGCAGACGGGGTTTGGGCAAGCCGCCACCCATGGTTCCGCCGCTACCAGGGTAGCCACCGGGATAGCCTCCCGGTGGATAGCCGCCCGGAGGATACTGGCCCGGCGGGTATTGGCCCGGATACTGGGCGCTGAGCACGCCGGCCGCCAACAGCACGGCGAAACCGCTGCGAGGCAAGAGCAAAAGGAATCCTCCGTGGCTACTAGACGCGCCGGGCGGGGCGCGGTTACAGCAGTTCCTGATTGTAAACTCCCACAACGTAGTGAACAAGCCGGAACAAACTTCGTATTACTGCCAGGCAGGAACTCCGTCTTGATCGATTTTACGCGCGACATCCGACATACTTTACGCCGCCTGACCCGTACGCCGGGGTTCACGCTGGCCACTATCGCGACGCTGGCGCTGGGGATCGGCGCCAATACGGCGATCTTCAGCGTGATTCACGGCGTGCTGTTGAAGCCGCTGCCGTACCGCGAGCCGGGCCGGCTCATCGGGGTTTGGCAGACGGCGCCAGGCGTGAATATCAACGACCTGAATGCGTCGATAGCCGATTACTTCACGTATCGGGAAGAATCCAAGACGTTCGAGGATGTGGCGATCTGGTCCGGGCGTTCGTACAGCGTAACGGAGTTCGCCGAGCCGGAGCGGGTGGATGGGTTTGGATTGACGTACCGGCTGCTGCCGATGCTCGGGATTCGGCCCGCGTTGGGTCGCCACTTCGAGGAGAAAGATAACAAAGAGGGCAGCCCCGAGACGATGATGATTAGCCATGCCTACTGGCAGCGGCGGTTTGGCGGGGATCCGAAGATCATCGGGCGGCGGATCCGGGTGGACGGCGCCGCGCGGGAGATTATCGGGGTGTTGCCGGCGGACTTCTGGTTCCAGGACCGGCGGCACGACATCCTGCTGCCGTTCCAACTCGACCGCGCCAAGACCCGGCTGGCTGGGTACAACTTCCAGGCGGTGGCGCGATTGAAGCCGGGGGTGACCCTGGCGCAGGCGAACGCGGATGTCGGGCGGATGATCGCGCTGGAACTGGACCGCTTCCCGCCACCGCCGGGGATGAGCCGGAAGATGATGGACGACGCACGGCTGGCGCCAAGCGTGCGGTGGTGGAAGGACGATCTGCTGGGGGATACGGGCAAGAGCCTGTGGATTGTGATGGCGACGATCGGGATGGTGCTGCTGATCGCCTGTGCGAACGTGGCGAATCTGCTGTTGGTACGGGCCGAAGGGCGCGCGCAGGAATTGGCGGTGCGTGCGGCGCTAGGCGCGGGACGTGGGCGGATTGCGCGCGAGTTGCTGATCGAGAGCCAGACGCTGGCATTGGCGGGCGGGCTGTTGGGGGTCGGCTTTGCGATCGGCGTGGTGAAGCTGGTGATTGCGATGAGCCCGGCGCGGCTGCCGCGATTGGAGCAGGTGTCGGTGGATGGGGTGCCGCTGCTGTTTACCCTGGTGGTGTCGATGCTGGCGGGCTTTGCCTTTGGAGCCATTCCAGTGTTGAAGCAGAAGGGGCTGCGGTTGGCGGAGGCGCTGCGGGGGTCGGGGAGGAACGCCAGTGCCAGCCGGGAGAGGCATTATGCCCGCAATACGTTGACAGTGGTGCAGGTGGCCCTGGCGCTGGTGCTGCTGGTGGGGTCGGGGCTGATGATACGGACCTTCCAATCGATGCGGAGCGTGCATCCGGGGTTTACGGGCGCCGAGTCGTTGCAGACGCTGCGGATCTCGATTCCGCGCAGTGTGGCAACGAAGGATGAAGAGGTACTGCGTCTACAGCAGCAGTTGCAGGAGAAGCTTGGCGCCATTCCGGGCGTGACGGCGGCGAGCCTGCTGGAGGGATTACCGATGACGGGGCAATCTTCGCAGGATCCGATTGCCGCGAGAGACCATAGTTACCGCGAGAACCAGATTCCGCCGCTGCGCCGATTCCTGCGGGCCGGTCCTGGAGCCTTCCGGGCCTTGGGTGTGCCGCTGCTGGTGGGGCGCGAGTACACTTGGGTGGACATCCTGCAGCAGCGCCCCGTGATCATGATCTCCGAGAATTTCGCAAAGGAGTATTGGGGGTCGGCGCAGGCGGCGGTCGGCAAGCAGATCCGGTCCACGCCGACGGAGCCCTGGCGGGAGATTATTGCCGTAGTGGCGGACGTGCATCACGACGGGGTGGACCAGAAGGCGCCGAGCACCGTGTACTGGCCGCAGCGGGGAGCCGGATCGGCAACCTTTGTGGTGCGCACGGCGCGCGCCGGGACCGAGAGCCTGACAACGGAGATTCGCGAGGCGGTATGGCAGGTGAACCGGAACCTGCCCATCACGGAGATGCAAACGATGCAGGAGGTATATGAGAAGTCGATGGCGCGCACGGCGTTCACGCTGACGCTGCTGGGAATCAGCGGGGTGATGGCGCTGTTGCTGGCGGCGGTCGGAATCTACGCTGTAATCTCCTACACGGTGACACAGAGCCGGCGTGAGATTGGGATACGGTTGGCGCTGGGCGCTCCGCATGGGGCCGTGAAGATGAAGTTCGTGCGCCACGGATTGCTGTGGGCGGGGATTGGGGTGGCGTGCGGGTTGGTGGCGGCGGGAATGCTGTCGCGGCTGATGAAGGCGATCTTGTTTGAGATCAGCCCGCTGGATCCGCTGACGTACGTGGGGGTATCGGCAGCGATTCTGGGGATGGCGGCGATTGCGAGTTATTTGCCGGCGCGGCGCGTGACGCGGGTAGATCCGATGGAGGCGCTGCGGGGGGATTAGCCCGCTACTGGTTGTCCTGCCACTCTTCGTACCAGGCCATCTGGATGGCTTCGAGCTTCGGCTCATTGGATTTAGCCGGGTCATCGTCGAAGTCTTCCAGTTCGGTGACCCACTTGTGGAGGTCGGTGAAGCGCACCTTTAGGGGGTCGGCCTCGGGGTGGGCTTCGTAAAGCGCAATGCCGATGTCCTCGGCGTCGGTCCAGGTGAGTGGCTTAGGCATCGATTTTGGTCCCCTTCAACGCCGTGCGGACGGCGGTATTCATCATGTTTTCGGCCAAGGCGAGAGTGGCTTCGTTTAGTTCCTCGATCTTGCCGCGGATCAGGTGATGGTCGTCGGCGTGGTAGGCCAGCAGGAGATGGTTGGTGGCGTCATTGACCTTTTGGCGCTCTTCGGCGGTCAGTTCGAGCCAGGCGCCGGAGGCACGTGCCTTTTCGGTGGCGGCGAGGATGTTGTCAGCCTCGACGCGGGCTTCCCGCACTTGGCGCTGGGCGAAGTCGTCTTCGGCCTTTTCGATGGATTCAAGAATCATCGCTTCCACCTGCTCGTCGGTAAGGCCATAGGACGGCTTCACTTCGACGGTCTGCTCCTTGCCGGTGCGGGCGTCGCGGGCGGTCACGCTGAGGATGCCGTTGGCGTCGATGAGGAAGCGGACTTCGATGCGCGGGGCGCCGGCGGGCATCGGATCGATATCCTTGAGATCGAAGCGGGCCAGGCTGCGGCAGTCCTTGACGAGTTCGCGCTCGCCCTGGAGGACGTGGATGAGCACGTTGCGCTGGCCATCGACGGCGGTGGTGAAGGTTTCGGTGGCGCTGGCGGGGATGGTGGAGTTGCGGTGAATGATCTTATTGACCACGCCGCCCATGATCTCGATGCCGAGCGAAAGCGGGGTAACGTCGAGCAGGAGTTTGTCTTCGACATCGCCGGAGAGAATGCCGGCCTGGACGGCGGCGCCGAGGGCCACCACTTCATCGGGATTCAGTTCGGTATGCGGCTTGGCTTTAAAGAGGACTTCGACGGCGCGGCGCACCATGGGGATGCGAGTGGAGCCTCCCACCATCACGACTTCGTCAATGTCGTCTATGCTGACGCCGGAATCGGCGATGCACTGGCGGCAAGGGCCGAGGGTGCGGTCGACGATATCGGTGATAATGCCTTCGAAGAGTTCACGCGTGATCTGGCGGTGGTACTGGCGGGCGCCATACTCGAACTCAATATGGACGAACGGGACGTAGCTGAGTTGTTCCTTGGCGTGAATGACGGCGCGGCGCAGCAACTGCACGGCTTCGCCATTCTTCGATAGATCTTCGCCCCACTCGCTTTGGATATCTTCCAGGGCGATGCGCAGCAGGCGGTTGTCGATATCGTCGCCCCCGAGGTGCGTATCGCCATTGGTGGCGAGCACTTCGAAGATGCCGTCGTGCAAGCGCAGGATGGAGATGTCGAAGGTGCCGCCGCCGAGATCATAGACGGCGACGACGCCGTTCTGGCGCTTATCGAGCCCATAGGCGAGCGAGGCGGCGGTAGGCTCATTGACCAGACGCAGCACTTCCAAACCCGCAAGGCGGCCGGCGTCCTTGGTGGCCTGCCGCTGGGCATCGTTGAAGTAAGCGGGTACCGTGATGACGGCCTGCGTGATGGGAGTGCCCAGGAACTCTTCGGCGTTGCGTTTCAGCTCGGCCAACACCTGGGCGGAGATTTCCGGAGCGGTGAGCGTCTTTTCGCCGAGTTGCAGTTTGATGACCTGCTCGCTATCGGGCGCCAGGCGGAAGGGGAAGAGGCCGATCTCGTCCTTGACGTCGGCGACACCGCGGCCCATAAGGCGCTTCACAGAGTAGACAGTACGCTCGGGCTGTTCGATGAGCAGCTTGCGCGCGGCGTTGCCAACGACGAACTGACCGGCGGAGGTGTAGGACACGATGCTCGGCACCAGCAGTTCGCCATCGGCGCCGGGGATGACCTTCGGGCCGGTGTGATCCATGTAGGCCACCAGGCTGTTGGTTGTACCCAAATCAATTCCGACAATCTTTGATTTGCGATGCTCTCCAAAGTCAATGTCGAATACCTGACTCATGCCGGCATGTCCTGGCCCGAGGGGGCCAGCTCCTTTTCCACCTCAGTGACGAGGTTTCTGATATAGCTGCGGCGATTCATGACGCCGCGAATCCGCTGTAGTTTTTCGGGCCCCGGCGCGGCGTCGTATTCGGCCGAGAGTTGCTTGAGTTCGGCGTCGATGCCTTCGCGCAGTTGGAGGAAGTGATCGCGCATACCCGCCAGTTGCGCGCGCGCGTCTTCGTCGCCCATGCGAGCCTCTTCCAGCGCCATGTTCAGTTCGAACACCTCTTCGAGCAACTCCGGCGGTACGTCTTTGGTGCGCTGCTCGACGACATCCAGGCCTTCGAGCTTGAGGAGGTATTCGATGCGCTGGAGCGGGTCGCGCAGAGTGCGCCAGGCGTCGTTCAGCAGTGCGGATTTCTGCTCGGCCGAGGCGCGGTCAGCCGGAGGTTTGGCGGCGAACCGATCCGGATGGTATTCGCGGCTGAGCTGGTAAAACCGCTTCTGCAGGAAGTCGACGTCCAGGGAGAGACGGCGATCAATGCCGAGGATTTCGAAGTAGTCCATGGGAATGAGCAGGGGGCGATACGAAGATCACCCCGCCCGCCGGTCGCTGGATAGCTACGGCGGGCAGGCCGGCCCGGGTTAGGCCGAAAACGAAGTGCCGCAACCGCAGCCGCGCTTGGCGTGCGGGTTGTCGAACACGAAGCCGGATTGAATAAGCGAGTCCTTCCAATCGAGAGTCATCCCGTCGAGGAAGACCATGCTCTTGGGGTCAACATAGACGTTGACGTCGTCGAACTGGAAGACCTTGTCGGTGGCGCGCGGCTTTGGATCGAACTTGAACTGATAGCTCAAGCCGGAGCATCCCCCGCCTAGCACGCCGAGACGCAACCCGCCCTGGGTGACGCCTTCGCGCTTGAATGCGGTGCGGATCTTTTCAACCGCTTTGGGAGTAACCTGAATCATCGTCATGCTCGCTCGAGAGTTTGTACGTTAGTGCGAAGCCGTGGCGGCCGGAACCTCCACGCCCGTCTTCTTCTTGTAGTCGGTAATGGCGGCCTTGATGGCGTCTTCGGCCAGCACCGAGCAGTGAATCTTTACCGGCGGCAATGCCAGTTCATTCACGATTTCGGTGTTCTTAATGGCCAGCGCTTCATCCACCGTCTTGCCCTTCAGCATTTCAGTGGCGAGCGAGGACGAGGCGATGGCGCTGCCGCAGCCGAACGTCTTGAACTTCGCGTCTTCAATGACGCCGGTCTCCGGATTCACCTTGACCTGGAGTTTCATGACGTCGCCGCATTCGGGCGCGCCCACCATGCCGGTGCCGACATGCGGATCGTTCTTATCCATCGACCCGACGTTCCGGGGGTGGTTATAGTGATCGAGAACTTTATTCGAATAAGCCATTTTCTTACCCTCTTCCTTACCGAGTCCGGATAAACCGTTAGTGGGCCGTCCACTGCACTTTCGACAGGTCCACGCCTTCTTTGAACATTTCGTACAGCGGCGACAGTTCGCGGAGTTTCTTCACGACGTCGATCACCTTGGCGGCGACGTAATCGACTTCCTCTTCCGTGGTAAACCGGCCCAGACCGAAGCGGATGGAGGAGTGCGCGAGGTCGTCACCGGCGCCGAGAGCCTTGAGTACGTAGCTGGGTTCCAGAGTGGCCGAGGTGCAGGCCGACCCGCTGGAGACCGCGACGTCGTTGATACCCATGAGCAGCGACTCGCCTTCGACGTAGGCAAAGCTAATGTTGAGGTTGTGCGGCAAGCGGCTTTCCAGGCTGCCGTTGACATACACTTCGTCGAGCGCCGCTTCCAGCTTCGCGCGCAGTTTGTCGCGCAAGCCGCCCAGGCGCTTCGCCTCCGCATCCATCTCCAGGCGGCACAGTTCGCAGGCCTTACCCAAGCCCACGATGCCCGGCACGTTCAACGTACCCGAACGCATGCCCCGTTCATGGCCCCCGCCGTCCATCTGCGCGGTCAACTGCACGCGCGGATTCTTGCGGCGCACATACAGAGCGCCTACGCCTTTGGGCCCGTAGAGCTTATGGCCGGAGAGCGACAGCATGTCGATGTTGTCGGAAATGACGTTCACCGGAATCTTACCCACGGCCTGCACGGCGTCGGTGTGGAACAGAACGCCGCGCTCCTTGGCGATCTTGCCGATCTCGCGCACCTGCTGCACGACGCCGATTTCGTTGTTGGCGTACATGATCGAGACCAGGACCGTCTTGTCGGTGATCGCCTCTTTGAGCATGTCGAGGTCGATCAGGCCGGAAGCCAGCACCGGGAGATAGGTAATGCGGCAGCCATGCTTTTCCAGGCGCTTGCAGGTGTCGAGCGTCGCCTTGTGTTCGGTGGCGGCGGTGATGATGTGATTGCCGCGTTCGGCGTACATCTCCGCCACGCCCTTGAGCGCCAGATTGTTGCTTTCGGTGGCGCCGCTGGTGAAGACGATCTCTTTCGGCGTGGCGCCGATAAGATCCGCAATCTGTTTACGAGCCAGTTCCACGGCCTCTTCGGCTTCCCATCCGAAGGCGTGGTTGCGGCTGGCGGCGTTGCCGAATTTGTTCGTCAGGAAGGGCATCATGGCGTCCAGCACGCGCGGGTCCATCGGCGTGGTGGCATGGTAGTCCATGTAGATCGGGAAGTTCATAGTTCTCCTATAAAAACTGGTTGAGGGCGGGCCGGCGCCGTTGTCGGAATCATGTACAGGCGGGAATCCGGGTTGTCTTCAGACATGTCCGCAATAGTGATGCTCGCCAGGAGCCCCTGGATTCCTTCATGGATCTTGCGGAGGGGCTCGCGCACGTTGCAATGATCCGTCTGGTCACAAGGTTCGCCGTGATCGGTAAAGCACGACGTTAAAATGATGGGCCCATCGATCGACCGGATGACTTCGAGCGCGTTGATGTCGCGCGCGTCGCGAGCCAACTTATAGCCGCCGTTGGTGCCATGCTCGCTGCGCAGGAAGCCGTTCCGCGCCAGTTTCTGCAGCACCTTGGCCAGCAGCGGCAGCGGGATGCGGTAGGTTTCGGCGATCTCCTTGGCGCTGGCACTGCCCTCGGGCGCCTTTAGAGAAAGGTGCTTGAGGGCGATGAGACCGTAGTCCGCCTTTTTGGTCAGCTTGAGCATCCGATATACGACCTTGGGAGTCCTATTTAGTTATACCGCCGCTACGGCACTGGGTCAAGGGCATCCTAGACCAAAAGGATCGCATATGCTGCGACCGGTTCGGTCGGGATTTCATCGAGTGGTGATTTTCAGCGGTTCAGGGCCGCCGCTTTCGCAGCCCATGGCATTCTGAAAGGGTGCAGACTTCCCTTCCCTGGGAGATACCCCGGCGCCAGTTCACGGTGACGTCACTGACCGAGAGTATCAAGCGCGCGCTTTACGCGGAGTTCACCGATATCTGGGTGAGCGGCGAGATTTCGGGAGTGAAGCTGGCGGCCAGCGGGCATGTGTACTTCACGTTGAAGGACGGCGACTGCCAGGTGCGTAGCGTGTTGTATGCGCGCACGGCCCGGTTAGTGCGCTTCAAGCCGCGCGACGGGGTGGAGGTGCTGGTGCGCGGGCGCATTGATGTTTACGCGCAGAAGGGTGAATACCAGCTTATTGTGGATGCGCTGGAGCCGCGCGGGCATGGGCAGTTGCAGGTGGCGTTCGAGCAACTGAAGCAGAAGCTGCAGCAGGAGGGGCTGTTCGCGCAGGAGCGGAAGCGCAAGCTGCCGCCGTATCCGAATCGCATTGGGCTGGTGACGTCGCCGTCGGGGGCGGTGATTCGGGATCTGCTGCATGTGTTGACGCGGCGTTTTCCGGGTTTGCACATCCGGCTGTATCCGGCGCTGGTGCAGGGGGAAGGATCCATCGAGCAGGTGGCGCGGGGGATCGAATACTTCAGCCGTACGGGGTGGGCGGAGGTGGTGATTGTGGCGCGCGGCGGCGGGTCGCTGGAGGATCTGTGGACGTTTAACGAAGAGCGGGTGGCGCGGGCGATTGCGGCGTGCGCGATGCCGGTGATTTCGGCGATTGGGCATGAGACGGATTTCACGATCGCCGATTTTGTGGCCGATCTGCGGGCGCCCACGCCATCGGCCGCGGCGGAGATGGTGGTACCGACGCGGGAGCAGTTGCTGGAGCAGTTGACGGCATTGGACAACCGGCTGCGGCACGATTTGCGATACCGGCTGGCGGATGCGCAGCGGCGTTGCCACCAGGTGGGCATGGATCGGGCCGGGGCCAGCCTGCACCGTCTGATTGGGCGGCGCTTGCAGCGGGTGGATGATCTGGAGCAGCGGCAGCGCGATTGCGTGCGCAGCGCGCTGCGGCGCAGAAAAGAGATTCTCAGCGGATGGGAGGCGCGGCTGCGCAGCCAGGACCTGCGGGTGCGTTTGGGCGAGGCGCACCGGCGATTGGATGCGGGGCAGAACAACGCGCGAGTGGCGGTACGGCGGCATCTGCAGCGAGCGGCGGCGCGGCTGGCAAAGGCGGATGGGCGGTTGGAGGCGGTTGACCTGCGGCTGCGATTGGCGGCGGCGCGGGCACGGCTCGATAGGTTGAACGGGCGGCTGCGGGAGCGATTGGTAGCGCAGGTGCAGGGGAAGGTATCGGCACTGCTGCCTTTGGCAGCGAAGCTGGAGCAACTGAGCCCGCTGCGCGTGTTGGAGCGCGGGTATGCGATCGTGCATGGGGCGGATGGCGGGATTGTTAAGGATGCGGCGGGGGTGCGCAGCGGCGAGGCGCTGCGGATACGAGTAGCGGTAGGCGAGTTTGGAGCAACGGCGGAATGAAGCGGATTTGTGTGTATTGCGGGTCCAGCCCGGGCAATGGAACGAAGTATCAGGATGCGGCGGCGGCTACGGCGGCGGCCTTGCTGGCGCGGGCAATGGGGCTGGTGTATGGCGGAGCGCATGTGGGGCTGATGGGGCTGATTGCGGACCGGGTGCTGGAAGGGGGCGGCGAGGTGTACGGGGTGATTCCGCGGTCGATGGTGGATCGCGAGATCGCGCACACGGGCTTGACGGAGTTGCACGTGGTGGAGACGATGCACCAGCGGAAGGCGAAGATGGTGGATCTGGCGGATGGCTTTCTGACGCTGCCCGGGGCGTATGGAACGCTCGATGAGTGGTTCGAGACGCTGACCTGGGCGCAGTTGGGGATTCATAACAAGCCTTGCGGGTTGCTGAATCTGGATGGGTACTACGATGGGCTGCTGGCGTTTCTGGACCGCTGCGTGGGGGAGGGGTTCTTAAAGCAATCGAATCGGGATTTGTTTTTGGTGGGGCGGGAACCGGGGGAGTTGCTGGATAGGATGGAGGCCTGGACGCCGGTGACGGAGACGAAGTGGTTCAGCCGCGATGTGCGGTGAAGATGGCGTCGACGGGGATGGCGTGGTTAGGGAAGACGGTGAAGGGAATGACGTCACCGGGGCTGTAGGTTGTTTGGTGGTGGCCGGCGGTGACGGTGACGGTTTTGCCGTAGGGGTCGACGATCCAGAATTCGGTGCAGCCGTTTTGGAGGCAGAGGGTGCGTTTTTCCGATAGGTCTTCGAAGGTGTGGGAGGAGGAAGCGATTTCGGCGATGAAGTCAGGGGCGCCGGGGAGGTTGTCGTCATCGTCAACCGCTTCCCAGCGAGCCCAGGGAACGTAGGCGAGGTCCGCGACGCGGAGCTCGTATTCGGGTTGGGGACGGTAGGTGAACTCTCGATCCAGCCGTCCAACTGGGAGCGCGATCGGGTAAAGCCAGTTTAGGATGCGCCAGGCGCAGTTTGCTTGGCGCTTTTTCGGACGGGCCACGGCAACCACCCGCCCCGCCCGCAGTTCGAGTTGTACGTCCTGGCGTTCCGGCAGGCGGCGGAAATCCTCGACGGTAATCACGGCCGAGATGAAGTGAAAATAGCGTCGACGGGCATGGAGTGGCCAGGGAAAACAGTGAAAGGGATGACATCGCCGGAGCGATAGGTTTTCTCACCCTGTTGTGTGGTCACGGCGACCTTCCTCAGCTTGGGATAGACAATCCAGAACTCGCCGCAGCCGTTCTCGAGGCAGAGATCTCGTCTTTCAATCAACTCCTCGGCACTGTTCGAAGGTGAAGCGACTTCAACGGCGAAGTCCGGGGCGCCGTGGAGGTTGTCGTCGTCGTCGACAGCTTCCCAACGCGCCCAGGGGACGTAGGCGAGGTCGGCGACACGTAGTTCGTACTCCGGCTGCGCGCGGTAGGCGAACTCTTCTTTGACGACTCCAATTGGATCGCCGAATGGAATCAACCAACGGCGTATACGAACCACACAATTGTCATGGCGTTTCTTCGGACGCGTCATGGCAACCACCTCCCCGGCACGAAGCTCCAGTTGTACGTCTTCGCGTTCCGGCAGGCGGCGGAACTCTTCCACGGTCATGAGCCCGACAGCGGTTCCCATATTCCTATCTTAGGATCATCACGCGCCCAGCGCCTTTCGCATCTCCGCCCAATGCCACACTCGTTCCCCAGGCTTCGGCTCTCCGGCGGCCTTCGCCATCGCTCTGGCGACATCGGCCGCCTCGATCGGCCGGTACTTCGACAGGCCCGCGACGAAAACCCCTTGCAGCGCCTTCGCCGCGGCGATGCCGGCGCGCTCGCCAGGCCGGGACTCCTGGCGGTCGCCCATGAGAAAGCTTGGCCGGAAGATATCGACAGATGGGTAACCCAAGCCGCGGATGCCTTCTTCCATCTCGCCTTTCACCTTCAAGTAAAAGTTGCTGGAGTTCGCATCGGCGCCTACCGACGATACAACCGCAACACCGTGGGCGCCGCATAGCAGCGCCTCGCGGGCCAGTGCGAAAGGGATCTCGCAGTCGACGCGGCGGAAGGCCTCCTGCGAGCCCGCCTTCTTGATGGTTGTACCCAAAGCACAGAGGAACACTCCACCTGCCATACTGGGCAGGCCCACGTTGCCGCGGAACTCGGTGACAATCTGCTCCAGCTTCGGATGCTCGAAGGCAACGCGGCGGCGCAGCAGGATCACCACCTGGCGGAACCGCTGCGCGGCAAGCAGTTCGCGCAGACAGGACGATCCTATGAGCCCCGTGGCCCCCGCAAGCACGGCGATGTCCGGCCCCGTCTGGTTCGGCAATTACCCTTGTTCGACGCGGTAGTTCGGCGCTTCCTTGGTGATGATCACATCATGAACGTGGCTTTCCCGCAACCCGGCGATGGAAACGCGCAGGAAACGCGCCTTCTGCTGCAGTTCGGCGATGGTCACGGCGCCGCAGTAGCCCATGCCGGAGCGCACACCGCCCACCAACTGGTAGACCATCTCGGACAGCGGCCCTTTGTAGGGCACACGGCCTTCGATGCCCTCGGGCACCAGCTTCTGCGTCGGATCCAACGCATAGCGGTCGACATTACCCTGCGACATGGCGCCGAGCGAGCCCATGCCGCGATAGCTCTTGAAGGTACGGCCCTGGTAGAGGATGGTTTCCCCGGGGCTCTCATCGGTGCCGGCAAAAAGACTGCCGATCATGATGCAGTCGGCGCCCGCCGCCAGGCCCTTCGTCACGTCGCCCGAGTACTTGATGCCGCCGTCGCCGATGACCGGGACGCCGGTATCCTTGGCGGCCCTGGCGCATTCGAGAATCGCGGTGATTTGCGGCACCCCGGCGCCGCTGACGATGCGGGTGGTGCAGATAGAGCCGGGCCCGATACCGACCTTGATGCCGTCGACGCCCAATTGGATCAGATCGCGGGCGCCGTCGTAGGTGCCGACATTACCGGCTACCAGGTCGATCTCCGGCAGCGCATTCTTGACGGCACTAACGGCAGCCATGACGCGTTCGCTATGGCCGTGGGCGGTGTCGATGCAGATGACGTCCACCTTGCGGCGCACCAGTTCCTGGGCGCGTTCCAGGAAGTCGCCCGTAGCGCCGATGGCGGCGGCCACGCGGAGCCGGCCTTGGGCGTCCTTGGCGGCGTTGGGATACTTGAGCTTCTTCTGGATGTCCTTGACGGTGATCAGGCCCTTGAGGACAAACTCCTCGTCGACCACCAGCAGCTTTTCCACGCGGTGCTGGTGCAGAATCGCGCGCGCTTGTTCGAGCGTGGTTCCCACTGGCACCGTAATGAGGTTCTTGGCCGTCATCACGTTGCGGACGGGCAAGTCGTAGCGCGTTTCAAAGCGCAGATCGCGATTGGTGAGGATGCCCACCAATTTCCCGTTCTGAGTGACCGGAACGCCGGAGATACGGAAGCGCTTCATCAGGTCGAGCGCCTCGGCAATCTTCTGATCGGGGCCGATGGTGACGGGGTCGACAATCATGCCGCTTTCACTGCGTTTGACGCGGTCGACCTCTTCGGCCTGGCGGTCGATGGGCATGTTGCGGTGGATGACGCCGAGGCCCCCCTGCTGGGCGAGCGCGATGGCAAGGTGAGACTCGGTCACGGTATCCATGGCCGAGCTCACGATGGGGATGTTGAGTGCGATGTTC
Source organism: uncultured Candidatus Solibacter sp. (assembly GCA_964385495.1). Lineage (GTDB taxonomy): Bacteria > Acidobacteriota > Terriglobia > Bryobacterales > Bryobacteraceae > CADEFT01. Next base: position 179,211 of record CAYLPH010000003.1, read on the forward strand.
CGGCTGAAGCGTGTCCGCGTATCTACTTCCTGGGGAAGCACGCCGCTGCGCGCCGGTTGCAGCAGCACGTCGTCGAAGGTAAGCCCCTCGACAATGCTCTCCTGAACCATAGCTTCGAGGTTAGCGCAGTTCTCCGATTCGGTGCAGCTTTAAAAGGTTGGTAGTCCCCTCGCGCCCGATGGGCTGGCCGGCGACGAAGACCACAATGTCCTGCGGTTTGATGGTGCGCCGCTCGCAGAGGACGCGATCAAGTTCGGTGAGCATATCGTCGGTGCTGTCCATGTGCGGCACGACAATGGAGCGGACGCCGTAGTTGACCGTGAGTTGGCGGGCCGTTTCCTGGGAATGGGTGAAGGTGTAGATGGGTACCGGCGGGCGGTAGGAGGACACCATGCGGGCGCTGGAACCGCTGACGCTGAATACGCAGATGGCGACGGCTTTGGCGGCCTGCGCGGCCTGGAAGGCGGCATGGGCGATGATCTGCGGATGAGTCCAGTCGCGCTCGTCGGGCAGCGGCGGATAACCCTGTTCGCGGATGCTGGCTTCGGCTTCACTGGCGATCCGGGCCATCATGCGCACCGCCTCAATCGGAAACTTACCGGCGGAGGTTTCGGCGGAAAGCATGACGGCGTCGGTGCCGTCATAGATGGCGTTGGCGACGTCGCTCACCTCGGCGCGGGTGGGGAACGGGTTCTGGATCATCGACTCCAGCATCTGCGTGGCCGTGATGACGAATTTCCCATGCTGGCGGGCGCGCTGGATGATGCTCTTCTGGATGGCAGGCACCTTCTCGAGGGCCATCTCGACGCCCAGATCGCCACGGGCCACCATGACGCCATCGGATTCCTCCAGGATGGCGTCCAGGTTCTGCCAGCCTTCCGGCTTCTCAATCTTGGCGATAATGGGCAGCGGGTAGTCGTTCTCTTCGAGGAAATGGCGCAGCCGCAGCACATCCTCGCGCTTGCGAACGAACGACAGCGCGATGAAATCGACGCCGACGGAGAGCGCTTCGCGCAGGTCCGCCATGTCTTTCTTGGTGAGCGAGGGCGTGCTGACCGCAACGCCGGGCAGGTTGATGCCCTTGCGGTTGGAAATGGGGCCGCCGGATACCACTTCGCAAAGCACTTCGACACCATTGGTCTGCAGCACCGTCAATTCGACGCTGCCATCGGCCAGCAGCACGCGGTTACCGGGCTTCACATCCTTGGCGAACTCGCTGTAAACCGTGGAGGCGCGTTCGCAGTTGCCCTCCAGCGGCGTGGTGGTGATGGTGAACTTCTGACCCGTGAGTAGCTCACAGCCGCCGTTCTCAAAGGTACCCAGACGGATTTTTGGGCCCTGCAGGTCCAACAGTACGCCGATCGTGGCCCCCAGTTCATCGGCATTGCGGCGTACGGATTGGATAATGTCCGGAATATCCCCCTTTTGCGCATGGGAGGCATTGATTCTAAAAACGTTCACACCCGCCCGGACCAGATCTTTGATCTGCTCGTCAGTACGGCACGAAGGTCCAAGCGTCGCAACGATTTTCGTCGTGGGCATGTTTTCCTATTGTGCCGTACTCGACGTTGCTTTCTCATGAACGTTGATCCGGGAGGCGAAGAAAAATCGCGACCCATGCTTCAGGCCAACTCAGGTATTGTGGAAGGAACGCAGGCCGCTATGGGAATGATCCAGTTTGTCGCCAACTACGACGACCTGTCTTCGGACAAGGGCTACCAGTTCAAGTTTTACTGCGATAAGTGCCGCAATGGGTATGTCTCGCGGTTCGTGCCGTCCAAGATAGGAATGGCATCGTCGATCCTGCGGACGGCGGGCAGCATGTTCGGCGGCTGGATGAGCAGCGCCGGACACAGCAGCTACGACTTGCAGCGGATGATCGGAGGTCCGGAGCACGACTCGGCCATGCGCGACGCGATGGAGGAAGGCAAGAAATACTTCCACCAATGTACGCGCTGCGCCAAGTGGGTGTGCCCGCAGGCCTGCTGGAACGAGAAGGCGAACCTTTGCGAGGACTGCGCCCCGAACTTCCAGGAAGAGGTAGCCAGCGCCCAGGCCTCGGCCAAGATCGACGCGATGCGGCAGCAGGTGCAGGCGAAGGCGCAGCAGGTGAACTACGCCGAAGATATCCTGCTGGGGAAGGACGTGCATTACCGTGCGCCGGATCCGGCCGAGCGGCCGCCCAGCACGCCCGTGTGCCCTTCCTGCAAGTGTGACATCAGCGATGACGACAAGTTCTGTCCGCATTGCGGCAAGCCCACGGCGGCCGCTCCGAAGAAGTTCTGCGGCCAGTGCGGCAATGCGGCGAATCCGAATGTGAAGTTCTGCCCGAACTGCGGGAATAAAATGGGGTAGCGGCTATGCGAAGCACCTTACTGCTGATTGTGATGACTGGCCTGCTGCGAGCCGAAGCCAAGCGCGACTTCTTCGAGCGCTATGACAAGTTACACCGGTTCACTCCTGGCGCGCGGAAGGTAAGGATCAAGGGACCGGTAGACACGCCGCCGCCCAGCCGCTGTTCAGTGGAACTGCGCGAGGTGCCGGTGGAATCGCGTGATGGTTCCATGGCGAGGCCCGTGCGGCCCAACAGCAACATGCCGCGGGTCAATATGCCCGCCCCGCCCTGCCAACCGTGACTCGCGAGCTTCTGCTGGAGCAATTGCGGCGGCATGAGCCGTTCACCCAAGAAGAGGCGGAGATGGCGCGGCGGCTGAGGGCGTTTGTCGAAACGCACGCGGATTGCTTTGAACGCAGCCTGCTCACCGGCCACATCACGGCGTCGGCCTGGATTCTGGATCTGGACCGCAGGTATACACTGCTGACGCATCACGGCAAATTGGATAAGTGGCTGCAACTGGGTGGGCACACCGACGGGGATGCCGATGTGTTGGGGTCGGCGTTGCGGGAGGCGCGTGAGGAGTCGGGGTTGGCGGAGGTTTCCGCGATCTCGACCGAGATCTTCGATGTGGATATCCACCGCATCCCGGCGCGCAAGTCGGAGCCGGAGCATTTTCATTACGACGTGCGGTTTCTGCTGGAGGCGGATCGCGCGGCGCCGTTGGCGATCTCATCGGAATCGAAGGATCTGCGCTGGGTGCCGCTGTGCGATGTGGATCAACTCACACAGGAGGAATCCGTACTGCGGATGCTACGCAAGACGCACGCACGCTTCGCCCAGACCGCGCAGGGCTAATGCCGCGGCGCCAACGACCCCATCGCTGACCTCCGCCTTGCGGATGGGGATCTCTCGCCTCAGAAAGGGCATTGTGCGTTCGGTATGCTGGCGGCGCAGCGGGCCGAACAGCACCTCGCCGGCTTCCGCCACTTGGCCGCCGATGACGATCACCTCGGGGTCGAATGCGAACGACATGCCGGCCAGGGCGCCCGCCAGCGCTTCAATACGCGGCTCGAGGATCGCGCGGCAGAGCGGATCGGCGGCATTCGAAAAGACATCGGCGCAGGTCGCGTCCGGGGTGAGGCAGGTGGCCACGCCGCGGGTGCGCGCGCTGTGTAGCGCGGCTTCGATGGCTTTTGCCGAGAAGATGGTTTCCAGGCAGCCGCGATTGCCGCAGATGCAGAGTTCGCCGCGCGGGTCGACGGTGTAGTGGCCCAAGTGTCCAGCAGCGCCGGTGGCTCCGCGGAGGGCGGCTCCATCGATCAGCACGCCGCCGCCCACGCCAGTCCCTAACGTTAACAGCAGAACGTCGCGCGCTCCACGGGCCGCGCCGAAGGTGGATTCCCCAAACAAAGCCACCCGCGCGTCATTATCGGCAAAGGCCGGATGGATACCGAAAAGGCCGCCGAGCGTCTGGCCTTCCAGGTAGTGCATGGTGCCGGGTAGCGACTTCACATACGTAGTGAGCGGATCGACGTTGCCTTTGCAGCCGATGCCCGCGGCGTGCGCGCCTTCTCCAAGTTCCGCCACCAGCGCCGCGGCTGCTTCACGGAATCCGGCGAGACTAGTAGGACTCGGGATCGCCCGCCAAGCCACAAGGGTACCGTCCGGAGCCACGCGGGCGGCCTTCAAACGCGTGCCGCCGATGTCCGCTGCAAAGATCATGTGTTCGATTATGCCGTTGTTGCCGGGTGGTTGGTGAGTCCGCGCACTTGTATACGAAAGTGGCGATGAAGCCAAAGTAACTGGACTACGAAGCTCTGCCTCTTATCAAGGACGTTCGGGGGCAACACTGCCGGACCGGGCGATACACGATCTCCACGGAGTAGAAAATGAAAAAATCGGATCTCCTCGCAGTGCCACGTTCGCGGCGCGGCTTTATGCGTGCCGCTGCCGTAACGGCCTCGGTCACGGCTGCGACGACGGTGCTTCCAGGGCAATCGGGCGGCACCGGCGGGACTGGTGGTACCGGCGGCACGGCGCAGCCCACGGAAGTACAGTTGTTGAATGCGGCGCTGGCGTTGGCTCAATTCGAAGCGACGCTGTATTCGCAGTACCTCGGTGGCGCGCGGGGTACGCAGTCGGGGAACGTACTTGGCGCCATTTCCGGTAATCCCACTGCTTATACCCAGACGCAGTTCCGCGGGTCGCAGTTCGTTACCGGCTCAACCTCGTCGGTGAATGACAACCTTTTCCTGGCCATTACGAATATGCGCGACCAGGCGTTGCAGCAGGCCGAACTGCTGCGGCGCGAAGTGGTGCGCCGCGGTGGGACGGCGGTGACCCCCTGCACCTACACCGTAAATAACGTCACCAGCGTCGACTCGCTGTTGCAGACCGCGCAGGCGTTGGCCAATGCGTCCACGGCCGCGTGGGTCAGCATCATCGGCCAGTTGCAGGACCGCCAGACGCTTCAGTTGGCGGCCAGTATCCTGGCGGTACGTGCCCGCCAAGCCGGCTTCCTGAACCTACTCACCGGCGGGACCTTCTCGGCGACGGGGGTCGCGCCTGCGGGTTCGACGGGGACTGGCGCTGGAACTGGCACGGCCAGCGCCTTGGCGGCGACCATTCCGGGTTCCAGCCCGTTGGCGTTTCCGGCGGCCGTGGAAGCGCCGCTTGCTCCGGCGCAGGTGGCTGGCTTGCTGAGTTCGTACCTCGGCACGTGCGCCGCTCCGCTCACGGCCATTGCCCCCAGCTTCGCCACGATCTCGCCCAGCAATCTAACGTTCGGCGCTTCACAGGCCAGCCTTTCGGCAACCTTGAATTCGAGCTTCGGCACGCCCCGGAGCATTCAGTATCAGGTGGCGCCGGGCGGTTTGGTGCCCGCAATTCTGCAGGCTCCCAACAGCACGAATGCCATGGTCCAGTTCGTGAACGGACCGGGCGTGTACTATCTGCAACTGGTTGCCACCGACCAGAACGGGCAGACATATACCCAGCCGATTACGCTGACGTACACCCCGGGCGGCGGGAGTGGTTCGGGTGGCGGTAGCGGCTCGGGTGGCACCGGCACTGGCGGTACAGGCGCGGGTGGTACAGGCACGGGTACGGGCACGGGCACTGGCGGCACGGGAACCGGCGGCACGGGAACCGGCGGCACTGGCACTGGAACGGGCACCGGCACCGGCGGTACGGGCACGGGTACGGGAACTGGCACCGGTGGCACCGGCGGCGTCTAACTTCCCACAGTCGGCCGTCCTCCACGACGACGGATCAGTTCAAAGCACAAACCAGCAACAACGGGTACCGCAAGGTACCCGTTATCTATTTCCGGCGGCGCCCGCGCGGCGGCGCCCTCCCTCTGGTAGCATCACCTTATGGCTTCCTTTGCCCGGCGCGATCTATTCCGCGGCGCCTCCCTTGCCGCGCTCGTGAGTTCCTGGAAGAGCCGCCTATTCGCTGGTTCGCTCACCATTGGTCCCTCTATCTTCGAATCCATCGGCGTGCGCCCCATCATCAACTGCAAGGGCACGTTCACGATCATCTCGGGCTCGCAATCGCTGCCGGAAGTGAAGGCCGCCATGGAAGCCGCCTCGCGCCATTACGTTCATATGGACGAGCTGATGGAGGCCACGGGCAAGCGTCTCAGTGAACTCACCCAAGCCGAATGGGGCATGGTCAGCAACGGCTGTGCCGCCGCCCTGGTGCATGCCACGGCGGCCTGCGTCTCCGGCGGCGATCCGGAGAAGATGCAGCGCATGCCGCAGTTGCAAGGGCTCAAGAATGAAGTGATCGCGCCGGCCTACTCGCGCAATGTATACGATCACGCGGTGCGCGCCGTCGGCGTGAAGTTCATCACGGTCAACACCCCCGAAGAATACGAGCGCGCCTTCAATGAGCGAACCGCCATGGTGATGGTTCTGGCCGGACCCGGCGACGATGGCCCTCTCGGCACCAAAGTGCTGGCGTCGATCGCCAAGAAGCATGGCGTACCGGTGCTGGTGGATGCCGCCGCCGAACGTCTGACCATTCCGAACGTCCACCTGGGGCGCGGTGCCGACCTGGTCGCCTACTCTGGCGGCAAGTGCCTGCGCGGGCCGCAGGCGGCGGGTCTGCTATTGGGGCGCAAAGATCTGGTCAAGGCTGCCTGGCTGAGTTCGGCGCCCCACCATGCCTTCGGCCGTCCCATGAAGGCCGGCAAGGAAGAGATCATGGGCATGCTGGCGGCGGTGGAGATGTGGGTGAAACGCAACCACGACGCCGAATGGAAGGAATGGGAGAACTGGCTGGAAACGATATCGAAGTCGGTGACGCGGGTGCCGGGCGTGACGACGAAGGTAACCCAGCCCGACAGCCTTTCGAACAACGCGCCGCAGTTGCGCATCACCTGGGATGGCGAGGCGTTGGGCATGGGCGGGGCCGACGTCGAACGCGTGTTGTGGGAAGGCTCGCCACGCATGATCCTGGGCGGCGCCCAGGGTTCCGCCCGCATGGGACTAAAGAACAGTTCGCTCACCATCATGCCGTACATGATGATGCCGGGCGATGCGAAGATCGCCGCCGAACGGCTCTACACGGTTCTGAAATCGCCCTTGGGCGTGAAGCAGTGGAAGCCCGCGCCGCCATTGGCCAACGTCAGCGGCCTGTGGGATGTCGAGATGGAATACCTCGTGGGCAAGGCGAGGCATAGCCTCCTGCTGGAGCAGAAGGAAAACGACATCCTGGGCTCGCACCAGGGCGAGACGCTGAAGGGCGACCTGCGCGGCGCCATCGACGGCAGTGAAGTGCGCTTCCGCAGCGGCCATCGCATAGAGGGCACCAGCCTGGGTTACGAGTTCTCCGGCAAAGTCGAGGGCGACAGCATGCGCGGCGTGGTGGACATGGGCGAATACGGTAAGGCGCAGTTCACGGCCAAGCGCCACAGCTACAATTCGGGCCGGCGGAGATCCGGCTGATCCTGCTGCTTGCAGTTGCGGCGTCGCTGCTCCCAGCGCAGATCACGGGGGCCTCACGCCTGTTGCCGAATGCCGCTGGGGAGAATGCCGCGTTCACCGGCATTGCGCGCTTTCGCGGCAGCCTGACATGTACGGCCTTCCTGTTGGACACCGGCGGCGATACGGCCTATGTGATGACCGCCGGGCACTGTATCAGCACTGCGACTTCCAACGAAGTGATTCGCGACCAGGCGGTATCGGCGCGGGTTACCTTCCATTTCTTTCGCGATACACAGCCGCGGGCGATGACGGTGGCGGCGCGGCGCACCGTGTATTCCACGATGAAGGCGCGCGATCTGGCGATCCTGGAGTTGGACACGACGCTGGCAGCATTAAAGGCGCAGGGCGTGACGCCGCTAGCGTTGGGGGCAGCGGACCCCGTGGCCGGCGTTGAGGTGCGCGTTGTGGGCGCCCCCACCGGCGCTGTTCCAACTGAAGAGCAGTTCCTTCGCCAGACGCGCTGCATGTTGGGCGAGCCTGTCGATCTACTGGAGTTCCAGTGGCACTTTCGTAACGCCTATCCTAACGCGTGCAGCGATATCCGGACGGGCAGCAGCGGGTCACCCGTCTTGGATAGCGGTGGGCGTGTCGTGTCACTGATCAATACCACTACCGCGGAGGCTACGCATAGCAGCGGCGACTTCCCTTGCTATCTGGGCCAGCCTTGCGAGTTGACGGACGAGGGGTACGGTTACCGCCGGGACACAAACTATGCCCTCCCAGTGGCGGCGATTAGAGCCTGTTTTCCCGAGGGGCGATTCACACTGGGCGGCGATTGCCCGCTGGATGACGGACGCCAGTTGCGGACCACGGGGCCTAATCGCTACCTGCGGCCGGGTGCTGCATGGAATGTCGCGCTGAGCAGTGACTCGCTGACGCATTACCGCTACAAAACCTATCGCCAGGGGCAGGGCGATTGCCGCGTTGCGGACGGCTATGGTCCCGTCCAGGAATTGGCGGCGGCGCCGCGGATTACGGACGCCTTGCCGCGGGAGGCCGGGCTTTATCTGCTGTGCGTCCTGGCGGGGCGGACGGCGCAGGTGGACGGGACCTGGCAGCGGCCGGAGTTCGCCACGCTGGTGCACACGCGCGTGGATACCTCGAAACCCATGCTTCGCGCGCCGTATGTCTTCCGCGATGACGGCGACTTCTACTTCTTCGAGCCGATTTTCGTGGTGCCGGAGTTGTCCGGCTACCGCTACAAGATTGCGGCGACGGCCGCCGATGCCTGCGACGGCAATGAGGGGTATCGCAACTACCTGCGCATTCCTATCCGCATCGACAAGCGCGGCGCGCCGTACCGGCTTTGCTTTTTTGGCACCGATATGGCGGACAATGCGTCGGACCCGGTGGAGATCCGCCTGAGCGGATTGCAACTGCGGCCGGAGGGGGTCCTCAATGCGGCGTCCCTGCAACCGGGCGGGTTGGGGGAAGGCGTCTGGGCGACAGTGTTCGGCGTCAACCTGCAGGGCGCGGCGCTGCGATTCGTGGATGCGGTGGGCGCGGCTTTCGCCATCGAGCCGGCCTTCGTTTCGGCCAGCCAAATCAACTTTCGGCTGCCCGAGCGCGCGGCGGCGGGCATGGGACGATTGACGGTGACGGGGCCGGCGGGGGAGGCGGACGCGCGGATCTCGATCGGCATGCCGCCGCAGGCGATCTTCACCGCCGCGGGCAGCGGCTTCGGACCGCCGCTGGGCTTTGCCGGAGAGCAGCCGCTGGCGCAATGCGCAAGCCCAGGCTTTTGCGGAGTAACGGCTTTACGTCAGCCGTGGGCGGATCTGGTGATCTACACCAACGGCGCGCGGGCCGGGCTGACGGCCGCACTGGGCGGTGAGTTGCTGGAGTTGCGGGGAGTGCGGCGGTTGGAGAACGGCGTCGCCGAGGTGACGTTGCGCATTCCGGCGGACTTCCCGCTACGGGGTGTGCTGCCACTGGTCGTGCGCAGTGCCGGTGGGGAATCGAATACCGCTTACTTACGCTTGGCGGAGGAGATCGGCGCGGAAACAGCCGCCGAAGCCCGCTCCGGCGCCACCCGGAACCCCTGGTAGCGTTTGGCGAACATGCCGGGGATGATGAGCGGCATCAGCACGAAAGACGCGCCATTCAACACAAAGCTAAGGCCGATCTGATTCAGCGTTTCCGAACCACCCGAGGGCGCCAGCGATTGTACATCCAGCCCGGTTATCTTCAAAAAGGCCGCCACTACGGGCAGGAGCAGGAAGATGGCAGCCACCGTGGTGCGCCAGCTCAGCAGCCACATCACCTTGAAGCTTTCGGAGTATCCCATGCGGCCTTCGCCATCGGCGAACAGCGTCTTGATGCGAAAGCCGGGGTATCGCAGGCCCACCATGCGCCTTACCAAGAACGGCGCGACCAGGAACAGCGAGAAGAACTCATGGAACAACATCGGCGCCTGGCCGCCGATTTCGAGAAGGCCATGGACCAACGTGGCCCAGCCGAAGTCGACCGCCAGAGTGGGCCAGGTCAGTTGCCACGCCATACGGTAGCGTTCGCTGAAACTGAGGTCGCAGGCGAGCGGATTCACTTACGGCATCCCGCTGTGGCGCTTGAGGATTTGCACGAGGTTTTGCGAGAACGCGCTACGCGCCAGCACGGCGTCGGCGCCGGCCTCCTGCGCCTTCACTTTCAGATCGCCTTGGATATGGGAGACGTACCCCAATACGCTGATGGCCTTGGTTTCATCCTGTCCTTTGATCTTCTCGATCAACTCCACCGGGGAGGCGGAGGCGATGTTGAGATCCATGATTACCAGTTTCGGAGCTGGCTTTTCCCGCAGACGGGCCAGGAAGTCCTCGTCGTTTTTCACGTAGTCGATCTGCATTCCATTGCGCTTGGCGGCTTCATTGATCTTCACCGTGAATAAGAGATCGCTGACCAAGGCCAGGATCTTCGTCGCGCCCTGTTTCATCATTATTCTTGTTTCTTTTTGGATCCGTGTACTTACTGAAACTGCGGTTCCGGCATATCCGCGGGAAGCCGGCGAACCGCGAGGTAGGAAAGACACCACCATGGTAGCGGTCTTTCCGCGCCCCCGCAACCGGCGCGGGCGTGGGTTCTACAAAGGAGCAACTCTCCCCGTGCGGGCGGCGTCCAATCCAATGACATCACGCAGGCGCGGGACCTTCGCGCCTCCACCACGTCTGTTGTATTCAGCTTCGGGCGGGCCTTGTTGTACAATGCCGACAGACCCGGACTGGGGTCATCTCACCGAGGAGTGGCAGGATGCAGGAAGAACCGGTAACGCCAGTTGCCGCGGTGGATGCCGCCGCCGCGGGCGGGTCCACGCGTTCCGCCCTGGCGATGACCGTCTACTGGATGCGCGACCTGCTGTTCAGCGTCGTCATTGCCATTGTCATTATCCTGTTTCTCTACCAGCCGGTGAAGGTGGAAGGCACCAGCATGATGCCGTCCCTGGTGGACCAGGAGCGCATTTTCATCAATAAGTTCGTGTATCGCTTCGGCCTGGGAGAGATTGCGCGCGGGGACACCGTAGTGTTTTACTATCCTTCCGATCCCACCAAGTCGTACATCAAACGCGTAATCGGCCTGCCCGGCGACCAGGTGGCGATCGAAGAGGGGCAGGTCTACGTAAATGGCCAGCGGCTGGAGGAAGACTACGTACCGGCTGAATACCGCGACCGCCAGACGGTGCCCCTTACCGTGGTTCCCGAGGGACAGTATTACGTCCTGGGCGATCACCGCAGTTCGTCCAACGATAGCCGTTCCTGGGGTCCTGTGCCGCGCCCGTATATCTATGGCAAGGCGGTGTTTGTTTATTGGCCGATCGACAAGATGGGCGTATTGCGGTAGCGTTTAACGCCGTCCCAACAGCCACATCACCAACGTCAAAAACGCGCTCACCAGCAGGCTGGTCATCAGCGGGAAGTAGAACGTCGTGTTCTTCCCCTGCCACACGAAATCGCCGGGCAGGCGGCCGATCTTGAACGGCAGCCGCCCACCCAGAACCAGCAGGACGCCCACCGCCGCCAGCAGCAGGCCCATCACGATTAGCGAGCGTCCCATCGATGCCATATCCGGTTAGACAACGAAAGTGCGGCCTTTGTGCAGCCCGCAGAGGATTTGGAAAAGCCGGTGGCCGATCAGTTCGTGCAGGCTGAGGAGTTCCTTATTGGCTTCGAAGATGTCGCGGACGTTGCCCGAGGCAACCTCGCCGCCGGCCTTGAGGGCATCGGTGGCTTCCTTGAGGATGGGGTCTTCCAGCACCTCGCCGGCCATTTCCCAAAGCGTGATGAAGCGGTCGACGGCGGTGGGCATACTGACGCCGAACACGCCGTGGTTGCTGGTGGTGCGCGGCGGCTTGTAGTCAAGGTTGAAGGGGCCGTTGAAGCCGTGGCTGCGCAGCAGGACGAGCACGTTCAGCCAGTCGAGCGGGTTAACCAGGCCGACCGCGATATCCACGTCGTGCTTCAAACGGTAGCCGTCGTTGATATCGAAATGCCAGAGCTTGCCGGCTAGCAGCGCGCGGCCCAGGGCGGCACGCGGCGCGGCGCCCCACATCAGTTCGTGCAGATACTCGGGATTCAGCCCCACCATCTCCGGATGAGTGAGCAGGCCGGAGGCGATAAAGGCGAGCATGGCGTCGGAAGTAGGCAGCAGGATCTCGGCCTGCGGCTCAAAGGGCTTGGCCTCCATGCAGTGCTTTAAGGTTGGGCGGCCGAGCTGCTTGGCGATTCGGATGTCGGCCTCGCACGCGCGGTTCAGCCCTTCGGCGTACCAGCGCAGCGTCTGGGTCTCTTCGACGGCGCCCTGGATCTGGTAGCCGAGCGAGCCTGGCCAGTAGACCGCGTAGCTGGCGCCCAGCCGGTGGCCGATGCCGACGGTGTTCTCCAGGCGGCGCCCGGCGTAATCGCGAACGACGGCCGATTCGGCGGCGGGCCCGGCGGCAAAGACGGCGTGATGGAAGGTCTCGGTGGTCACCATCGAGCACCGCACGCCGGCGTTCTGGAGGGCCTCTTCGATGCGCTCGACGATGGCGTCCTGCTCCGGCGTGAACAGGGCGTCGGAGGGGATGACGTCGGTATCGTGCGTCGCCCACCAGCCGACGCCGGTCTCGCCGTAGAGGCGGATGACCTCTTCGAAGGTGACTGGCGTGCGCGTCGGCGCGTGGAAGAGAGCGTGTCCTTCGTAGGCAGCCGCCCACTGCGGACCGGAGATGAAGTATTTGCGGCGCTGCTCCGGCGTGTAGGAACCGCCACAGGCGCGGGTGAGGCGCTCGACCAGGGAGCGCTGTTCGGCTACGGGAATGGGTTTCATGAGGGTCTAAGCCCCCCATGATAGCGCCGTGCTTAGTAGATTTTCAGGAAAGCCTGCAACTGCTCGGAGTCGAGCGTCTGTTTGACGCGGGCGATTTCGTCGCGGGAGACCAGCGGCCCCACGAGGACGCGCCGCGATTGCGGACTGTTGCCGGAGGCAACGCGTGCCGCCAGGCCCAAGCCTATGGCGCGGTCCAGCATCTGGCGGGCGGTGTCCGGGTCCACTAACCCGATCTGCCAGAAGACCTGCCCGTGCGTGGGTTCACCCGTGGACGCCATCGGGGGCGCGGCGGCCTGGACGGCGGGCTTCGGCGGCGTGATGACAACAGGCGCCGCCACCGCGCTTCCTATCGAGATCGGAGCCGGACCGCTATCGCGTGGCGGGATCCCAACGCTCGGGATGGGCCGCGCTCCGGCGGCCCCCACCAGGGCCTGACTCACCGGGACGGGCGCCGGCTCCGGCTCCGGCTGCGCCTGGGCGCGGATATCGAGAGCGCGCGGGGGATCGACGACCATGGGGTGCGAGACTTCGGCGGGAACGTCATTCCGGGCCTGGAACTGGGCGGCCGTGATGGTTCGACCCGCCACATAGGCGAGGGTGGCCACCAGGCCGAGCACGGTCAGGAACATGCAACAGACCGCCGTAAGCTGGCGCTGGCCAAGAACGATGGCGAGTTGGTCGTCGATAGGGTCGTGCATAACAAACGATAGATCGGCGGTCCTAAGCAGAACCATTAGAGCTAAATAAGGAAAAAGCGGCCTAAAGTCCTGGCGGCCTCTACAGTTCCCCCCCCTGCGCTCCGATGGAGGAGATATGAGCAACGCGCGCGCTCTCTCGTTTCGTGCCGCTCGCCTGGACCTGTTGCGCCGGGCCCAGAACGCCGACGGGGGCTGGGGATACAAGGCGGGTGGCCAAAGCTGGCTCGAGCCGACCTGCCTGGCGATGCTCGCGCTCACCGGCACGGACGCCGCTCGGGAGTTGGAAAAGGGCTGGAAGTTGTTGCGAAGCTGGCAGTTGCCAACCGGCGGGTACCGGCCGGCGGCGATCGCGAACGATCCCTCCTGGGCCACGTCGCTGTGCCTGACGCTGCAGTGTGTTCATAAGGTGTTCGACCCAAGTTTCGATAAGGGAGTCGCCTGGCTTTTAGGAAGCCGGGGCATTGAGGGCGCGGCGCTCGAGCGTTTGCTGCACCTGCTGGGCCGCATGGTGGTGGAGTATGACCCGCACCTGAAGGGCTGGCCCTGGAGCCCGGAATCCACAAGCTGGGTGGAACCGACCGCACACGCGCTCCTGGCTCTCAAGAAGGTACGGCAACACCGGCCGGCACAGGCGGGAGTGGCCGAACGCATTGCCGAAGGCGAGCGCATGCTGGCCGACCGGCGCTGCCGCGACGGGGGCTGGAACTACGGCAACCGGCGGGTGCTGCGGACGGATCTACCATCGTTCCCCGAGACGACGGCGCTGGCACTGCTGGGGCTGCAAGGCTCGCGGGAACTGTCCTTGGAGCGCTCGCTGGTCGCGGCGGAGAGCCATTGGCGGCACACGGGATCGCGCCTGGGAAAGGCGTGGTTGTCGATTGCGCTACGCCCGCATGGGCGAAATCTGGAGTTGCCGGAGACCGCGCCGCCGGCGGACCTGTGCGTAGTGGCGCTCGAGGCAATGGCACTGGCGGAAGGAGATAAACGATGGCTGGAGATCGGCTGAAAGTGACGCGGCGGGCTCTGGCCCCGCTGGGCGCGGCGCTGGCATTGCCGTCGTGCGGGGAGCCGCCGCGGCCCAACGCAGCCAATGGACCCGCGGGGAACTCCGCCGTGTTCATCGCGAAAGCGGCGAACTACAGCGTCGAACTGGCGCGCGGGATCGACGAGGGGTTGACGGCCTGCGGCCTGGAAGTGCGGGGCAAACGCGTGCTGCTGAAGCCGAACCTGGTCGAGTATTCGGCCGACACCGAGATCAATACCAACGTCGCGGTCATCGCGGCGGCGCTCGAGGTGTTCCACAAGCGCGGCGCCGCGTCGGTCCGCATCGGCGAGGGCCCCGGCCACCGCCGGGACACGATGGAGTTGGTGGAGCTAACCGGGTACCGTAGCCAGCTGCCCCGCTTCGACGACGTCTTTGTCGACCTCAACCGGGACGATGTCGCCATGGTTCGAAACTTCGCGAACCGGCCGGAGTTCTTCTTCCCAAAGACGGTCCTGGGCGCGGACCTGATTGTGTCGGTGGCAAAGATGAAGACACACCATTGGGCGGGGGCGACTCTTTCCATGAAGAACCTGTTCGGGCTGGTGCCCGGAGCCATTTATGGATGGCCAAAGAACACGCTGCACCGGATTGGCGTGGAGACCTCGATTCTGGCGTTGAACCGGCATTTCCGGAACACGTTCGCGATTGTCGACGGCATCGTCGGTATGGAGGGCAACGGGCCAATCCAGGGGACGCCGAAGGCAGCCGGTGTGCTGGTGATGGGACGGGATGTGGTGGCGGTGGATGCGACCTGCAGCCGGATCATGGGCTTGGAGCCGTCGCGTATCGGGTACTTGGCCGCCGCCGGAGATATGGGCCACGTCGCCGAGGAACGGATCGAGCAGCGGGGCGAGACGATTCCGGCGGTGGCGGCGCGGTTTGCCGTGATCCCGGAGCATCAGGACTTAGTCCGGGAAAGTAAGGAACTAGGGTGACGGGAGCGCGGGAACCGAAGTACTATGGGCGAAATAAGGTATTTCGACTTTTCGATTAGGGCGGGCTGCGGATTTCTGGAAAGCCAGTCCGCTGTTACTCTCAAATCATACCGAAAACATCTGCCCTACCTAGTGGGGCAACTTAGGAGAGGAACCATGAACTACATTCTGAAGCTCGTTGTGAAGGCGCAGATCTGGAAAGACACCAAAGGCCAGGACCTCATCGAATACGCGTTGATGGCCGGCTTCGTCGCCGTGGCCGCGGGCGCCATCATGCCCCAGGTTGCGACCAGCATCAGCACCATCTTCAACAACGTCAACTCCGTTGTCGCTGCCGCTGCCGCTTCCTAGTCGAACGGCTTAAGCCGTTTCCTAGGGAGGCGCTGCTGCTCCCAAACTGCGCAGACAGCAAAACCGAGATTTGGGCGAGCCCCGCGGCTCGCCCTTTCCGTTTCCGTATCAGTTATTCCTACTTACTCCAGCTTGACCCCGCCAGGTTCCCTTCCCCATCGAATTCCACCTCTCGCGCCGCCCCGATAACTTCCAATGCGGGATTCGCCTGAATAACCGGCAATAGGTTTTCACTTAGTACCAGGGAAGAGAGTTCCAGCGTGTTCCGGATCCAGCCCAGCGTCACCTCTTCCGGCCGGAATCGCCCCACCGTTGGCCAGAGCGCCGCCAGGCACTCGCGGTCGCTCGGAAAGTGCATCGGAATCCGCAGCGCGGCCGGCGCCGAGGCCGTCAGCGCATTGATGCGAGTGGGCACCCAGTCTACGCGATTCACTAACCGGTCCGTCACCACATCGGCCATGCCGAGCCCGATCGCGTTGTTATACGTCAGTTCGCTCAAGTCGCGAACGAAGATGCGCTCGATCACCGGGGTGTCCGGCCAGGGATTGTACTGGCCCTGCCCGCCGCGATTCACGATCTTGTGGTCCATGCCCGCCCCGGAGATCTCCTTGCCGATCTCGTCGACAATAAGGATGTCGAGCGCCGGCACCGGGATCTTGCCCATCCAGGAGCGCACCAAAGCCAGCAGTTCCTCTTCTTTGCTCTCCATCTCTTCGACGGCCACTGGCGTCAATTGCGCGGTGTGGTGATGGGCATCTTCGAGAATGGCGAGCCCGCCGAGGATCTTGCCGGTGGCCAGGATCTGGCGGCCGATGCCCCGGATGACGTGCTCCAGGCCGAGCTTATAGGCATAAGTGTGATAGCGCTGCGCGCCGGCGAACTTGCCGAGGCCGATGGCCATCATCTTGAAGAGCCCGCTCTCAATCCGGCCCATGAACTCCGTATGCCATTTAACGCGTCCGACCAGGAGGACACCGTCACTCTCATAGGCAAGGCGGTCCATGCAGGTTTCGATGCCATCGGGCGTCGGTCCGCAGTTCACGACATCCAACTGGCTGATAACCGGACAGCCCATGGCGGCTTCGTGGACGCCGTAGTGAGCCAGCACTTCGGCTTGGCCGGCGGCCGTGGCGGCGCCGTGGCTGCCCATGGCGGGGAAGATAAAGGGTTTGTGGCCGTGCGCTTGGAAATAGCCGGCGACGGCACGGACGATGATGGCGATGTTGGCAATGCCGCGGCTGCCCACACCGATGGCTACCCGTGAGCCAGGCTTCAGTCGGGCGGCAAACGGCGAGGCGGCGAGTTGCCGGGCCACTTCGGCTGGTATATCGGCAATCCGGCGATCGGGGAAATTCTGCTTGACGAGGAGCAGGCGCGACAGGCCCAGGCGCTCAGGGGCGGACATAAGCGCCAGTATATCAACCGTCGAGTTTCCACTCCCGCTCGAGCATACGCGAGTACTCCCCGGAGGCGAACAGATCGAAGGGGAAATTCCGGGAGCGGACCTCCGTGAAGCTGATGCCCTTCTGATTACAGGCGTACATATGGTCCGCGAAGCGGTAGTAGACGCGAATGAACTCCGTGTTGAGCATATCGCGTTCCGGCATGTCGGCAAAGACGCTGTTAAGGCCCAAGGCCCGCGTGAAAATGGCTTTGTAATCGGCCACACCCCACGTCTTCAATTTCTCACGCACGTTATCGGGCGGATCTTCGACGAGCATGGCGGCAAAGCTCTGAAACTTGATGCCGTTGCCACGCAGGACCGGATCACGATCGACAACCTCCAGGCACTGCTCAATCCAACGGGCCAAGTCCCGGCCAAGATAAAGAAGCATGCGCAGTTCACAAAGCCGGCCGTCGAGCAGCCGCTGCTCTATCTCCAGCGGGGTTAACTCCCCGCTTGGCAGCAAGCCTTGCAACATAAGGCTAGCGCGGGAGCTTTCCAGCAGCTTGTTTGGCCCGCTGGAATCGGCAAACGGATGCAAGATGAGAGGCGGCAGCTTGAGAACCTTCAGCGGGCTGATGACAGTATCCATTCTCCCCCTATCCCCTTCATCGACGAATCGGGCCCAAACATTTAGAGAATCTGATTCTCGCGCTGCTACTTCCGCGCCGTCAACGTCACATCCACCTGGAGCTTTTCGTTGTTGCGCAGAACTGTAACTTTCACAATATCTCCAGGCTTCTTGGCCCGCAGAGCGTACGTATACTCGTAAAGATTCGCCACGGGCTTCCCATCGAACTCCACCAGGATGTCCCCACCCTTCAAACCGGCCTGTGCCGCGGGCGAACCGGCACGCACATCGGAAAAACGGACCCCGTTAGGCACTTCGGCAAAGTCGGGAATGCTGCCGAAGTAAGGGCCGTAGCCGGAAGTCCCACCGCTCGGCGAACCGCTGTGGTTGGGCATCTTGGGCGGCTCCACCTTTACATACAGCGGGCGGGCGCCGTCCTGCGCAAGCCGGTCGGTGGCGTTGGCCACGACGCGCAGCACCTTGACGGCCTGCGGCGCGTCGATCTTATCCCAGGTATCAGACGGCTTGTGATAATCAGCATGCAGGCCGCTGAAGAAGAACAGCACCGGCACCTGCTTGGTGGTAAAGGACGTGTGGTCGGAAGAGCCGTACCCGCTCTTTTCGCTCAGATCCACCTTCAAATCAACCCCTTCAGCGGCTTTCTCGATAATCGACTTCAGACTCGACCCCGTTCCCGAACCCCCTACATACACCCGCCCGTTCTGCACCCGCCCGATCATATCCATATTGATCATCGCGGCGGCCTTCCCCAGCGGCATCATCGCCTGGTTTACATAGTAGCTGGACCCCAGCAGACCTAACTCCTCGCCCGCAAAGGCCATGAATAGCACGCCGCGCTTCTGCTTCGGGCGGCCCCCAAAGTAGCGCGCCAGTTCGAGAACCCCGGCGGTGCCCGAAGCGTTATCGTCCGCCCCATAGTGCGGCTTGCCGATCAGCGACGGGGCCAGCGAGTGTTCGTCGCCCAAGCCAAGGTGGTCATAGTGGGCGCCGATAATGACGTATTCCTCCGTCTCACCGGGCAGGTAGCCCACCACATTGCGCACCTGCTTCTGCACCTGCTGGATCTCGGTTTCCAGTTCCACCTGCAGCGTATCGGGGAAGGCGAAAGAGCGTGGCTTCAAATCTTTATCGATGCCGCCAACAATCTCGCGCAGGTCCTTGCTGGCAGCCTGCATCCAGCGTTCGGCCACTTCATAACGCATGTGCACGTAACCGAGACCGGAATTCGCCGGACCGCTGGCGGTGCCGAACTTATCCAGTTTGTCCGTCTCGCTCGCTCCGCGGTTCGCCATATTGTTCACCAGAATCACGGCCTTGGCGCCATGGAGGCGCGCATTGTAGGCCTTGCTCGGCAACTGCGCATGCTCCGTGTAGGCCTTGCCGGCAAAGACGCTCTTCTCTTCAAACTCCTGCGGCTCATAGCGGAGCAGGAGCACGCACTTGTCCTTCACGTCCAGATCCGCGTAGTCGTCGTAGTTGTATTCCTTAGCGGTGATACCGTAGCCGGCGAAGACCACCGGGCAGGCCACCTTCTGCGTCGCCGAGAAGCTGAAGGGCAGGAAATCCTCTTTGGGCTTTAGCGACTGGCGCTGCCCGTTCAGCCGGTACTCCAGGCGATTCGCCTTACCCATCTCGGCCTTGGTGGTCACCTGGAACTGCTGGAAGTAGCTGCCGTTCAGCGGACGCAGACCGTAGGAACGAAACTGGCGGGCGACATACTCGGCGGCTTTCTCCAGGCCGGGCGTGCCGGTTCCCCGCCCCTGCAGCTTGCCGGACGCCAGGAACTTCACGTGCTTCATGTAGATGTCCGGGTCCAGTTCCGGCAGCGAACCGCGGTTGGAGGCGCCCCAACCCACACTGGCGGCGGCCGCCGCGGCGATAAGAACAAGTCGCGTCATACGCATGGTTCGGTTAAACTCCTACTTGGCTCCCGGAATGGCCAGCTTCACTTCGCAGCAGGCCTCGTCTTTCTTGGTGGCGTTCTTCTGGGCATACGCCACCTCGTGGTCGATGACCTGCTTCAGTTGATCCCAGCCGACGCTGCCCACCATCCGCCGCCCGTTGACGAACAGCGTAGGAGTGGAAGCCACCTGCAGGGCGCGGGCTTCGGCGATGCTGTCTTCCACTTCCTTGGCGGTGAGCTTGCCGCTAATGCACTGCGTCAGTTGGAGCGTATCCATTCCCTTGGTCCCGGCGAACTCGATGGCTTTCGCTTGTAGTTCTTCGGCTTTGATGGCGGCCTGCTGGTCGAAAATCCAGTCATGGTACTGCCAGAAGGCGCCTGCGTTCTGGCGCGCGATGCAGCGGCCGATCAGTGCGGCAGGCTTCGCCCAATTGTGAATCTGCTCGATGGGCAGGTCCTTGAAGACCAGCCGGGCCTGGGTGGGGTAGGCCTTTTCCAGATTGCTACGCAGCGTCTTGGCCTCTTCCTTGCAGTATTGGCATTGGAAATCGCTGAAGATGGCGATGGTGACCGGGGCATCGGCGGGGCCCATGGCGGGGGCATTGCCGGTCTTGAGCAGCTTCAGGTCGCCGGCGAACGGGCTGTCGCCAATGTCGAACACCTTGCCCTGCATGATCTTGGCGCCGTCTTTGCTGACATGGAACTCCACCACCTGGGTCATCGCGCCGCCGTCGGTCACCGTGACGGGGATCAGCAGAAGCCCAGGCACTTCCGACGCCTTCGGATCGGCGACAAGCACCTTCAGATTGTCCGGCAGCAGAAACTGATGCCGGATGTACTGTTCAAGGGTCGGCTTATCGAGCGCGGACTTCTTTGAAACCGTCAGCGAGCCCTGCGGTTTGGGTGGTGTCTGGGCAAAGGCGATGCCGGTCGGAAGGAAGAGAGCAGCCGCGACAACGGCGTGACAGCGCATACGCTCAGGGTAACGCAGGGGAGGCCGTTTCGGCCGGGCAGTCTCGTACCGGGACTATTCCTCACCTGTTCCGGCGCTGCTACAACGCCAGATAGCGGATGCAAACCGGGGCGCCCACCTTCACCTGCTGCCCGGAAGGAGTGAGGTTGCCGCTGTTCGGATCGATGGCGAACACCACCACATTGTTCGTGTTCTGGTTGGCGGCCAGCAGCCACTTGCCGCCGGGGGCGATGGCGAAGTTACGCGGGATCTCGCCGCCGGTGGGGACATGCCCGGCAGCGGTAAGTTTACCCTGGCCGTCGATCTTGAAGACCGCAAGCGAGTTGTGGCCGCGATTGGAGCCGTACAGGAACTTGCCGTTGGGGTGGGCCACCACCTCGGCGCAGTTGTTCACGCCGTTGAAGCCTTCGGGCAGGGTGGAGATATGCTGGATCTCGTTAAACACGCCTTTGTTGGCATCCCAGGTGAAGGCGGTGACGGCCGAGCCCATCTCGTTGATGACGTAGCCATACTTGCCCTTGGGATGGAAGGTGAAGTGGCGTGGGCCGCCGCCCGGCTTCACTTTAACGAAGGGTGGATCGTTGGGGGTAAGGGTGGCCGTGGCGGGATCCAGCTTGTAAACCAGAACCTGATCGGTGCCTAGGTCGGCGACGACGACGAAGCGGTTGTTGAAAGAGATGTTGGCCGAGTGCGCGTGCGGGCTCTGCTGACGCTGTTTGTTGACGCTGGATCCCTGGTGCTGGAGGAAACTGGCGGCTTCCCCCAGGCTGCCGTCCGCCTTCACCGGCATGGAAGCCGTGCTGCCGCTACTGTAATTGACCAGAACCAGGGCGCGGCCGGTTTTGTCCACATTCAGGTGGCACGGCGCTTCGCCCTTTGTCGAAACCGTATTCAGCTTGCTGAGTTTCCCGGCCGCGGCATCCAGCGAGAAGGCCGTGACGGTGCCGGTGGGCTTGCTGGGGGCTCCGCCCATTTCGCTGACCGCATAGAGGAACTTGCCATTGGGGTGCAGGGCGAGGAAGGAGGGGCTGGGGATCTCGGCGGCGAGTTCGGGCTCGGTGAGCTTGCCGCTGGCCGCGTCAAGGATGGCGCTGTAGATGCCTCTGGAGCCGTTGCGCGTGTAGGTGCCGAAGAAGACGCGGGAAGTCTTGCCCTTGGCGGCAAGGCCGAGGGGGCTGGCGGCGGTGGCCGCGAGGAAGGACCGGCGGGTCAGGCTCATCTTCCAAATCAAATCGCACTTAGCGGGGGAAGTGCAAGTGGCTGCGCTTCCCGTACAATAAGGGTTTCCCACATCATGCACGATTTGTCGTTTTTCCGAAGCAATCTGGACGCCGTTGCCGAACGTCTGGCCACGCGCGGGCTGACGTTGGACCTGGCGCAGTTCCGCGATTTGGACGCTCGCCGCCGGGCCGCGCTTACCGAGACCGACACGCTCCGGGCACAACGCAATAGCGAGTCGCAACAGATTGCGAAGTTGAAAAAGGCGGGCGAAGACACGGCCGGACAGCAGGCCAAGGTGCGCGGCATCGGCGACCGGATCGCCACCCTGGAAGAGCAGGTGAAGCTGCTCGAAGAGGAGTTTCGCGGGTTGATGGCCACCATCCCGAATCTGCCGCACGAGAGCGTGCCGGTGGGCAAGGGGGCCGAAGACAATGTCGAGATCCATCGCATCGGCGAGCCCCGCCAGTTCGCCTTCGAGCCGAAGCCGCATTGGGACCTGGGACCCGAGTTGGGCATCCTCGATTTCGAGCGCGCCGCCAAAGTCACCGGTGCGCGATTTGCGGTGTATGTGGGCTTGGGGGCGAAGCTGGAGCGGGCGCTGATCAACTTCATGCTCGACGTGCACACCAACGAGCATGGCTATACCGAAGTGCTGCCGCCGTTTCTGGTGAATTCGGCCAGCCTGTTCGGCACCGGGCAGTTGCCCAAGTTCGCCAGCGATCTGTTCAAGTGCGAGAACTTCGATTTCTGGCTGGCGCCAACCGCCGAGGTTCCGGTGACGAACCTGTTTCGCGATGAGACGCTGGAGGGCGACAAGCTTCCCATCAGCCTGTGCGCCTATACTCCCTGCTTCCGCAGCGAGGCCGGGTCGCATGGGCGCGACGTGCGCGGCATCATTCGCCAGCACCAGTTCCAGAAGGTCGAGTTGGTGAAGTTTACCCGCGCCGATCAGAGTGACGAAGCGCTGGAGAAGCTGACCTCCGATGCCGAGGACATTTTGAAGAAGCTGGGCCTGCCGTTCCGGCGCATGGTGTTGTGTACCGGCGATATGGGCTTCTCGTCGGCCAAGACCTACGATCTGGAGGTATGGCTGCCCGGGCAGAACGACTATCGCGAGATCTCTTCCTGTTCGAATTTCGAGGCGTTCCAGGCGCGCCGGGCGGGAATCCGGGCGCGGATCGAAAAGAAGACCGAGGCCGCGCATACTTTAAATGGCAGCGGCTTGGCGGTGGGCCGGACGTGGGTAGCGATTGTCGAAAACTACCAGCAAGCCGATGGCAGCGTGGTAGTGCCGGAAGCGCTGCGGCCGTATCTGAACGCCGAGGTAATCACAAAGGGAGGCGGGCTTCGCTAGTGCCGGGTCACCCTTCCCGTCGCCGCTGGCTGCGGTGAGGGCGATCGTCAATGGCGTGGAGGGATTGCTGGCGTTCGATACCGTCGCCTCGCGAACCCTTCTCAGCGAGGCCTACGCAGAGCGCTGCTTAGGTGGCGTTCGACACGAACTTGCCGTTCGTGTGGGTTTGCCGCCGGGGATCGCCGCTCACCCCCCTACCATGGCAACGCCTTCGGGCGCATTACCATGGAGAGCAAGACTTATGCGCACTTTGCTTTGTTCGCTGGTCGCTCTCGTTAGCTTCGCGGCGGACTGGCCGCAGTTTCGTGGACCGCGGGGTTCCGGTTTATGCCGTACATGCGGCGCGATGCCCGCCAACTTCGGCCCACAGCAGAACGTCCTGTGGAAGGCCGAGGTGCCGGAGGGCAAGTCGTCGCCGATCATCGTGGGCGGACGGATTCTGCTGACGGCGGCGGAAGGCGACGAACTGGTGACGATGGCGCTGGACCAGGGAACGGGCAAGCTGCAGTGGCGGCGGTCGATCCGGGCACCGAAGCGGGAGCATCAGAATCCGTTGAATCACCGGGCGGCGCCGACACCGGCGAGCGACGGCAAGCGCGTGTTTGTGTTCTTCGCCGATTACGGATTGGCGGCGTATGACTTGGACGGGACACCCCGGTGGCAGTTGCCGTTGGGACCGTTCAATAGCCAGCACGGGATTGTGGCGTCGCCGGTGTATGCGGACGGGCGGGTGGTTCTGGTAGTGGATGCCGACACGGATGCGTACATCGTTGGGGTGGACGCGGAGAGCGGGAAGGTGGCGTGGAAGACGCCGCGGAATGTGATCAACGGCTATTCGACACCGGCGATCTATACGCCGCCCGGCGGGACGGCGCAGGTAATCGCGCCCGGCTCGTATCAGTTGACGGCGTATTCGGTGAAGGATGGGGAGGCGGTGTGGTTTGTGAAGGGATTGACCTGCCAGCCGAAGTCGGTGCCGGTGATTTCCGGAGAGATGCTGTTCTTCAATGGATGGACGACGGGAAACGACGCGGGCGAGCAGGTGGAACTGCCGGTGTTCGCGGAGGTGGCGGCCAAGGCGGATGCAAACAAAGACGGCAAGCTGGCGCAGAGTGAGTTGCCGAAGCCGTGGCAGCCGACGGGGACGTGGCGGGCGATTGATTTGGATCGGGACGGGTTCTTAAACGAGCGGGAGTGGACGTTCTTCCGGACGCGGCGCGCGGCGCGGAATGGGATGCTGGCGGTGAAGTTAGGTGGAGAGGGCGATGTGACGGATACGCACCTGCGGTGGCGGTTTGAGAAGTCGCTGCCGGACGTGCCGGCGCCGCTGGTTTATAACGGGGTGGTCTACCTGGTGCGGAGCGGGGGCATCGCGACGACGCTGGATGCGGAGACCGGGAAGGTGCTGAAGCAGGGGCGGCTGACGGGGGCGATGGAGGATTATTACTCGTCGCCGGTGGGCGTGGATGGCAAGGTGTATGTGGCAAGCGAGCATGGGAAGGTGGTGGTTCTGAAGGCGGGCGGGGAATGGGAGGTGCTGGCCGTGAATGAGTTTGACGGGGATATTTACGCGACGCCGGCGGTTGGGGAGGGGCGGATGTTTCTTCGGGTGGGGAAGGCGCTTTATGCGATTGGGGGAAAGTGAGGGTTGGAGCACCGGCGGTCTTAGCGTTTGTGTTTAGACCGGGGCTCTTTATCCCCGGCTTCTGCCGTTTCTGACTTGACGATTATGCGGCAGAACGGACTATCTCATCATCTCGGTCTCCCGAGGTGCCGGGCGCTCGTGGGATCTTTACCGCTTTCGCTCGGATCCTAGTCTCTGAACCTTGCCAGCCCCTTGGTTATTCCGCCGTGCTGGCCTTGGCTGCCGATTGTCCGTCTCCGGAGGTTCCGGCAGTTCACCCGGTTCTCACTTGCCTCTCGCGAGGCAAGGGGCCTTTATCAAGCTATCCGGTGCTCCAACCACTAGTGTACGCTATTCTCCCTGCAGGAACTTGCGGTCGATGCGGTAAGCCGAGTTGTAGATGCCTTCCTCCTCATCGTAGTAGTAGACCACCATCGGCTTACGTCCCACGGCGACTGCGCCGATGAGGGGACCGAAGGCAACCGGGCCCCGGTAGAAGAGGTGTAGCTCTCGGTAGGTCGGCGACTCGCAATACTGCCTCACCCAATCGCGCACTTGGGTCGCCACGTCGTTCCACTGGAACCCCGCCAGTACGCCTTCGTGCGAAAATTCATGTACCCGATCGTCGACGATGTCTCGAAATGCTTGGTGTGATCGTCTGACTGTCTCAATCGCGATGGTTCCGTATCCCACCGATATCACCAAAACCCCGGAGCCATGGTTAACCGGCTCCATCAGAGTCCTCACTTTCGGCGGCTGATAAACCGGTATCGTCACTTTAAACCAGTCGGTGATGGCAAACTCCGGCTCACCTCCAGCTGTTGCGAGAGTTTCCTTGATCGCTTTTGGAATGCCTGTCCCCTTCTCCTGCGCCAGACCGAGTTCGAAAAGGTAGCGTGCCATAGACGGATTGCGCCAGTTCGTGATGCCGTTCCGTAACGCAGCCAGACTGACGTTTGGCGCCCCGCCTGGGTTCTCAATCTCAATGCGATCGGAGAAGATATTCACGCGAGTGGAATGCGCATCCCGGTAGTCGCGATGGGCAAGGGCGTTCACCACCAGTTCCTGCAAGGCGGTTTGGGAGTACCGGCGCCGGTTCTGGCCAACCCGCACGGCGTCCTGCGATTTGTCGGTGACCCATCCGGTCTCAGCTTCAAGTGCGTCCATCACCTTACGAACAAGAAAGGGGATTGGGCCGAAGAGATCGCCGGGATAGAAAACCGTGTCGGATCGTGAGGTGCCGGCGAAACGGGTCAGCGAGACGTAGGCGCCGGGCAGGAAGTGATGCGGCTCTTTTCCGGCTAGGAGAATAGCGAAGCGGGTGGGCACCGTGACTGTGCCGGTTGGCGTTTGGACAAGGCTGGTGAAAGGGGCGGCGCTTCCGATCACCCGATTGCCAGGCGTCAGGAAACTGGACGGGCCGCCCTCAAGGTGAAGCCTTCTGGCGAGTTCTTCCAGAGCGAAGAGATCGAGGTCATCGACCCTGGCGTCTGGGCAAGGCCGGGCGAGCCAGTCAAGGTGCGATTTGCGTAGCGCCAACTCCGCCAATTGACTCGGGCTTGCTTTGGTGACCTTGTCTCCCAACCTGACAAATTCATCGCCCTTACAAGCGTGGATGTCGCTGCTTGCCCCAATCCAGATCACCAGTACCTCATTGGCGTCCGGCAGGGTTACCGTCCGGAACTGTGGCGCCAAGGGAGGGGTTACGGCGGAGCGGCAGAGGTTGAATACCCGATCGCGAAGCGTTTTCAAGACACCCTGCGGCAAGCCGGTTACCAATGGGTGGGGGAGGTTGTCCTTGCTCTCCTCGACGCCGCAGATCACCATCCCGTACCCGGCTTCCTCGAAGTCATTGGCATACGCGGTCAAGGTTTTGACGATCTTCTCGGGATCGCCGCTAGACTTCCAATCCACCTTGTTGTTTTCGCTCGAGAGTAGTTGATCGAGTTCAAGAGCTGTCATGTGTACCGGGCCGTCGCCACCCGCGTACACCCATCTTACGCTGCCTCCACCCACCCAACCTCACCAACCAGTCATACAATAAATAAATGGACTCCCGCCGCAAGTTTCTCGGCAACGTCGCAACAGGTCTGGGTGCATCGCTCGCTCCCGGGCAGGTGCTTGGCGCCAATGACCGCATCCGGCTTGGCATTATCGGAGCCGGGGCGCGCGGCATGGAGATCGTCAAGGAAGCGATCGCCTGCCCGAACACCGAGTTCATCGCCTTCGCCGACGTCTATACACGGGCGCTGGAGAATGCCAAGTCCGTGGCGCCGAACGCCAAAACCTACCTCGACTACCGGCACCTGTTAGAGAACAAGGACGTCGATGCGGTCCTAGTGGCAACGCCACAGCATCTCCACTGCGAGCACTTCACGGCCACGCTCGCGGCCGGCAAGCACTGCTACCAGGAAAAGACGATGGCGTTCACCGTCGAACATGCCAAGCGCATGCGCGACGCCTATCGCAAGCACCCGAAGCTGACTGTGCAGATCGGGCATCAGCATATTTCCAGCGGCCTGATGACGGATGCGGCCGACATGTTGAAGGCGAACAAGCTGGGCAAGATCACGATGATCGAGGCCCACATGTTCCGCAACACGCCGCATGGGAAGCCGCAGTGGTCGCGGCCGGTGTATCCGGACATGAATGCGGAGAACATCATTTGGAAGTCGTTCCTGGGCGAGGCGCCGCCCCGCGAGTTCGACCCCAACCGCTACACCAACTGGCGCTTCTTCTGGGATTACTCGGGCGGCAACTTCTATGAGAACATGTGCCACCAACTGGCCTTCTGGTACAAGCCGCTGAAGCTGCAGATCCCGAAGGCCGTTACTACCACGGGCGGAGTCTATCTGTGGAAAGACGGCCGGGAAGTGCCCGACACCATGAACGTCAGCATGGAACACCCGGAAGAGATTCTGGTGACGTGGGCGTCGGGTTTCGGCAACTCGCAACTCGGTGTCGGCGAGCACATCCTGGGGGATGAGGGCAGCATTCTGAAGTCGCAGCAGATCCGCTACGTTCCCCAGAAGGTGAACCGTCCCAAAGAGGAAGAGGTGCTGGGCACCACACGGACCGAACCGCGGGCGCACATGCAGAACTTTCTCGATTCCATTCGCGGCACGGCCAAGCCGAACTGCCCGTTTGATGTGGGGTATCGCGTTTCCATCGCCTGCCGCATGGCTGTCGAATCTTATCGCCAGAAACGCACCATCCACTGGGACGCGTCCAAAGAAGAGCTGGTGTAAGCGCCGGGCGCGGCTCCGCCCCACCGCGTCATCAACATGAACTTCGACTTCACGCCCGAACAACAGCAATTACGCCGCTCGGTGCGCGAGTTCGCCGCGCGCGAGATGGCTCCCCACGTTTTGGAATGGGACGAAGCGCAGACGTTCCCCTTGGAAGTGATCCGCCACTGCGGGCAACTCGGCTACATGGGGGCGATCTTCCCGGAGGAGTACGGCGGGGCCGGGCTGACGTACATCGACTACTGCATCATTCTGGAAGAACTGGCGCGAGTCGATATGTCCGTAGCGCTGATCGTGGCGGCGCACACTTCGCTTTGTTCGAACCACATCTTTATTGCCGGGACGGAAGAGCAGAAGCAGCGATATCTGCCGAAGTTGGCGACGGGGGAATGGATCGGGTGCTGGTCGTTGACGGAGGCCGAGGCCGGTTCCGATGCGGGCGGTACGCGGTCGGCAGCCGTGAGAGAGGGCGATGATTGGGTGGTGAACGGCGGGAAGACCTTCACGACAAACGCCCATTACGCCGATGTCTGCGTCGGCATGGCGGTGACGGACCGGGCAGCGGGCTCGCATGGCATTTCCGCGTTTCTGTTCGAGAAAGACACGCCGGGCTTCCGGGTAGGCAAGAAGGAAAACAAGATGGGGTGCCGGGCGTCGGCCACCGGCGAGGTGCTGTTTGAGAACTGCAGGTTGGCGGACTCGCATCTGTTGGGCAAGGCGGGCGAAGGCTTCGTGGATGCGCTGCGGGTTCTGGATGGCGGTCGCATCTCGATTGCGGCGCTCTCCATCGGCACCGCGCAGGGAGCCATGGATGCAGCGCTACGCTACTCGCGACAGCGCAAGCAGTTCGGGCGGCCGATCAGCGAATTCCAGGCCATCCAGCACAAGCTGGCCGATATGGCCACGTCCTTGGAAGCCGCGCGGTTATTGAATTACCGCGCGGCGTCATTGAAGGATGCCGGACGCCGGGTGACCAGGGAGTCGGCGATGGCGAAGCTGTTCGCGTCGGAAGCCGCGGTGCGGATCTGCGAAGAGGCAGTGCAGATCCACGGCGGGTATGGCTACATCAAGGATTACCCGGTGGAAAAGTTTTATCGCGACGTGAAGCTGATGACCATCGGCGAAGGCACCAGCGAGATCCAGCGCATGGTGATCGCGCGCCAGCTTCTGAACGGCTGATGCAGGACCTGGCGAATCGCATCCGGCAGGGCGACTTGCGCGCGCTGGCTCGCGCGGCCACGTTGGTTGAGAATCGCCAACCGCGGGCGGAGGGGCTGCTGCGCGAGTTGTTCCCGCTCACCGGGCAGGCGGTGATCTACGGGATTACCGGGCCGCCGGGGGCTGGGAAGAGCACTGTCACCAACGAATTGGTAAAGGCCATGCGGGCCGAGGGGCGGAGCGTGGGAGTGCTGGCGGTGGACCCCAGCAGCCCGTTCTCCGGCGGGGCGATTCTGGGTGATCGCATCCGCATGCAGCAGCATCACGCCGATGCGGGCGTGTTCCTGCGTTCGCTGGCGACGCGCGGGGCGATGGGCGGGTTGGCCGCGGCGACGTTGGAGTTGTGCCTGTTGCTGGACGCCGCCGGACGCGAGGCGATTCTGGTGGAGACCGTGGGTGTGGGCCAGGACGAGGTGGATATCGTCCGCTTGGCCGACGTCACGGTGGTGGTGCTGGTGCCGGGGATGGGCGACGATGTGCAGGCGATTAAAGCCGGCATTATGGAAATCGCCGATGTTTTCCTGATCAATAAGAGCGATCAGCCGGGCGCGGGGCGGTTGGAACAGGAGATTCGGGCGTTGTTCGCGACGGCGCACGCCGCGCTCGAGATTCCGATTGTGCAGACGGTGGCCAGTAGCGGCGAGGGCATCGCGGAGGCGCTGGCTGCCATGCGCCGGGTGCAATCGGTCAAGCCGCGGGCGGCAGTGCAGCAATGGGAACGGCGGTTGCGGCAGATGCTGATGGAACGTCTGCTGTCGCAGCTTGACGGAGCTTTGCTGCATGAGGCGGCGGAGGCGGTGGCCCAGCGCCGGCAGGACCCTTATACGGCGGTGGAACGCTTGCGGGCCGCCATGCTTGGCTAATACCGGTGCGAGGCCCGGCCTGCATCGACTCCTCGTAGCGCGGCGTATACTCATTGGCGATGCCAACTGTTTCTCTGCTGTCTCTGCTTGTAGGCCTGGCGCTGCCGCTGGCCGCCCAGAGCCCCAAACCGCAGGTGCTGCACGCCGCCCTAGGCCCTGAACTCAGCACCTACAAACTGGACGTAACCGGCGCGACGCTGGAGAAACTCGCGTCAGTAACGCTGCCGGAGAATGTGCAGGAGGCGTGGCCGCATCCGACGCGCCGGTACCTCTACGTGGCGTGGAGCAACAACACGAAGGGCGGACATCATGGGCTTACGGCCTTCCAGGTGGATGCCAAGACCGGCGTGCTGCGGCAGCACGGCGAGCCCGTAACGCTGCCGGCTCGCACCGTGTATCTGACGCTGGATATTCCCGGTAAGCACGTCATCTGCGCGTCCAATGATCCCAGCGGCGCGACCGTGCATCGCATCAACGCCGATGGGACGGTGGGCGCTCCAGTGGCACAACCGGCGGACCTGGACTTCGGCATCTACGCGCACCAGGTTCGAATGGACCCTACGAATCGCATGGTGGTGATCGTGGCGCGCGGCAATGGGCCGACGGCCAAGACCAAGGAAGATCCCGGGGCGTTGAACGTGTACGGCTATAAAGACGGCGTGCTGCGCAATCGCGCGTCGATCGCGCCCAACGGCGGCTACGGCTTTCAACCGCGCCATTTGGAGTTCCATCCGTCGCGGCCGTTCGCCTATATCACGGTGGAGCGGCAGAACAAGTTGCAGGCGTACCGGGTGATCGAGGGTCCGAGTTTAAAGCCCGAACCGCTGTTCACGGTGGAGACGCTGGTGAACATCGCGAACCTTCCCACGCAGGCCACCAGCAGCATTCACGCACATCCCAACGGGCGGTTCCTCTATCTGGGCAATCGTGGGCCGGCGGGTGGAGAGAACTCGATCGCGGTGTATTCCCTGAATGGCGAAACCGGCGAACCCACGCGGATCCAGAACGCCGATACGCAGGGCGTCCACCCGCGCACGTTCGCACTGGATGCGACCGGCCGGCTGTTGGTGGTGGCGAACATGCAGACCGCTGGAAACGTGCCGCCAAACCTGGCGCTGTTCCGCGTTGGCGGCGACGGCAAGTTAACGTTCGTCAGGAAGTACGACCAGGCGCGGGCGGGAGACAGGCAATTGTTCTGGACCGGCATTTTCCCTCTCCCATAGAGGCGCTATCATAGACCAACCAAGTCGTAACGTCCGGAAGAGTTCGCAAACCATCAGACCGCGAGGGAAAGGGCTATCGCCAATGAGGTTCGCTGTATCTTTCTTGCTCTCCTTTGGCGCTTTGTTCGCGCAAACCACATCAACCGAAATCCTGGGCACCGTCACCGATCCTTCGGGCGCGTCGGTGCCGGGGGCCAAAGTCATCCTCACGCGTACGGCAACGGGCGCGACGCGTGAAGTGTCCAGCAGTAACGACGGCAACTACTCCTTCCCGTTCATTGAAATTGGGGACTACACCATTCGCATCGAAGCCGGTGGCTTCAAAACTCAGGAGAAAAAGAACGTTGTGGTGCAGTTGCAGCAGAAGGCCCGCGTGGACTTCACGCTGGCGGTGGGGTCGGCCTCGGAGGTAGTGGAAGTCGTGGCGGCCGCGGTTGCGCTGAAGACCGAAGACGCCGCGGTGGGCGGGAACATCGACAACCGGCGCGTGGTGGAACTGCCGTTGAATGGGCGCAACGTGGCGACCTTGGCGGTGCTGATTCCCGGCGTGCAGTTCGGCATCCGCATGGGCGTCGATGGCTCCGGCGGCTTCCCCATTCCAGGTAACGGCGTCGCCATTTCGGCCAACGGGCAGAGGGAAGTGAACCAGCAGGTGACGCTGGACGGCGTGATCGCGACGGAACCGCGGGTAAACACGGCGGCCTTCTCGCCGTCCATCGACGCCTTGGACGAATTTAAGGTGCAGACGTCGTCCTATTCGGCCGAGTATGGGCAGAATTCCGGCGCCATCATGCAGATGGTGGTGAAGAGCGGAACCAACCGGCTGCGCGCCACCTTCTGGGAATTTCTGCGCAACGATAAACTGGCGGCCAAGGATTACTTCCTCAATTTTCAAGTGCCGGCCGGCACCCGCCTGCAGGATAAGAACCGCCTGCAGCGCAACCAGTTCGGCACCTTCCTGGGCGGCCCTGTCTACATCCCCAAGCTTTACAACGGCAAGGATCGCACGTTCTGGAGCTTCAACTACGAAGGCCGCCGCGAGAAGCGCGAAGACGCTAGAGAAGCCTTCTTCTTTCCGGAAGCCTTCCGGCGCGGCGATTTCTCTTCCCTTCTGACCCCGCCCATCGGCGGAAACGGGCGTCCGATTCGCGCCCCCATCGTAATCTTCGATCCCACCACCGGCGAGCCCTTCCGCGACAACGCGGGCAACATCACGAATATCATTCCCGCCAGCCGCATCAACCGCAACGCCCAGAACTTCGTGAACACGTTCCTGCCGCTGCCACAGTTTGTTCCCGCCGATCCGCTGGATACCAATGTGCGCGGGACGAACAAGAACATCATCAATAACAACCAGTACCTGTTCCGCGTGGATCATAATTTCACGGCGAACGATAAGGTGTGGGTCCGCTACATCACCGATCGCGGACGCTGGGATCAGGGCGATCCCGGCTTGAATCCAAACTTCGGGTACTTCGTAACATCGCTCAACTGGAATATGGGCGTGCAGTATCTGAAGATCTTCTCGCCAACCGTCGTGAACGAGTTCCGCTACGGCATCAACAAGAGCGACAACAACACCTTGAACCCGCGCTCCAATACCGACTTCGATCCCGATTCGCTGGGCGTCGGGCGATTCCGCAAGACGGACGGGTCGCGGTTCGCGCAGAGGGAAGTGGGCATTCCGCCCATTAGCGGGATCACGTCGGGAGACCGCGACGGGGGCAACGGCTATGACTTCAACACCGTGCACCAGTTCGCCGATAACGTCTCCATCAACCGCGGCAAACATAACTTCAAGACGGGCTTCGAGTACCGCTACGTGATGCTGGATCGCGCGGCGGCCAATGAAGCGCGCGGCACCATCGGCTGTTGTCCGGGTGGCTACGCGCTGGCGGGCTTCCTCCAAGGCTACGTCGGCAACACCACCACGGGCGAAGGCCTGCCGTATACCTCGCCCCGGCAGAACCGCTGGTCGGCGTACTTCCTGGACGACTTCAAGGCCACGCGCAAACTGACCCTGAACATCGGCTTGCGCTGGGATTACTTCCAGATTCCCAGCGATACCTTCGGCGCCTGGCGCACGCTGCGGCTCGACGTTCTGACAAACTCCTCGCGCGGGCCGCTGCCAACGGTTATTCCAAACGTGGGGACGAAGAACTGGCCGGCGTATGAGAACCGCGACAACCGGTACTTTATGCCGCGGGTGGGCTTTGCCTACCGCGTGACGGACAAGTGGGTGCTGCGCGGCGGCGCGGGCTGGTTCGCCAACGCCCAGCAATTGAACAATTACACGATCCTGAACCTGGTGCCGCCGATCAGCGGTACCATCCCCTATCAGATTGTGGATGCGCCGGCGCAGACGCTGAGCATCAACTACGCGGGCCAGGCTTACACCGTGCAGACGCGGCGCCTGCAGCCCGGCGCCATCAACACGCTGGACAACGTCTACGGAGCGCGGCCCACGGCAAGCACGGTGCGCAACACCATCCTGGTGCCGCCCGACAACAAGTCCTCGAACCACTGGCAGTGGAGCTTCGACCTGCAACGCAACCTCCCGTGGAACACGGTGCTGACGGTGGCCTACGTGGGTAGCAAGTCGAACCACCTGGACAACACGGTCACCTGGAACAATCCCGACCCCCTGTGGTCGGGTACGCCGCAGAACCCCAATCCCCTGGCGACCAACATCCAGGCGCGGCGTCCGTATCCGTTCCATGTGTCGCAGGGCGAACTGGGCGCGGACGGGCAGCCGGTGGTGTTCGGCACGGGGAACATCCGCTATCTGGACAGCTATGCCAACGGCAGTTATCACGGATTGCAGACGAATCTGGAGAAGCGCTACAGCGCCGGACTGATCATCGGACTTGCCTATACTTACTCGAAGTCTATCGGGGAGGGCTATGGCCGGAACGAGGGCGGCCTGGGCATCAGCAACGGCTACCAGAACCCCAGGGACCGGCGGCAGGCGCGCTCGCGCTATGGCTTCGACGTCACCCACAACGCCGTGATCAACTTCGTCTATGAGATGCCGTTTTTGAAGCGATTCACCGGCATACCAGGCGCTTTCCTGGCCGGCTGGCAGATGAATGGCGTGGCGACTACGCGAACCGGCTTCCCGTTCACGCTGGCGGGCGGCAACCTCAACACCGGCGGCTTCTCGCTGCCGGACCGCGTTGCCGACGGGCGTCTGGGCGATGAGGGCAACCGCCAGCGCTGGTACGACATCACGGCCTTCCGGCGCACCGATTGCAATATCCCGACGCGTCCGGAGCTTTGCCATTACGGCAATGCGGCAATGGACGCGCTCGTCTCTCCGGGCATGCGGACCGTGGATTGGTCCTTGTATAAGAATTGGCGTCTGCCGTTCCTCGGCGATCAGGGAAGGTTCCAGTTCCGCGCCGAGTTCTTCAATTTGTTCAATACGCCGCAGTTCGGCCAGCCGCAGGGCATCAGCTTCACGACGCTGGATTCGGTGGTTCCGGATGGGCCCAGAAACGGCGAGATCCGGTCGCTCCGGGCGCCGATGCGCGTGGTGCAGTTCGGCGCCAAGATCTATTTCTGATCCGGCCCGCGCTACGCTGGCAGAATGCAATGGTACGAAGCGGAGGTCCGGCTGCTGGAAACGGCACGGGCCTCGCATCCGATTCTCCACCCACCCGTTTTTTATGGCAGTTCGTCGATCCGCCTCTGGGACACGCTGGCGGAAGATATAGACCCGTCCATTCTCAATCTCGGATTTGGCGGTTCCACGCTGGAGGCCTGCGACCATTTCTTTTCGCGGCTGATTCCACCGGTGCAGCCGCGCTCCCTGCTTCTGTACGCCGGCGACAACGACCTGGGCGACGGCCGCTCCGTCGAACAGGTGGTGCAATGGTTCCGCTCGCTACTGGCCAAAGTGCGGAAGACGCTAGCACCCATTCCCTTCGGATTCCTCTCCATCAAGCCCAGCCCGGCGCGCCGCCATCTGTTCGATGACATCCAACGCGCCAACGCGCTTATCCGGCAGACGCTGGAGAGTCACCATGGTGGCTACTTCGTCGATGTGTGCGCGGCCATGCTGGATGCCGCCGGGAACCCACGGCCGGAGTTGTTCGCCGAAGACGGTCTGCACCTCAGCCGTGCGGGTTACCGGCTATGGGGGACGAAACTGGCGCCCTATCGAAACCGAATCTTAGCCCTGCCCACACTTGTCTGAAATATGTGTCAATTACAGTTAATGCAGGGTGCGGCGGCAGTATCATAAATGGTTTAGTCCGAATCTCCATCGCGAGATGGAACTGCTGTTGTTCGGACACAGTGGCGCCAAGGTGCTGGTGTTCCCGACGCGGCAGGGCCGCTTCTTCGACTACGAAAACTGGGGCCTGGTGGATGCCTTGCGTCCTACCATCGAGGCGGGAAACCTGCGGCTGTTCTGCGTGGATGCCGTCGATTCGGAGAGCCTGTACTGCCGGGAGAAAGCGCCGCGCGACCGCGCCGCCCGCCACCGCGAGTACGAGCGCTACATCCTCGATGAAGTGGTACCGCTGATGCGTGCGGAGAACGGCTGCCCGTCGCTGGTGGTACATGGCTGCAGCATCGGAGCCTATCATGCGATCACAGTCGCCCTCCGCCACCCCGGACTATTCTGTAAAGTGGTGGGAATCAGCGGCCGCTACGACCTGACGCGGCCGTTTGGACCCTTCGAGGATCTGTTCAGCGGCTACTACGATGAGGATGTCTACTTCATCACGCCGAGCCACTTTCTGCCCAACCTCACCGATCCACACCTGCTGGATTCCATTCGCGGCATGGAAATCACTCTGGCCATCGGGGAGGAGGATCCTTTCCAGGAAAGCAATCGCGACCTAAGCAGGGCGCTGGCGGGCAAGAACGTTCCGCACCGGCTGGCGATGTGGCCGGGAGAAGCGCACCGGGCGCGCTACTGGCGCCAGATGGTGCCGCACTATCTTTAGATGCGATAAGGCGGGTGTTCCATCTGGTACCATCCCCTTGATGATCCGCGCCGCCCTCACCTGCCTCCTCTTCGCGACTGCTCTTCAAGCCCAGCCCCGGCCTGTTATTGGGATCGGTGGCATTGTCCATGAGACCAACACCTTCAACCCGAAGAAGACCACCCTCGCCGACTTCGAGATGGGCATCGGGGGAGCGAAGGGAACGCTGCGCGGGCAGGAGATTCTGACTTTATCGGAGAACGCCAACAACACGACGGCGGGCTTTATCGAAGGGGCGCGCAAGCATGGCCTGGACCTTTATCCCACCGTGGTGGCCGGTCCGCAGACGATCGGCATGGTGCTCGACAGCGCCTTCAACCAACTGACGGAGGAACTGATCGGTGGACTGAAGAAGGCCCCGAAGCTGGACGGCATCCTGCTGTTCCTGCACGGAACGATGGTGGCCGAATCCTATCCGCACGCCGACGCCGAAGTGGTGCGCCGCGTGCGCAAGGCGTTTGGAGACAGGATCCCGCTGATTGTCGTGCACGACTTTCACGCCAACGTGTCCGAAGAGATCGTAAAGCTGACGACCATCCTGATCACTTATAAGGAGTGCCCGCATCTGGATGCGAAGGATCGCGGCGTGGATGCGGCGCGGCTGATGGCGGGCGTGGTGGCGGGCAGGATCAAGCCCGTGCAGCACATCGTGAAGCCGCCGATGCTGCTGAACATCCTGTTCCACAATACGTACGCCGCCCCGTTAAAGCCGGTGACGGATGCCAGCAAGGCGGCCGAAAAGGCTAACCCCAAGATACTGATCGCGAGCATTCCGGGCGGCTACCAGTACGCCGATATTCCCGCCATGGGACCGAGCGCGATCGTGGTGACCGACAATGATCCCGCATTGGCACGCAGCGAAGCCGAGCGGTTGGGCAACCTGCTGTGGGGCCTTCGCAACCAGTTGGTATTCAAAGCCCCGGATGCGGCGGAGGCCGTCAAAATGGCGATGAACAACGGCAAATTCCCAGTGGCTCTGATGGATGCGGGGGACAACATCGGCGGGGGCTCGGCCGGCGACAGCACCTACATTCTCAGCGAACTGATTAAGCAGAAGGCCGATGGCTGGGTGGTGGCAATTTCCGATGCCAGCGCCGTGCGCGGCGCAATCAAAGCCGGCGTGGGCGGCAACTTCGATATGCCCGTCGGCGGAAAGACGGACAATCTGCATGGCGACTCGGTGCGCATCAAGGGCCGGGTGCGCGGCATCTACGACGGCAAGTGGGTGGAGCGGGCCGTGCGGCATGGGGGTGGGCGTTACTGGGACATGGGCGTGTCGGCGGTGATCGAAATGGAGGGCTCCAACGCGGATAGCCCGAAGCTGATTCTGCTGACGCCGAAGCGCGTCATTCCGTTCAGCATCGGGCAACTCACCAGCGTGGGCATCCTGCCCGAACAGATGAAGATCCTCGTGGCAAAAGGCACGGTAGCGCCCAGGGCCGCCTATGAACCCGTCTCCGCCCGCATCATTACGGTGGATTCCGGCGGTGTCACGGGCATGAACCCCAAGCGCTTCCAGTACAAACATGTCCGGCCTGGATTGTTTGGAATGTAGCGGGCGGTCAATCCCAGGGGATCTTGATCTCCACACCCACGCCCACACCGCCTTTGGAATCGACGAAGAAGAATCCGGCAATTGTCCCGTTGATGGCCCGGACCTGCGCACTGAGCAGCGCCTTCAGCTTGCCCTTGATCTTGGTCAATTTACGTTCCGGCGTTTCGTCGTCGTCGGCAATGGTCCCGGTGGCCTTCACGGCCAGCGTGAGGTCCTTCAACTCATGCCCCATGAGGGCCTTGAGGATCTTCTGCTTCAGCGCGACTTCGGCGTTGACTTCCTCGAAGGCCGACCCATCATGCTTCACCGTCAGCTTCAGGCTGTCCAGCGGCTTGAAGCCGGTCTTCAGCTTGATCTCGATCTCCACCTGGATCTTCTTGCTGAACTCGCCCGTCTTCTTGTCGTAGTCGTCCTCGATAGAGACCTCGCCGTTCAGCCAGGGCGGCGACTGTCCGGCGCCGGTCTGAAACCCCGCGCCATCCCAAACCTCGACGGGCAGACGCACGGGCGTCATCATCGCCGTGATGCGGTCTGCCCTCTGTTTATCGCCCAGCAGCACCGCGATGATCACCACACGGTTGGGCGGGACGCCGTTATCGATAAAGGCGCGCCGGATCGTCTGCAGATCCTGCAGCATCCGGCCCACCGGTCCCAGGTTATTCTTCGGCTCCAGCCGCACGGTCTGCTCGTGGTAGCCGGTCAGATAGATACGGGCATCTTCGTTCTTGCGGGAGTAGGGCACAAACTCGCGCGCCACATCCGCGATCGCCTGCTTTTGTTCCTGCGTTCCGGTGGGTAGCAGTGTTTCTTTCATGGGACCTCCATCAGGAGACGGAGCCGCCCTCACGCGGCCGCCTCCACTACACCTCTGTGCAGCCCATGGACTATCCTACATTGTGATAAGTTACGCTCATGTGCTTTCGGGTCCTTGTTAGTACCTTATTGGTATTCGCCGCCTCGCTGTTTGCTCAGACGCAATCCCGTCTTTCAGGCCTGGTCACCGATGACACCAGTGCGGTTGTAGTGGGGGCGCGCGTAGTGGTTCGCAATGTACTCACCGGCGCCGTCACCGAGAGCGTTACCAACGAAACTGGCAACTACCAGTTCCCGCTTCTGAATCCCGGCGAGTATGAAGTCACGGTGGAAATGACAGGCTTCAAGAAGGTGGTGCAGCCGGGGGTGATGCTGGAAACCGGCCTAACGCGGACCGTGGATCTGAAACTCACCGTCGGCGCCGTCACGGAGACCGTCGAAGTGAAGGCCAGCACGCCGCTGCTGGAATCGGAAACCTCCTCCATCGGGCAATTGATCGAACGCGCTTCCGTTCTCAACATGCCGCTCGAGAGCCGCCGTACCGCCGGTCTGGTGCGCTTGCTGGGGGCGGTGGCCTTCAACAACGAAACCGGCGGCGAGCAGGTGCCGATGTTCTCGATGGCGGGCGGCCGCAGCCAGAACCAGATGTGGCAGTTGGACGGCGCGGTAGTCCAGAACATGTCCCTGGGCGTCGCCCAGTTGCAACTCAATCCGCCGGCGGAATCGCTGCAGGAGTTCAAGGCGGAGATGAGCAACTTCTCGGCCGAGTTCGGGCGCGCGGGCGGCGGTCTGATCCTCATGACCACGCGCTCCGGCACCAATGAGTTCCACGGTTCCGCCTACGAGTTCCTACGCAACCAGGCGCTGGATACGCGCACGTTCTTCGCGCCGCGCAAGGCGCCGCTGCGGTACAACATCTTCGGCGGATCGCTAGGAGGGCCGGCGATCAAGGACAAAACCTTCTTCTTCGCGAATTACGAAGGCGCGCGCCGCCGCGATGGCGTTACGCTATCGAACCTCATCGTGCCGCACGCGCCGGAGCGTAACGGCGATTTCTCCGCTCGCCGCGATGTGGCGGTGCTGGACCCTTCCACGAACCTGCCGTTCCCAAACAACGTCATTCCGGCCAACCGCATCGATCCGGTGGCGCGGCAGCTTGTGGCCCTTTACCCGAACTCGAATATCGCCTCCGATATCACCCGCGCTCCCACCGCGAACTACGTCGTCAACCTGTCCGACAAACTCACCCAGGATTACCTCACCGCCCGTGGCGATCACTCGTTTGGCAACAACGATCGCATCTTCGGCCGCTACAGCGTGGTGCGCGCCCCCCAGGAGATTGCGTCCGCCTATGCCGAGCCAGCCGCCGATACGCGCGCCGGCATCCGCGAGAACAAGATCCATTCCGTTCTCGGATCGTGGATCCATAACTTCTCGCCCACCGTGCTCAACGAAGCCCGCTACGGCTACTCCATCCGCATGCACATCAATCGCAACGCGGGCATGGGCAGCGGCTTCAACCAGAAGATCAACCTGCCCGGTGTCGATCCGCAGTCGTTTCCCGTAATTGCCGTCACCGGTTACTC
The DNA here is from genome assembly GCA_964385495.1 of uncultured Candidatus Solibacter sp. Taxonomy (GTDB): domain Bacteria; phylum Acidobacteriota; class Terriglobia; order Bryobacterales; family Bryobacteraceae; genus CADEFT01. The sequence continues at coordinate 219,475 of CAYLPH010000003.1, forward strand.
GGGCCTCTCCACCGCGCCCAACGAACGCATACAGAAGCCGATCCTGACCCACCATATCGTCGACAACCTCACGCTGATCCGCGGCAAGCACACCATCAAGACCGGCTTCGAGATGCGCTACTCGCTGAACAAGGACGAGTTGTCGCAGACCGGCGGCGGTACCTTCACTTTCAATGACCGCGCCACCCGTAACGGACTGGCTACCTTCCTGCTTGGGTGGACCTCCGGCGCCGGCCTCAACCGCCCGGACCTGTTGGAAGCCCGCACCGATTACTACGGCGCCTATGTGCAGGACGATTGGAAGGTAAGCCAGAAGCTCACGTTCAACCTGGGCCTGCGTTGGGAACTGGATACCCCGCGCTGGGAGCGCATCGACAACCGCCAGAGCGGCTTCGACGGCACGAAAATCAACCCGGTGGCCGGTGTGCCCGGCATCGTCACGTTCTCCGGCCGCGACGGCCTGGGCAAGTACGCGCATAACTTCGACACCAATAACTTCGGACCCCGCCTCGGCTTTGCCTGGAAGCCCATCGACCGCACGGTGATTCGCGGCGGCTACGGCATCAACTACCTGGGCCTTTACTTCGGCGCGGTGGTCAATACGCTGTCGCAGGGTTTTGGCGACAACTTCTCGTTCAGTTCGCCCGATGGGGGCTTCACGCCGGCTTTCCTGTTCCGCAACGGCATGCCTACCGGAACCCGCGAGCCGATTGGTCCCGCTTGGGGTGCGGTGCGCCTGGGCGCCGCGCCGCGCGCCGCGCCCGACTTCATCAGCCAGAATCACGTGGCCGGCTATTCGCAGCAATTCAACTTCACCATCCAGCGCGAACTGGGGGCGAATATGCTGTTCGAAGCGGCCTACCTGGGCAATCTGGGCCGTAAGCTGGGCGGCGCGGCGGCGAACGTCAACATGATCCCGCTGGTGAACGGCCGCGGTCCGGCCGCGCAAAGCCAGGCGCTGCGTCCGTTCCCGCAGTTCAACAACGTCACCCGCCTCACCCCCAACTGGGGCGCTTCTAACTACCACGCGCTCAACATGAAGGTGGAACGCCGCTATTCCAATGGCTTCAACCTGCTGGCGAACTACACGTGGTCGAAGTTCCTGGACAACATCGAGGGTGGTAACGAAGTGGCCGGCGGAGAGGGCAACGGCTATACCCATAATGAACTGCGCGGGCTGGACAAATCGTATTCGGGCAATGACATCCGCCATCGCTTTATCGGCAGCAGTCTTTACGAGCTTCCGATCGGCAAAGGGCGGCGGGTGGATATCTCGAACGGCGTTGCCGATGCCCTGGTTGGCGGCTGGACGCTGGGCTTCATCGCCGAGCTGCGTACGGGCTCCCCCTGGGGCGCCATCGAGCAGACCAATGCGACGAACACCTTCTCCGGCAGTCCGCGCCCGAATCTGACTTGCGATCCGGTCGTCGAAAGCAGCCGCCCGCGCCAGGAGTACCTGAACCAGTGGTTCAACACCACCTGCTTTGCCGGGCCCGCGACCGGGGCGTTTGGGAACGCCGCCCGCAACCTCGGCTTCGGCCCGGGCCAGATCGTTATCGACAGTTCCATCAATAAGAAGTGGAATCTGACGGAACGGTACCGGCTGCTGTTCCGCGCCGATTTCTTCAACCTGCCCAACCGGCCGAACTTCAACGTGCCGAACGCGGTGCGCGGCCGCGGCGATTTCGGGCGTATCACGGCGACGCGCGGTACCGGGCGCCAGATCCAGTTGAACCTGCGCTTCGAGTTCTGATTGCAACGGGCATTCCTCATCGCCGCCTTGGGCGTGCTTTCGCTGGCCGCGCAGTCCGGGTTCCCCGTCCGGACCGCAACGCCGCGGACGCCCGAGGTGGGCCGCATTCTGGAGCGCACCGACGCCGCCAAGGATGGCTGGATTGGGGAGCAGGATTACGAATCCCTCAATGCCTGGATCCAGAAGAACAAGGCGAAGCTGCGATGGCCCGCCGGAACAACGTCGCGTTTCTCCAAACTCACTCTGACGGAGCTGAAGATTATCGCCAGCAACCGTGCGGACGCGGCCGAAAGCAACACCACACTGCGTCTGAGGGTGGAACTGGGCGGCGCCGCGCCCGATGGCCGGCGGCTTTCCCTGCTGGGCCACGCTACGGCTGCTTTCACCAAACGGAACGGAGCCTGGAGCCTGGCCTCGTTTATCCCGGGGAAGCTGCGCGAACTCACCGCGCCGCCCCTGCCGCGCTTTACCGACATCAGCGCGAAGACGCTCGGGCACAACGTTTCCTATCGCCAGCAGCTTGCGCGCGGTTTGGATGAGTGGCGCACCGAACTGGACGAAGCCACGGGCATCGACGTCTACGGGCATAACGGGATTGCCGTTGGCGACTACAACAACGACGGGTTGGAAGACCTCTACGTGGCGCAACCCTCCGGCCTTCCTAATCGCCTGTACCGCAACAACGGCGACGGCACCTTCGACGACGTTTCCGCCGCGGCGGGCGTCGACCTGCTGGACCCCACTTCCATGGCCTTGTTCGCCGACCTCGATAACGACGGCGATCAGGATCTGCTGCTGGTAGCGGGCTCGCGCCTTATTCTGCTCCGCAACAACGGCCGTGGCGTCTTCACGCCGCACGCCAATCCTGGCTTCGCGGCACCCACCGGGACGCTGACTTCCGCGGCCCTGGCCGATATCGACCGCGACGGCGATCTCGACCTCTACGTCTGCGCCTACGACTTCTGGACTCCGGGGGAGAACTACGCCGCGCCCGCCCCCTATTACGACGCCACCAACGGTCCCCCCAACTATCTCTACCGCAACCGCGGCGATGGCACCTTCGAAGACGTCACCGCCGCCAGCGGCATGAATGAGAACAATAATCGCTTTTCCTTCGCTGCCGCCTGGGCCGATTACGACCGCGATGGCTTTCCCGATCTCTACGTCGCGAACGACTTCGGCCGCAATAATTTTTATCACAACAACGGCGACGGCACCTTCACCGATGTTGCCGCGAAGGCTGGTGTGGAAGACCTGGGCGCCGGCATGTCGGCATCCTGGGGCGACTATGACGGCGATGGCTGGCTGGATTTGTACGTCAGCAACATGTGGTCGAGCGCCGGGCAGCGGTTGACGTTCAATCCAGCGTTCGCGGAGGTCGCCGCCGATGCCGGTACGCGCGCCGCCTTCCAACGGCAGGCCCGCGGCAATTCGCTCTACCGCAATAACCGCGACGGCACTTTTACCGATGTCAGTCTCCAGGCCGGTGTCGAGTTCGGCCGCTGGGCTTGGTCCAGTTCCCTCTTCGATTACGACAACGATGGGCGTCTGGATATTTTCGTCACCAACGGCTACATCACCGGACCCGATACGCACGACTTGTGAAGCTTCTTCTGGCGGCAGGTCGTGTCGCGCACACCTCAGAAGCAAAGCGGCTCCCGCGGCTACCGCGAGGCCTGGCGTGCCGTCAATCTGCTGATCCGCTCGGACGGTTCGTGGAGCGGCCGGGAGCGCGATGTCTGCTATCGCAACAACGGCGACGGCAGCTTCTCCGATAGCTCCTTTCTGACGGGCCTGGACTCGGCTGGGGACGGGCGGGCCTTCGCCACGCTGGATCTCGACGGCGATGGAGCATTGGATCTTGTGCTGGCCTCGCGCACCGCGCCGCGTATCCAGGTGCTGCGGAATCAGCCCGCCGGGCATGCGCTGGTTTTGGCACTGCGCGGCGCACCCGGCAAATCGAATCGCGATGCGGTGGGAGCCGTGGCGGAACTGCGCACGAACCGCCGTACCCTGCTGCGAACCGTGCAGGCGGGCGCGGGCTATCTTTCCCAGTCGTCCCCGCGGCTCCATTTCGCGCTGGAACCGGGCGAGCGCGCCGGAAGCCTGCATATTATCTGGCCCAATGGGAGCAAGCAAACCCTTACCGTCATTCCGGCCCGCGGCACGTATCGTCTGGTGGAGGATTCGGAGACGTTCCAAGCCATCGGCGGCGCGGTCCTGCCGCGCGTGGCCCAACCCGCGGCGCCCGTTTCCCCCTGGCTGGCCGAACCCGTGCCCGCCCCGTCTCTTACCGGCTTTCAGCCCGGACGCCCCACGCTGTTGAACTTCTGGGCATCCTGGTGTCCGCCCTGCCGCCAGGAGATGGCCGAATGGACCGCGAGCGCCGCTGCCTTCTCCCGCGCCGGGCTCCAAGTGGTGATCGTCTCGGTGGATGAGGACAAGTCGAAGAAGCCGCCGGCGCCCTTCTCCCTCTTGCAACCGCCGCCGAATGACGTCGCCGCCTGGAACCTATTCCACCGCCACCTGTTTGATCGCCGCCAGGATATTGGCTTACCGATGAGCTTTCTTTTGGACGCGCAGGGCCGCGTCACAAAGATTTATAAAGGCGTCACGCCCAGTGCGCGCATCCTGACGAACCTTCGCGCCTCGGCCCACCCCGCGCTTCCCTTCCCCGGCCGCTGGATCGCCGAGCCGCCGAGCCGCAACTGGGTGGAACTGGCCACGGCATTAGCCGAGCATGGCCTCGCCGCCCACAGCATCCCCTATTTCGAACAGGCGCTCGCGCAAGGCCAGCCTACGGTGGAGGCGTTGAACAACTTCGCCGGCGTGCTGCTGGAAACCGAAAAGCTGGATGAGGCGGATGCCCTGCTGCAGAAGACGCTGACGCTGTTTCCGCGCCACCCGGACGCGCTGGCTAACCTGGGCACTCTGCGCCTGAAGCAGAAGCAGCCGGCGGCGGCCCGCGACCTGTTCCGCCAGGTGCTGGCCACGCAGCCCGACGATGCGTTCGCGCAGCATGGATTGGGGTCGGCCTGGTTCGCGCTGCGAAACTACGCCGCCGCCGGGCAGGCATTCGAACAAGCGCTGCGGCTCGATCCCGGTAACCCGAACTACCGCTATAGCCTCGCCTCCGCGCTCGTGGCCGGCGGCGATCTCAAAGCCGCGCTGGCCGCCTTCGAAGCGCTATTGCCGGATCGCCCCAACTCAGCGGATTTGGCCAACAACCTAGCCATCCTCTATGCCGAAACCGGCGATGCGGCCAAGGCCGAAGCGGCGTTCCGCCGCGCCATCGGCGTTGCTCCCGGGGATCCCGCCGCCTACCTGAACCTGGCCCGCTTCTACCAGCGCCAATCCAGGATCGCCGAAGCCATACAAGCGGTGGAGGATTTACTGCGCCGCCACCCGAACCACCCCTTAGCGATCGAGATGCGCAATAGCCTGCGATAAGATGTGAGACTCGTTATGTCCAGCCTGTTTTGGATGCTGCTTCTGTTCGCCGCGGACTCCGGCCTGCCGCCGTTCCCCGCCGTTTCCCCCGGCGACCCGGTTCCGCAGAAACTCTACCAATACACCGGCAAAGGCGCCATCACCTACGACGGTGTCGACCGCATCCCCGACTTCGCTCCCTGGCGCGCCGCCGTCCATGCCCGCAAAGAAACCGTGCAGAAGCAGCGCGCCGCCTACCTGGACACCCGCTACGATTGGGCCGCCCTGCGTACCGATGGCGCTTGCCGCATGAGCGGCGGCAAACTCCTCCCCATCGGCCCCGTCACCCGCTTGTCCCAGGGTCTTTCCTGGGAGGCCCTGGCCAAACTCACCCCCGAAGAGATCCGCCGCCGCGGCCTGTTCCCCGAGGGCTTCCGTCCGCTATCGCACCCCCTGCACTCCACCGGACACATGCTCTTTCCCGAATCGTGGATCAAGGCCCATCCCGAACACCGCCGCTTCGACATCGACCACGACCTTGCCGACGCGTTTCTTCCGGAGTTTCCGCCGCCTTTGTATCTGACGACGCGGCCCGACCTGGGGGACATTGCCAAGGGCCGTGAAATCACGCTCGAGAACTTTCGCGAGGTCTTCGATGGCGTCCTCACGCCCGAACAGATGGAAGGCCTGCGGCTGCTGGTCTCCCGCTTTCCAACCAGTTGGTTCAACTTCACGAAACACCGCGTCACCGATGAGCCTTCGCGCGGAGTGGCCTGCTTTGATTGCCACGTCAATGGCCACACGAACGGCGCCCTCGGGCTCGACCCCGGCACCCGTCCACAACTGGCTCGCGTCCGCCTGGATACCCCCTCCATTCGCGGCAACCATGTCATGAGTCTGTTCAGCCTGAAGCGTTCCATCCGCACCCTGGAGCATTTCGCTGAAATCGAGGAATACTTCGACGGCGACATCGCCATGCAACTGCAGGTGGGCGGTCGCCAACTCGACAAGCCCTCCACCAATCGCATGGGCGACTTCATGTCCATCGTCGGCTTTCCGCCGGCGCCGAAACTCGACCGCTTTGGACGGCTGATCGCCAGCGCCACGCCCGCCGAGAAACGCGGCGAAGAGCTGTTCTTCGGCAAGGCACAGTGCGCCTCCTGCCATCCGGCCCCGTTCTATACCGACAACCGCATGCATGATTTGCGGGTGGAGGAATTCTACACCGGCAGGGCCGAAGGCTGGGCCAAGACGTTCTCGCTCCGCGGTATCAAAGATAGCCCGCCCTACTTCCACGACGGCCGTCTGTTGACGCTGGAGGATACGGTGGAGTTCTTTAACCTGCTGCTGGGCGCCAACCTGACCGCTGCTGAGAAGCGGGATCTGACGGCGTTTCTGCGCTGCCTGTGAATTGACAATACCCCCGCGGCTGTGCGAAACCAAGCCCCATGAGGCGCCGCACGTTTCTAACCCTGACCTCCGCCCTCCCGGCTTGGGCACGCTGGGAAAATAGCCCCACCGTGAAGGCCGGTTTCGCGGAAGCCGACATCACTCCGGAAATCGGTATGGAACAGCCCGGCGGCTATGGCAAAGCCTTCCACCGCGCGTTTCACGATGCCTGCAAAGCGCGCGTTGCCGTCTTCGACGATGGGCGTAAGCGCGCCGCGATCGTCGGCCTGGACGCGCTCATCGTGCCCCGCGCCCTGGTGCTGGAAGTTCGCAAGCTTATCACCGCCAAGTGCGGCATTCCCGGCGATGCCGTGCTGATCAACGCCAGCCACTCGCATTCCTCCGGACCCACCGGCATGGTCCAGCCCGGCGAGTTCGATCACGCTCCGGAAGACGTGCGCCGGCTGGCTTACGAGAAGTCATCCATGGCCGACGCGAAGTATCTGGCGAAGGTGCGCGACGCCATCGTCACGGCTGTCTGCCAGGCTGATACAAATAAGGCCGATCTTGTTTGCGGAGCCGGCTCCGGCATTGAGGACAAAGCCGCCGTGAACCGCCGCATCCGCATGACCAACGGCCGCACCTATACCCACCCCGGCCAACTCCACCCGGACATGATCAAGTACGCCGGCCCGATTGATCCGGAGGTCGGTGTCATCGGTGCCTGGGATAAGAAAGGGCAACTCACCGGCTGCATCGTGAACTACGCCTGTCACGCCACCACCAACCCCGGCGGCATCTCCGCCAACTGGGTCTACTATTTGGAAAAGGCGATTCGCGGCTTTTTCGGCAATCAGGTCACGGTGGTGTTCATCCAAGGCGCCTGCGGCGATATCACGCAGGTGGACAACTTCGCCAAGACACAGCAGCCTGGCGCCGAAGAGTGGGCGCAGATCGTGGGCGGCCGTGTCGGCGCGGAGGCTATCCGGGTGCTGCTTTCGATGCCGCGCGGCGCCCTCACGCCGGTAGATGCCGCTGTTACCGTGCTCAAGATTCCCCGCCGCAAGCCGTCGGCGGAGAGGCTTCGCCAAGCCCGCGATCTGGTCACCAAGGACCCCAACACCGTGGGCGTCACCGAGTGGACCTTCGCCAAGGAAACCGTGATGTTGGATTATCTGATCCAGCGCGAGCCAGTGGCCGAGGTGGAAGTGCAGGCCATCCAGGTGGGACCCGCGGTGTTCGTCTCCAACCCCGCCGAGTATTTCGTGGAATTCGGTCTGGAGATTAAGGCGAAGAGCCACTTCCCGTTCACGTTCCCGGCGGAGTTGTCGAACGGCTGTGTCGGTTACGTGCCGACGGAAGAGGCTCTCAGCGAATCGGGCGGCGGCTATGAAACGCGCCTCACCTTCTATTCGAACCTGGTCCCTTCCGCGGGCCGCCAAATCGCCGTCGCCGGCATCGCGCTGGCCAACAAGCTCACGCCCGGGGCCATCCCTTCGGCACCGAAGGCCACCGCGCCGGCCCGCGGAGCCTGGCAGTATGGCAACGTGCCGCCGGAGTTGCACTAAGCGGCGCCGCATCGTGTACAGTGCGAGAGATGCTCCCGTTCCTGCTTGCGCTTCTCACCACCGTGACTCCCGCGAACGCGGCTCTTCGGGCCGGCGCCGCCGTCGCCGACATCACGCCACAGGAATGGCCTGTACGGGTGATTGGCGGCTTCACCCTCGTGCTGGCGAAATCGGCCCATGATCCGCTACACGCCCGGGCGTTAGTGCTCGAGAACAGCGGTACGAAGGTGGCCATCGCCGTCGTCGACAGTTGCTACCTGAAGCGCCCGACGCTGGATCGGGCGCGCCAACTGGCCTCGCAACGCACCGGCATCCCCGCCAGCCACATTCTCATCTCCGCGACGCATACGCACTCCGCGCCGCCCTCCATCGCCGAACCCGGCAACGCTCTCGAGCAGCGCTATGTCGACCGCCTGGTCAACCAAACCGCCGAGGCGATTATCCAAGCCAACGCCCGCCTGCAACCCGCCACGGCCGGTTTCGGGTCCCGCCCCGTGCCGGAGGAACTCTTCAATCGGCGATGGTTCATGCGCCCCGGCTCCATCGCGGCCAATCCGTATGGCGAAACCACGGATGTGGTGAAGATGAATCCCGGCGCGGGCTCGGCCGGCCTGCAACACCCCGCGGGCACGACCGACCCCGAGTTCAGCATCGTCTCCATCCGCACCGCCGCGGGAAAGCCGCTGGCCCTGCTGGCGAATTACTCCCTGCACTATGTCGGTGGCGTTCCCGGCGATCAGCTATCGGCCGATTACTTCGGCGAGTTCGCCGCGCAGACGGCTGCCCGGCTGGCCCCCAATGACCCGGCCTTCGTCGCGATGCTCACCAACGGCACCAGCGGCGACGTTAACAACATCGACTTCCTGCACCCACGCCCGCGCGCCGAGCCGTTTGCCCGTATCCGCGAAGTTGGCGCCAAGATGGCCATGCACGCCGCCGAACTCAGCAACGCGCTCGCTTACTCCAATGCACTCCCTCTGCGTGCGGCCGACCGCGAACTGCCGCTGGCTTTTCGCAAGCCCACGCCGGAGCAACTCGCCTTCGCGCGCCAGGCCTTGGCTGAGCCTGACGAGAAGAAACTCCCGCTACGCGCGAAGCCTTACGCCACCAGAGCCATCGCTCTGCACGATGGCCCGGCCACCACTGACATCCGTTTGCAAGCCATCCGCATCGGGAACCTGGGCATCGCGGCGATTCCCTGTGAGGTGTTCACCGAGATCGGCCTCACCATCAAGGAACTTAGCCCGTTGCGTCCGTCCTTCACCATCGAACTGGCCAACGGCCACTACGGGTACCTGCCCACGCCGCGCCATTACGTCCTCGGCGGTTATGAAACCTGGCTCGGCACGAATAACCTGGAACCGGACGCGTCCATTAAGATCACCCGCACAATTCTCGACTTGCTCCGCGAAGTTGCCCGGTAAGCCCCATCCCACCCCCTGGACGCCCACTCGCCGCCACCCCATCCTTTCGCGATATGCTAGCCATACCCCCTCAACCGAAGGAGATTTCAGCATGTCCACTCGCCGTCAGTTTTTCGCAGCCAGTGCCGGTGCCCTGGTTGCCTCTACGCTGCCCCGTATCGCGCGCGCCGATGTGAAAACCTTCCCCTACGCCGAATTCGAGCAGCGTATCGCCAGAAAAGACTTCAAGGGCATGACCAAGGACGTGCTGCCCACTCCCTGCATGGTGGTCGATATCGACCTGTTCGAGAAGAACCTCAAGACCATGGCCGATTACGCCAAGAAGGCGCCCATCCACCTGCGCCCGCATGTGAAGGTGCACAAGAGCGTCGACGTCGCCAAGCGTCAGATCGCGCTCGGCGCCATCGGCCTCACCACCGCCACCATCGCCGAGTCCGAACTCATGTCCAACGCCGGCATCAAAGGCGTTCTCTGGACCAAGCAGCCCGCCAGCTACAACAATCTCGTCCGCGCCATCGCCCTCACGAAGAAGGACCCCACCTTCATGTTCGTCCTTGACGACCCCGGCCTGGCTGACAAGGTGCAGGAAGCCGCAGCCGCAGCCAAAGTCAAGGCGCGCGTTGCCGTCGCGGTATTCGCTGGCCTCAAGCGCCAGGGCATTGAAAACGGCCAGCCCGCCGTCGACCTCGCCAAGAAGATCATGGCGTCGAAGAACATTCAACTCGAAGGCTTCATGGCGTACTCCGGCACGGCGTCCCATACCAAAACCTTCGCCGCCCGCCGCAAACAAAGCGAGCAGGATCTCGCCGGCGTCAACGAAACCATCGCGCTGGCCAAGAAGGCCGGCCTGCCCATCGGCATCGTCAGCGGCGGCTCCACCGGCACCTACAACATGGACAAGGATCTCGGCCTCACTGAACTCGAGTGCGGCTCCTATGTTTTCATGGACTCGCTGTATAAAGGCGTCGGCGGCCAGTCCGACGATAGCGTCTACCACGATTTCGAGAGCTCGCTGAGTGTGCTGGTGACGGTCGACAGCAAGCACCACCGCGGCCAGGTCACCACCGATTATGGCAACAAGGCCCTCGCCCGGCCCACCGATATCGCCAAGGGCAAGCCGTGGCTCAAGGTCGGTACCCAGGGCGCCGAGTACGGCATACTTTCCTGGAGCGATGGCGGCGGAGAAGAGATCAAAGTGGGCGATCGCGTCGAGATCTACTGCAGCAACCTCGACATGAGCACCAATTGCTACGACCGCTACTACATCGCTAAGGGCAACGACATCATCGACGCCTGGCCGATCATGGGCCGTGGCGGCGCCGCCCAGCGCTAAAATCGCGCAATCGTCCGCCAGCGGCAGTGGT
>CAYLPH010000004.1:0-14455 GCA_964385495.1 uncultured Candidatus Solibacter sp.
CGGCCTGGAGCGGGTCGGGCTCGAGGCGGAGGAGGTCGCGGGCGAAGGCGACGGGGTTTAGCTGGTAAGCCAGTTCGGAGCGAAACATCATAGCGCGAACTCCGGGTGATCGGGGTCGACGTCGACGCCCGAGCGCAATTTGGTTTCGACGGCGGCGGCGGCATCGGGGAAACCGCGGACGACTTCGACGATCTCGGTGAGGAGATCCATGTAGTAACGCTTTAGCTGGTGGAGCGCTTCGGCGTAGGCTCTGCGGAGGGCCGCGACGGCGGTGTCCGGCTGCTTTTCGGCGGGCGAGGATTTGGCGCGCGGGGCGGATGCCGCGGAATCGCTGGGCTGGCCGTAGCAGGCGCAGCGCAGGTGTTTGGGATGGCGGCAGGTGAACGGCGACTGCACGCCGGGAATCGGCGGGGAGAAGAGCCGCGGGAACGTGATGGGCGTTTTATCGAAGAGCATGATGGGTGGCCTCCGTTTGGAAGTGCTTTGTTTGTAGCGCCGACGTTGGTTCGTATTGAAATTTTTCTTTTTTGCGGCGGGGGAGGAGTGGGGGCGAAGCGGTGCCCGGAGGCGCGGGGGTGCCGAGGGGGGTCATAAGAATGTCGCTCCTTTTCCTGAGAATTATAGGGAATTCGGTTATGAATTGTGTTCCCGGATTGAGATTAGCAGAGGGGGTGCAAGTTTCCGGGAGGGGCGGGGGTGGACTGGAGGAGGTTAAGTGGTTGGGGGTGAGGGATTTAGGGGGAGTTTTAAAAAGTTGGTTAGAGCTGTGAACGGGTTAACCGGCATCGCGAGGGAGCCGAGCGCTGTCATTGGCAAGGGATAGTTCCGTCGTGTCAACCGAGAGGATTGGCCGCGAAGATGGTGAGTTTGAGTTCTTCCCCATCGATGAGGACGTACTCCGGCCGTCTGCCGGAGAGAGCCTCACTGCGACCGAGGATGAGCGGAACGCCTTCGCCGCGCCGATCCATGAAGGTGGTGCGCTCCGTGGCGAGGCCGGTGAGGGGGAGGATGGGGCAGCGGGCGAGGAGGCTGGTGATGGTTTCGTTACGGGAGGCCTGGCGCTCCGCCATGCTGTCGACGGACATGGTGTTGGGAAGAGCGCCGGGGGAGTAGAGTTCGAGCCGGTCCGAGAACATACGAAGGCGGATCTTGGAGCCGTGGATGGCGTAGTCGCGGTGGGCAACGGCGTTGACCAAGGCTTCAAAGACGGCGGTGGCGTCGTATTGGGGGATGTCGATGCGTCCCGTGTGTTTGGTAGCAAAGGTTTTGGTATTGCGCATCACGAAGCGGAAGGCCCCGGCGATTTGCCGATCGAGCGGTCCCGTGAGATCGGCGGCGTCGAGTTGATAGAGGCTGTCCTGGAAGGAAGCGGCCAGATCGTGGCCGCGATAGGCGACGGCCTGGATGAAGGCATTGCTCCAGTGGCGGCGGGGTTCGGAGGTGGCGAGGAGGATTCCGGCGATGGTTGGGCGCAGGGCGCCATCTTCGTCGCGAGCGGCCATTCCGAGTTTGGTGAGGAAGACCTCGCGTGAGTCGTTGGAGGAGCGTTCGGTGCGGAAGCGTTTCCAGAGCGGGTCGTCGAGATCTTCGAGGGTAGCTTTGGGAAGGGTCTGTTCATCGAAGCGAATGATGCGTGCCTGGCTGCGTTGTTGGCCGAGCCGGAACAGGTACTCGGGGGACATTTTGCGGCGGCTGCTTCCGACGCGATGGAAGTATCCTCCGGGACTCTCATGGACGAACAGGCTGCGGGGCACATCCACTTTGAGTATGGGGATTTCGGCGCCCGCCGCCGCCGGGAGGGTGAGTTTTTGAATGATGACGGGTAGCGGCGGCTTGATGTTGTCCGTCACGATGTTGCGGACGAAGGTTTCAACTTCGTCGAGGTGATGGAGGGGGATGCCGAGGATCTCGTGGGATTTGTCGTCAACGCCGAGGACGCAGACGCCGCCACGGGTGTTGGCGAAGGCGGCGAGTTCGTCGGCGAGGTCGTGGCGATCCGGACCGGTGATGGGGGAACCTGCAGTGCGGACTTCCTTAAGTTCGAGCGAGGAGTCTTGTCCGAGGCGGATTTTTTCAAGTAGCTCGGCCTTGGTGTCGAACATGGAGGAATGATGGGACTGCTCTTAGAGGATAGCGGCTTGGGGGTGTTGGGGTGTGGGGGGAGGGATGTGATCGTTTCCGGCATGGAAGGGAGTTGGGAGGGGCGGGAATTGTGTTATGAATTGGGGGCGAGGATTCAAGCAGATGAAGAAGACTGAGATCATTTGGGGGAGTGGCGACGTTTTCGCGGACCTGGGCTTTTCGCCGTCCGAGGCTCGGAATCTGCGGTTGCGGTCGGAGTTGATGGCGGCGTTGCGGCAATGTATTGATGAGGATGGGTTGACGCAGGCCGCGGCGGCGAAACGTTTTGGGGTGAGTCAGCCGCGGATCCCGGACCTGCTGCGAGGAAAGATTGGGAGGTTCTCGCTGGATACGCTGGTGAACATGCTGACGGATGCGGGGGCGGAGGTATCGATCCGGGTGCGGCAGCGGCGGCGACGGGTGGCGTGATTGGAGCTGGGCGAGACGATTAGCCCTGGAGTGTCCGTTGAACGGCTTCCGGCTCTTTCGCTCGAATACCAACCCTTTGCGCTCCAGGACAGTTGGAGGGGAGTGCGGATATGGAAGAGTCCATCTTAGAAGAGGTTCGGCGGGTTCGCGAGGAGCACGCTGCCCAATTCGATTACGATGCAGACGCGATCTTTGCCGACTACAAACGCATGGAAGCCGAGAGCAAGCGAACGTACGTTTCCTTTGGTCCGCGCCGGATTGCAGAAACTGGGACGTCGACGCCGCCGTTGGAGCCGGTTGTGAGGTCTGCGGACAATTAGCGGCATCGTTGATCCGGGTGCGGCAGCGGCGGCGACGGGTGGTGTGAGGGTGAGGGGTGGTCGAGATGATTAGCCCTGGAGCGCTCGTTGGACGACTTCCGGTTCTTTCGCGATAAGGGTCAGGTAGGCGCGGACGGCGGTATCCGGTTGCGTGCGTCCTTGCTCCCATTCCTGAAGGGTTCGAGGGTTGAAGCCGTAGCGAATGGCAAATTGGGATTGGGAAAGGCCGAGATGCTCGCGGAGAAGGCGGACGTCTACGCGATCCGGGATGTGGTAGGAGGTTTCGCGAAGGTTCACTTCACCCTTCAGATGAGCGGTTGCTTCGAGCATGCCCTGGACGAGGGTGCCGCCGAGCGAGTTCCTGCTGGAAGACCTCGATGGCTTGGCGGACTTGCTTTTCTTCGGCATGGGTGAGGTTCTCCTTCCGATTTTGGCGTAGCTGGCGAACATCACCAGAGTATACGTGAATCACGGAGGCGAATCCTTGCAAGTCAAACCGCTTTTGACGGACGGAAGCTGACTTTGAAGTTGGCGCCCTGGCCGATGCGGACCCTTGGCGAGCGGAAGACTTCGGTGATACCGAGAGGGGTTAGGGTTTCGCGGCCAGGGGTGGCTTGGCGGAGTTCGGCGAGGGCGACGAGGGAGCGGACGGTGTCGCAGGAGACAGGGGTGGACCACAGGGGCCAAGTGAACTGCTCGGGGTACTTGTCTTCGTAGAAACCGGTGGTGGCGAGGGTTCTGGCGGTGGGTTGCGTGGGGAAGAGGGGTAGGGCCTCGATGGCAAGGCGGCCGGCGCCCCAGACGCTTTTGACGCCGAGCGGGCCGGGGTTGTCCCAGCGGAGGGCGTACTCGGAGGCGTCAGACGGATCCCAGCGGAAGGAGAGCTTGTCGTCGTGGCGGAGCCAGGGGCCGAAGAGCGCTTCCTGGAGGTGGGGAGCCTCCACTTTCTTGAGTAGGGTACGGGCGGTTTCGAGGAAGTCCTGGTGGCCGGAGCCGGTGATGAAGCAGAGCAGGGTGTACTCGATGCGGTTCTTATCCTTGTCCACACAGACTTCAGAGCCGAAGGCGGCGGCGAAGTCGGCGGGGATGCGGTTGCCGGAGGGATGGAGCGCGTTTTCGGCGTGCTGGACGAAGTCGCTGAACTTCGCCGGTTCGACGGTGATGTTCTTGCCTAGCAGACTGGATTCGGACGCAGGGAATGCCGGGGCGGCGAGGAGCGCGGCGATGAGGGTGTCCGGCGTGAGATCGATGCCGGAGAGGACAGGCCGCCAGGCGGCGGTGTCGCGGGTCCAATGCATGCGGACGGCGGGGTGGTGCTGGGCGAGGAGGCGGAGGGCGCCCAGGGCGGCAAGGTAGCCAAGGGGATTGCTGCCGTCGAGTCCGGTGAGGGTGATGGATTCAGGCATGGACAGGCTCCTGGGCTGCTTCTTTTTCTTCCTCTTGTTCGCGGGCTTCGGCGGCGCTCCGCTGTTCGGCGGCGCTGGCGCTCCAGTCGGAGAGGCGGAGGATTGCTTCGAGGTAGGCGAGGCCCCACCAGCCGTAAGAGCGGATGAGGGACCAGAAGCGGCCGGGGACGCCGGCGGCGAGGTGGTGGGGTGGCGCGGCCAGACGGTCCGTAGCGGTCAGGGTTTGTCCGTGGACGGTGAAGGTCTCGGGTTGGGGGTCGTGGACGATGGGGGCGAAGGGGCGGCAGCGGCCATGATGGGCGGCAATTAAGTGGAGGATGAGATCGCGGAGGTTGGCCTCCGGCGGGATGGATTGGGCGGCAAGGGTAAGGGATGCGAGTTCGTGGCGGAAGCCTTTGGGCAGTCCGCTGCGCTGGTAGTGGAGTTCGGACTGGCTCTTGGGGACGAAGCGGCCTTTGGCGTAGAGGACCGGGGAGAAGCGGGCGGCAAAGGGATCGCCACCGAGGAGGAGGGCCTGGAAGCGCGGATCGGCTTTGCCGGTATCGTGCCAGTGGGCGGCGAGTTCGAGGGCATCGCGGTGAGGCGGATCGAGCAGGGGCGCGGCGAAAGCGGCGACGGCAGCAGAGACGTGGGCGGTGTGGCGATCAAGTATCACGCGTTCTCCGGCGGAGGCCTCGTCGGCTTCGCCATCCTCCTCGAACGATCCGGCTTTACCTGGCTTCTGTTCGACGATCCAGCCGGCCTGGCCGGGATAGGAGTAGAGGTGGAAGCGTTTCAGAGGGTTTGCCAGAAAGGCAAGGAGTGCTTGGCGGTCCCACGGTTGGAGGGCAAGTTGTTCGTGCTGTGACTCCAGGGACGTTCGAATCTCCTCCCATTCCGGCGACTCGGTCCGGACCGCTACTTTGAGGTCATCGGAAAGCGGGAAGACATTGGGGTGAAGGCGCAGGCGGATACGCCGGCGGACTGTGGCGAAGGCACGGCCGGCGACATCGGGTTGCGTGGGATCGGGGATATGGCCGAGGGCGTCGAAGCCGCCGTAGGATGCGGGGATGACGATGGTATCGCCGGGGCGCACCTCATTGGGCGAGGGGTCCGTGACGGAGCGTTCGCCGCGCCAGATGAGGAAAGGGCGGGCGGGTTTCGCTTTGCGGCGGGAGGAGGAGTCAGGTTCCGGCTCGGTTCCTTCGACGTCGGCCTGGGGGAGCGGCTCAGTCTCACCGGCGATCCACTTGCGGAAGGCCCAGATTTTGACGGGGAGGGCTTCGGCGACGACGGGTGGGATGAGCTTGACGACATCGAGCCAGTTGGCGGGGGAGGCGGCGGCATCGAGGTCGGCGCGCCAGACAATCTGGACGTCGGCGTCGGCGGGCTGGCTGCCATGAAGGAAGAAAGAGACTTCGGGTTCCGGCTGGGGGCGAGGGCTGGTCTGGCAGAGGGTGTCGAGATGAGCGGGGAGGAGGGCCGGGGTGACGGCAGCTTTCGGGAGGAGGGTTTCGCGGAGAACGGGATCAGCAAGAGCCCAGTGTTGGGGAACGGTCAGCGTGTTCGCCTGGAGAGCGAAGTCGAGGGTATCGCCGCCGGCGGCGAGGCTTTCGAGCCAGAGGCGGGTTTCAGCGAGGGATGCGCCGTAGACGGCGTCGAGCCTTTTGGGGTCGGTATTGGTGAGGAGGATCCAACCGCGAGCCTTGCCGAATTCACCAAGGCGATCGAGGCGGCCGAAGCGCTGGAGGAGGGCGTCTATGGAGGCGCACTCGGTGAGGAGGACATCGAAGTCCAGGTCCGCGCCAACTTCGAGGCACTGGGTGGCGATGACGAAGAGGCGGTCGCCGTGTGGGCGGGGTTCCCCGGACTTGAGGGGGGCGAGACGTTTTACGATCTCGTCACGGTCGATGGGGCGCATGCGCCCGGTGAGGAGTTCGGCGTTCGCGGATTTGCGGAGTTCGTCGTAG
Organism: uncultured Candidatus Solibacter sp.; assembly: GCA_964385495.1. Taxonomy (GTDB): domain Bacteria; phylum Acidobacteriota; class Terriglobia; order Bryobacterales; family Bryobacteraceae; genus CADEFT01. The sequence continues at coordinate 6,226 of CAYLPH010000004.1, forward strand.
ACGTGGCGGGCGGTGGACACGCGGTTGACGATGATGGCGATACGAAGGGTTTCGGGGTCGGCGGCGGCCGTGTGGGCGAGTTTGACGAGTTCGGCGGCGATCTTCCGGTAGTCGTCGGATTTGGCCTTGACGGGGACAAGACGGGTGGGTTTCGGGGTGCGAAGGCGGCGGCCGAGGAAGGCATCGGGCTGGAGGTCGGCGGGTGGAAGAGTAAAGGAAGCGCTGACGGAGCGGGAGGGCGTAGCGGTCATCTCGACGAAGCGAAGAGGCTGTCCGGTGGGGATGGAATGGACGGCGGGGCTACGGTAGCGCTCGATGCGGGCGAGGGTGGCGGCAAAGGCTTTGGAGCAGTGGGCTTCATCAAGAAAGATGAGGGAGTCGGTGGAGATGAGGCCGGCATGGATGGGGAGGGCGGAATCCGAGACGCCGTAGCCGCGGAAGAGGAGGCGGGAACCGATCTGGTCGACGGTGCTGGCGACGAAGGTGGGCTGGAGGGGGCTGCGGACCCAACGCTCGTCGCGATAGATGCCACCGCGGAGTTGGAAGGTAGCGAGTGGGAGGGAATCGGGGGCTCCGCCGGCGAGTTCGCGGAGCCGGGCGGCGACGCGGAGGAGAATGCCATCGGTGGCTCCGGCGAGGGTACAGGCCACGCGGCCCATGCGGGCGAAGGCTTCATCGACGATCACTTTGCGATCGACGACAAAGAAGAAACGGCGAGGGGCCTTGGGGCGGCAGGCAAGAGAGAAGAGGGCGATGTCGAGGCAGGCAGTTTTGCCGCTGGCGGTAGGGAGATCGATAACATCGGGCCACTGGCCATCGGCAGCGCAGACCTGGGCGGCGAGTTGCGATTGCCAATGAAAGGGCGGGTGGCCATGCAGGGCGTGGAAGTAGGCAGGGAAATCAGAAGGCGAGATGGCAGACATTAGAGGAGATCCTCCCGGTAGGGGGCAAGGAGGCCGTAACCCCGAAAGCGCCCGCGGCCAATCAGCATGGGGCCATGGACGGCGTGGTGGAAGTAGGCTTTGGCGTGGACATGGTAGCGGCAGAGGGTATCGCCGCCTTCGGTGAACGGCGGCATGGTGCGGACATGGGGGGCGGAGGGGAAGGCCGAGACCTGGGAGATGAGGAGTTGATCGGGAGTGGGGAAGCCGGCGGATTGGAAGGCTTCGAGGACGATGTATTCGATGTGGTCGTCGCGGCGTTTGGGGTAGTGATGGAGAACGATGGGGGTGACGGTGGCCCAGCGTTGGACGGGTCCGGACCAGGTGGAGGGCCGGAGAGAATAGGGCGGGGTTTCGCGGTCTTCGCGGCGCAATTGCCACTCCCAGATGCGGCCGCGAGAGGTGTTGGGGGACCAGATCTTGAGGGGTTGGGAGGCTCCGGTCTGGGGGTTGAAGAAGAGAGGGCCGAGGGTTTGGCGTAGGGAGGCGCGACCGTCCGGCGTGGCGGCGAGTTGGCGGGGGAGGGCGATGGCGAGGCCCATGACGCGGGCGTCGGCGTGGCGGTGGTAGAGGAAGGGGAGGGGGAAGAAGGCGGCGTGAGGAAGGCGGGAGGGGGAACCGCCAGGCTCATGGCCGGTAAGCCATTCGGGAGGTTTGGCACCGGCGGCGGACATAGCGGCGTTGCGGAGGGCACCGGTGAGTTGGAGGGTGGATTCGAGTCCGAGGACGCGGCCTTCGTCAGGGGCAAGGACGATGAAGTTGGGATCGAACGGGCCGGAGCGAAGGACCGGCGCGGCTTCGGCGGGAGAGGGGGGCGCATAGCCTTGCCAGACGCCGAGGCGGGGACGTTCGGGTTGGGGGGCGCCTTCGGGAAACCGGGTCTTGAGGTGTTTTTTTAGTTTGGAAGCAGCGGAACCCTTGGCGGATTCGATTTGAGAGACGAGGTCGAAGTACTCGTCGAGATCCCGCTGGGCGAAGCTGTCTTCCAGGTAGCGCAGGGTTCCCGGGGAAGCGACGCGGAGACGGCGGGCGTTGAGGTTGTCCTGGGGGAGCCAGTCGGACGCGGCGGGCGTGAGTGCGCCGGCGAGCCAGAGTTGGACCAAAGACGAGGAATGGCCGATGCGGGTGACCTTGGCGCAGAGTTGGTCGAGCGGTTGCTGGAGTTCGGCGGGAGGGTCGGAAGGCCAAGAGAGGAAGACGGTGTCGTCGTCGGGGCGGGTTTTGGGAAAGGTGCGCGGCTGGCGCGGGCGGGCGAGGATGCCGTCGTGTTTGTCGTTAACGGGGACGTAAGTTTCGTAGAAGGAGCGGGGTTGGGCGGAGGAGGCGCGGATGATGGGCGGGGGTTGGGATTCGAGCCATTCGAGGGCCTGCCGTTCGAGCGGGGGCTTGCCGCACTCGAAGTACGCGGCGGCGAGGGCCATAAAGACGCGACCCGGGTGTGGGGGCCATTCGGGACCGCCGCTGGCGAGGTCGGTGGCGGCAGCGTAGCCGGTGAGGTAGCGGATACCGACGGAGGTCATTCGGCGCTCCCTTCGTCCTTGGCGGCTACCTCCTGGCTTTGGCGGATGAGTTCGATGAGTTCGGGTGTTGGGGTGAGGGTGATGCGATCGGAGTGCCACGCCAGGCCGGCGGTTTGGGCAGCAGCAACCGCCTGGTTGAGGAGCGCGGTAGCTTGGGCGGCGGTGATGGAGAACTGGGCGGGGGGTTGGCCGGGGGTGTCGAGGAGTTCCCAGACGCGGGGTCCGGTGGGCCAGAGATGGCAGCGGGAGCGGAGGCTGGTGCCACATTCGGCGGCAAGGACACCGGCACAGAGGCCGAGGGCGGCGAGGACGGTGCGGCCGGCGTTATCGATGGCGGCGGAGGCGGCTCCGTTGATGGGGAACCGAAGTTTACGGAGGGCACCGAGGGAAATGACGGTGGTCTGTTCGGCGTGGCGGCAACGGATGCCGGCGTTGGAGCTATCGAAGGGGATGTTGCTGTGATTAATCTTGGATGGTGCGAGGCCGCCCTTCGTTTTTGTATCGGCGATCTCGAAGCCGTCGCCCTTGGGCACAACCATCACTTTGCTGCTGGCCTGGATTGGGTCTATGCGGAATCCAGAGCGCTTTTTGACATCCGTGACATCAATAGCGACGATTTCGGAGACATAAGCACGTTCGAATTTCGCGCCAAGTCCGCCGGGTTTCTCCGGCGAGCCCCACATGCCGAAGACGAGTGCGGTGGGACAGAGTTCGTAGATGGCAGTCGCGTCCCAGAGGTTGGAACGGCTCCAGCGCTTGGCGTGAGAAGAGGCCGAGAAGCGGGTGCCGTCGGGGAGGTTAGCGTCGCGGAGGATGGCGTCTGCGAGGCGGTGTGGGACGTCGAGGCTGGTGAGGTTCGAGATGGGTTTCCGGAAGGAGCCGTTGGCGGCGGAGAAGTCGACTTCAATCAATGGGAGCGCGATTTCGTTGCGGGCGATGGCCTCGCGGAGGGCGAGTTCGGCGTGGTTGGCTTCAGACTGGACGGAGTTGACGAGGACGCAGTCGACGAGGTCGGATTGGCCAGGGAGGCGACGCTGCTCGGTGGCATAAACTCCGCCGGCGTAGGTAGCGGGGAAGATCTTGTCGCCGGGGCCACCGACCGGTTGGAGTTCGGTGATGGAACGAAGGGCGGCGGCACGGCCGGCGACGGCGGACTGGAGTTGGGCAAGAGTCAGGAATTCGGACACGGGGAGTTTTCCTTTCGGCTGCGGGAGGGGCAGCCCGGGGTGATTTTGCCGATTTGGCGCGGGTTGGGCGACAATCGAGGTTTATTCGGACTCGCCAAGCTGGGATAGTAGCAGAAAGGCGAGCCCGTGTGCGTTTGTAGACGTTTGGCTGGAAAGGGCGTGGGTTTTAGGTTAACGACCAGCCGCCGCCGTTTACTTCGGAGAGAATGAAGCGAGCGCGGGGGAGGTGGGCGCGGAGCCAGGAACGAAGGGAATCGACGGTGCCGATCCACGGGAGAACCCAAGCGCAGGAGAGCACGGGTTTGGCTCCGATGGAGGCGATGAGGGGTTGAAGGGTTGCCGCCGAGTCCGGCTCGGCGGCGATGAGGAAGACACTAGTCATTTATGCACCTCGGATTGAAACGCCGCGCAGAGCCTATAATGTTTGTAGGGCGTGGTCGACTCTGTCGGCTACGTTTGGGGCAGCCGTTCCAACCGGCTGCCCCTCTCAGTTTTCAGCCTAGTTGAGATCGGGTATGGAGTCAAGATCTTTCTTGCTGAACTTACCAGTAATGGGCTAGATTGATATTAGAGATCCCGTCCGGCCCCATTGAAGCCTGGTCAGTTCTTCAAGCTAGGCGGTGCACGCGGAGGTATTCGCTCTGCGGGTGCGATTTCCGGACGGGATCTTTTGGTCCAATGAAAGCAAAGCAATTGAAAAGATCACCGCCGATCCACCCTGGTGAGGTTCTGCAGGAGATCGTTGCGGAAGGTGGCCTGACGGTGCATGGCTTGGCGATGGCGCTACGGGTTCCCGCGAACCGGATTGGCAGTATCGTTAAAGGACAGAGAGGGATTACGGCGGACACGGCACTGCGGCTGGCGCGGTACTGGGGAACGTCGGCGGAGATGTGGCTGAACTTGCAAGCGAGGTATGATCTGGCGATGGCTGAGGATGTAGTTGGGCGGCAGATCGAGCGCGAGGTGCTGCCGCGGAGTGCATGATGCGATCAGCTTGGAAAAGCCGGGGCTTCCAGCCGAGTTTCGGGAGGGCGCCATGGGGCGCGCTTGGCTACGGCGTGCCAGTCAGGCGGAAGGCTTGACCCGGACCCCGAAATCCTCATAGAATCCGGCCATACATGCGTGCCTCCTACCTTGTCTGCTACGACATCTGCAACGACAAGCGGCTTCGCAAGGTTTTCCAAACCATGCGCGGCTACGGCGATCATCTGCAATACTCCATCTTCGAGTGCCAACTCAATGCCACCGACCTCGCGCGCCTGCGCCGGGACCTGGCCGAGATCATTCATCACCGCGAAGACCAAGTGCTGTTTGTTCACCTCGGTCCCGCCGAAGGGCGTGGCGACCGGGTGATTACCGCGCTCGGCAAACCCTATAGCTCTCTGGACGCGCCGTGCATCGTCGTTTAACAGCCGTGGCAAACCCCGCTCCGTTGCGGTCGCGGCTCCGTAGCAGGATCAGCGGGTTACGCCAACCGAGCCGCGCGCGGGTCGCGGCATCCGTAACGTTTTGATACTACAGGCTTGATACAACAAGGAACCCCATGGCCACCCTCCCCCAACCCACTCCGCGGGGCCGCGATCTTCCCGATCTCATTCCCGCCCGCATGCTCAACGAGTTCACCTATTGCCCGCGCCTGTTCTTCTACGAATGGGTGGAGGGCATCTTCGTGGAAAGCGCCGACACGGTAGAGGGCGCCAGCCAGCACCAGCGGGTCGATAAGCCGGGCGCACGGGGCCTGCCCGCGGCAGAGGATCTCGACCCGGTCGAAACCCTCCATACGCGGTCCCTAACTCTCTCGAGCGCCGAACAAGGCGTGATCGCTAAACTCGACCTCATCGAAGCGACCGCCGCGTCGGTGACGCCGGTCGATTACAAGCACGGCGCCCCTATCGAAACCCCGACCGGCCTCAGCGCCTGGGATCCCGACCGCATCCAGCTCGCCGTCCAGGCTCTGGTGCTGCGAGAGAACGGCTACACCACGGAGGAAGGCGTGCTCTACTACCAGAAGACGAAGCAGCGAGTTGCCGTCCCATTTAGCGAAGAACTGCTGAGCCAAACCCGCGATACCATCGCCGCCGCCTCCCGCTTGGCGCGCTTTGGCTCGATCCCGCCGCCGCTCGATGCCAGCCCCAAATGCGCCGGCTGTTCGCTAGCCCCGGTTTGCCTTCCCGACGAGGTGAGCGCGCTCGAATCCGGGGCCGGCGCCGCTCCGACCGAAGAACCAGACCAACTCCAACTGTTCGCCGATCATGGCGCCGCGCTCCCGCGCAAATCCGCCACCCGCGAAGTCCGCCGGCTCCTTGCGCCGCGCTACGACCGCAAGCCTCTCTATCTCGACACCCAAGGGCTCAAAGTCGGCCGCTCCGGCGAAGTGCTTGCTGTCAAAGAGAAGGAGAAGACCATCCAGGACGTACGCATCAACGAGATCTGCCAGGTCAACCTGATGGGCAACATCCAGATCACTACGCAGGCTGTGCAATCCCTGCTCGAAGCGGAGATCCCGATCTGCTACTTCTCGATGGGCGGCTGGTTCTACGGCATGACCACTGGCCTCTCCACGAAGAACATTTTCCTTCGCCAGAAGCAGTTCACGCTTGCGGCCGAGCCCTGGTTCTGCCGCAAACTCGCCCGCCAACTGACCGCCGGCAAGATCCGCAACCAGCGCACCTTCCTGCTGCGCAACCATCTCGAACCCGCTGCACGGCTGCTGGCGGAGATGAAGGAGATGGGCGAACGGGCCGAGAACGCCCGTTCCCTCGAAGAACTTCTGGGAGTCGAAGGCAACGCCGCGCGCCTGTACTTCTCCGCCTTCCAGGGGCTGATCAAGGTCGAGACCGACGACGGCGGGGTAACCTCGGGAGGCTTCACGTTTGATTGGGAAGGCCGCAACCGGCGCCCACCGCTCGACCCGGTGAACGCCCTACTCTCGCTCGGCTACTCGATGCTCGCCAAGGACCTCACCATTGCCTGCTACGCCGCCGGGTTCGACCCGATGCTGGGCTTCTACCACCAACCGCGGTTCGGCCGTCCGGCTCTGGCCCTGGACTTGATGGAGCCCTTCCGGGCGCTTATCGTCGATAGCGCGGCTGTCAACGCCATCAACACCAGGATGGTGACCCCGCGCGACTTCCTCCGGGTAGGGAAATCGGTGGCGCTGAAACCGGAGGGCCGCAAGGCGTTTTACCGGGCGTACGAAGCGAGGATGGATACGTTGGTGACCCACCCGCTGTTCGACTACCGGCTGAGCTACCGCCGGCTTTTGGAAGTGCAGGCACGGCTGCTCGCCAAGTGTCTAGAAGGCGAGATCGGCGACTATCCGGTCTTCGTGACGCGCTGAACGGAGACCGTACCCCGCACGCGAGCGGCGGGGTGATTCAGAAAACCCGGCCACCGCTCGCAAGCTTTCTTATGTTAGAGTTGGAGGCGATTGGGGGGCGCGGCGGCCGGGATGGGGGAGGGAGTTGGAACCGCCGCTCGCAAAGTGCGGCAAAGATGCTTGAAAATTGAATAAGATAGAAGGGTAGCTATTTCCTGAACCCGACGGTTCAGGCCTCATTGAAGCTCGGGAACCAGGAGCTTCTTTCCGATGTTCAGCGTTGCCATTTCCTGAACCCGACGGTTCAGGCCTCATTGAAGCCGGTGTACTCCCCGATCGCATCGGCCGGCGTTCGTTCATTTCCTGAACCCGACGGTTCAGGCCTCATTGAAGCGCGGGTGGTGAAGCTGGCTCCACCTGGTGTGGGGTTTATTTCCTGAACCCGACGGTTCAGGCCTCATTGAAGCAACGTTCAGGAAATCTGCTTTGACAGATACAACTCATTTCCTGAACCCGACGGTTCAGGCCTCATTGAAGCTACACCCGCGCCCGCGTCGGCGGCGCGGTGACGAAATTTCCTGAACCCGACGGTTCAGGCCTCATTGAAGCGCGGTGGCGCGAATACCAGGAGCGCGACGGCAGGGTGATTTCCTGAACCCGACGGTTCAGGCCTCATTGAAGCCCTAACTAAGATCGTATTAACTCTTTCCATGCTTTAATTTCCTGAACCCGACGGTTCAGGCCTCATTGAAGCCAGCGCCTGGCCCATCCACCACCAACGCCCGCTTAATTTCCTGAACCCGACGGTTCAGGCCTCATTGAAGCATCATGGCCGAGCGCAACCCGCGCCGGTGGGACGATATTATTTCCTGAACCCGACGGTTCAGGCCTCATTGAAGCGCGTTCGCGAGCCAACCAATCGTCGGACCCTGGCCATTTCCTGAACCCGACGGTTCAGGCCTCATTGAAGCTTCGCGGTAGCGATCCTGCATGGCAGCACGGCGCATCATTTCCTGAACCCGACGGTTCAGGCCTCATTGAAGCTTTGCGTGTCGTTTTGCATCTGGAGCGAGTATACGTATTTCCTGAACCCGACGGTTCAGGCCTCATTGAAGCCGCAAGGTCACGCGCAAACTTCTCACTCGGGCAATCCAATTTCCTGAACCCGACGGTTCAGGCCTCATTGAAGCGGCGCGCCCGCGTTACGGCCACATACCACACGCGCAAATTTCCTGAACCCGACGGTTCAGGCCTCATTGAAGC
>CAYLPH010000004.1:14555-220689 GCA_964385495.1 uncultured Candidatus Solibacter sp.
CCACATACCACACGCGCAAATTTCCTGAACCCGACGGTTCAGGCCTCATTGAAGCGACTATAGCTTGGCGCCACCTGTCAGGATCGGGTTATTTCCTGAACCCGACGGTTCAGGCCTCATTGAAGCGAAGCATGGCGGCGCAGTCGGCACGATCCTTACCGGATTTCCTGAACCCGACGGTTCAGGCCTCATTGAAGCCGCACCTTTCTGTGCGTCTGCAATCGTATCGTACACAGATTTCCTGAACCCGACGGTTCAGGCCTCATTGAAGCATGCCGTGGTGGCGTACTTGCAAGGGTATTTGGTTAGCATTTCCTGAACCCGACGGTTCAGGCCTCATTGAAGCCGGCCAAGCTGCCCCCAGTCATCCGGGACGTGGAACTATTTCCTGAACCCGACGGTTCAGGCCTCATTGAAGCCATCAACCGGAACATATCATTCATGGATTCGGCCAACCCATTTCCTGAACCCGACGGTTCAGGCCTCATTGAAGCGGGTACTCGTCAATGAAGATCGGCCACCCGCGCGAGATTTCCTGAACCCGACGGTTCAGGCCTCATTGAAGCGACTCCTCATCAGACCGAAGTTGATGGAGGTGTCCAGATTTCCTGAACCCGACGGTTCAGGCCTCATTGAAGCCGACGTTTCACGTTTCCTCAACACCATCAACCCAATGATTTCCTGAACCCGACGGTTCAGGCCTCATTGAAGCCGCGCCGGCGGTCCACGCGCGCAACATCAATTGGAACCATTTCCTGAACCCGACGGTTCAGGCCTCATTGAAGCGGACACAATCTCCCGCTGCTTGAGCTTCGACAGCACGAATTTCCTGAACCCGACGGTTCAGGCCTCATTGAAGCCAAGGCCCCATACTCGCGGACCCTCCAGGATCTAGAATTTCCTGAACCCGACGGTTCAGGCCTCATTGAAGCCGGCGTAGAAGCATGATGCGTGAGTCAGACGCGTTATTTCCTGAACCCGACGGTTCAGGCCTCATTGAAGCCGGCTCATAGCGCACCTCTGGTAGCGGCTTGTTCTTCGATTTCCTGAACCCGACGGTTCAGGCCTCATTGAAGCCCGCGCACCAGTCGACCAGGTGCGGCGTAGGGACGAAATTTCCTGAACCCGACGGTTCAGGCCTCATTGAAGCAGCACACGTTGGGTTGTCATTTTTCCTTCACCCCATAGATTTCCTGAACCCGACGGTTCAGGCCTCATTGAAGCGAAATGGATCTCTAATTACTGGTCGTCCTTTGGTTTTATTTCCTGAACCCGACGGTTCAGGCCTCATTGAAGCCCTGGCTGCAATGTGCGCGTCGACGTGGCGATGAGGGGATTTCCTGAACCCGACGGTTCAGGCCTCATTGAAGCCGTTACGTAGGGGATAAATTGGTCTTTGAAGCCGAGTATATTTCCTGAACCCGACGGTTCAGGCCTCATTGAAGCCCAGATTGTTGGGAAATTGGAGGCTATTTTGGCAACTGATTTCCTGAACCCGACGGTTCAGGCCTCATTGAAGCTTCTTGACCCGTTCAGCGGTGCGGGCACAACTGGGATATTTCCTGAACCCGACGGTTCAGGCCTCATTGAAGCCAGCCGCCAATCGGCATCTGGAATGTATGGGTGGTATTTTCTGAACCCGACGGTTCAGGCCTCATTGAAGCGAGTATCCGAGCGAGCTGCCGCCGGTGCCGGCGAAGGTGATTTCCTGAACCCGACGGTTCAGGCCTCATTGAAGCACGGTATACCAATTGGCGTTTAGGATCACGTGGCCGAATTTCCTGAACCCGACAGTTCAGGCCTCATTGAAGCGGATGCAGATGCAGCATCGCTCTCGTCGAGCAACGCCATTTCCTGAACCCGACGGTTCAGGCCTCATTGAAGCAAGAACACGCTGGGCGGTCCGGGGTGGTTCGTACTGCCAAATTTCCTGAACCCGACGGTTCAGGCCTCATTGAAGCAGCGCCGCAAGCTGTAGCTCTCTGCGCGCAACTGCATTTCCTGAACCCTCTCGGACTTGCTGCGAGGAAAGATTGGGAGGTTCTCGCTGGATACGCTGGTGAACATGCTGACGGATGCGGGGGCGGAGGTATCGATCCGGGTGCGGCAGCGGCGGCGACGGGTGGCGTGAGTGAGGCGGGGTTGGAAAGACCTCGATTGCTTGGCAGAGTTGCTTTCTTCGGCATAGATGAGGTTGTCATTCCGATTTTTGGCGTAGATGGCGAGCATGACTACCTCGGCGATTACGGCCCAGAAGTAGATTTTGAGGAGGTCGCCGGATACCACCAGGTCCGGTCGGTACGCAAAGCGCGGTGCTCGGTCGCCGGAACGATCAAGACGCCGGATCGTAAGGGAGACGAGACCAGACCCGGCGTGGCCTGGCACAGGCAGGTTAACGGCAAGAGCCTGACGAGGCCGAGGCTGGCGGGTACGGTGGTGCGGGCGGCGGAGATGGCGAATCCGAGCGTGGTGATGGTTACGGATCGCAACGACCTCGACGACCAACTTTTCGACACCTTCGCGAGGGGTAGGGTTGCGGCGGAAAGTCCGGCGGCTTATGGCGATGTACGGCTACCCGCCGGACCTATCTAAGGATGCAACCGATCTGGGTTCTGAAACAGGCAGAGTTGTCGACGGAGTACAGCGGGTGACGGGGGTGTGGAAGTGGATGCGGATCCAAACATTTCCTACGAGAAACGGGGTCTTTGCCTGGGCGGCCAGTTTCGGGCTATGGTGGGGGGTATGACCGTCGAAGCCATCAAGAACGCGATTGCCGCCCTGCCGATGGAGGAGCGTCACTCCCTGGCGTCATGGCTCAACGAACTTGAGTACGACGCTTGGGACAAGCAGATGCTGAAGGACTTCTCTCCAGGTGGCCGCGGAATGCGTGTCGTTGAGAAGGTCAAGCGGGAGGTCGCTGAGGGAAACACCGTCCCGCTCGAGAAGGGACTGGCTCAGGCCAAGGCGAAGAGGGAACCGTCTCGTTCGTGACCCTTGCGCACCGCACAACGGCCTCATTTTGGGAATGCTATGGCGAACTCCCTGGAAGCTTGCGAGAGCGCTCCCCCCGGCTGCGGTCCAGCAGACTATCAACGATACAACTGCTTAACGGGAAGGCGTGATGAAGCGGAAGCGGTTAGCCGTGAGACTGGCGTAGCTACCGCCCTCATTGTGGCGTGGTCCCTTGCCGAGGCCGGCTGGGGTGCAGACCGTCGGCAGCAGCAACTCCAGGGCATCAATCAAAACTATTTCGGCACAAGACCGCCCACACCAAACATGATTCCGTGTCCCCCAGGAGCGGCAGTAGGGTTTGCATGCTACGCGAGCTTTGAGAATTCCGCCAGGGATGCCTTGCTAGCACCGCACAATAATTGGGTTGATCCCACAACAGGGGCCAGTCGTGGCATCACACCGGCTTCCGTTATTACGAACTTTATTCAAGCCAACCCAGGCGCAAGCGCCGCGGCAGTGTTTCAGGCGGTTGCAGACGCTGGCCATGACAGGAACAACAGCACCTATGGAATTATCGCGCAGAACACCCTCGTGACTGTTCGTAGAGTAGTGGGAACATGTGGCCATTGATCTGTTGGCTAGTGATGGGAATGCATGCGGTGGCTGCCGACCTGGCGCCCATGTCCAACCACGACATCGTAGAGTTGATGGAGCAAACGGAAGAGTTCCGTCTGTTCGAGAAGCAGAAGCGGTGCCCGGTCGTCGAACTTGGGCGTATTCTGGAACGGTTGGTGCCTGTTGACATCTGGCGACTGTGTCCTCCCACAGGGTTGGGCGGGATGCAATTCGAGGCGGATCCAGTACGGGGGGAGTTGTTCGACAATGGACAGAACCGGCTAAACACGCCCGCGATCAATAAGACGAGAGCGCGCATCCGCCAGCGGCACCTTAATCAGAGGCTGAGCGACGACGAATTGCGCTGTTTGGGTGCGGTGGCGCTCGCCGTCCCAAAGCACTGTGTTGAGGTGGATGGAGTGTTACAACAGGACCGTACAGTTCATCTGCTCCGGCGATCGTTCCGCTGCGACGAGGTACCTAGTCTTGGAGTGCGCTCCATCAACCGTCAGACCTTCGCCGTCTACAATGTCGAGACGAATCAGCTTATGGCGGATGCCGAGGTTGTTCAAATGCAACGTGCGTTGCAGCGGCAGCGAAGCGAAGAGATGTTCGGCGCTACGGAAATGGCAGAACTCTTGCATATCGTAGCGGAGGAAGAGAACTGGAAAGCCGCTAATAATGGCAGACGGTGGGTTCTTGAGTCCTACTTTGGACGATCCTATCGTCATGTAATTCGGTACGTGGCGCCGTCTGGTGAGGATAAGCTCGCGCTTTTTGATGTCCGCGATGGAGCGATTAGCAGCTATTCCAATGGAATGGCAATCGGGAACGGCGTGAAGTCCCGGGCCAAGCGCGACCTGTTATTGCAGCGTGCGATTCAGAGTAAGTTGCAGGCCAGGGACTATGTCGCACGTGTGTGTGAGAGAAGATGATCGATCATTTGGGAGGACATGGTGCAGCAGGCGCCGTTGATCTACGCCGCCCCCACCACCTCGTTCACGGGCGCCTCCGCCCCTACGTACCCCGGGAACCGTATCGTGAAGTTCGTCCCTTCCCCCAACTTGCTCTCTACCGCAATCGTCCCGCTGTGCGCTTGCACGATCCAGGCCACGAAGCTCAACCCCAGTCCGAGCCCTTGCTTCTCTTTCGAAGACCCGGGCACCCGATAGAACCGGTCGAAGATATGGGGCAGGTACTCCGGTGGAATGCCCATTCCGGTATCCGCCACTTCCAGCACTACCTCGCCGTTCTCGGCCCGTACCCGCGCGTCGACGCGCCCGCCTTTGTGCGTGTACTTCAATGCGTTCGATAGCAGGTTCGACACCAGGCGCTCGATCTGCGTCCGGTCTGCGGCTATCAAGGCGGTCCCGTCACTCAACTCGCAGGACAGCCGCAGTTCGGCCTCTTCGGCGGGAATCTGAAACTGGTCGACCAGATCCTTCACCACCGCGCAGAGATCGAGGGGCGCCCGCTGTAGGGCCAGTTGTCCGCTCTCGGCCTGGGACAGCAGCAGCATGGCGCGGATGGTGCGGCCTAATCGCTCTACATCTTCCAGTGCCGTGATGATGGCTTCGCGATACTGCTCCTGCGACTTCGCCGTGAACAGCGCCACTTCCAACTGGCCGCGGACGGCCGTCAGCGGCGTGCGAAGTTCGTGGGACACGTCGGTTGAAAAGCGGCGCGTCATTTCGAAGCTGCGTTCCAGCCGCTCCATCATGCGGTTGAAGGTCACGGTGAGCACGTCGAGTTCATCGCCCGAGCCGCGTAACGGCAAACGCAAGCTCAGGTTCTGTCCGGTGATCGCTTCGGCCGTGCGGGAGAATTCTTTCACCGGACGTAGCGAGCGCCCCGCCACGAACCACCCCAATAAGCTGCCCGCCAGGATGAGCCAGGGCAGCACCATGTAGTAGTCGCGGGTGAAGGCCGCCAGCGTGCGTTCGTTCCCTGCGAGCGAGCGGCCAATCGCCACAAAGAAGCGCTCATTGTCATCGTCGACGAACACCCCGCCGCGAATCTGGTAGGGTTCACCTTCGCTCGAGACGCGCACCTCCCAGAAGGGGTCCTTCGATTGCATCGCGCGGCGGATCTCTTCAGCCGAGTTCAGCCCCAGGTCCTCGTAGATCACGGAGTAGTCGATGACGCGGCCGTCCTTGTCGGTCAGAAGGAAGACGCGGCGCATGCGCTCCACGATGAACGTTTCTTCCTGGTCCATGTGGTCATAGCGCCACACCGGCTTGTCGCGATGAATCACCAGATAGCTTTTCGCGGCGTACCACTCTTCGTTGAGGACATCGCGAATCTGCGCGTCCAGAATGAGGCTGAGCACGCCGCGGAAGAAGAAGCCCATCGCCACCAGCAGCCCGATGAGAAACACGGCATTGGTTACCGTGATGCGGAATCGCAGTCCGCGTAAGAATCCCGCCCTGGCCGCCAGCGCCGCGAAGGTCATGGCTGTTACCGCTCCACCGCCCGCTCCGGCAGGTCGAGCATGTAGCCGATGCCGCGCACGGTATGAATGAGGCGCGTCGGCCAACCATCGTCGATCTTCGAGCGCAGGTGCCGGATGTATACATCTACGATGTTCGTGAGGCCGTCGTAGTCCATGTCCCAGACGTGCTCGACGATCATGGTGCGGCTTAGCGGGCGGCCGGGGTTGCGCATCATGTATTCGAGGATGCTGAACTCCTTGGGCGCCAACTCGACGCCCTGCCCGCCGCGGGTTACCTTTCGGCGCAGGCAGTCTAAGATGAGGTCGCCCACCTGGAGGCGCTCGGGGGTCGGCTGCCCGCGCCGCAACAGGGCCCGCACGCGGGCCAGCAGTTCGACAAACGCAAAGGGCTTCACCAGGTAGTCGTCCGCGCCGAGTTCCAGGCCCTTGACGCGATCGTCCACCGCGTTGCGCGCGCTGAGGATTAACACCGGCGGCGATAACTTGCGGTTGCGGATCTTCTCCAGGACTTCCAGGCCGTCCAGATCGGGCAGTCCCAAATCGAGGATCAACAGATCATAAGATGTGTCGCGCGACAGGTTCACCGCCGTATGCCCGTCCGGCGCGATATCCACCGCATACCCCGCCGATTCCAGCCCGCGGCTGAGAAAGTCGGCGATTCGCTTCTCGTCTTCGACAACCAGAATGCGCATCTATACTGTCCAAGATATCAGGCCGGAACCGGCGCAGCTAAACTAGAAGATTGCTGCAAGCCACCGAACTCAGTAAAGAATACGCCACCGCCGCCGGCCCGCTGGCCGTGTTGGAGGGTGTCTCGCTGGACCTTGCCCGCGGGGACGCCCTTTCCATCATGGGCCCGTCGGGCAGCGGCAAGAGCACGCTGCTTTATATTCTGGGCACGCTCGACCAGCCCACCTCGGGCCGCCTCACGCTGGACGGCACGGATCCCTTTGCGTTGGATGAGAAGCGACAGGCGCAGTTCCGCAACAAGCACATTGGCTTCCTGTTCCAGGATCACTGCCTGCTGCCGCAACTCAGCGTGATGGAGAACGTGTTGACGCCGGTTCTGGTGGATGGCGCGCCGGATGACGCCATTCGCAAGAGGGCCGGAAAACTGCTGGATCAGGTGGGTCTTTCGAAGCGCGCCCATCACCGGCCCGGCGAACTGTCCGGCGGGGAGAAGCAGCGCACGGCGCTGGCCCGCGCGCTGATCCGGGAACCGCTGCTGCTGCTGTGCGATGAGCCGACCGGCAACCTGGACCGCCGTTCGGCCGATGCGGTAGCCGACCTCCTTTTGGAACTGCACAAGGCGCAGCGGACGATCCTGGTGGTGGTGACGCATAGCCCGGAACTGGCCGAGCGCCTGCCGCGGCGGTATGAGATGCAGGACCGCCGTTTGAAGGAGCGGTAACGAATGAACGAGTCGACCCTTCTCTGGCGCGGCCTTCGGTACCACTGGCGTACGAACCTCGCGGTGATCGCCGGCGTGGCTACGGCGGTGGCCGTGCTGGCCGGGGCGCTGCTGGTGGGCGACTCGGTGCGCGGCAGCCTTCGCGATCTGGTGATTGGCCGGCTGGGACGGACCGAACGTATCGTCGCGGGTACCAATCCTTTCCGGGCGGCGCTGGCGAAGGACCTCGCCCCGGACGCCTATGCCATGTTCGGGCTGGAAGGCATTGTGGCGCATGGGTCGAATGGCCGCGTCGCCGCGAAGGTGGCGGTGTATGGCGTCGATGAAGGTTTCTGGAAGTTCCACGGCGTCACACCGCCCGCCGAACTCCCCAACGCGCGTAACGCACTCGTCAGTGCGCCGCTGGCGGCGGAGCTTGGCATTAACCCGCAGGACTCGGTGATTGTGCGGCTGGATAAGCCTTCCGAGATCCCCGCGGAATCGGTGCATGGGCGCAAGGAGGACACCGTCCGCGCGCTTCGCCTGACTGCGTCCGCCGTACTGCCCACAACACAGCTTGGCGAATTTGTTCTACGTCCGACGCAGGCCGGCGTGCGCGCGGTGTTCGTGTCGCTCCTACGGCTGCAGCGCGAACTGCAACAGCCGGGCAAGGCCAACCTCGTTCTGCTGGGCGCGGGACAAAAGCCGAACGTGCGGGACAAAGCCGACCTTGCCGATATGGCGGTGAAGGTGAAGCCGCTGGGGGCGGTGCGCCAGCTTTCCATTGAAAGCCCGGCGATGGTGATCAGCGAGGCTTTGGAGAAGGCGACGTATGATGCCGCGAAGAGGCGCGGCCTCAGCGCTTCGCCAGTACTCAGCTATCTGATCAACTCGATAAGGATCGGCGATCGCGAGGTGCCGTACTCGCTGGTTAGCGGCGTTGCCAATGCCGATGGCGCGGTGATGAATGAATGGGCGGCTCGCGAATTGAAGGCTAAGCCGGGCGACCGGGTGCGGCTGGAGTATTGGGTGTGGCATCCCGATGGGCGGTTGGATACGCAGGCGACGGAGCTTGACCTGAAGTCGATTACGCCTATCGCCGGCTGGGCCGCCGACCGCGACTTCGCCCCCGAGTATCCCGGCATTACCGAGGCCAAGACCATCCACGATTGGGATCCACCCTTTCCGATGGAACTGGGCAGGATCCGCAAGCAGGACGAAGACTATTGGGACCGCTACCGTACCACGCCGAAGCTGTTCCTGCCCATTCAAGAAGCGGAGAAGCTGTGGGCCTCGCGCTTCGGGCGGCTCACTTCGATACGGATCGCGGTGCCGGAAGGGGCGGATCTGGAGCAGACCGCGGCGCAGTTCCGTGCCGATCTGAAAGCTTCGCTGGATCCCACGACGATGGGCCTGCTGCTGGCCGATGTGCGGGCCGACAGCCTGGAGGCGGCGCAAGGCGCTACGGATTTCGGCCAGTACTTCCTTTACTTCAGCTTCTTCCTGATGGTTTCGGCGCTGCTGCTGGTGAGCCTGTTTTTCAAGCTCGGCGTGGAGCAGCGGTATCGGGAGGCGGGGTTACTGCGCTCGCTGGGCTTCGATGTCGGCCGCATCGGCAAGCTGTTCCTAAAGGAAGGCGCGATCCTGGCCGCCATTGGCGCCGGCGGCGGTGTGCTGCTGGCCGCGGGCTACGCGGGCCTCATTCTCTATGGCCTAAGAACGTGGTGGGTGGATGCCGTTGGGACGCAGTTACTTGCGCTGCACCTGAGCCCCCTCAGCCTGATTGGCGGAGCGCTGGCCGGATGGCTGACGGCGCTGTTCGTGATATGGCGATCGGTGCAGCTGCTGCGGGAGCCGAGTCCGCGGGCGCTGCTGCAGGGCGCCGCCATCGAAGAGCGGGCCACCGTTTCGAAACGCAGCGTGCTGCTGTCGTTGGCTTGCGGCGCTCTCGGTCTGCTGCTGCTGGCGGCGTCCGCCTTGAAGCTTATGCCCGCGGCCGGCGGCTTCTTCGGAGCGGGCATGCTGCTGCTGATTTCCATCCTGCTCTATAGCAAGGTGTGGCTGCTGCATGGCGTTGCCAGCCCCGATACCATCTGGCGGCTGGGCCTGCGTAACGCCACATACCGGCCTGGTCGCAGTGTTGTCTCGATGGCCCTGATTGCCTTCGCTACGTTCCTGGTGATTGCGCTGTCGGCATTCCGGCAGGAGGGCAAAGCCACCGCGGATAGGCTGGAAGGCGCAGCCGGCTTCCCGCTGGTTGGGGAATCGGTGCTGCCCGTCATCTACAGTCCGAACACGCCCGAAGGCCGCCAGGAACTTGGCTTCCCTTCCGACGCGGAAGCTCTGTTCCGGGAAGCGCGGGTGGTTCCGCTGCGCCTCCGCCAGGGTGACGATGCCAGTTGTCTGAATCTGTATCAGCCCCGCAATCCGCGCGTGATCGGCTTGCCCGACGATGTCTTCTTCCAACTCCCGCTGAGCAAGGAAAAGCTCGCGCCTAACCAGGGCGAGTTCGGCGCCTTCGTGGATGCCAACTCTTTGCAGTACGTGCTGCATAAGAAGGTGGGGGATGCCGTTGTGCTGGATCCCGATAGCGGGCGGCCCATTACGCTTCGGATCATCGGCACTCTCCACGACAGCATCTTTCAGAGTGAGATCGTCATTCGCGATGCCGACTTTCGCAAAGCCTTTCCGGAACAGCAGGGCTTCCGGGCGTTTCTGGTGGACGCCCCGGCGGCGAAGCGGCAGGAGATTACGGCGCTGCTGGAGGACCGATTGAAGGACTACGGCCTGGACCTAACTTCCACCGCCGAAAAGCTGGCTGGCTATCACCGGGTGGAGAATGCCTATCTCAGCACCTTCCAGGCTTTGGGGGGACTGGGCCTGCTGCTGGGTACGGTGGGTCTGGCCGCCGTGCTGCTGCGCAACGTGTTGGAACGCCGCAAGGAATTGGCGCTGCTGCGCGCCGTCGGCTATCAGCCGAGTCATCTTGCCAACCTAGTGCTGGCGGAGAACGTGCTGCTGTTGACGGGCGGACTTCTGATCGGAACTCTTTGCGCGGCTCTCGCCATCGCTCCCGCTATCGCCGAACGCGGCGGCCACCTGCCGCTGCTCTCGATGGGGGCACTGCTGCTGGCCGTAGCCTTGACCGGCCTGGTGTCGTCGATTGCGGCGGTGAGGGCCGCGCTGCGGAGCCCGCTGCTGAGCGCGCTACGGGCGGATTGACGAGATGCCCATCGATTGGGTCCGGCTGGAAGTACGTATCTTCTGGTATCTGTTCGCGGCTCTGTTTCTCGGGGTGGCGATTTGGGAAACGCTGGCTCCGCGGGCGGCTCCCACGCAATCCACGGCGCGGCGGTGGGGCGTGAATGGCTGGCTACTGCTGGCCAGTTCCATCGTTAGTGTGACGGTGATCCGGTTTAGCCCGGTGGGGGTCGCGCTGGCCGTGGCCGGCCGTTCCTGGCCTTCGTTGGAACGGATGCCCGCTGCCGCTGCTTTCGTGGTCACCTTGCTGGCGCTGGATGCGTGGGCCTGGGCCGGCCATCGCTTCTTACATGCCACGCGCTGGGGGTGGCGGATCCACCAGGTGCATCATTCGGACATGGACTACGACGTCACCACGGGATCGCGATTTCATCCCATCGAGATGTTGTTTCTGAAGAGCGGCCAGCTTGCGGTGGTGTTTCTGCTGGGCCCGCCAGCGCTGGCGGTGCTGATCGCCGAGATGGCCGGGCTCATGGCCAACTTCTTCCAACACGCCAACGGCCGTCTGGCAAGCGTTGTGAGCCGCGCCCTGCGCCGTGTCATTGTTACGCCGGAGATTCACCGCATCCACCACTCGCTTCACCGTGAGGAACAACAAAAGAACTTCGGCCAACTATTCCCGTGGTGGGACCGGCTGGCCGGAACGTACCAGTTGGAATCGGCCAGTGGACTGGCAGGACCGGTGGGTGTGGCGTCGATTCGCCGCCACCTTAGCTACAGCGAAGTGTTGTTACTCCCGTTTCAGAAGGCGCAGCGGCCGGCCGCTACTTCCGCCGCCGCCGGCCGCGTAGAATCAGGAGACCGCCGGAAATTATCGTAAGCGCGGCCAATCCGGTATTGGCGTCGATCTCCGGCACGGCCACCACCGAGGCCATGGCTGACCCGGCGCAACCCATTACGAGCAATAACAGCGTTGTTAGTCGCATGTGCCCTACTTGCGATTCTTCCGGCTGCGCAGAATGAGAACGCCGCCGCTCACCAGCGCCAGTGCGGACGCGCCCGAACTCGCATCTATTTCGGGAACCAGAACGCCACCTGCCATGGCCGAGATGGCCGAACCTGTTAAGAGCAACGTCAACGCCAGAAATCGCATAGGCCGAAGTATACCAGACTTGCTCACCAAAACCGCCAGGCATCCCACAGAAGAACGTACGCGGCCAGCAGGGCGTTGGCGGCTGCATGGGCGCCCACCGCCTCGCCAAGCCGGTTGCGGTGCCGCGCGACGGCTGCGAACGCCAGGCCCGCGAGCGTTCCTTCCAGCCAGCGGCTTCCGTGCAGCGCGCCGAAGACCAGAGATGGCACCAGCAGCGCCGCCCATGCGGCTCCGCGATACGGTTGGTGCTCGAAGTTGGCCGAGCGCATCCGCCGCATGCCGAATCCGCGGAAGGCTAACTCCTCGGCAATTGGAACGGTCACAACGACGGCCAAGACGCGGATGGTGAGCCAGGCCAGGCGAACCTTTTCCGGCGCCGCGCGTAGGGCTTCCGGCATCTTACGCGCTTCGCTCTGCCCGAGGATCTCGTCGACACCAACCCACATCGCAAACACCGCCGCGCCTACCGATAGGCCCAACCATCCACAGCGCCAGTCCTCCCCCCGATAGGCGCGGCGGAACCACAGCAACACCGCCACGGCGGCCGCCACCCGTAACCCGTACAGCCATTCGAAGCTTCCCGTGCCGGCCTGTGCCAGCATGGATGCCAGCAGGATCGACAGGAACGGCAGCAGGTACGCCGCCGCCGGATTGTCCACGGCTATAGCCGGTGTCGTAGGCCGCCGCGAGAACCAGGGCAGCCGCCGCGCGGTTAGTGCCATGGCGAACGCCACGCCATTGAACGCGATCCAGCCCGCCTGCGAATGAAAGCCGCCCTTGGCGATTTCTCTGAACCCCGCCTCGCCGATCAACAAGAGCGAAGCAATACGCACCGCGTTCAGCCCATACAGCAGGACCACACCGGCCGGGAGTAAGAGCCAGGCCTGCGGGAAACGGCATTCGTCGCGAAACAGCCACAGAAACAGCAGCGAGAAGACGAGAAACAGGCCGATGCCCTCCAGCCCGGAACATTCCGGCGATACGATGACGCCGAAGTTATGGCCGCGCAGCAGCATGCGGCTGGGGTTCACGGTGAGATCGGGAATTAGCGGCCGCAGCAGCCATTCCACGAGTGCGAACGTCAGCCCTGCCGCGTGCTGCCAGAGACGCCGGTTGGCTTCACTGAACCCACACGCGAGCAGCGCGCCGCCGAGGGCGTAGAGCCATAACGGCCCGGTGGCGCGCCGCACGTTGCGCCAAAAGTCGAACGGCACAAACGCATGCACTAGCAGCAGCATCGCGGCGGCGCCGGATAGCAGCCAGGCGACGGCTACCGCATCGCCGGCGGGGTGGAAGAACAGCCGTTGGCTCAAGGCGGCGAAGGCTGCGAGCGTGATTGCGTGGGCAAACAGCAGCCAGTGATGGACGCCCCTGCTGATGGGGATCCGCACCAGGGCATGCCGGTATTTGAGGTAGGCGAAGGCGGCAAAGACGCCGAGGAAACCGAGCACCGCGCGCAGGGACCAGGGCGCCACCCATCGGATCCAGGACGCGATGGCGGACCGCGGAAGCGAATCCCCATCCAACCAGAGCGAGGCCAACAATAGCTCCAGCCCGGCCAGCAAGGCGGGGAGCAGCAGCCTCACGGGGAGCCTCTGGGCGTGAACCGCACGGCATCGGACGGGATTTCCGGCAGGAAGAACTCATCCAGTTGTACGCCCGACTCCGGATTCGGGGTGATGCGGCCGCGCGTCTCCGGCGTCAGGAAGACGTAGGTCTTGCCCCGCTCCACGAATGGATAATGGGCGAGGGCCGCCCAGAACTGCTCATCCGTTACGCCGCTTAAGACGATAAGCCTGCCAGGGTTGGCTGCATGTACGGTCCACACCTGGCGCACGAGTTCCTTCGCCACGAGGCTCCGCTTTTGCCACCACTCGGTCGTGCGATACGCGGCCGGAGCCTGCAGCAGCAAATAGAAAGCTACTAATCCCCAACCCCAACGCCAGCGCAGGACCATCGCGGTCAGCAAACAGAGGGCGGATAAAGGCACGGTCAGATAGTAATCGGTGATGTGTTGGCGCAACGGCAGCACTGGCCCGATGAGCGCCGCGAACCAAAGCAAGGCCAGCAGCGGCGTGCAGTCGCGCCGCCATCCGCGGCAGATCACCAATCCGGCAACGACGGCCGGAAACAAAATCCCACAGAGTTGGTTTAATTCTCCTGGTAGCGCCGTTAAAGCCTGCAGATTATCAGCTTGGAAGGCCCATTGCAGATACCGCCCAACGGTTCGCGGCATCGCGAAATCGAAGTGCATGGCGTACGAACCTTCCGCCAGTTTCGGCGCGAACTTCATATGGAGCAGGTAGTAAAGCAGCGAAACGGGCCAAAGCCAGAGCACACGCCGCAACTTATTCGTATCCCGGCTCCAGAGCCAATAGGCGCTCGCCAGGGCCGGAAACACGACGTTGCTCTCCATGACGAGGAAGCCCGTCAAAAATACTAGCCACATCGCCCGCCAGCGTTCGGTTATGGAACACCACAGCGCCAGCAACAGGAAGAATCCTCCCATCACGTGGACATAGGCTCCATTGGAAATCATGGCTGTCGAGATCTTCGCATTGGCCGCCCACAGCACGGCGGCCATCGCCGCCACCCGGCGCGGCAATCCCAACCGAAGGGCAATTGCCTGGAGCAACACCAAACTTCCGGCCTGCGTTAGGAAGGCCCACGCCCGCATGGGCCAGGAGTGCCATCCGAAGACTGTTGGGAAAAACAGGAAGTAGGCGCGTTCGCTCAGCGGCCGCCAGGTGCCGTGCTGCGAGGGTTTGAACAGCAACGCGGCCAGCGACCCACCCTCATTCCAATCCCGCGCTAACCCCAGCCACGCGAAATCATCCTGCTGGAACCACGCCGCCAATCCCCACCCATGCACCGCCAGCAGCACCGCCACCGGCAGCGCCCACCATGCAAGATTACTCAAGCGCGAATACCGGATCCGGGTGCGATCCCTTCGGCAGTTGGATTTTGCGCACCACCTTGCGGTCCGCCACCGAGATGACATACACCAGATCCCGTTCCTCGGCGGAGGCAAACGCGTACTTGCCATCGGGCGATACCGTCAGGGAGACCAACGGGCCGGGCAGTTTCTCCGTCTTTCCGATCACTTTGCGGGACCCGGTGTCGGCGAACTCGACCACCTCGTCATGCATGCAGGCGTAGATGATCTGTTTGCCATCGGGGGTTATCGCGATCCGCACCGGCCCCTTGCCGGCCGCCACCTTGCCGGCGATCTCCTGCTTCGCGGTATCGATCACATCGACCGCAGCGGCCTCGCGATTGACGACATAGATGAACTTCCCATCGGGCGACCGCACGCTGCCTTCCGGCCGCTTGCCGGTAGGCAATAACTTGACCTTCCCCGATGTCAAATCAATTACACCGATATTGGCGGAATTGGAATGGCTTATGTAGGCGTGCTTCGCTCCCGGACCCAGCACCACCATGTGCGCCGTCTTGCCGCCGGTGTCGTAGGTACGCTTCACGGCGCGGGTCTTGGTGTCGATGGCGAGCAATTGATCCGGCAACTCGGTTGTCACATATAAGGTCCCGGTGGCCCGGTCCATATCGATGCCATGCGGACGGCGATACTTGCCGAGGTTGATCTCGCCGGCCTTTTTGCGGGCCTTCACATCAATGATGGAGACGAAGTTCCCACCGGTGCCGGCCTGCTCGATCGTCATGGTGCCGTTGTCGGTGGTATACAGGAAGCGCCCATCCGGGGAGAACACCATCTCATGCGGGTGCGCGGTTACGGGGGCCTGCGCGAGCACCTTGCCATCCTTATTGACAAAGGCCAGCGCCGCCGTTCCCTTCAACAGGACCGCAAGGTCGCCCGTCTGCGCGGGCAACAGGGCGGCAGCCGCGAATAGCATCCCGGTTTGAAGCCACATAAACAGCAGCGATTGTATCGCAACGACGGGGCGGGCGGTTCAGCGAGGGTCTGCGCAGTTCGCCTTGGTAGATCCGGGAGTATGCACTGCCTCTATTTTGGGCGGTAGGTGGGATGCAGGCGCCTTCCTCATGGATTGCCGGGAGATTCCACGTCATTTCCCGAAATGCAACAATCTTTCCTTTACTAAACCGGATCCTTATGATACGCTCAGCCAAGCTTGTTGTGGCGTCCAGCACCAACCCGTTTCGTAAAACTGAAACCGCCACTTCACCGTTCGTGTTGTTCGGAGGAACATACTTCATGACCGCCTTCCAACGGACCACCGGGTCGTCCGTCCTCGCGTTCTGCCTGCTTCTCGCACTCACCTCGCAAGCCACCGCCGCCGTTTACCAGATTACGGTCGATACCAATTTCACGGGTGTTAATGGCAGCGCCGGTCACATCAACCTGCAATTCAACCCGGGCGGGAACAGCCAAGCGGCAACGGCCTCGGTTTCCGGTTTCAGTACGGTTGGAGGATCGTTCAATGGCGCACCCTCCACGGCGGGCAACGTCACCGGCACGCTGCCCGGCACGGTGGATTTCACCAACGCCTCGGCGTTAAACGACTATTTTCATCCCTTCATCTTTGGCGATTCCTTTCAATTCACGCTGACCTTGGCTGGCGACGCGGTGAACACCCCGGACGGAGTATCCACGTCGGGTACGAGTTTTGGCATTGCTTTGTACGACGGCTCGGGCGTCAACGCCCTGCTCACCACCGATCCGTCCGGCTTTGCGGCGATCCTCGATATCGGGCTGAACGGCACTATCACGCCAACGCTGTTCGACGCCGCCCAGAATACGCCTTCCATCGTCGGATTATCGACCTCGACCGCCATTCCGGAACCGGCCACCACCGGCACGATTGCCGCTGCCCTTTTTGCACTCGGCGTTTATTCGCGCCGGCATAACCGCTAATCAAGAAGCCTGTCGTGACAACAATTCGGAGGTTGCCTGTGCACCGTTTGCGGACGTGCGTCTCTTTGCTCGCCTGTTTTGTACTCCCGGCTCTATTGCGAGCCGCCCCGTTAGAAGTCAGGACGGTTCCGGCCGATGCCACGGATCGCGCACGGGCCCACGATGTGCTCGCCGGCCGCGCCACCACGCTGAAGGCCACCAGCAGTGCCGCCGGATCTCACATTGAGGGGTTCTGGGAGTTCGGGGACGGCACCCCCGGGGCCCGTTTCCCCATCTCTGATTCGAACGACGCATCCATCCGTCATATCTACCCGGCAGCGCCGGGCTCCCGGTTCATCGCCACGCTGACGGTCACGAATAAGACGACGGGCGAGTCGGCTTCGGCCACCTACACCGTGCTGGTTGGCGAACCCAGCCTGGCGGTGGAGGCGCGCATCGCCGTCAGCGAGGGCCTATGGTACCTCCATCGTAATCTCAACCGCTCCGTGGGGGCGGATTCCGGATCCTGGCGTGGTGATTGCGCCGCCTGCGATGCCAGTGGGGCATCCACCGCCGCGAATGTACTGGCCTTCGAACGGGCCGGCTTTGACGAATCCGGAGACGCGTCGAACCCCTATACGGAGGCGGTTGGGCTGGCCCGCGCCTGGCTGGCGCGGAATGCCGATAACCCCGCCATCGCCTCGGCCGACCTCACCCAATCCCTTGCCAAAGCCGGCACTCTCGAACGTGCCGCCACCATCGATCTCTCGCTGGATGGCGCGCGCACGCTGCTCGACACACAGAACGCCTCCGGCTATTGGTCCGGCGCCGGCGTTGACGGGCCGCTCGCCACCGGCCGCGCCATTCGCGCTCTGGCCACCTCGGTTCGCGCCGCCGCCAGTACCATCTTCAATGTTTCTTCGCAGGTTTCGGTCACCACCTCCGGATTCCTATATTCGCGCGCCACCCGTACCTACAACGGCACTCTTACCGTTACGAATACCAGCGGCACCCCGATCCCCGGCCCCATCAATGTAGTGCTCACGAACCTGCCCGCCACAATCACGCTGGCCAACGCCAATGGCACCTTCAATTCCAACCCTTATCGCACGGCGGCCGGCGGTCTGAATCCCGCCCAGTCCCTCCAGATCGCGCTGAGCTTCAATAATCCGAATAACGTCATCATTACCTCCACGCCGGTCACTTACTCCGGCACGTTCCCGCCGGCTCCGGTGACGCTCGGCTGTCCGGCCAACACCGGCACTAATGGGACTGGCTATAGTTCCTCGCTTGTGGGCGAGGGCGGCGTGCAGACCTACTCCTACTCGATTAGTGCCGGCTCTCTGCCGAATGGCCTCACTCTGAACCCGGCCACGGGTGCGATCAGCGGTAACCCCACGGCCAACGGCGCTTTCCCGTTCACGGCCACCCTCGTCGACGGGACGGGGCTGCCCAGCGGCACGGCCACGGCCAACTGCACCATAACGATCAACCCACCCGCCGGCGCGTTAGGCCTCACTTGTCCCACGGGAACCGCCCAGGTGGGCGTGCCGTACAGTTCCGCCTTTGTGGGCACGGGTGGCGCTTCCGGTTACACCTATGGGATCCAAAGCGGCGGGCTGCCGCCTCCGCTCACGCTTACGCCCGGCACGGGTGCGGTGGCCGGAACCCCCAACTCCTCCGGTCTATTCAGCTTCACGGGCCTGGTTACCGACGCGAACCTGCAGACGCAGACAGCGGCCTGTAGCATCAATGTCGCCGCGGCCAGTACGGTGGCGATCACGGTTGCGACGATTCCCTCCGGCCTGAGTATCGTCGTGGACGGCAACACGCTCACGGCGCCGCAGACGTTCAACTGGATACCGGGCAGCAACCACACCATCGCCACCACCACGCCGCAAGGCTCCGGCGGCACGCGGTACGTGTTCTCGACGTGGTCCGACAGCGGCGCGATCGCTCACTCTATCGTCACTCCCGGATCGGCCACCACCTACACCGCAAACTTCAATACCGAGCATCAACTGACCATCGCCGCCTCGCCTGTCAACGGTGGTAGCGTAACGCCGGCGTCGGGCGCCTTCTTCGCCGCTGGGTCGGTGCAGAATATCAGTGCGACAGCGAACTCCGGCTTTGTTTTCGGGAACTGGACCGGATCCGCATCGGTGGCCAACGCCAACGCAGCCTCGACGACCGTGACCATGTCCGCGCCGGTTTCCCTTACGGCCAACTTCACCTCGCAAGTGGGCGTTACGGTGCAGACGTCGCCGGCGGGCTTATCTATTGTTGTGGATGGGAATACGCTCACCGCGCCGCAAACGTTCAACTGGACCCCAGGTTCCAACCACACCATCGCGACTACTTCGCCGCAGGGGAGCGGCGGTACGCGGTTCGTGTTCAGCAACTGGTCCGACGGCGGCGACATCTCGCACTCCGTCGTGGCGCCGGGGTCGGCCGCCACCTTCACGGCCTCCTTTGCCACCGAGTATCAGTTGACGACCGCGGCCAATGGCAGCGGTTCGGTCACGCCCACCTCCGGCAGCTTCTTCCCCGCGGGTTCGGTGCAATCAGTGTCCGCGACGCCGAACTCCGGCTTTGCTTTCAATGGTTGGACGGGCCCGGTGGCCGCCGCGCTCAGCGCCTCCACCACCGTCACTATGAGCGCCCCGGCCTCGGTCACGGCGAGCTTCGTGGCGGCGCTGGCGGCTACCTGTCCGACCGCTACGCAAGGCACCATCGGCACAGCCTACTCGTCGGGGGTCGACGCCAGCGGCGGTACCCCCAGCTATACCTACTCGCTGCAGTCCGGCACCTTGCCTCCGCCATTGGCCATATCCTCCAGCACGGGCGTTATCTCCGGCACCCCCAGCACCAAGGGCAACTACAGCTTCGTGATCCTGGTGCAGGACGCGACGTCGCCCATCCAGCAGTCCACCACCGTGAGTTGCTCGATTCTCATTCCTAACCGGCTGCCTACCGCCAGCGGGCAGTCCCTATCCACCAATGAAGATGTGAGCACGGGCATCACCCTTGCCGGAACCGACCCGGATGGCGATGCGCTCACTTTCACGCTGGTAACTCCGCCCACGAAGGGTAACGTCACCGGCTTCGGCGCAGGCACCTGCAGCGGCACCCCCAGCAATTGCACCCGCGGTGTGACCTACTCGCCCAATGCAAACCTCAACGGGCCCGATAGCTTCACGTTCGTGGTCAACGACGGCGAAGGGAATTCGGCGGGGGCAACCGTAAGCATCACCATCACTCCCGTCAACGACGTCCCCGTGCTCACCGCGAAGAGCTTCAACGTACAAGCGAATATGCGAATCGTGCTGGGCGCCGGCAGCATGATCGCGGGCGCCACCGATCCCAACGATCCGGAGAACACGACGCCGTCGTTCACGCTCACGGCTATGAGTGCCTCGAGTGGCGCGGTCTCGTTCGCGACCGATGGCTCGTTCACCTTCGATCCGCCGGCCGGCACGACTGGGAACGTCGGCTTCACTTACACGGTTTGCGACAACGGGACACCGGGCAGCGCCTGCACCAACGCCGCCGGCACGTTCGTCATCAGCGGACCGGTGATCTGGTTCGTGAATCCCGCCGCCGGGGTTAACGGCGACGGGCGGTTGCAGACTCCCTTCAACCTGCTGGCGTCCGGCACCACGGCGATGGGGTCGAATACGAACCAGCGCATCTTTGTTTATAGCGGCACTACGGCCAGCGGCTCGGGCGTCACCCTGCCCGCCGATGGGTGGCTTGTGGGCCAAGGGGTTTCGGGCGCCTCGTTCGACGCCGTGATGGGCATCAGCCCGCCGGCCTCCACCATTGCCCGTCCCACGGTCGGCGGCACCCACCCGATCATCCAGGGCACCGTTGCCATGAACGGCAATAACGTGAACGTGCGCGGGCTGCGCATCCAGCCGCCCGCGAGCAGCGTTGGCTTGCAGGCAACGCTATCCGGGCCATTCACCGGCCAAGTGGTGGGCG
This sequence comes from uncultured Candidatus Solibacter sp., assembly GCA_964385495.1. Lineage (GTDB taxonomy): Bacteria > Acidobacteriota > Terriglobia > Bryobacterales > Bryobacteraceae > CADEFT01. Next base: position 35,134 of record CAYLPH010000004.1, read on the forward strand.
ACATCCCGAACGTCACCACGAGCAACGCCCGCGCCATCAACCTGAATAATGTCTCCGGCACCTACGCTTTCACCACGGTGAGCGCTTCCGGCTCATTTGATGTGGGAATTAACCTGAGCAACGTGAACCCGTCCAGCGGGAGTTTCACGGTCAGCGGTACGGGGACGGCAAACTCCGGCGGGACCATCGGCAGCGCCACGGGAGACGGTATTCGCCTCGCCACTACCCGCAGCGTCAGCCTCACGGACATGCTGGTGCAGAATAGCGTCGACAACAACCTGGATGCCCGGAACGTCAACGGCTTGACGATCAACCGGTGTACCTTCGATACCACGACCGGCGCCTTGCCAGGCTCGCCGGATCTTACGGAACGCCACAACTTCTATGGTCTGAATGTGCGCGATTTGAACGTCTCCAACGGCGCGATCTTCGATGGCGGCGCCACCAACACCGCCAATATTCACAACGTGAAGATCGACAACCTGCTGGGCACGTCGATCTTCGACAACAGCATTATCCGCGACGGCAAGGACATGAACCTGGCGATCTCCAACTCGACGGCGACTTCCTACTCCGGTTCGGCGGATACGCTGACGCTGCGCAATAACACGCGGGTTCAGACGCCCTCGCCGGGGTCGTCCGCGCCCGGTGACCAGGTGCAGATCTTCTCCATCGCGGGCGGCAATCTGTCGTTCACTATTACCGGCGGCGCATCGGGCAACACGCAGATCACGGGCGCTTCCCAGAATTGCGTGCAGTTGGTTGCGCAAGGGGTGAACCCATCGCCGGGTAAGCTCACGGCTTCGTTGTCCAACGCTACCATGACGGGCAACAATGGCCCGTGCCTCAACCTCGCCACGGCGAACAACGGGAATCTCACGGCTACGGTGACGGGCTTGACCCTGGGCAGCGCTCTTTCGAGCCCGGTGAATATGTCCAACCAGGGCGACTCGATCCTCAACGCCACCATCAGCAGCAACACCATCACGGGCTCCAACATCGCCGGCAATGGGATTACCGCCGAAGTGGAGAACGACGGCACGTTGACTGCGTTGATCAACAACAACAACATCGGCGGGACGCTTACCCATGGCATCCGCGGCCAGGCAAAGGTTAATGGCTCGGTCCTCAACCTCACCGCTCACACGAACACGGTCACACTCACCAGTGCCTTGGCGGTGGACGCAATCCATATCGAAGCCGGATCCAGTGCCGGTGGAACGATCACGGCTTCGGTTTGCCTTAACATGTTTTCCAACAACAGCAGCAGTACACCCGCTGGCCAGGAAGGCTACCGCCTTGTGGTCCGCACTGGAACCACGTACCAACTTCAGGGCTTCAGCGGCAATGGAACGGTGGTCGGCGACGTCCAGAACTGGATCACCACCGTGAAATCCAACGTGGGTAGCAGCCAGATCAGCATCAACGGAAGCAGTTTCACCTCAGCGTCTTCGTGCCCGACGCCATAAAGCAGTACAAACCAGACCAGGAAGGGAGATTCACATTCATGCCACAGCCGTTTTTGGGCGAAGTTCGCCTCATGGCCTTCGGCTTTCCTCCGAAAGGGTGGGCCTTCTGTAACGGCCAACTTCTTCCCATTAATCAGAACCAGGCGCTGTTCTCGCTGTTCGGCACCATGTATGGTGGCGATGGCAGAACGACGTTCGCGCTCCCCAATATGCGCGACCGGATGCCGGTCCATGTAGGCAATGGCTTTACGCAGGGCCAGGCGGGTGGTGAGGCTGCCCATACGCTCAACGTGGCGGAGTTGCCGCCCCACACCCACCTTATGCAGGGAACTTCGGCCATCGCCGATGGGATTGTCCCCACCAATGCGCTTCTGGCCGTCAATCAGGTGGATGATATCTACAGTTCCACCCTCGCCTCGCCGGTTGCCTTCAACGCCGCCGAGATCGGTGGGACCGGGGGCAGCCAAGCCCACAACAACCTGCAGCCGTTCCTAACCCTGAACTTTTGCGTTGCCCTGCAAGGCATTTTCCCGTCGAGAAACTAAGGAGCCGGAGAACATTCATGTCAGAACCTTATGTTGGTGAAATCCGCATGGCCGGATTCAGTTTCGCGCCCGTTGGCTGGCAGAAGTGCGACGGATCGCTGCTCCCTATTTCCGAGTACGAGGTCCTCTTCAACCTGATTGGGACAACCTACGGAGGCGACGGCCAGTCCACCTTTGCCGTTCCCGACTTGCAAGGACGCGTCCCCATCCATCTTGGTCCGAACATCGGGCAGGCGCTCGGACTGTCGGGGGGGACCGAAACCGTTACGCTCACCACCAGCCAGATGGCCAATCACAGCCATACCATGGCGGCCGCCGACGCCATCGGCGGAGCCAAGGCGCCAAGCAACAACTTCCTGGCCCGCACCTCCACCATCAATCTCTATTCCGGTGATCCGCCGGACAAAACCCTGTCGCCCTCGACCGTCAGCCCCACCGGCGGCAACCAGCCTCACGAGAACATGGCGCCGTTCCTTTGCATTAACTTCATCATCTCGCTGTATGGCGTCTTCCCGTCCCAAACGTAACCAGGAGAAACTTTAATGGCAGATCAATTTCTAGGCGAAATTCGTATCTTCGGCTTCAACTTCGCGCCCACCGGTTGGGCTGTCTGCGACGGTCAGTTGCTTCCCATCTCGCAGAACACGGCCCTGTTCTCGCTGCTGGGCACCTACTATGGCGGGGACGGAAAATCCACCTTCGCCCTGCCGAATCTCCAGGGGAGTACTCCCCTCAACCAGGGACAGGGCCCTGGCTTGTCCGACCGGTCCCTCGGCGAGATCGGCGGCGTTAGCAGCGTCACGTTGATCCAAACCGAAATGCCCTTTCACAGTCATACCGCCGCGGCGCTCACGGATCCGGGTGACCTCAAGGATCCCACCAACCGCGTCCTGGCGCGTTCCGCCGGTGGGAACGCCTACGCGGCGGCCGGTCCGCTGGTCAGCCTCAATCTGCAGACCTTGGGCATGACCGGGAATGCGCAGCCGCACAACAATACGCAGCCTTATCTGACGATGCTTTTCTGCATTGCCATGCAGGGCATCTTCCCGCAGCGCCAGTAAGCCGTTACGAATGGGCAGCGGTCCCAGCCGTTGCCCATCTTCCCGTATGCCACCTAACGTCTCGCTCCGCCCCATGACCGCTGGCGACCTCAACTTCAGTTGCCTGGTCTACGCCGCCACCCGCCCCGACATCCTCGCTTTACCCTGGTCCGACGCGGAGAAACAGGCGTTTCTCACCATGCAGTTCCGCGCCCAGCACCACCACTACACCACCCACTACCCCAACGCGGAATATCTCCTCATCGAGCGCGAGGGTCAGGGCGTGGGACGCCTGTTTCTTGATCGCCGACCCGAGCGCCTGCACATCCTCGACATTGCCCTATTGCCGCAGGTGCGCGGTACCGGCCTCGGTACGGCGCTTCTGGAGGAGTTGATTGCCGAAGCCGGCACCCAGAACAAGAGCATCAGCCTGTATGTCGATAAGCAGAATGTAGCGCGGCGTCTGTACCAGCGCCTTGGATTCGAGCCGGTGGAAGAAGAGGGCTTTTATATGCTGATGGTGCGTAAGCCCAGGGCCAATGCACAGGTTGCCGGATAACCGCCTAATTGAACACGGCCTCGTAATGCACCCCGCCGGCGTCCTTGCCCACCGGAACCAAAAACAACTCCAACAGGCCCGCCCCGGCGTGCTCCAGCCGGTAGATCCCTTGCGGAAACACCGGTTGCGGCGGACCCAGAAACAGCAGGGAAAACGGCTCCCGCAATTGTCCTTTCTGGTCCGGCAACCGCTTGCATTCCACCAACGCGAACCGCACCTCGCCATCGCTAAACTTCACCACAAAGCTTTCCCGCAGCAGAGCCTGAAACCCGTTGTAATCCACTCGTCCAGTTTACCCACTTCCGTCCGTCGAGCCCTCTTGTTCGCATTCCGCCAAAATAATTGGCGCGACACCGATGAACTTCGCCCACTTCGAGCATCTACATCGGAAGAAAGACTCTATGCCAAGTAAACAAGAGTGGGCTGGGCGCATCCTCGGCACCCTGCCCGCGATCCTCCTGATGGTCAACAGCGCCATCTCCCTTAGCAAGCCACCCTACGTGGTGGAAGGCACCCTGAAGATGGGCTACCCGGAATCCGCCATCATCCCGATGGCGCTGGCGGCGCTCCTCAGCACGCTTCTCTACCTCATCCCGCGCACCTCCGTGGTGGGCGCCATCCTGCTCACGGCCTACTTCGGCGGCGCCGTCGCCACGCACGTCCGCGCCGGCGACCCGCCTTTCCTCATCGCGGCTCCCATCGTTTTTGCCGTCATCTTCTGGGCCGCTCTCTGGCTGCGCAACGCCAACCTCCGCGCCCTTATCCCGCTCACCAGCGGCGGAGCCCTATAGAAACGCCGTTTCGCGCCGATCTAAAGAACAGATGCCGTGCCCTCACCAGGCTCTCCGTCTCCGTGTGATCGCCGAAGCCGAACGCATTGTCGCCTCCGGGGCGCACTACCTCTGGGGCTGCCAGTCCTCCGGCCGCTTTTCCGGCTCCGGCGTCCATATGATCCCCAACACCATGGGCGCCGACGAGACCGGCCGCTTCCTGTTTGCCGCCCGCTATGGGCACGGGGGCGCCTGCGCGGGCCGCTGCCAGCATCCGGACGTGGCGGGGCGCCGCCGCTACACCGCCACTTCCCTGCCCCCCGCCAACGCCGCCCAGGACAGCCACCGCTGGCCCCGCTACTTCGTCGATCCCGATACCGTCCATCCCGGCCCCTCGGGGCTGGTGTATGGCGAATCCTGCCAGGACAAGGAACACTACGACTGCGCCGGTTTCGTCCGCCACTGCTATGCCGTTGGTACTGGACGGGCTCCCGGGCGCATGCAGGGCAACTCCGACCTGATCTGGTCCCGTGGCCAGGGCCCGCTTAGCAACGCCGATGTCTACCCCGGCGATCTCGCCTATGGCAGCGGCGGCAACCACGTCGGCATCCTGTCAGGCAGGTCCAGCTACCTCGCCGCGTCTCCCGATTGCTCGTATCATGCCTTTGCCGCAACGGCCGGCGTCATCTGCGTCCCGCTCACCCGATGCAACTGGATCGCCGAAGTCCGCCGCTGGCGGGGGTGGGACCGCATCCCCGACCCCTCTTAATCCGGCAGCCCGAAACACAGCACCGTCGAGCCCGCCGCCAGCGCCACATACTGCTTGCCGTCGATAGAGAACGTCATCGGCGAGGTCTTGATGGTTGCCTGCAGCGGCATCTTCCACAACGTCCTGCCATCCCGCTCGTCGGAGGCCAGGAAGTAGCCGCTGGGGTCGCCGTAAAACAATAGCCCGCCCGCGGTGCCCAGCAATCCCGCCACCCTTTTGCCATCCACAGGACCCACCAGCGGCACTTCCCACGCGATCTTCCCCGTTTCGATGTTCAACGCGCGTAGATACTTCGTGCCCGGATCCGCCGGCGGGGGCGTGCCACGCTTCCGCCAGTCCCCCGATACCTTCGCCACGCACTTCTCAATCGCGATCACGTAGTAAAGACCGGTCGCCGGACTGTAAGTGGTCCCATTCCAGTTGGTCGCATGGTCCGGACAACTTACTTCGGTCTCCGGGATGCGCACCGGCTTGCCATCGGCCCCAATGCCGCTCGCCCAAGTCAGCTTATGAAGGAACGGCGTGGATAGCAGCCGCTCCCCCGTCACCCGGTCGAACACATAGAAGAACCCGTTGCGATCCGCATGCAGCAGCAGTTTCCGATCCTGGCCCCGGTACCTGGCATTGATCAGGACATTCGGCTCCGTCGCATCCCAATCGTGCGTGTCATGCGGCGTGAACTGGTAATACCATTTCAACTTGCCCGTCATCGGCTCCAGGGCCAGCACGCTGTCCGTATATAAGTTATCCCCACCGCGCTCGCGGTCATCCGAGTTCGGCCACGGATTGCCCGTCGCCCAGTACAACGTATCCGTTTCGGCATCGTAGGATCCCGTCAACCACGTCGATCCGCCGCCGTACTGCACGGAACTCCCGACCCACGTATCGAAGCCCGGCTCGCCCTTCGCCGGCACCGTCCAGTGCCGCCACACGCGTTCCCCGGTCTCCGCGTGATAGGCGTCGATAAAACCGCGAATGCCCCAATCTCCACCCGCCACGCCGGCGATCACCAGATTTTTCACAATCAGCGGCGCAATCGTACCGCCGTATTTCTGCGGCTCGTGCGGCATCACGGCCTCCCACACCAACTTACCCGTCACCTTGTGGATGGCCAGTAAGTGCGCGTTATCGGTGACGAAGAAGACTTTATCGCCCAGGATCGCGACGCCGCGATTCGTTCCCAGCGAGGGGTCCGACACCAAGCCCGGGGTCCGCGACCGCGCATACTTCCAGATCTCCGTCCCACTCCGCGGATCCAACGCCATTACGGCGTTCGGCCCAGTCACGTACATGATCCCATCGGCTACCAGGGGCACCGTCTCCAACCCGAAGTACCGCATATTCTCCCGGAAGTACGGCGTGTCCGGCAGAAACTGCTGCCAGAGCGGAATGGAGTAACTCCACTTCAAACTGAGCTTGGAAACATTGCCGCGGTGAATCTGCGTCAACGGGCTGTAGCGGTTTCCGTTGAGATTGCCGTTGTAAGTGAGCCACTCTTCCGGCTTCGGATTGACCAGGCGGGAAAAGTCGACTCCCCCGGCGGTGGCAGAAGGATTCACGACGTGCCCCGGCGTCACGCCCTTCAACTTACTCAGATACGCCACCAGATTCTGTATCTGCTCCGGCGAAGTCTGCACCGGCAGCATGGCCGGGCCCTTCGCCGCCACCCGCGACACGCCGCTCATCGACAGCGGATGAATCACGCCCTTCGCATCCTGCACCGCGATGTCGAAGGCCGTGCGGCTCCGCGCAAAGCCCGCTATCGAACGCCCGTCCTTCAACATCACCGTGACCGATTCATAGCCCGGCGCAACGCGTGCAACGGGCGCCGTCAGCGCCTCCCGCAATTGCGCCACCGTCAGCTCCCGCGCCACGTTCGACAGGTCTGGCCCTACAGGCGAACCCTCGCCGTACACCATATGGCAGCCCGTGCATTTGCCCTGCCCGGCAAAGAAGGCCCGTCCCGCCTCGGCGTCGCCCGGCACGTTCGCCTCCGCCGCCATCGCGTTCAAGGACACCACCATCTGCGCCAGCGCTTCGATCTCGCCGGCCGGCAGATCGAACGCGGGCATACCCGCGGCTGGTACGCCATTCTTGATCACATTGCGCAGACTCGATAAGGACCGCCGCCGTACCCATGGGTTGCCGGCCAACCCCGGCCCCTGCTGCGTTCCCAAGGCATCGTTACCATGACACCCCGCGCATTGCTTCAGGTAAGTCTGCCGCGCGTCCTGCGCCCAGGCACCTTCGGCTACCAGCAGGAGCACTACCATCCAATTCCGCATACAGACACTTAGTTTATCCGCCCGCGCCCTATACTGGATTGGAATGCCCCCCAAGACTGCGGTGATCACCGGCAGCAGCCGCGGCATCGGCCGCGCGATCGCCCTCCGCCTCGCCCAGGACGGAGCCCGCGTTATTCTTACCGCTCGCGACAACGGCGCGCTCGAAGCGGTTGCCGCCGGGATCCACGCGGCGGGTGGCTCCGCGGCATCCATCGCCCTCGACCTGCGCGAACCCCAAAACCCCGCCCGCCTCGTCCAATTCGCGATCGAAACCTACGGCTCCCTGGACATCCTCATCAACAACGCGGGAGCCACCAAGCGCGGGGAGTTCGAAACCCTCACCGATGACGACTGGCAGGACGGCTTTGCCCTCAAGTTATTCAGCGCCGTCCGGCTCACGCGCGCCGTCTGGCCCCACCTGAAAGCCGCCAAGGGCTCGGTGGTCAACATCGCCGGCATCGGCGGCCGTACGCCCGGACCGCAGTTTTCCATCGGAGGCTCCGTCAACGCCGCCATGCTGTCGTTCACCAAAGCCTTGGCCGATTTAGGCATTCGCGACGGGGTTCAGGTCAACGCCATCAACCCCGGCGCTGTCCGCACCGAACGGCTGGCTGGCCGCCTGAATGCGGTCGCTACTCTCAAAGGCATCGGGTCTGTCGAAGCTGAACGCCACTTCGTCCAGGAGTCCGGTATTACCCGCATTGGCGAGCCGGAGGATATCGCGGCGCTGGTCGCGTTTCTCACTGGACCGGAAGGACGATTCCTGCAGGGCTCGCTGATTGACATGGATGGCGGCCAAACGAAAACCCTATAGGGCACACTATGATGAAGAGAGCCCAAGAAAACTCTCATGCCTGCCGATGCACTTGACTTCATCTTCATCAAAGGCTTCAAGAGCATCGCGTCGATCGAATGGCTTCCACTCCGCCCCATCAACATTCTGATCGGCGCCAATGGCTCCGGCAAATCCAACTTCATCGGGGCCTTCGCCTTCCTCCATGCCATCCGCGAAGGACGTCTCCAGCACTACGTTGCTGCCGCGGGCGGCGCAGATCGCATCCTCCACTTCGGCTCCAAAACAACCCAGGAGGTCGCCTTCCACCTCTCGTTCGCTACAGGCATGTATCAGTACCGTCTGAGCCTCGCCGCGACCGCCGATGACAGCCTCTACCTTTCCGGGGAGGGTGCGCTATGTGGCGGATCGTCCTGGTTGAGCTTGGAGCCCCGCGACCGCCGCGGGGAAGCAGGCATTAGCAACGTCAAGAGTTCAGCTTTCACGGTCCACCAACTGCGAGACCGCCTGTCAGGGTTTCGCGTCTATCACCTGAACGACACCAATTCCTCTTCACCTCTCCGCAAAACCGCTAGACTGCACGACAACGAATACCTCCGCCCCGACGGCTCCAATCTTCCGGCGTTCCTTTATCTCCTGCGAGAGCGACATCCGGAGGCCTACGCGCTCATCCGCCACACCATCCAACTGGTGGCGCCTTTCTTCGACGACTTCAATCTCGGTCCGCAACGGCTGAATCCGGATGACATCAAACTCGAGTGGCGTCACGGACATTCAGACCAGTACTTCGATGTTTCGGCACTGTCCGACGGCACGCTCCGCTTCATACTCCTGGCCACTCTCTTCCTGCAACCAAAGGAACTTCGTCCCTCCACCATCCTCGTCGATGAACCCGAACTCGGACTGCACCCCGCCGCAATCGGCATCTTGGCCGCTCTCATTCGCCAGGCTTCCACCGAAACGCAGGTCATCGTCTCCACCCAGTCATCGCTCCTGCTCGATCACTTCCAACCCGAAGACGTCCTCGTCGCCGAACGCGCGGGTGGCAGTACCGTAATCCGCAGGCTCGAACCCGCCCAACTTGCCGTGTGGCTGGACGACTACAGCCTCGGCCAACTCTGGGAAAAGAACGAACTCGGAGGCCGGCCCGTCCGGGACTGAAGCGGAGCATGCGGCTGCTGGTCCATGTCGAAGGGCAAACCGAAGAGCGGTTCGTCAATGACGTCCTGCGGGATCACCTTCTGCAGTTTGGGTACCACAACGTGAGCGCCCGTCTGCTCGGCAATGCCAGGCAACGGGATCACCGGGGCGGAGCCCGCCCGTGGTCCTCGGTTCGCAAGGAGATTATTACCCACCTGAAGCAGGACTCTGCCTGCCTCGCTACTACCATGGTCGATTACTACGGCTTGCCCCAGGAGGGCGAAAAGGCTTGGCCCGGGCGGAAGTCCGCGATGCAGGTTTGCCTCGCTGACAAACCCACGCGGGTCGAGCAAGCCCTGGCCGCCGACATCGCGGCCGAAATGGGATCGCGTGACGCCAGGCGCTTTCTACCCTTCGTCCTCATGCACGAGTTCGAGGCGCTCCTGTTCAGCGACTGCGATGCCTTCAGCCAAGGCATCGAACATCCAACTCTCGCCGCCCAATTCCAAACCATTCGCGATGCCTTCGAAACCCCGGAGGACATCAACGACTCGCCCGATACCGCCCCGTCCAAGCGCATCCTCCAACTCGTTCCGGCGTATCAGAAGATCGTACATGGCACGAAAGCCGTTCTGGCTATCGGGCTGCCAACGATCCGCCGGCAGTGCCCGCACTTCGCGGCATGGTTATCCTCGTTGGAATTGCAACCGCCGGTCTTCACTCCAACCGCAACACCGCCACATCCCGATCCCCAACCATAACCATCACCTTCGTCCCCTCCACCCGCACCGCCTTCCCATCCCAAACATCCTTCGCCCCACCCACGGCATCCTGCAACTCCACGACGACCGGCCGCTCCTGCCGCGTCGGATTCAACACGTACAGCACCGCCGCCCCACCGCCCCGATGCAGGCGCGCCTTCACCAGCGGATCACTCACTCGCAGCGTCCGCGAGATCCCCGCCCAATCCAATAATCCCGCGAAGAACGTCCGTGCCTGCGGTGCCGGCCGCCGGAAATACCCCGCGCCCGGAAATGACCCCATCAGCAGCGTCCGGCCTTTCCCGGAAGCGTACTCCACGGCGCCCACGTGCCCATTCGCATGCCTGCCCGCCACGCGCCCTCCCGCCGGTTCATACTCCTGCACAAAGAACCGCCCCGGCAGCGCCTGCCCCCGCACCGTGAACGTATAGTCCTCCAGCAGGTCCGGCGTGAACTCCACATAGGACTCCTTCGCTCCGAACAACTGGTCCAGTCCGTAGTTCGGCTGTACCGTGCCCACCTTGCCCCTATCCCCGAAGTATCCCGGCAGCCCTTCGCTCACCAGCATCCCCCCGTTCTCCACATACGCCCGCAGCTTCTTCACCGTCGATTCGCGCAGATGGATCGGGTAGGGCAGATACACCAGCGGATACTCCGCCAGATGATCGATGTGCACAAAGTCCGCCTGAATGTTGTTATCGAAGAAGGCTTGGTACGCCCCCCTTGCCGACTGCGCGTAATGCTCGGTCGACCCCTGCTGCACATAGTTGAAGATCTGCGACTCCGGCACCAACGCAATCCCTACCTCGCCCCGCACGGGACGCGCCTTCCATAACTCCGGATTCCCGTTCGCCCAGCGCGCCACCTTCCCAGTCATCTCCGCGCGAGGCGTCACCGATCCGTCCATCCCAAACGCGCCGAAGGCCCCAAACAGCGGCCCATCCAGCAGCGGACGCCAACGCGGATACAGAATCCCGGTCGCCCCGCCGGCAATCGAAATCATGTTCCACATCCGCACGTCTTTGTCGTCGCTGATGCGCCCATCCTCGCGCGCCCGCCCAATTACCTGCGGCTGCATCCACAGCGGACCCGCCTGCGCCTCCGCGTGCCAGAAAGGCTTCCCGCGCGACCCCGCCCGTACCAGATCCACCGCGTGAAACTGCTTCCAGGGCTCGTTCCCTTTCCGAGAAGCCACCCACGTGAATCCCCAAACATCCACATCCGCGGCCGACCGCCACTCATCATAGGTCGCCGAAGGATGCCCTTCCAAAGACATGCCCACGCCGTGAGCCACTACCTTGTTCTTGCTGTCGCGCTTGCGAAACAAGTCCACACGCCACTTCGCCAGGCTGTGCGCATTGTCGATGCGAAACTGCAGCCAATCCAGGCTCTCCGGATACCCCGCGAGATTCTTCGGCGGATGGATATCGTCCCACTCCGCGTAGCTATAGCGATACCAGGCCTTCCCCAGCGCCTCCAGCGTGCCGTACTTGTTCTTCAGCCACTGCCGGAACTTGCGCTGTGTCGCGGGGCAATAACAAAGCATGTTCTGCGCCGATCCGCCCTGCGCCGTATGCTCATTCCACAGGTCGTAGCCCATGGTGGCGGGATGGCCCTTGTACCGCTCCACCAGCGCCACCAGCCAGTTCTCAGCCAAGCCCTTCGCGTCATCGTTATCCAGACATAGCCCCGGGAACCCACCCGTCGCACTCGAACCGGAAATCCCCGATTCCACCGGCTTTCCATCGGCGCTTAGGTAGCGCGCATGCGCATACTTGCGGAACGCCCATTCCGGCGCCGCCGTCACCATCTCCGCCAGAATCACCCGGATGTTGTTCTTCGCCGCCAAGTCCATCTGCATGTCGTAGTCGCGCCAGTCCATCTTGCCTGGCGCCACTTCCACCGCCGACCACATGAACCAGTGCCGGAACATGTTCATCCCAATCTTTGCCGCCGTGGCATGATCGCGGGCCCAATCCTGCTCCGGCGGATTCGACTTCCGGAAGTACACGGCGCCATAGGGAAACACCGGATCGGCCGCCCACACTCCAACGGCCGCCAACAAAGCAATAAAGATTCGCATGGCTAAAAGTAGAATTTCAGAGCAAACTGAATCTGCCGGCCCGTCGCTGTCGATGCCGACAACTTCCCGAACTCCGGATTGTTGTCGTTGCACGCCGAGCCCGGCGCGCGACCAATACACGTCATCGAAGGACTGTTCGAACTAGGCAGGAAAAACGTCGGCGTATTGGTCAAATTGAAGAACTCCGACCGGAACTGCAGCCGGTACCGCTCCCCAAACACGAAATCCTTGAAGATGGAGAAGTCGAAATTGACCGAGCCCGGCCCGCGCACCAGCCGCCGTGCCGCATCGCCGAACATCTGGATCTGCTGCCCGTTGCTGGCGGTAACGGTGCCCGGTACGCGGAAGGCCGCCGGATTGAAGTAGCGGTCGGGGCTGCGCTCGCCGCTCGGCACCAGCATCGGCACGCCCGGCACGCGGTCCGGCATGTTGAAGGTGTTAAAGATTGGTGGCAGGCGGTTTGTCCGGATATCCGTCGGGAATCCGCCGCGCATTGTCGTGATGCCGTTCAACTGCCACCCGCCGATCAGCCGCGACGCCAATGAGTTCGAGCTCAGCCACGGCCGCCCCGGCCCCCACGGCAGTTCGTAACCATAGCTGAAGGTGAAGTTCTGTGGAACGTCGATCGGCGCCGGCCCTTTCTCCCGCGAAAGGTTGTAAGCGTCCAGTGAAATCGAAGTGCCGCCGTTTTGCGTAAACGCGCTCGGTCCCGCGCCTAACCTCTCCAGGTTCTTCTGGATCGTATAGTTCGCCAGGAAGTTCAGACCGATGGAATAGCGCTTCTCCACGCGCAGGTTGAAAGCATTGTAGTTCGACGATGCCAGCGAGAAGGTCGGAATCACCGCGCCATTCACCATCGGGTACGGCCGGTTCTGTTGCGTGTTGCGCCCATTCAAGGCGAATTCAAACGGCACCTGGTTGCGGTTCACGAAGATGGACGCCAAATCGCGCCCGCGCGCCCCCTGGTACGAGGTCTCGATCAGCCACGCTTCGGCCGGCTGGAACTGGATCGAAAAGTTGAATTGCTGCAGCATCGGCATTCGCGCATCCTTGAAGCCTTGCGACCGGATCGTCCGCGTGATCGGCTGCGCCGCGGTAAAGGCATCCAGCCCAGTCGCGCTCGGCGCCGCCTGTATGGGCGTGTTGATGGTGTAGGGCGGAACCACCGTCGTCGATGCGCTCACCGTCGGCACCACCAGCGCCGGCGTGTTCGGATTGTTTCCCGCGATCTGCGTCACTTCCTGGTTCTGGTCGCGCAGCCCATAGAAGATGCCATAACCGCCGCGCAGCACCCAACGCCGCTTCAGTTGGTACGCAAAGCCGACGCGCGGCCCGATGTTGTTGTGGTCCCCATCGACAATCGCCCGCGACACGCCCGGCTCGCCCGGCACGACGAACCGCGCCTTATCCAAATCGAACAGCCCGCCGCGATCGCGCGCATCCACCGGCTGCGTGAACAGATCGTAGCGGAAGCCCAGGTTCAAGGTCAGCGCCCGCGTCACCTTGAAATCATCCTGGAAAAACGTGCCGAAGTAGATCTCCCGCTGCCGTCCCCAATCCAGCATCTGCGTCCCTTGCACCAGCGACGGCAACCCCAGCAGATAATCCGCGAACGGCGCTCCCGAACCCGTCGCATCCGTCGACGACGTCAGAATCGACCCGAAGATAAACTGCCCGAAGAACGGATTCCCGCGCAGGTTATCAAACCGCGGCCGCCGCAGGTCGGCCCCCACTTTGATGTTATGTTTGCCCCGTGTGATGGATACCGTATCGGCCACCTGGAAGCGCGTCTCATAGTTCAAATCGCTCGCGCCCCCGCCCCAACCATCGAACTGCACGGACCCGGTCGCCTCACCCGAAAAGTTGAACGCAATCCCCGGAAATCCCTTCACTGGAAACGGGAATAGCCCCACATTGTTCTGGGTGGCGAAGTTCACGCCATCGTCCACGCCATCGACAATCCGCGACCCGTTATGCCGCGTCACTCCCGCGCGGATCTCGTTCACCATGGTTGGGCTGAACAGGTGCGTATCGGTCAGGACGAATTGCCGGATGTTCCGGTACTGCGTGTTGCTTCCGCCGATAAATCCATCGAACACACCCGGCTGCGGCGTCGTCTGATTCGACCAGGACCAGCGCCCCATCAGCGAGTTCTTCGACGTCACCTGATGATCGATGCGGATGTCATACTGATCCCCGTCAAAGCCCCGTGGAATCTGCCGGAGGAAGTTTCTGGAGATCGCCCCATCGGCTCCGAAATTCGGTGCCGGAATCAGGCCCAGAATCGCCGCCGAAGACGGATTGATGCGCGCCTGCGGAATCCGCATATCCGGGAATGGCGTGCTGATCACCCGCCCTGTCGGCCCAATGCGCCTCGCCGCCGGGTCGTAGATCGGCGTTCGCAGCAGCGATAAATCCCCGCCGCGAATCGCAGCCGGCGGCACCGCGATAATGCTGTTGGCCGAGGCCGTCCGCTGCCGCGTCCCCTGGTAGTTCACGAAGAAGAACGTGCGGTCGCGGATGATCCTTCCGCCCAATACGCCGCCGAACTGGTTCTGCCGGAACTTCGCTCTCGGCAGCCCCGCCGAGTTGGTGAAGAAGTTATTCGCATCCAGCTTTTCATTGCGCAGAAACTCGAACACCGACCCGCGGAAGGAGTTCGTGCCGCCCTTCATCGTCGCCGTGACTAGGGATCCCGCCGCGCGCCCGAACTCCGCCGAAAATGCATTCGTCTTGACCTTGAATTCCTGCACGGCATCCACGCTCGGCAACATCGCGATCCCGTTGCGCCCAATGGCTCCGTTCGTCACGGTAGTGTTGTTGTCGATGCCGTCCAGCAACACTTCGTTGGACGAGAACCGCCCGCCACCGGCGATAAACGGCAGGTTCGTGCCCATACCAAACACCTGCGTCGTGTTGCCCGCCAGCAGCCCTAATCCGAACGCATTGCGCCCGTTCAACGGCAGTTCGAGGATCTTCTTGTTCTCGATCACCTGGCCGAGCGACGAGGTGTCCGACTCCAGCAGCGGCGTCTGCTCGGTGACGTTCACCGACTCCTTCACATCGCCCGGCTGCAGCGTCACCCGTGCCGACGCATTCTGGTCCACCTGCAGGACAAACTGTTGGATGGTCGACTTCTTGAAGCCCGGCGATTCCACCGTGATGCTGTACTCGCCGGCGGGTACGAACGTTGCCTGAAATTCTCCCCGTCCGTCCGTTACGCCCGTACGGACGAGCCCGGTGTTCTTGTTCGTGATTGTTATCTGAGCGTTCGTCACGACGGCCCCGGTGGCATCGTCAGCCACGACGTTCAGCGTGCCGGTGGAGACTTGAGAAAAAGCGCTGGCGGCGAATAGAACCGCCGCCGCAAGAGAGCAGATGAGTATCTTCATGGAAACCCCGTGCCGGGGATTATACATGATGGACCGTATCGGTGCTTTCAGGGCTCTCGCGTGCGTCGATTACCGGCTATAATCAACGCAGGAATTGCGTAGATTGTACATCCACGAACAGCCGGACTGGCCCCACTTCCATTGGCGCATCGAGCAACTGGCCAGTCCACTCGCGGCCGTGCGTCACCGGCAGGGCAGGCTGATCGGTCGTATGGAAGCCCTCGGCTTTCCCCTCCGGCAGGAAGCCATACTCCGGACCCTCACCACCGACGTCCTCAAAACAAGCGAGATTGAAGGGGAAAGCTTAGACGCCGGGCAAGTCCGGTCCTCCATCGCCCGCCGCCTCGGTATTGACATCGGCGCCCTGAAACCGGCCGACCGCCACGTGGAAGGCGTTGTCGAAATGATGCTGGACGCCACCGGCCACTTTGCGCTGCCGCTCAGTGACGAACGGCTCTTCGCCTGGCACGCCGCGTTGTTCCCCACCGGCCGTAGCGGCATGGCGAGAATCCGCGCGGGGGCGTGGCGGGACGATCGTACAGGCCCGATGCAGGTTGTCTCCGGCGCAGCCCGCCGCGAGACCGTACATTATGAAGCCTCCGCCGCTGATCGCGTCCCGGCCGAAATGCAAGCCTTCTTCGATTGGTTCAACGCCGGACCGGAAATCGACCCCGTCCTGAAGGCGGGCCTGGCCCATCTCTGGTTCGTCACCATCCATCCGTTTGACGACGGCAATGGCCGCATCGCCCGCGCCATCGCCGATGTTGCCCTCGCCCGGTCGGAGAACAGCCGGCAACGCTTCTACAGCATGTCGGCGCAGATCCGCCAGGAACGCGATGCCTACTACGGCATCCTGGAACAAACACAGAAAGGAGCCATGGATGTCACGCCGTGGCTGGATTGGTTCCTCGGCTGTCTGGGGCGTGCCATTGACGGCGCACAATCCACCGTTCAGGATGTGCTCACGAAAGCCCGATTCTGGGAACGCTTCCAGGCGGTCCCCCTCCACGAGCGCCAGCGGCGCGTGCTGAACCGCCTCCTCGATGGCTTCGAAGGCAAACTGACGAGCTCGAAATACGCCAAACTCGCGAAGTGTTCTCACGATACCGCCCTTCGCGATATCGTCGCGCTCGTCGAGCACGGCATCCTTGTCCGCGGACCGGAAGGCGGCCGAAGCACCAGCTATACCATTGCCCCGATCGATACCGGGCGCGATCCAGCTACGGCAACCGGACAACCCCCTCCGTAGTAACCGAGAATCCCCCAAACGGCAATCCCGCCTTATCCGTCACCAGCACCTGCCCGCCGCCTCGGTACTCATACGTCCCGCCCGCACCCTGGAACCGCCCCGTCCCACCCGTGAAGCTCCCCTTCAGACTCATGGTGAACGACCCAGTGTTCGGATTCAGACAAAACCTTGCCGATTCGCTGTCATCCTTGAGGAACAGTTGCGAATCCTGCACCGTAATCGCCCGCGTGCTGGCACTTACGACAATCGGAATCTTCACCGTTCCCGCGGCACAGTCCGCATGGGGAGCTACTTTGAGAAAGTCGTACTCCACCAGGAACGCCCCATGCACCGGGCCATAGTTGCTCGTCCCGCTGAATGTCACATAGTGCGCCGGAACCCCGTCCCCATTTGTGTCGAAAACACTCGGCGCCGCCGTCCCCATAATTTGGTCCCGGTATCTACGCTCCTGCGCGTAGCCGCTCCCCACCAGCATGCACCCCAACGCCAGAATCACCTGCAGTCTCATCGCTGTCTCCCAGAAAGAAATTGGCCCCCCACCCAACCGATGGGCAAGTAAAGCGCACACCAGCTTGCCCCCCAACCCAATCAAAAGTATTGAAAACTCTCATCAAAAATCCTAAAATCTGGGAGCACACTCCCGCATGACCCTGCGCTTCGGCCCATTTCTCCTGAATCCGGACCGTCGCGACTTGCTCCGCGACGGCGAGCGGGTCTCTATCACCCCCAAAGTCTTCGACCTCCTCGTCACTCTCGTCGAGCATCGCGACCGCGTGGTGGACAAGCGCGAGCTCCTTGATCGCCTCTGGCCCGACGCCATGATCGAAGAAGCCACGCTCGTCCAAACCGTATCCATGCTGCGAAAAGCCATCGGCTGCAGCCGCGGCGATGGCATCCGCTATATCGCCACCATCCCCGGCCGCGGGTATCAGTTCGTGGGCGCTGTACAAAACGAAGCCACTCCACCGGAGCCCCCGCCCTCGCCACGCCGCAATCCCCTCCTCTGGCTCGCGCCCGCCATCCTCCTTGCCGCCGCCCTCCTTAGCGGATGGTACCTGCGCCGCCCCTCTCCCACCTTCGACCGTCCGCAACCTCTCACCAGCTACCCCGGCCGCGAGATCTTCCCCTCCTTTTCTCCGGACGGCAACCGGCTCGCTTTTCAATGGGAGGGCGAAACGCGCGACAACTGGGACATCTATACGAAAGTGATCGGGCAGGACGCTCCGCAAAGGCTCACCCAGCACCCCGCCGACGATTGGTCGCCAGCCTGGTCCCCCGATGGCCGCCACATTGCGTTGGTCCGCCGCCACATCCAGGATGGGGTCAACGAACTCCTCGTCATGCCGTCCACCGGCGGCCCCGAACGCTCCCTCCTCCGCGGCCCCCTGCTCAACAATGTGTCTGCCTGGAATCAACTGCCTCGCCTCGTGGCGTGGCATCCGGACAGCCGGCACCTCATCGTCAGCCACTCGCCCCAGGAGGGTCAGCCGTTCGCGCTCTGGGCCGTCTCCCTCGCCAACGGAGAGTTGCGGCAACTCACGCATCCGCCCCCCAAAACAGACGGCGACGTTGACCCCGCCGTCTCCCCGGACGGTCGCCGCCTCGCCTTCCGCCGGAAACTCCGGGGCTGGACCTCCGACGTATTCCTCCTTAACCTCAGCCCCAACCTCCTCGCCGAAGGTGAGCCCGTACTGGCGGGTCCCCGCATGTTCTCCCCCGCCTGGGCTCATGATGGAAGCGAACTGTTCCTGGTGGAGTCCCCCGCCCGGCCATCGCTCTGGCGGCTTCCCGGTAATGGCAAAGGGTCACCCGCGCGCGTGTCCCAGCCGAGCGATGCCGGGTTTCCCGCCATTTCCGCCAACGGCAAACGCTACGCCTACGCTGTTGTCTCCGCCAAGATCGACCTCTGGCAGGCACAACTGACTTCGAAGCCCGGCCCGCGCCCATTTATCGCCTCCACGTATCTCGACATGGTTCCCGACTTCTCGCCCGACGGCAAGCGAATCGCCTTCACCTCCGCCCGCTCCGGCAACATCGAAATCTGGACCGCCAACGCGGACGGCTCCCAGGCCGTGCAGCTGACCCATCACAACACCGCCGAGGCCGATTGCCCTACCTTCTCCCCCGATGGCACCAAGATCGTCTACCATGCCAATCTCGATAACTTCCGCGACGTGATGCTCATCGACGCCGCCGGCGGTTCGCCCCGGCGCCTGACCTATAAGGAAGGGCGCGACGTGGCACCCTCGTGGTCCCGCGACGGCAAGTGGATCTACTACGCTTCGGGCCGCTCCGGCGGCCGCACCATCTGGAAGATCTCCCCGCTTGGCGGCGACCCTCTGCCGGTGACCTCCGGCAGCCGCGCCGAAGAGTCCACCGACGGCAAGACTCTTTTCGTTGACGATGCCGGGGCTCTTTGGAGCATGCCGATCGCCGGAGGACCCCGTACCCGCCTGCTCACGCGCAACTGGGCTAACGCGAACTTTCGGGTGCGTCAGAATGGCATCTTCATCCTCTCCCCGCGCGCCCTCCAGTTTTACGACTTTCAATCGAAGCAACTGAAAGAGGTCTTCCCGACGCCGAACCGCTCCTCCTGGGGACTCGCCATCTCCCCGGACGCCAGCCGCGTGCTGTTCACCCAATCCCAACCCGAAGAGGCCGACGTCCTCACGGTTGGAGCCTTTCGGTGAAGCAGCGTTAGGAAGCCGCGACCGCGAGGGCTTGTGAGGCTTTTCCGGGGGCTGCCAGCATCCCAGTTTGGTTTGGTTGCAGATTTTACTTGCAAGTGAGTTGCACTTTTCTGGTACAATCCAGTTTCGGGCGGGCGCCGAGGCGCGGCCAATATTGATGGAAATAAGCCCGAAACCTGGAGTTTGCGCATGGTATCGCGGAGCTTGCTGATCGCACTCAGTTGTATGGTTCTTGCAGTAGAAAGTGGAGCAGCCGAACTGGCCGGCCTGCTGCGAGGGCGCGTGACGGACGCCCAGAATGCCCCGGTGGCGGACGCGGCGGTGACCGCGAGACTCGAAACCGGAGATATCCAAGTCACTATAAAGACGGGGATTTCCGGTGAGTTTGTGACGGCCGTGGCGCCCGGCCGGTACGAGGTACGGATAGCGGCGGACGGGTTTCAGGTGGAAACGCGGAGCCTGGAAGCCGCCAACGGGACGCCGGCGGTGCTGGACGTAGTGTTGCAAGTGGCTACGCGCAGCGAAATGGTGACGGTCACCGAAAGCATCAGTAACCAGGTGATGACGAGCGCGTCGCTGCGAACGCCGACGCCGTTACTGAACACGCCGCAATCGATTACGGTGGTGAGCCAGGACCTGATTCGAGATCAATCCATGCAGAATATGGCGGACGTGGTGCGTTACGTTCCGGGGATCACGATGGCGCAGGGGGAAGGCCATCGCGACGCCCCGGTGATCCGGGGGAACGCGACGACGGCGGATTTCTATGTCAATGGCGTCCGTGACGATGTGCAGTATTACCGGGATCTGTACAACGTGGAGCGGGTGGAAGCGGTGAAGGGCGCCAATGCGTTGACATTCGGGCGCGGGGGCGGCGGCGGGGTGATCAATCGCGTTACCAAGGAGGCGGGCTTCAGTCCGGTGCGGGAGATAAGCCTGCAGGGCGGCTCGTTCGGCAACAAGCGCGCGGCGGTCGATTTTGGGCAGAACCTGGGCGACCGGTTGGCGTTTCGGATCAATGGCATGTACGAGAACTCGGACAGTTTCCGGAGGCGGGCGGATGTGGAACGCTACGGTGTCGCTCCGACGGTCACGTATCTTCCGGGAGCGAATACGCGGTTGCGGGCCGGCTATGAGTACTTCACGGATCAACGCACGGTGGACCGCGGCGTGCCGTCGTACCAGGGGCGGCCGAGCCCGGCGGACCGGCGGACGTTCTTTGGCGATCCCGGCGCGAGCTACGCCTATGCGCACGTGAATCTTGGGTCGTTGGTTGCGGAGCACCAGGCCGGGCGGTTGAACCTCCGGAACTCGACGCTGGTGGGCGACTACGATAAGTTTTACCAGAACGTGTTTCCCGGGGCTGTCACGGCAAATCTGGCGCTGGTGAATCTCTCCGGGTATAACAACCTCACGCACCGCCGGAACCTCTTCAACCAGACCGACGCCACCACGGTGTTCTATACGGGGCGCCTGCGGCATACGGTGTTGGCCGGGGCTGAGTTCGGGCGTCAGCGGACGTTCAACTTCCGGAACACGGCGTATTTCGGCAATGCGGCGTCCATCAACGTGCCGTTCGGGGCGCCCACGGTGAGCGCCGGCGCCGCGTTCCGGCAATCGGCCAGCGATGCCGATAACACGGCGACCAACCACATAGCTGCAACCTACTTTCAGGATCAGGTGGAGTTGAACCGCTGGATACAGGTGGTGGCGGGGGTCCGCTACGATCACTTCAACATCGATTACTTCAATAACCGGACGAGGGAGGAACTCGGCCGGCGGGACAACATGGTTTCGCCGCGGGCGGGGCTGGTGTTGAAGCCGCTGGCGTCGCTGTCGTTATACGGCAGTTATAGCGTGTCGTACCTGCCGAGTTCCGGCGACCAGTTCTCATCGCTCACCGCGAGCACGCAAACGCTGCGGCCGGAGAAGTTCAGCAACTACGAGTTTGGGGCGAAGTGGGATATCTCGCGGAGTTTCGCGTTCACCACGGCCGCCTACCGGTTAGACCGCACCAACACCACCGCGCGCGACCCCAATGACCCGGCACGCATTGTGCAGACGGGCAGCCAGCGCACCAAGGGTTACGAGTTGGGGCTGAACGGCAGCATCCTGCGCAATTGGCGCGTGGTGGGGGGCTATGCCTACCAGGACGCGTACGTCAGCAGCCCCACGACGGCGGCGCTGCAAGGAGCGAAGATCGCCCTGGTTCCGCACCATACGTTCTCGCTTTGGAATAACTACCAGTTGCTGCCGCGTCTGGGGTTGGGGTTGGGCATCGTGCGGCAGGCGGATCTGTTCGCCGGGATTGATAACGCGGTGACGCTGCCGGCCTTCACGCGGGTGGACGCCGCCGTCTTCCTGCGTCTGACGGAGAATGTGCGGTTGCAAGGGAACGTGGAGAACGTGGGGGATGCCAACTACTACCCGACGGCGCACAGCAACAACAACATCCTGCCGGGGTCGCCGCGGGCGGCGCGGGTTGGGCTGATCGCGACATTTTAGGCTGGTGTACCGCGCACGGCATGATTCTGTTTTCCGGGTTTGGCGGCGATACTTGAGGAATGACACCAAGCCGTCTGCCATCCGTCCTTCGATTCGGCCTGCTGGCCGTGGCGTTACCGCTGGCCGGGGAGATACCGGAGGCGCAGCGCAGCCGTATCGACCAGCTTACCGGGGCCAAGGGCGCCTATACGGCGGGAGAGGATGTATATCGCGTCGCGTTTCCCCGCAATGATGTCAAGGTGGCTGTCGAAGGGCGGTCCCTGCACCCGTTCCTCGGCCTGACCTCCTGGGCGGCATTCACGCCGGATGCGCACGGGGGGTTGATGGTGATGGGCGACCTGGTTCTGTTCGAGGACGAGGTGAATCCGGTGATGTCCGCCGCACTGGACAACGGATTGGAAGTTACGGCCCTGCACAATCACTTTTTCTTCGACACCCCGCGGGTGATGTTCCTGCATATCGGCGGCAATGGGGCTGTGGACAAGCTGGCGAAGGCGGTCCGTCTGGCGTTGGATAAGGTGAAGGAGATCCGCTCGGCGAATGCGCAGCCGGGCGCGCGGTTCGCGGGGCCAGCCGTGCCGGAGACGAACTCGATTACCGCCGCCACGGTGGATTCCATTCTGGGGGTAAAGGGGCAAGTCAACGCCGGCATGTATAAGGCTGCGATTGGCCGGACGGCCGCGATGCATGGCAAGTCCGTTGGGAACCAGATGGGGGTGAACACCTGGGCGGCATTCGCGGGCACCGATGAGGCGGCCTTCGTGGATGGGGATTTCGCGATGCTGGAGCCGGAGTTGCAGCCGGTTCTGAAGGCGCTGCGGAAAGCCGGCATTAACATCGTGGCGATTCATAATCATATGACGCACGAAGAGCCGCAGTACATTTTCCTTCACTATTGGGGGAAAGGAGCGGCGGCCACGTTGGCAAAGGGGCTACGGTCCGCGCTGGATACGCAACAGCCGGCCGCGGGCAGGTGATCGCATTAGAGCTTCACCGGATCCAAGTTCTCGGATTCCAGCAGGCGGGTGATGCGGCTGGCCTCCACCGGAGGGGAATAGAAGAACCCCTGCACCTCACGGCAGCCCAGTTCGGAAAGCATCCGCGCCTGTTCGGCGGTTTCCACGCCTTCGGCGACTACCGCCAAGCCGGTGGCATGGCCAAGCGAGAGGATGCTGCGGACGATCTCGCGTTCCTTCCCGGTTTCCATCATGCGCTGGATGAAGGAACGGTCAATCTTCAGGCCGTCGAGCGGGAACTGGCTGATGTAAGCGAGGGAAGAATAGCCGGTGCCGAAGTCGTCGATCTGGATACGGACGCCGAGGTCTTTCAGTTGGCGGAGGGTGGCCTTACTGGCTTCGGCATCGTCCATGATGGCGCTTTCGGTTACCTCCAGGCAGAGGGTTTCCGGAGGCAGATCGTTCAGCAGCAGGGAGCGTTTCACGGTGGAGAGCAGAGTGGGGTCTTTCAACTGGCGGGCCGAGAGATTCACTGCCACATGTAGCCGTCCGGCGGCGATGGTGTTGCGGCGCCAGGAGTTCAGTTGCGCGGCGACGCCCTCGATGACGAAGCGGCCGATGGGCAGAATGAGGCCGGTTTCTTCGGCCAGGGGAATGAAGGCGGCGGGGGAGACCAGCCCGCGCTCCGGATGGCGCCAGCGGATGAGGGCCTCGAGGCCGTCCATCTCGCCGTTTCGCAAATCCACCTTCGGCTGGTAGAAGATGACGAACTCGCCGTTGGCGACGGCCATGCGCAGATCCGATTCGAGGGCGACGCGGGCGCGCACTTCGGCCTGCATGCTTTCGTTGAAGAGGTCGGCGCGGCCGCGGCCGGTTTGCTTGGCGCGGTAGAGGGCGATATCGGCGTTGCGGATCAGGTCCTGGGCGGTGCAATCCGGGGAGGGCAGAGCGATGCCGGCGCTACCGGCCGGACAGACCGTGCAGCCGGCGACCTCGATCGGGGCCACCAGCGCGCGAACCAGGCGTTCCCCGATGGAGAGGGCGTCGGCCTCCGAGCCAATGTTTTCCACAAGGACGGCAAACTCGTCGCCACCGAGGCGGGCCACCAGGTCCCGCCGCAGCGCCAACTCGATGCGGCGGCCAGCCTCGCGCAGCACCTCGTCGCCGGCCGGATGGCCGAGGCTGTCGTTAACCAGCTTGAAACGGTCGAGGTCGATGAGGATGGCGGCGAACAGACGCGTGCGGTCCCGGTGGTAGCGCTCCACGACGTCGGCCAGGCGTTCCTCGAAGCGGAGGCGGTTGGCGAGGCCGGTGAGCGGATCGCGCACTTTCTGGTCGTTGATATCGGAAAGCGAGCCGGCGATGCGCGCGGGTTGTCCATTGACGGCACGGACGGCGACGCCGCGGACCCTGACCCAATGATAGGTATCGTCCTTGTGGCGCAGGCGGTGCTCGATGTCGAACTCCGGCGAGGCGCCTTCCAGGTGATCGCGTAGGGCGCGGCGGACGCGTGGCTCATCGGCTGGATGGACGCGGCGCCACCATTCGGAAGGGTCGGACGCAATCTCGGCTTCGGTATAGCCGGCAATCGCTTTCCAGCGGGCCGAGAAATAGATGGTGTTGGCCACCAGGTCCCAATCCCAAAGGCCGTCATTGCTGCCGCGCATGGCCATCTGGTAGCGCTGCTCGCTTTCACGGAGGGCCATTTCGGCCTGGCGGCGGGCCAGTTGCGAGGCAATGCGGACCATGGCCACCTCGAAATCGACGGGCTTGGTGAGATAGTCGTTGGCGCCGAGTTCGAAGGCTTTCAGCAGATGCTGGGAATCGGCCTGGGCGGTGAGCATGACGATGGGCAGTTCGGCCTGGGAATAGGTGGCGCGCAGCAGTTGGAGCAGTTCGAGGCCGGTCATCACCGGCATGTTGTGATCGAGCAGCAAGAGATGGAAGCGCTCGCGGGTGAGCAAGTCCAGCACGGCGGGGGCGCCGTCGGCGGTGACGACATTGTAGCCGCGCCGGTTCAAGCGGCGCTGCATGGATTCCCGGGCGTCGGGGTCGTCGTCCACCAGCAGAAGGAGTTCGCCGTTGCCGGGTTTGGCTTTGTTCGGTAATTCCATCGTCGTCTCGATTGTCAGGCAGCAGGGAGAGCCTGCTTTGGCTCTCCCTCCACCTTATCGGACGGTATAGCGGTAACAGGCAAAGAAATTGTGAAAGTCGACCCGCGGCCAGGCTCGCTTTCCACCAGCAGGTCTCCCCCGAGGGCCCGGCAGAAGCGTTGCGTGATTACCAGGCCGAGCCCGGTGCCGCCAAAGCGCCGTCCCGCCGATGCATCCACCTGGGTGAAGGGTTGGAACAGGCGGCCCATCTCTTCTTCGGACATGCCGATGCCGGAGTCGCGCACCTGCACTTGGAGTTGGCGGGCGCTGCCGTCACCGGTGAGCACGCCGGTGATGGTGATCTCCCCGGCCTGGGTGAATTTGCAGGCATTGCCGACCAGATTCATCAGGCTCTGGCGGAACTTCTGTTCATCGCTGTCGAGGATGAACTCGCAATCGGAGGGCGGATGGACCACGATGCGATTGCCGTTGCGGCGGGCGAGCGGTTCGGCGGTCTCGACGACATCGCGCACGGCCTGGCAGACCGAGAACGGCGCCATATGCACGGGCATGCGGCCGGCTTCGATCTTAGACAAGTCGAGAACATCGTTGACGATCGCCCGCAGATGTTGCCCGGCGCGGCTGATCTTGCGGGCGTCCGGCAGCAGATCGTCCAAGCCGCGCTCTTCCAACTCTTCTTCGAGCAGACCGGCGAAGCTGAGGATGGAGTTCAGCGGGGTGCGCAGTTCGTGGGTCATGTTGGCGAGAAACTGGCTTTTGGCCTGATTGGCTTTCTCGGCCGCCTGGCGGGCCGCGAGCATGGCCTGTTCGGTTTCTTTACGCTGGGTAAGGTCCTGCGCCACGTTGACGAGTAGCCGTTCGCCCTGGGAGCGCATGGCGGTAACGGTGGTGAGCACCGGGACGCGCCCGCCGCGGGAGGTGATGTACTCGCGCTCGACACCGACCGAGAATTCGACTTCCGGATCGAGCGTGCCGCCGGCGAGCACCTCCGCCATGGGCATGCCTTCGAGATCGCCGACGCCGTAGCCGAGCAACTGGCAGGCCGCCTGGTTGGCGGACTGGATGGTGCCGTTCTCGTTGCAGACAATCAGCGATTCGCCGAGCGCGTTGATGAGGTTGTCCAGGTGCGACTTGGAGACCATGGTCTTGCGCAGTTCGGCTATGCTCTCGTAGGCACAGCAGGCGTTCGGGCCTTCTTGAGCCACGGGTGCCGGCGGACCGGGCGGGGGTGGTAACGGCCGCGCGATGGCGGCGCAGAAAACGGTGCGGGCGGCAACTGCCAACCGCCCGAGCCGGGTGCGCAAAGAGTCTAGAGCGTTGCGTCGCATGAAGGGAAGGGTACGCGCGCCCCTTCCCTGCCCTTATCGGTCAGGCGAGGTTATCCTTGACCCGGCCCGCCCATTATTGGCATGCCACGCCATTCCACTGGAAAGTGGCCGGCTTGGCGTTGGCGCCGCTATACTCGCCCTGGAAACCAAAGGTGACCGTGCCGCCGGCGGCGACCGTGCCGTTCCAACCGGCGTTGCGCATGCTGACGGCTTGGCCGGTTTGGGTAACGGCAGTGTTCCAGGCGTTGGTGATGCGCTGGTTGCCGGCGAAAGTCCAGGTGAGGTTCCACTGGGTGACGGCCACGGGTGCCGTGACGGTTACGTTGACGACAAAGCCGCTGCCCCAGTCGTTCTGCGGCGCGTAATTGACCACGCAAGCGCCGGTGGGCGGCGGTGGCGGTGGTGGAGCGGAGGGATTGACGGTTAAGGTAAGCGATGCCAGGCCGAAGGCGAGATTGCCGTCCTGCGCCCGCACCGTAATGGGGAACGTGCCGGACTGCTGCGTCGTGCCGGAGAGCAGCCCGGCGGGGGTGAGTTGTAGCCCCTGTGGCAGTGAGCCGGCGCTCAAGGACCAGGTGTAGCTGGCGGTGCCGCCAGTGGCCGCGAGTTGCACGGAATACGCGCTGCCCGCGGTGGCCGCGGGCAGGCTGCTGGTGGTCACGGAAACCGAAGCAGGGGGAGGCGGCGTAGTGCCGCCGGGCTCAACGCCCCACACCAGCGTGCCGTTGCGATACACGGTGACCTTATCCCAGGTGGCAAACTGCGTCTTTGTGCCATCGAAAGACGGGTCATTGGTCTGGGTGAAGTTCGACCAATTATCCTTAGCGATGCGGTTTTGCACTTCGCCGCTGTTGGCGTTGGCGGCGATACTGCCTGCCGCGGGACGGAAGCCGTTCTCCAGGTAATGGAGGCCGTTACCCGCGTCGGCGAAGCGTGCCGTGACGTTGGCGCAGCCGATGGCAGCCCAATCGCAGTAGTGGTTCAGCGGGCGGGCGCCGTCGATGGTGAACCAGTAGCGGATGGTGAGTTGGCTCAAGGGCACGGCGGCGGCTGTAGCATTGACGATGCGGAACTGCGCATTGATCTGATTCGACACCGCGCCGGCCATTCCGGTGCGGTATTCGAGGCGGAGAGATCCGGGCGGAGGCGGCGGCGGGGCGGCCTGGACGGTGATGGAAAACGGCTTGGAAGCCGTGCCGCCGCCGGTGACCGTTACGGTAAACGAAGCGGTTTGCGTGGTGGTGGGTGTGCCGGCGAGGAGACCGCCGGGCGATAGCGTCAGGCCGGCTGGGAGCGCGCCCTGCGTCACCGCCCATTGGTAGGGAGTCGCGCCGCCGGATGCGCTGAGTTGCTGGCTATAGGGGACATTGACGGTGCCGTTCGGCAGCGCCGCGGTGGTGACGGCGGGCGGCGCCGGGGCAGTGATGGTAAGGGAGTAGGCGACCGATACGGTGGCGCCGGCTCCATCGCGGACCTGGACGGTGAAGTTCGACGTCGCGGCGGTGGCAACCGTCCCCGACAGCAGGCCAGTGGCGGCATTCAGTTGCAGGGTGCCGGGCAGCGTTCCGGCGGTGACCGTCCAATTGGAATAGGGGGCCTGGCCGCCGGTGGCCGTGAAGGTCAACGAATAAGGGCTGTTCGTGATGCCGGCGGGTAGAGGGGAGGGGGTGGCGATGGCCAGGGGCTGCGGCGTGGCATTGCCCGGCTCATTGCCCCAGACGCGCGCGGCGCCCTCATAGAGGACGATATTGGCGGTCTTAGCCGGGGTGGCGCCATTGGCGGCGACGCCGGTGAAGGACCAGTCGTTGGCCGTGTTCCAGGCGGCGCGGCTGGTGAGGCGGAACTGCACCTGTTTGCGCGATTCGCTCTGCCCGGCGGGCGAGAGGGCGGTACCGGCGCAACTTACTTCCACATAATAGATAGATCCGTTCCAGAGCGCGGGGCCGGAGGTGGCGCCACACTGGTTATAGGCCGTGCTGACCGTGATATCGGCCGGCGAGGCCGAATCGAGGGTGAAGAAGTAGCGCAGCCGCAGGTTGTTGAGCGCCCGCGCCGGCCAGGCCGATTGGTTGTTGAGGTACGCGGCAATTTCCGTGTAGTTGGAGCCGGAGGAGTTCACCGCGGCTTCGACGAAGATCTCATCGCGGGAAGGAGCTTCGGCGCTCGGGAAGCCGGCCAGCGGGGTGCCGCCGCGTAGGGCATAGAGCCGGGCCAAGGCTCCGGTGAAGGCGGCGTTGTAGTCCGTGGCCACCTCGTTGGCGACATAGTCGCCGCGGGAGTCGGTATAGCCGTCGGAGAGGTTCGGGCCGCCGACCAGGGCTCCGTAGAGGGTGTGCACGGAATTCACCGGACTACCGATGTTATTCGTAAACGAGCCGTGGGCGCCGCGGTGATGCGGATTGCGCGGCGGGTTCGCGCCGAAGCCCACGACATAGCTGGCGTTGCGCGGGTTCTGGCCGAGCATATAGTTGATCTGACGCTCGGCGAAGTTGCGATAGCGGGCCGCACGCGTGGGATCGAGGTTCTGCGCCGCCAGCCAGTCGGAATAAACAAAGGCCAGGAAGGCTGTGTTGGCGGCGTAGCGCAGGGATCCCCATTGGTCGAGCCAGGCCAGCCCGCCGGGGGTATAGCGCACGCGTTCGCCGTTATAGCCATCGGTCCAGTAGTCCAGGAAGCGCTCGGCGTCGGCCTTGCCCTTCGTGCCACCGGTGAGGGTGGACAACAGCACATAACTACCGTAGGCTTTGTCGTCCCAATTATGGGTCCAACGGTACTGCCCGCCGATGGCGGAGTAACTCTGGTCAGCCTTGGCAAGGTAGGATGCTTCGTTGGTGGCGCGGTACAGCCAGGCTGCGCCCCAGACTAACTCGTCGTTAAAGCCGCTCCAGGAGTTATAGAACGCGGCGGCGTCTGTAATGCAATCGGAATATTTGCCGCGATAAGTGTCGGCGAATTGATAGAGATTGCGCGCCCGCTGGAGTAACTGGTCGGCATATGAGGGGTCGCCGTTGGCGCGGAATACCAGGGATGCGGCAGCCAGCGCGGCTGCCGTTTCGCCCGCCAAGTCGGAACCCGGACAGGCCGCGCTTACGGAGTAAGCCGGACGGGCCATCGGCATCACTTCGGGAGCGCCCCACCAGGCATGGTCGGCGCCGCCGTTGCCCACCTGGCCCCACAAGGTGTTGGGAGTCTGGCTGGCCTTCAGGAAGTAATCGGTGGCCCAGCGCAGATTGGCGAGAGCGGGAGCCAGTTGTCCGCTGGCGGCGTAGGCTTCGCGGTAGTCCAGAATGCCCCAGGCCAGGAGCGTTGCGCTGGAGGCCATGGGGAAGCCGAACTTCACATGGTCCCCGGCATCGTACCAGCCGCCGGTCAAATCAATGCCGCGATCACTGCCGTCGGCCAGGCCGGAATTGCCGCGCCAATTCACGCGGTTGTCCGGAGGCAACGCGCCGGAACGCTGAACATCAAAGAAAAAGACTGCTTTCTGTAAGGCTTCGCCGTAGTTGAATGCGGGCGTCTGCGCGACCGCAGCCAAAGGCAGCAGTAACATAAGATACGAACGAAAGTATGGCATTAAATTTCCCTGGACACAGTAACCGGAACTGCGCTTACCCCCATGTTAGTGGGGAAATCCGGGGGAGAAAGGAGAGTCGGTTGATTCCGAGGACGACTTGGTGTCGAAAATCCGGAAGTACTAAGGAGAGCGCCTTAGCAGTTCCACAACCTTTGAACATTATGATGACACAACAACCGGCACTATTGAATGACAATTGTGAGGTCTTGCGAAGATTTACCGTCGACGAGCAGTCGGAGCCGGGTAGTACCTATACCACCTAGCCCAAATGGGATAGGACCTATAGTAACCCGGTCTACTCCGGCCAGCTCCGGATGTGGCGCCGCCAGGATCGCCGGCACCGTCTGATTCCCAATCTGGGCACTGACGGTATTGAGCGCCGTGCGGCCGCGCACGCCTGTGGCGAGCAGAGAAACGTACGTGGGTTCCGAGGAGCTAAGGGCGATGGGTACGGGTTCCCACTTCTGGCTGGCGGCATCGCGTTGGGCGAATGGCTGGCTGGGGGTACTGGCGCCAAGCCGGATCACCTCTCCCAGCGGAAAGCCGAGGCCATCGCCGGAGACGGAGAAGAGGGCGGGCGCGACCGGTTCGACGAGGACAGCCTCGCTGGCGGCGACGATGCCGTCTACCAGCAGATTGAGAACGGCGGGGCCGGAGCGCGTATCGGCGGGAACCTGAAAATTCGCCTGGCCGGGAACGACGCCGAGCACGCGGTGGCGATAGGTGCGGCCGAGCGAGTCGATGATTTCCAGGGCGACGCCTCCCAGCAGGTCTACAGGGTCCGTGGTGGGAGGTTGCGCGGTGCGCCGGATGGCGGAAGAGAAGGCGCTGACGAGCGACCCAGGCGCCAGCGACGAAGGCTGGAGGCTGGCGGAGGAAAGAATCGACAGCCGCGGCAGCTCAAGGCTGGTGGCCACGGCGATCAGCGGTGTTCCGGTGGCCGCGGGCACCGCAACGAACGACGGAAGGGCGTCCGGGGCGTTCGGTCCTAACAGTCCGTGTGCCAGCAAGGTGCCGGTGCCGGGGTTGCCGGTCAATGCCGTAAGGGCAACGTCGAACTGCCATTCTTCAATACGTTCGGGATCGGCGCTGACCACTTCCCAGGTGGCGGTGGCTTTGCCGTTGTCGTTGAAGAGCTGGGCCCAGCCGGGAACCCAGGGCGACATGGGATTGAACGGGCCTCCGCCGTTGCCTTCGGTATAGGTGAGCAGGGCACGCGGAGCCGCTTCCGAGGCGGTGGTATCGCGAATGGAAACCCAGACGGCGGTGTTTGGGGGAATGCCGGTGAAGGCCACCGAGAGGCGCGTGCCGGCGTCCGCCAGGCCGGCTTCGTTGATGCGATTCACCTTAGGAAGACCCGGATTGTAGAAGCCGGTTTCGGTGTAGTAGGGCGAGCCGGGCAGGGGCTGGGCGGCCAGGAACTTCGGATCGGACGAAGTGGTGCCGGCATTGCGGCGGCGGAAGGCGGCGGCGCCGGTCTCGGTGAAGACCACGCGCGCCGACTGGCTGGCCAGCGGCCCCTGCAGCGGCAGAGAGCGGGGGGTGATCAGGAGCGCGGGGGCCCCGGCGGGCGCGGGCAATCCGGCGTTGGTGCGGATGGCGAAGCGGAGCGAGCGGGTGAGGGTCGCCGAGACGCGCTCCCCTTCGTTGACCGCGACAAACACGCCATTGCCGAACATCTGCACGGACGTCTCGATGGTAGGGGCCTTGTGGGCGGCGGCATTCACGCGCAAGTTGACGATACGGAGGGTGCGTGCCGTCCCATCGGGAATGCGCACGCCCTGAAACACCAGCGACGAGTCGGCCAGGCGTTTCCCCTGATACACATTGGCGGCGGTTTCCTGCGGGCAAGCCAACGACCCGTCGGCGGGGGCGCAGGCCACCTGGCGCGACGGCGGCGGATCGCCGACAATCAGCAGCGCATCGTTCCAGGCCCAATTCAGGCTGGGGATGGGCGCCAGGTCGCGATTGGTGAACGCCCCATCGGTGTTCACCACCACCTGGTAATCGCGGTCGCCCGCCGCGCCAGTGCAGCGCAGGACGATATCGGGAATCATCTCCGCGGTACTTTCGGCGCGGATCTCGCTGGCGGTGTCGACGCGGTCGCAGCGCAGGCCTTGGGCCCGCGACAACAGCGGCGACAGCGCCAACAGAAGGAGTACTCCGCGCATGGGCTACCTCGGCTGGAAGGGCTGCTGGCCCACCCAGTTGGGAATCGACGACAGGTTCTGCTCGTTGATCAGCGGGCGCTCCTGGAAGAGGTACTTGACGCTGAAGCCGGCCGACTGCGAGTTGAAGTTGCGGGTGTTGTTGGTGCTGAAGAAGCCGCCGGCATACCAGTGCGAGGCCACCTGGTAGAGCAGGCTGCCCTGCACGCTGTAGTTGGGTCCGGTATTGGACAGCGCCTCGTAGGACGGACCGTTGCGCCCCTGTAACGAGGGCAAGGTGGGGAAGAAGGGCGAGGCATCCTCGCGGAAGCGCTGCGCGCCGAAGGCGGCGGTGACGTTGTAGAGGAAGCGCTGCTGGTAGCGGCCGCTCCAGGTGATGGGCACGTTCACCAGGTAGTAGGACTGCGGGCTGAAGTAGCCGCCGTGGCCGAGCGTGAAGTAGCGGAGGTTCTTGTCATAGCGCATGGTGAAGGCATTGAGACCCACCGTGACGCTGCTTTCGGAGTTGCCGTACACCTTCCAGTAGGCGCCGACGGTACCGTCCATGCGGCGATTCTTCAGCACATTCTGGCCGGTGATGTTGTAGAAGCCGGCGCCGGCATACCAGCCGGAGCGATCGTCGCCGAGGTTCACCTGCAGGTTACCGCCGGTGGAGACCACGCCGCCCCAGGTCTGCCCGGTAACCGTGTCGCGGCCGCCGGCAAACGAGAGCATCGTATCGCGCACGTTCTCGCGCACCAGTTTGATTTGCAGCGGGCCGTTGCCGGGACGGAAGCGCAGGCCGCCAATCCAGTTCTGGACGGCGAAGCCCTGGGGGCTGACGCCCGCCATCAGGCCGAAGCTATTGCTGGAAAGCTGCACTTCGGCGCCGAGGCCGGAGGCGGTCTGTTTGCCGAGGCTGGCGCCACGGGGGAGCGTGCCAAAGCGAAGGGCGGAGCTACCGTCCATGGTGCCGCCGTCGATATTGGTGGGGCGGGCCACCAGGGCGACGCGCATCGCGTTGGCTAGCGTGTGGCTGGCTTCGATCTCCGCCTCCTGGATCGTACGGCGTTCGAAGCCGTCGCGGCCGGAGCGGGAGTCGATGCGGGTGTCCATGCCGGCGAAGGAGGCATTGCGCGCTTCGACAGCCGCGATCTGGCGTTCAAGATCGGGGCGAAGGGCCGCATATTCGGCGCGAGGTCCTTCCGTGACGCCCGTTTCCGGCAGGGCGGCGCCGTTGCCGGAAAGCAGCGCTTCCCTGGCCGGGTCGAGCGCGCCGAAGGCGAAGGCCACGCCCAGTTTGGCCGAAGAGGCGGGAGCGCCGCCCAGCGAGGAGACGTTCGGCCGGCCGGGATCGCCGCCTTCAAACAGGAAAGGAACGGTGTGGGTATCGGCCGCCGGGCGGCGCGGAGACTTCATATGGGTGAGCGCCGCCGCCCAATAGGTCCGGGCCTGTTCGTAGTTGCCGCGCTGGGAAGCGAACTTGCCGGCCAGGTCGAGGACGTCGGGATGGTCGCCCCACTTGTTGAGCGCCTCCCGCATCCACTTGTCGCCGAGGGCGCGGTCTTCGGCCATGGCCGCGCCGATGGCGGCGATGTAGTCGGCGGGGCTGGCGTCTTTCAGGCCCCAGGTTTTGTATAGCTCGAGCGAACGCTTGTGATTGCCAGATTCGAGCAGCGCGCCCGCCAGGCTGGAACGCAGCGCGGCGTCTTCGGGGAACATCCGGTGGCCGGCTTCGAGAAGGGCGATGGCGCGCGGCAGATCCTTCATCTGGCGGGCGTTTTCGGCGCGCTTGCGCGTCCACACGGACCAGAGGTCGTTGAGGTTCTTGCGCTGTGCATCATCCAGCCGTTCGGTATCCTGCTGGAGGGTGGTCAGCGCCGCGTAGATCTCACGATCGTCGCCGCTTGCTTTCAGCGCCAGCCAGCCATGCTGCAGGAGCAGGTCGGGCGAAGGCTGCCGCTGCTGCTGCGCGAGGCGCTTTTCGGCGGTGCGCACCAGGCGCAATGCCTCTTCGTCGTCACCCTGGCCGCTATAAACGGAAGCCAAGAGGGCAACGAAATCCGGATCGTTCCAGAGGCGTAGCCGGGTTTCGGCGGGAATACGCTGCACCACCAGCATGGCCTCGCTCTGGCGCTGGCTCTTTTCGAGCAGCATCACCAGCGAGCGCCATACCTCCGGCTCATCCGGATGCTGCTTGGCCAAGCCGCGCAGGAAAGCTTCGGCCTTGTCGGTGCGGTTTTGCTTGATCCAGATATCGGCCAGTTGGAGTTGGGTGCCGCGTTCGGCTTTCTCGCCGGCATCGGCGATTACGCGGGAGAGCAGCTTTTCGGCCTGTTCCAGGCGTCCGGCCTGGGTCTCGACGATTGCCGCCAGGCGCACGAAGCCGGGACGCTGTAGCGCGGCGTCGTAGTTCTCCGGGGTCATCCGTTGCAGAAGGGCGGCGGCGCGCTCCTCTTTCTTCAGATTGACCAATGCGGCCAGCAGCCCTTCCCAGGCGATGAGATTCGAGGGCTCGCGATCCACCACCTGCTGGTAGAGATCGGCGGCCTTGGCGGCCTGCCCCTGTCCCAGCCAGATGCCGGCAAACTGCAGAGCGGTCGTCGAAGGCATGGGACGCTTGAGACGCGCCGAGGTCTGCAGGGAGCGCTCGACGGCCTTGGCCGCTTCGGCGGTGCGCCCGGCGGCCTGGTAGACGGCGGCGAGCAGCGCCTGGTGCAGCGGGTCGTCGGCCAGGCGTAGCGCGGCCTTGGCCGGTACGCGTTCGAGAACGGCCAGAGCCGCCTCGGCGCCTTTGCCATCCAACTGCGCGCGTACCAGGTCCCGCCACGCGTCGGCGTTATCGGGATCGGCTTCGGCGAGTTTCGTCAGCAGCGCGGCGGCTTCGTCGCCCTTGCCTTCGGCCATGAGCACGCCGGCCAAACCGCGCTGGGCATCGGTGGAATCCGGGCGCAGGCTGAGAGCCTCTTCGAATTGCTTCCGCGCGTCCGCCATCTGGCGCTTCTGCAGTGCCGCGGTGGCATTTGCCAGCAGGCCCCAGAAGCGGGCGTCGTTGTAGGCTGCGGTGTACTCCTTCTTGTCGGGAGCGGCGGCACGGGCCTTGCGGAAGAGATCTTCGGCATCGCCAAAGCGCTTCTCCTGCATGCGCACGTAGCCGAGCCCGGCCAGCGCGCCGGAGCTGTTGGGGGCGGCCTCAATGGCTTCCTGGAACTGGAGCGCGGCTTGCGCCAGTCTGCCGAGCTTCAACGATTCATAGCCGGCATGTTCCTGGTGGCTTTGCGGCGCTGCCGAGCGAACCGTTGTCTCAGCTTTCGGCATCTTGGTCAGCAGCGCTTCGACCTCATTGTCTTTATGGCGTGTAAGGTAGGCGCGGATGACCGGAGCATTGGAGGGCGCCGGGCCATCCCACAGAAGAGCCTGGCGAAGGGCATCATCGGCCCTGGAGGCCCAACCGGGGTTGGACGCCAGCCCTTGCAGCATGCGGATCCCTTCCGCCCGCGACTTGGGGCGGTAGGTATAGAGCCGTGCGAGCGAGAGCTGGTATTCCAGCGACTGTGGATAGCGTGCCGCCAGACGGCTCAAGCCGGCCGTGGCAGCCTCCCATCCCGTGGAAGTGGCGGCCAGCGTTTCGTAGTAGGCAATGGCAAGGGCTCCGGGCGGCGGCTCGTCCCCAAGCACTTCGCGGTAAACGGCGACGGCTTCGGCGTAGCGCTGCTGCTTGGCAAGCGTACCGGCCTGCGCCAAACGATCTGGCGCGGCCTTACCGGCGCGCAGGGATTCTACCTGGGCGATCGCTTCGTGTTTCGGGTTAATGGCGCGCAGGCGGTCCAGGTACTGGCGCGCTTCCTCGGGTTTACCGGCCTGTTTGGCGGCGCGGGCGAGCCCGGCCAGGGCCTCGGTGTTGTTACGATCCGACAGCAGCACGTGGCGCCAGGTCTGGACGGCCAGATCCATTCGCCCGCGTCCCTCCTGGACGCGCGCTTTTTCGAGCAAAACCTGCACGGCGGGTTGCTGGGCTTGCGCCGGCCGGTTCGAGCAGGCGAGCATCGCCGCGATCACCGCCACCGTGGCGGTACGCATGAATTCCTTCATCGTTAGTCCTTCTCTTTACTGAATCTTCACGCGAAGCGCGGCGCGGCGCTCCAGCCATTGGTGGGATAGGCTGCCCAATACCAGGGCCAGCAGTACAATGACTACCGGCATCCACAGGAACTGGCGGGCAACCAGATAATGGAACATCTCCCATGAGCCGAGCGAGCCGAGGTATTCGTCAGCGCGGCCAATGTGGAAGGATTGGAACTTACCGTTCTGATAGACGCTGACCGAGCCCGCAACCTGAACGCTTTGGGCGGCTCCGGCCAAGCCTTCGACGAACGTTTCGCTGCCAGGCAACGTGGTGGCGGCGATGGTGACGACACTGCGCCCATTGCGGACGCGGGAGGCATAGCCCTGGAGGATGGCATCGGGCGCATCGCCGGCCAGCGCATCCAGCAGGCGGTCCCGCTCACGGCCGGTACCGGTCCAGCCGAGGCTATCGAGTTGGCCGAGGAAGCCGCCGGCCTGCGCCGGACGGAAGGCGCCCTGGCGCAGTTCGAGCGGAGCGTGGCCGAGCATGGAGAGTCCGCTCTCATTGCCCGTGCCGATGACGAGCAGATCGCGATCCTCGGTGACGGCTTCGGCGGGGGCGATGACGCGCAGGCCGGCGGCCGGATACCCGGTCTGGGCGCCGAGGAAGCCCATCAGATCCAGGAACAGGCCGGTATGCTCCAAGGTGCGATCCGAAGCCAGCACCACCGCGGTTTCACTGAGGTCCGCGCGGCGTGTGAACGGGAAGCCGGCCTTGGCGAACAGGTCCAGACGGGGCAGCGCGGTGAACGTGGGCACGTCCGTCAGGTCGAGGGCGGAGGTGGGCAACACCTGGGCGGTGGGAGGCGCCGAGGAACCGGGACCCGCCTGATAGCGGAAGTCGAGGTCGAGCGTGTTGCGCGGGTAGAGCAGGCTGACGGGCACCTGCAACACCGCATGCTGCACTTTGCCGCTTTCCTTGGAGGGCACGGCGAGTTGCGAAACCTGGATGCCGTTCATGCGCACCTGGAGGCTGGCTTTCGTGCCGGAAGTGAGTTGCGAATAGCGGTAGGAGAGTCGTAGGGGCACGGTAGCGCGAGAGCCGTAGTAGAGATCGGGCGGCAGCCGGAAATAAAGCCGGGCCGAGCCATTGCCGGCGACGCGGAGGCTATCGGCCGTGGTCAGGCCGCCGAGGGTGATCGGAGTCTTGGTGTTGACCCAACGCGGCGCGTCGTTGAGGCCGCGCGGGGAAAGTTTAGCGGGTGTGGCGGGGACGGCGGCGCGATCGCCCTGCAAGTCCGAAGCGCGCAGAGCAACCGCCCTGGCGGCGGCCAGCAGATGCTCGCCGGTTGCACCGTAAAGCACCAGCAGGCGGCCATGCGGATCCACGGGGTTGTCGCGAACGGCAACCAGAGGACCGGCTTCGTTCATGCCGAGTTCGGCGGCCAAGGGGCTTCCGGCGCGCAGCAGCACAACCGCGTTGCCGGCCGGCAGCGTACCGGCGGTAACCGGGAACTGCATGCCACGGTGATCGGCGAGCATGCCGAACCAGGAAGCGACTATGCCCGCGGCTTCCAGCGTGCGGTTATCGGCATTGGCGGGAAGGACAAAGGGTAAGCGCGTCTTGTAGCGGCTGGATGGATCGAAGAAGGGCGCGGGCAGCAGCCGCAGGTCATTGGCCAGCGGCATCAACACGCCGCTCATGCGGACGGCGGTGTTGAGGTCGACATAGGTTTCCTGGGCATTCACGTCGGCGGGGCAGGCCACGCAGTTGGCGCTGATCCGGAACATGAGTTGGTTCTCGCTCAGCAGCAGGTCCGAAGGGAGCACGAGATTGGCGGTAGCGACTGCGCCGGAGGTGGCGCGGGCCGGCACGGCGCCGACTTCGGCGCCATTCAACGAGACCTGCAGCGCGAAGCCGTCGGCGGCGATGGCGGCCGAAGGACGGAACTGTAGCGTGAGGGTCGCATCGGTGGTCACCTTGGTGACGGGGATGTAGAAGCGCACGCCGGCCTGGCCGTCGGCGCCATGCAGCAGCAGCGGCTCCCGCAGCCCCAGAGAGCGCAGGTCGACGGTGTCGCTGAAACTGGGCGCGAGCGCCGGCCGCGGTTCGGGGCTGGGCGCCGCGTGCAAGCGCGAGGCGCTGAAGAGGGCGGCGGCCAGCAGGGCGGCGACGGCGGCGGCACGGCGCGTCCGGCCTGAGAAGAGGGCGCCGAGGACGGCGGCATAACCGCCCAGGGAGACCCACAGGATGTGGAGGAAGCTGTACAGGGGCCGGTCGTCCGGACCGTTCTTCCAATCGAGCCAGGCGTCGGCGCGGCTATAGACCACGCGGGTGATGGATTCGGCCTGTGCCACCGATTCGACGACGAAGGAGGCACGCAGCGTACCTTTCACCGTGACGATGACGTCGATGGGAAGTTCGATGTTGCCGTTGAAGAGCGGGAAGCGCACCGCGACGCGGTCGCCGGGTTGCAGGCGGAGCCCGGCGGGCAACTCCATGGCCAGCCCGGACTCGGAGATATTCAGCGTGTGGGTGCTATAGGTGGCGCCGGCGAGACGCAGTTCGCACGGCAGGCTGGCGTCGATGCGAGCCTTGTTCCGGCGCTGCGCGCGTTCGCGGGCGACGGCGATGGCGCCTCCGAGGGTAACCAGGTTGAGAACGCACCAGGCCATATTGATAGCCAACGTTCCGGTGACTTCCGGCTCGGCCTTCATACGAATCACACCGTTGATCATGCCGGCGACGATGAGCGCGGCCAGCGCCAGGTACGGCGCCGAAACACGCCAGTCGAAGAACGTTTGATCCACTTTCGTGCTTTTCGGGGTGACATTGAACTTGCCCCAGCGCGGGCTGACCAGCGCCGCCAGCGTAGGCAATAGAATGTAGGGCGCAAGCACGGTTTCGTAGATCTCGTTCCAGAACGAGAGCCGGTGGCGGCCCTGGATGCGGGAGTTGGTGATGGTGGCCATGAACAGATGCGGCAGGGCGTACATCATGATCGCCACCACGTAGCCAAGGATGTTGGAAACGTTGAACAGCAGGTACAGCAGCGGCGACGTCAGAAAGATGAGGCGCGGCATGGCGAACAGGAAGTGGGCGACGGCATTGAAGTAACAGAATCGTTGGGGCCACGTGAGACCGCGCGCGAAGAGCGGGTTTTCCAAACGCAGGATCTGGACCATGCCGCGCGCCCAGCGGATCCGCTGGCCGATGTGTTCGGCGAGGTTGGCGGTGGCCAGCCCGGCAGCCTGCGGGATGGCGAGATAGGCCGTGTTCCAGCCGAGTTTCTGCAGCCGGAGCGAAGTATGGGCGTCTTCGGTTACCGTTTCGACCGCGATGCCGCCCACCTCGTCGAGCGCGGTGCGGCGCATCACCGCGCAGGAGCCGCAGAAGAAGGTGGCGTTCCAAAGGTCGTTCCCATCCTGGAGCACGCCGTAGAAGAGCGCGCCTTCATTGGAAACCTTACGGAAAAGGTTGAGGTTGCGCTCGAACGGATCGGGCGAATAGAAATGATGCGGCGTCTGCAGCATGGCCAGTTTGGGATCCTGGAGGAACCAGCCCATGGTCATCTGGAGGAAGCTGCGGGTGGCCACGTGATCGGCGTCGAAGATGACGACGAACTCGCCATCGGTCTGCTTGAGGGCGTTGTTGATGTTGCCGGCCTTGGCGTGGATGTGGCGGGCGCGGATGATGTAACCGGCTCCGCATTCGTTGGCGAAGTCCTCGAACTCGGGCCGGGTGCCGTCATCGAGAATGTAGACGCGGCGCTTCTCCTCCGGCCAGTCGATATTCATGGCGCCGAGCACGGTGGCGCGGACCACGTCGAGCGGCTCATTATAGGTGGGCACGAAGATATCGACGGTAGGCCAGGAGGAGGCATCTTCGGGCAGCGGAACAGGGCGGCGCTGGAGGGGCCGGGCCGCCTGGAAGTAGCCGAGCAGCAGGATCGCGATGGCATAGCATTCGGCGCCCAGCAGGAGGGCGACAAACACAATGTCGGCGCCAAGGGCTTCGATGCCGTTTACCTTGAGATACTGCCAGGTTTCGCCGAAACGCCAGATGGCATAGCGGATGGTGCTGAAGATGGACAGCCCAACCAGGGTGAGGGTACCGGTCTGGGCCGGCAGGAGGCGGTCCACCACCAGCGCGGCGACCAAGGTGCACACTCCGAAGATGGCCTGATCGCGCCAGTCGAGCGGCACGGTGGCCAGCATGGCCAACAAGAGCAGCGACACAACCACCAGGAACCAATTGAAAACGCGGCTGCCCATCATGCGCTCCTCTCCCCAGCTAGCATGTCGGTGTCAGGCAGATTGACGCCGTCCCACTCGCGAACGATGTCGGCCAGGACGCGGAGTTCGCCGCTGATGGCGGAATCGGGGGCGTGATCCAGGA
The DNA here is from genome assembly GCA_964385495.1 of uncultured Candidatus Solibacter sp. Classification (GTDB taxonomy): domain Bacteria; phylum Acidobacteriota; class Terriglobia; order Bryobacterales; family Bryobacteraceae; genus CADEFT01. The sequence goes on from CAYLPH010000004.1 coordinate 75,767, forward strand.
CGGTAACGCCTTCGGCCAGCGCTTCGGCGACCTCATCGGTGCGGCGCAGGGTAAGGGTCATGAGGCGGTCGCCCAGTTTGCGGCTTAGCCAGACGCGCACCTGCTCATGCAGGCCGGCCGTGGCGTCGAACTTGTTCAGTAGAAACAGCACGGGCCGCTTGGCGTACCGTTCCAGCAGAGAATCCAGCCGGTAAAGCGAGGTAAAGTCGGGAGTCAGGACGACGATCGTAAGCGCGTGATCGAGTCCAGCGGCGTTGGTGGTCCAGAAGCGCGGCGTGCCGTCCACAAGAATGCAGTCGAGGGTGTGGCGCAACGAGGCCAACCCCTGCTCCAGCCACGGATCCGGCTGATCGGCGCGCGCCGATTCGCAGGGTTTTAGAACAAAGATGGGACGGGCGGCCGGGAGAATCGCGGTGTGCAGCACGGCACCGTCACGACGGTCGCGGATTCCCAGGTGATAGGGTAGCGGGCTGCCGGCGTCGGCGTCGATGACCGCGGTGGTGTCACCGCCGCCGGCCAGGGCGCGAGCCACGGAAGCCATGACCGTGGTCACACCGCAGCCGCCGCTGCCGCCCACAAAACGAACGATCGGAATTTGCACCGGCGCCTGGCGCCGCGGCGCCGGCGAATCGCCCATCAGCAACGAACGGAGTGCTCCAAAGCGCGGACCGGGGGTAACGTCGGCACGCTGCTCGCGATGCGTCATCAGGGAAAGGCGCGATGCCGGGGCATCGGCGGTGGTGGCGGTTTCGCTGGCAGTTTCGGGTGCCGCCGCCGCTTCCAATTGGAGGCGGCGGAAGGTTTGATAGACGGGACCACTCAATTGCGCGTGGCCAATCAGTTTACCTAAATCGTCAGACATCAGACTTCCTTGGGAGTAGTGGGAATCGGGTAGGAAATTGGGTACGCTGTCAGTTTGCAGGAGCGCGCGGAATCAGGGAAGGAGAAGAAAGTCCCAATTTTTGCCTATCGATTAGTACGGTCCCTTTAGGACTAAAGTTGGTGTATTCCCACGAACAGACCCTATCTCCACTACCCTGCGTACTGCTGGAGCCTAGGACTATAGTCCTGGCCCGCGAGTAGTCAGATCGTTTGGTGACGTTGTACGCTGCGTCCTATCCTCACTTACAAGGGCGCGGTGCATACTGCAGTCCTGTGTCTACAACCTGGATTATCTATCTGCTAACCCTTCTTATAGGCGCCTCGTCCGCGTCCGCGCAGTCTCCCCGCCCGCTGATGCCGGAGGATCCCTGGTCCGGCTTCTATCTATCCGGCACGGGCCCGGACAACCGCACGTTCGTCACCGTCGACGGCATGCCCTTCCGGCGAGCGGTGCGGTTGCGAACGGTGGCCGCGCCGCCGGGCAATCCGTGGGACATCCGCATCGTTTATCAGCCCGACGTGAAGGTGCTGAAAGGCGATACGCTGGTGGCCACCTTCTGGATGCGCGCGCTGGAGCCGCGCGAGGGCCGGGCCTACACGCGCTTTGTCGTCGAACGGGCCAGCGATCCTTATACAAAGTCAACGGAATGGCACGTCAGCGCAGGCAAGGAGTGGCGCCGCGTGGAGGTGCCGTTCCAGATGGTGGAGGATTCCGAGGGGCGCGCCTGGACCGTGCAGTTCTGGGTATCGAGCGGGCCGCAGTTGGTGGAGATCGGCGGGCTGTCCGTAATGAACTACGGAGCGCGGGTGCCGCTGCAAAGCCTGCAACTGGAAACCTACCCTTATGAGGGAGCCGCGGAAGACGCGGACTGGCGGAAGGCCGCGCTGGCGCGCATCGAGAAGCATCGGAAGAACGACATCGCGGTGATCGTACGCGACGAAGAAGGAAAGCCCATCCCGCAGGCGGCGGTCCGGGTCAGTCTGAAGAAGCATGACTTCGGCTTTGGCACCGCGGTGGCGCATCAACCCCTGCAGGCCAGTGGCGCGGATGGCGAACGCTATCGGGAGACACTGCGGCAGTGGTTCAACCGCACCGTGCTGGAGAACGAATTGAAGTGGCCGGACTGGGAGACCAATCGCGGGAAGGCGCTGGAGGCGCTGGATATCCTGGAGCATCTGGGCGTGGGTCCGGTGCGCGGGCATACGCTGGTATGGCCGGGCTTCCAGTATCTGCCGAACGACATCCGCAACATGGTGAATAACCCGGAGGCGCTGCGCAACCGCGTGGCGAATCGCGTGACCGATGGGGCCGAAGGGGTTCGCGGACGCGTGGCGGCGTGGGATGTGGTGAACGAAGCGGTAACGAATCGCGACCTGCAAAGGGTGCTGGGCGATGCGGAGATGGCGCGCTGGTTCAAACTGGCGCGCAGTACGGATCCGCAGGCGAAGCTGTATATCAACGACTACTCGATCATCACCGGCGGCGGTGACGATCTGCCGCAGCAGAACGGCTACTACGATCTGATCCGCTACCTGGGGCAACAGGGCGCGCCAATTGACGGCATCGGCATCCAGGCGCACTTTGAGAAGCAGTTAACGGGTCCGGCGCGGGTGCTGGAGATTCTGGACCGCTACGCGCAGTTGGGCAAGCCCATCGAGATCACCGAGTTCGACGTGGATGTAGCGGACGAAGCCGTGCAGGCGGCCTATACGCGCGATTTCCTGATTGCCGCATTCAGCCATCCGGCGGTGAAGAGCGTATTGAATTGGGGCTTCTGGGAAGGAAGCCACTGGAAGCCGTCGACCGCCCTGGTGCGTAAGGACTGGACCTGGAAGCCGAACGGCGAGGTGTGGCGGGATCTCATTTACCGCCAATGGTGGACCGAAGCGCGCGGCGTTACCACCGCCGATGGCATCTACCGGACTCGCGGGTTCCGTGGTGAGTATGAAATCACGGTGACGATCAATGGGCAGACGCGGACCATAACAGCGGACTTAAGTGGCGAAGGGCCGCAGTATGTGCGGCTGGGCAAGGCCGGGCAGTCGCGGATCCGGGAGGGCGGCGTGCTGCATGCGGCGACGCTGCGGGCGGGTCCGGTGGCGCCAGGGCAGATGGTTACGATCACTGGCTCCGGGCTGGGTCCGGCGGTGCCGCTGACCAACGTGGTCAGCGAGGGCGCGCTGCCCGCATTTGGCGGCGACAGCCGGGTGCTGGTGGACGGACAGCCGGTACCGTTGGTGGCGGCGGCCGAGGACCGTGTGACGGCGGTGCTGCCGGCGGGGCTGGGCGCATCGACTGTAATTGAGGTGGAGCACCTGGGCGAGCGCAGCAACGCGGTACGGCTGCCGGTGGCCGAAGCGGTGCCGGGAGTGTTCACCATGGAAGGCGGACGCGGGCAGGCGGCGGCATTTAACTATGACGCCGAAGGCGGCACGTCGATCAACAGCGCGGAAAAGCCGGCCGCTGTGGGGGGCGTGATCGGCATCTATGTAACAGGCGCCGGGGCTAGCCGGGCGTCGGCGGTGGCCGTGAGGTTTGGAACCGTCGAGGGGCGCGTGCTTGCCCTGTCGGCTCCACAACCGGGGGTCACCGAAGTGCGGGTGGAGATTCCGCTGCGCGCGCCTTCCGGCGACGCGGTGCCGGTAGCGGTGAACGTAGCAGGCATCTGGTCGCCCGAGGGCGTCACGGTGGCGATCCGCTGACGGCTACGCGGGAGGGCCGAAGTTCTTCGAAGTATCGTCCAGAACCAGAACCCAATCGATCATTTGACCGGGATCGGGTGAGATGAACTCGCGAACGCCGGAGTTCGGAAACGTTCCCGCGCGTTCGGCTTTTCCGGTACGCGGGTTGAACCACCAGGCGTTTACCTGCGACCCGCCGATCTTGCCCAGGCGGACGGCGAACTTGCGGCCCACCGGAGGGTAGACCATCGGATCCGATCGTTACCGCGGCGGATGGGTGAGCAGGCGGATCTCGTCTTCGATCATATAGATCTTGTCTTGCAGGCGGCGCTTCTCCTTGTCATCGGCGGAGGCGGCGAGCTTCTCTTCGGCGGTGGCAAGGCTCTTCTTCAGGGCGTTCAGCTTCTTGAGATCGACGGGAGGAGGAGGAGGGGGAGCGGCAATTGAAGGCGCGGCCTTCTTCTTGGCGGACTTCGCGGCGCCGCGGCCGGCGCTCCCAGCAACCGCAAAGGTCTTCACGGATTTAGGCGGCTCCAGCTTGCCGCCGAAGGTTTTCTTGTAGGTCGCCGCCAACTGCGCGGCCTCTTCCAAGAGGACGCGGAAGCGGTCCTGGATCTCTTTGCGGGCGGTGTTCTCCAACTCCGTCGCCTGCTTCTGGTACTCCAGATACGATTGCAATGCCTTGAGGTCGGCCATAAGTCAGCGAGATTACCACGAACCCTGCCAGTCCCGCGCGCACCCGCCAGGGTCCGGTAAGGTTATGATCGAACACATGAAGCGTTCTCTCATCGCTGTTCTGGTGTTGGCGGTAATGTGCGGATGTAACAAGGCTCCCGATCCGCGGGAGAAACTGGCGGACGCCAAGCAGGAGTTGGCCGAAGCGCAACAGCGCGTGGCGGCGGCCGAAGCCGAGGCCGCAAAGACGGAGGCGGGCAAAACGGAAGCCGCCAGGACTGCGGAGGCAAAAACGGCCGAAGCGGCAAAGCCCGTGGTGAAAGCCGAAACGAAGCCAGTGGCGGTGACCTTGCCCGCGGGTACGCCGATTCCCATTCGCACCACCACGGCCATCTCCACCAAGACCCACCAAAGCGGCGACGCCTTCGCGGCCACGTTGGCGAAGGATCTGGTGGTGGATGGCAAAACGTTGGCCACCAAGGGCGCCGACGTGAACGGCGTGGTGGCCAATAGCGATCCGGGCGGCCGCGTCAAGGGCAGAGCCTCGCTGAGCTTGCGGGTGCGATCCATCGCGGGGGTGAACGGGCCCATCGCGGTCGAGACGGGCAGTTACACCGCGGTGGCCAAGAGCACGGTGAAGCGCGATGTGGTGCGCGGCGGCATCATGGCGGGCGCCGGCGCGGCGATCGGCGCGATTGCCGGTGGCGCGCGCGGAGCGGCCATTGGCGCGGGCGCGGGCGGCGCGGCGGGCGCGGGAACGGCGGCGGCTACGCGCGGCGATCCGGCCACGGTGGGCGCGGAAGCCGTGCTGACGGTGAAGACCACCGCTCCGGTCACGGTTACGCTGAAACCGTAAGAACGAGGCGGAACAGGAACGTTTTCTTGGCGTGCTTTGCGGCTTGGCGCGCGAGTTGTCTGTGTCCTCCCGGTGGGCGGCGTAGCCTTTTCTACCCCGCCGGTCTGGGCGTCCCAGCCTCCCCCCTGCCGTGGTCCACGAATTTTGTTAATCTAAGTTTGTCTTGTGGCCACATCTCTCAACCGTGGGCCCATCCGGGGCCGCCTGTTTCCTTTGTTGCCTCCTTTCGGATCGTTCAACAATCGCAGTCGGGTGCTCACAGGACGGTTGTGTTTGTGAAGGGTTCGAATAGGAGCAAAGTTCGTGACCAACATTTTTGTCGGTAATCTGAGCTTCCAGGCAACGCAGGAAGATCTCTATGCCGCCTTCTCGCAGTATGGTGAGGTGGAACGCGTTAACATCATCACGGATCGTGATACCGGGCAGGCGCGCGGTTTCGCGTTCGTGGAAATGACCAACCGGAATGAAGCGGAGACCGCGATCGCGCAGTTGAACGGGGCGCAGCTTCATGGCCGTACTATGAACGTGAACGAAGCCCGTCCGCGTCCGGAAGGCGGGGGCGGCGGTGGTGGCCGTGGCGGGTTCGGTGGCGGCGGCGGCGGTGGCCGTGGCCGCGGCGGGCGTCCGGGCGGCGGTAGTGGCGGGGGCGGCGGCCGTGGCGGCAACCGCTGGTAATCGGAAGCAGTAAGAACTCAGTTTGAACGAAACAACCGCCGTGAGCAGGCGCCGGCCTGCGCGGCGGTTTTCGTTTTTAGGGCGGGGGCTTTTCGGTTTAGCATAGACACGATGCCCCAAATCAAAGGACCGGCAATTTTTCTGGCTCAGTTCATGGCGGATGAGCCCCCGTACAACTCGCTTCCCGCCATCACCGCGTGGGTGAAGTCGCTTGGATACATCGGCGTCCAGCTCCCCAGTTGGGATGCACGGATCATGGACCTGAAGAAGGCCGCCGAATCCAAGGACTATTGCGACGAATTGAAAGGTCAGACCAACGGGCTGACGATCACGGAACTGGCCTCGCATCTGCAGGGGCAGTTGGTGGCGTCGCACCCGGCCTACGACGAGTTGTTCGATGCGTTCGCGCCGGCGGAATTGCATGGGAATGCGAAGGCGCGGTCGGCGTGGGCGGTGGAGCAGATGAAGCTTGTAATCCGGGCTTCGAGGAACATGGGGCTGCCGGTGTCGCCGTCGTTTAGCGGGGCGTTGCTGTGGCCGACCATTTATCCGTGGCCGCAACGTCCGGCGGGGTTGGTGGAGGAAGGCTTTAAGGAACTGGCGGCGCGCTGGAAGCCGATCCTGGATTTCGCCGAAGAGCACGGGGTGGATCTGGCCTACGAGCTGCACCCAGGCGAGGACCTCTACGATGGGGCGACGTTCGAGCGGTTTCTGGAGGCGACGGGCAATCACCCGCGGGTGCAGATCAACTACGACCCATCCCACTTCATTCTGCAGTGCCTGGATTACGTCGGGTTTATCGATGTCTATGGGTCGCGGATCAAGGCGTTCCATGTGAAGGACGCCGAGTTCCGGCCGTCGGCGCGGGCTGGGGTGTATGGCGGTTATTTGGATTGGAAGCAGCGGCCGGGGCGGTTCCGCTCGCTGGGGGACGGGCAGGTGGACTTCAAACAGGTGTTCACGCGGCTGACGGCGGCGGGCTACTCGTCGTGGGCGGTTTTGGAGTGGGAGTGCTGCTATAAGGACAGCGTGCAGGGGGCGGCGGAGGGGGCTCCGTTTATCGCCTCGCATTTGATTGAGGTGCCTAAGCGGGCCTTTGACGATTTTGCCGGAGCGGCGTCGGACACGGCGCGCAACCGGCGCATTTTGGGCCTGTAGAACACGATAGGGAACGGAAGAAGGGGCTGGTGGACGCGACCAGCCCCTTTTGTTTTTGTACAATTTAGAAGATGATCGAGAACCCCCGGAAATTTGAAGCAGGCACCGATCCGTTCGGACGCAAGTGGCGTGCCGAGCTGCGTTGGATCCAGAATGCGATTTCGATACGCCACGCCGACGCCGTGGATGTAAAGTGGGAGCTCACCTCCGACGATGGAGAGGTAGTAGAGAAAGTCGTCGCCTTATATCATCCCGACCTGCTAGCTCTAAGTAAGAAGCTAGGACAGCCGTTAACGGACTCCTGGTGTCTCCGTCTGGCCGCCGAGCACGTTCGCGCGCTGGTGGTTAATTGGGAAGATGCGGAGAAAACCATCGTGGTTCCCTCGCGGGAGCAGTTGGAGAGTTACGCCGGCCAAGCCTTGCCGGCGAAGGCGGGGCGTTAAGGGGTAACGTTTCGTACCAGTAGCCCCGATTGCCGCAATATAATTCGACTTACCGCGCAGTCTTACGAATGCTAGACTTGACATAAGTATTCGGAGGCGGTCTCTTTCAAGTGTCATTCGGAGGACCTTTGGGAAAGAGGGCAGTGATTATCGGCGCGGGGCCCGGTGGGCTTACCGCGGCGCGGGAATTGCATCAATTGGGTGTCCCAAGCACCCTTCTGGAAAAAGAATCACAAGTCGGGGGACTGGCCAAAACCGTACGTAGGGAAGGCTATCACTTCGATCTGGGCGGACACCGTTTCTTCACGAAAGTAAAACTGATCGAGAAGATCTGGCATGAGACGCTCGGGGACGCTATGCTAACGCGGCCGCGGCTGTCGCGTATCTTTTACAACAAACATTTCTTCCACTATCCTCTGCGTCCGGCCGATGCGTTGCGGAAGCTAGGGGTTGTCGAGGCCGGGCAGTGCATGAGCAGTTTCGCGGTGGCGAAGGTGTTTCCGCGGCGCCGCGAGCAGGACCTGGAGTCCTGGCTGATCAACCGGTTCGGCGAGCGGCTGTACCGTACGTTCTTCAAGACTTATACCGAGAAGGTGTGGGGCATTCCCTGCCATGAAATCAGCGCGGATTGGGCCGGGCAGCGGATCAAGGGCCTGGACATGATCACGCTGTTGCGGAACGCGTTGGGGTTGACGGGCAAGGGCGCGGGCCCGAAGACGCTGATCGACCAGTTCTTATACCCGCGGTTTGGACCGGGCATGCTGTGGGAGCGGATGACGGAGCAGTTGGAGGCGGCCGGAAGCCAAGTGAAGCTGGGCCATGCGGTGGAGGCGATCCGCTGGGAGCCTGGGCGGGTGACGGGTGTGGTGGCGGGCGGGAAGACCCATGTGGGCACCCACTATTTGAGTACGATGCCCGTGAAGGAGTTGATTGAGGCGTTGGACCCGGCGCCGCCGGCGGAAGTTCGCGAAGCGGCGCGCTTCTTTTCTTACCGGGACTTTTTGACTGTGGCGTTAGTTCTGGAAGGCCGCGACGTCTTTCCCGATAACTGGATTTACGTTCATGAGCCGGATGTGAAGGTGGGCCGTATCCAAAACTTCGGTAATTGGAGCGCCGATATGGTGGGGCGCCGCAATGTTACGTGCCTGGGGATGGAGTATTTCTGTTTCGAAGGTGACGGTTTGTGGTCTATGTCAGACGCGGATCTAGTCAACTTCGCTAAGCGGGAGTTGGAGAAGATCGGGCTGGGGCGCGCGGACAAGGTAACCAAAGGCTGGGCGATCCGGGTTCCGAAGGCCTACCCGGTCTATGACGGGCAGTATCAGGAAGGGCTGCGGCGGGTACGGGCATTTCTGGAAGACGTGCCGAACCTGCAGTTGCTGGGCCGTAACGGGATGCATCGGTACAACAATATGGATCACTCGATGCTGACGGGGATTCTGGCGGCGCGCAACATCGCGGGTGGGCAGTATGACCTGTGGAAGGTGAACGCGGAGGCGGAGTACCTGGAAGAGGGCGCGGATATCTCGTCGGAAGAGTTGCGGGGGTTGGAACAAACGCAGCCGCTGGTACCGGAACGGGTGAGCGTGGTTCCGGCGAGGTAAGCAACCCGCGCATCGGGGCAGGAACGATCGTGTTACACTAGCGGAAGTGTCACAAACGTCCCAACGGGCGCGGTGTGCCATTTTCCAAGCTTAATCAAGGAAGTTATGCCGAAACTGAAGACCCACAAAGGTGCGGCCAAGCGGTTCAAGACCACGGGCACCGGGAAACTGATGCGCCGTCATTCGATGGCGCGCCATATCCTGACGTCGAAGGCGCCGGGGCGCAAGCGCCGCCTGGGACAAGATGCCGTGATGGAACCGGGCGATGCCGCCAAAGTCAAGGTGATGCTGCCCTACGACTAGGGGAACACCCACGGAAGTAGCTGTATAAGGCGGCGCGGCCGGAGCAAGGCACTGCCCGTATCGCCCGCCGGGAAGTCCGTAATGGGCTTCCGAACCAGGCGCCGTCAGGCGCCCAGAGGTAGAAAGGAGCAAACGTGCCCAGAGTAAAACGTGGAACAAAACGGCGTGATAACCGCCATAAGACGCTCGAAAGAGCTTCCGGCTTTTTCTTAACGAAGAGCAAGCTTTATCGTTCGGCACAAGAGGCTGTCGAGAAATCGCTGCGCTACGGCTATGTTGGCCGTAAGCTGAAGAAGCGCGATTTCCGGGGCATCTGGATTGTGCGCATCGGGGCGGCCTGCCGGATCAACGGCATTTCGTACAGCCGGTTCATGGACGGGCTGAAGAAGGCGGGCATTGATTTGAACCGGAAGATGCTGGCCGATATCGCGCTGAACGACGAGGGGGCTTTCCGGACGCTGGTGGAGCAGGCCAAAGGGGCGCTGCCGCAGGCGGGTTAAGAGAGTTTCTTACTCAAGTACGGAGGATTGAAGATGGCCTCGCAACTGCTAAGGGAAGACGAAGCCGAATTCCTGGCCAGTCTGGAGGAGCGCATCCTCCGCGCGGTGGAACTGGTGGCGGCGCTCCGCAAGGAGAACGCCGCCCTCTCCGACCGGTTGAAGGCAGCCGAAGGAGAGCGCGACAGTGCCGAAGAGGCGCTGGCGGCGGCGCGGCAGGAGACCGCGCGCATGCAGAAGGAAGTGGAAGCGCTGCAGGGCGACCGCAAGCAGGTACGGTCGCGCATCGAAAAACTGTTGGGACAGATGGACGCTCTCAGCGCGAGTTAGTCTAGTCTCATGGAGGCCGGAAACAAGCAACGAAGGCCGGTCCGCGTTACGATAGCCAATCAAAGCTTTACGTTGACCACGACCGGCGAGGATCAGGAAGTCGTGGACCTCGCCAATCGTGTGGATGAATTGATATCGGGGATTGCCGCGCGCAGCTCCAACTCCGATCCGGCCCGCCTGGCGATTCTTGCTTGCTTACACTTAGCCGATCGCAACCTCACCGTGGAGCGTGAACTGAAAGCGATTGAAGAGCTTCGGACCCTGTTTCGCGACCGGGCGAAACAGATGGAGTCGCTGTTGGATCAAGCCATCGGATAGGCGCATCCGGCGCGTTCCCCTTTTTACTCCCCTATGAATCCACTGGTTTCCATTCGCATTCCCATTCCCTTTGACGAGATCCAGGCGGCGCAGGTCGAGCCTGCCATGGAGCAATTGCTGGCGGAAGCACAGGCGGCAATTGACTTGATCGCCGCGGCGCCAGGCGAGCGGACCTGGGCCAATACAATGGAGGCGCTCGATAACGCCACCGAGCGGCTGGATTACGCCATGACGCTGGTGCGTCATATCGAGAGCGTGGCGACGTCGCCGGAGATGCGGGCCGCGCACAACGCGGTGGAGCCGAAGGTTTCCGAATTCTACTCGAAGATCCCGCTGCATGAAGGCCTGTGGCGGGCGCTGCTGGCGTTTTCCCAGACAGAAGAGGCCAAGGCGCTGCGCGGCGTGCGGCGCCGGGCGCTGGACAAGACGCTCGACGAGTTCCGCCGCCACGGGGCGGAGTTGGATGCGGCCGGCAAGCAGAGGCTGGCGGAGATCGACGTCGAGTTGGCGCGGTTGACGACACGCTACTCCGAACATGTTCTGGACGCCACCAACGCCTACGACGAGGTGTTCACGGACGAGGCCCGGCTGGCGGGTTTGCCCCCGAGCGCGATCGAGGCGGCGCGGGCCGCGGCGAAGGCGAAGGGGTTGGAAGGGTGGCGCTTCACGCTGCAGGCCCCCAGCTACGTTGCCTTGATGACCTACCTCGACGACGGCACGGTGCGCGAGCGTTTCTACCGCGCCTACCAGACGCGGGCCGCCCGCGAGCCGTTCGACAACCGCGAATTGGCGCCGCGGATCTTGGAAATGCGGAAGGCGAAGGCGCGGTTGCTGGGATTCGCCGATTTCGCGGATTTCGCGCTCGTGGACCGGATGGCGAAGACGGGCCGCGCGGCAGCGGAGTTTCTGGCGGATCTGGAGACGCGAACCGAAGCCGCCTACGTCAGGGAGAACGAGGAGTTGCAGGCCTTCCGGCGGTCGTTGGAAGGACCGGACGCGCCGCCGTTGCAGCCGTGGGACGTCGGCTACTATGCCGAAAAGCAGCGCAAGGCGAAGTACGATTTCGAGGAAGAAGAGTTGCGTCCGTACTTTCCGGAAGCGCAGGTGCTGGCCGGGATGTTTGCCATCGTGGAGCGTCTCTATGGCGTGCAGGTGGTGGAAGTGCCGGGCGTGCCAGTGTGGCATGCGGACGTGAAGTATTACGAGATCCGCGAAGAGGGCCGGCGCATCGGCGCCTTTTACGCCGACTGGTTCCCGCGAGAGACCAAGCGCGGGGGCGCTTGGATGGATGCGTTTTTGACGGGGGCACCGGCGGACCCGCGCTACTTCCACATTGGCGTGATCTGCGGCAATCATACCGAGCCGGTGGAAGGTAAGCCCGCGCTGTTAACGCATAGGGAAGTGGAGACGATTTTCCATGAGTTCGGACATCTGCTGCACCATTGCCTGAGCCGGGTGGAGGTGCGCGGGCTATCGGGGACCAGCGTGGCGTGGGACTTTGTCGAGCTCCCGTCGCAGATCATGGAGAACTGGTGCTGGGAGCGCGAATCGCTGGATCTGTTCGCCCGCCATTGGGAGACGGGCGCGCCTATTCCGGAAGACTTGCTCGAGAAGATGCGCCGGGCGCGGGCCTACCGGGCGGCGAACGCGCAGATGCGGCAGTTGAGTTTTGGGATTCTGGATCTGAAGCTGCACCGCGAGTACGATCCGGCCGGGGATGGGGATCTGGTGGGCTACTCGCGGCGCATTCTGCGGCGGTTTTCGCCGGCTCCGCTGCCGGAAGAGCATGCCATGATCCTGGCGTTCACGCATCTGTTTGGAGACCCGGTTGGTTATGGAGCGGGCTACTACTCGTACAAGTGGGCGGAAGTGCTGGATGCCGACGCCTTCGCGCTGTTTCTCGAGAACGGCGTGTTTGACCGGGAGACGGGGCGGCGCTTCCGGGAGTGCATTCTCGAACGGGGCGATAGCGAGGATCCCTCTACGTTGTACCGGGAGTTCCGCGGCCGGGAACCGGAACGCAACGCGCTGCTGGCGCGTCAAGGCCTGCTGTAGGGGTTGGGATGATAAAATACGGAGGATTCCCCATGCGACGCCTTTTGCCGGCTCTCACTTTGCTTCTCGCCGCCTCCGCGGTTTTTGCCCAAAGCAGCAAGACTCCGCGGCCCCTGACGCCGTTCGACTTCGTGCTGCCGGATGGCCAGAAGATGAATCTGACGAGTTGCAAAGGCAAGGTATGCGTGGTGGAGTTTCTATTCACCACCTGCCCGCACTGCCAGCAGACGGCGGCGGTGATGCGCGAGCTGAACCGCGAACTGGGGCCGAAGGGCTTCCAGCCGATTGGCATTGCCTTTAATGACGGGGCGATGATGCTGGTGCCGGATTTCGTGAAGAATTCCGGGGCCAACTATCCGGTGGGCATCGCGGCGCGCGATAAGGTGATTCCGTATCTCGGCCATTCGTTGACGGCGCGGCTGATGGTGCCGCAGGTGATCATCGTCGATAAGAAGGGCGTGATCCGCTACCAGTCGTCGTTGGATGGGTCGGAACATCTCCACGAACCGGCGCGGCTGAAGCAGATTGTGACGGAGTTGCTGGCCGAACCGGCGGCGGGTGGAACGGCGAAGAAGGCCGGCGCGTCCACCAGCAAGAAGTAGGGATCTACAGGCTCATCGGGATTGGGAGAAACGGACACTATGGATCGCAGAGATTTCGGCAAGATTCTGATTCCGGGGATGGCGGGGACGCTGCTGCGGGCGGCGGATATTCCGCGCGATGCGCCGGACCTGGTGATTGCGATGCCGAACGGGCGGGCGCCGATCAAGCTGAGCCAGTACAAGGGTAAGGTGATCGCGCTGGAGTTCATCCTGACCTACTGCTCGCACTGCCAGCGGGCCAGCCGGACCTCGGATATCATCTACCGCGAGTACGGGCCGAAGGGCTTCCAGGTGATTGCGGCGGCGATCAATCCGGGCGGCGATACGGTGGCGTATGCGCGGGACCTGAACCTGACGTTTCCGGTGGGCTCGGTGAGCCAGGAGACCTGTACCACCTTCATGCAACATCCGGCGATGCTGCGGCTGCTGATGCCGCAGATGGCGTTTATCGACCGCAACTTTAAGGTGGCGGCGCAGTATAGCGGCGATGCTCCTTTCTTCGGCGAGACCGAGGAGAAGAACATGCGCGAACTGCTGGATAAGCTGCTCAAACCGGCTGGGGCGCCGGCTCCAACGAAGAAGGCCAGCAAAAAGAGTTAGTTGGAGGCCTGACCGGCCCCCGGCGTGGTATACTTACGGAAGTTGTGCGCCCGTAGCTCAGCCCGGATAGAGCGTTTGCCTCCGGAGCAAAAGGTCATAGGTTCGAATCCTATCGGGCGTACCACCTTTCTTTCCTTCCCTTCCCTTTGATTTCCAGCCGCATTAGCCGCAAGAACAAGTTTTCACGGATTAGGGCGTGCGCCGTCCCGCGCCGGTGATGGCGTCGACGGGCGGCGGAATCATCTGTGGGGCGCCCCACTTGGTCAGTGCCGTCCTGACATGGAATCGCCCCATGGCGCTGCGGGAGGCGAGTTGGTCCGCCAACTCGTCCGCTTGACCGGCGGCTAGTTTACTAACCTGAGTGCGAACGGCTTTGCCGGCGGCGGCGACGTCGGAAACGGACGCGCCACTGCGTGAGCCTGGGAATACGACAAAGCTGAAGTCCCGTTCATTCTCCTTGCCTAGCGCCAGGTAAACCGCGCCGGAACATTCCCCAAGTTTCTTGCTGCCACCCACCCGCGCCGTACCATCCCCGCAAACCACGGCGACGCTGGCGCCCGTCTCGTTGCGGATTACCAGCGCGTAGTCGCCCATCTGGACTCCTGGCAGCGCCGGCTGCACCATGTAAGGGACGGCCGCGGCGTCGAGATAGGCGTGAGGATCCTCTCTGGCGAACCCCGGAATCCTCGAGCTTGTTGTCGACACGTAGTATCCGTGTCTAATGCTCGTTGGAAGTTCCTTGATCTGGACAATGGGAAACTTCCCGTCCCCGGCGACGTTCTCCAGACTATGCCCCAACTGTGTCGTTGTCCGGTTATCCCAATAGCGCGCCAGCAGTGCCTCCGATTGTGCCGACAGTTTGCCGCCGCTTTCGGTCTCTTTCTTGGGTATCAGCCCATGCTTGACGAGGACAGCGATCGCATCCGCGCGAGTCAGGCTGATGATGGCGGCCCAGTAACGGCTCCAACTTGCATCCCTCCGGGCATAGTGCAAGTGGTTGAAGGTTTCCCTCGGCGTGAGGCCGGTCTGCTCGGGGAAACCCGGACGATCCAGACCGTAGGCATCGGGCGCGCCGTCCCAATCGACGTTCATGCTGCACGTGTAGAGAAAAGCCCAAGGCTGTAAGGATGCCTTTAACAGATCCCATACATCCGAAACATCGCGCATCACCGCGCGAACATCTGGAATCTGGCCCCGTCTGGCGCGGAAGCCCGGGATGGTGTTCCCAATGATCATGTTTCCCATGGATGCCCTCCCTCACACCTGGCGGATGCGCACCGTCATGTACTCCTTCTTGGAGCCGCGATAGACGTTGAAGATGCCAGGCTTCACAAGCCCCTCCACACGGTACTCCGAAGCCACCAGACCAAGCCCGCCGGTCGATTCCACCACCTCGAACACGGTCTTGCCGCCATCCGTCTTCATGGTGTTCGGCTCGGTGATCATGATGTGGCCGATCTCTCCGCCCTGGTGTTCGATGATGGTCCCGTTGGACGCATTGCAACGGCCCAGAACCAGGCTCTGCGTGCCGGGCGGCTTCAGATCAGCCAGCGACTTCAGCCACTCGGAAGGCTTCCCCATCAGTTCGGTGATGGTCGTGTTGGGCCCAAAGCCGGCCTTGATCCGGTACCAGCCGCTAAGGTCGGCGCGGCGCCGCAGAAAGCCGCCCACAAAGCCATTGCAGTCCAGCCCGATGGCGCTGCCGGAGGTGAACTGTGCCATGGTCAGCGTCGACTTCTGGTAGCGATAGCGAAGCTGGAGACACACCTGCACCTCCTCCGGAAAGCCCTTCCCGGAGAAAGGCGCGGTGGCGGCGTACGAGATGTCCTTATACTGCTCGATGAGCTTGGTTTCAAATACGCCATCCAGCCGGCGAACGAATACCTTGAACTTGGTCTTGCCGTTAACGGCGCTGTTAAGGTTGTTCTGGTAGAGCATGTCGGACTTGCCGTCCACCTTCTCCCAATTGACCTTGTTGTCACCGTTCTTATCCTCGCCGGACGGGCCAAGCCGGTAGCTGGCAACGCGGGTGCGGAACCAGATGCCGTGGTCCTCGTGGAACATCGAGTGCAGCGCATTGGCAACGCCATTCATAAAGCCGTCATAGCTTTTGTCGGCCATATATAGGGTGACGGCAGGGTTCACCACCACCGCGGGATAGGACTGGCCTTGGGGCTGCAGCAGGTAAACCTGCAAGTCCCAAAAGTGCTTGGCGTACTCTTTGGGGGTCATCGGAGCATCCTCGTTTGCTACAGGGGAAAGCGAAGGATGCGCGGCGATTTAGAGGGGCTAGCGAATATTTTCTAACTGCGACCGGACATACGAACTGCTGGGACGCTGTTCGGCCCAATGCCGCCAAAGCGCCCGCCGGCGTTCCACGAAGGTCCCCGCGCCGGGAGCAGGCGCCAGCGCGGCCAGCCGCTCATAGACACCCGAGTAATTCCTGGCGTATTGAAGGTCCAGCTTCGGATCTTCACCGCTGGCCTCCATCTTCCCCAACAGTTCTTTATACAGCGAAAGGGCCCGTCCCCGATTGCCGGTGGCATCTTCCCAATCGGCTAGGGCGCGGAGCGTCACGAACGCTTCCCCCCCAGGTTCCACTTTTGCGGAAGGCCAGGAACGGACATCCGCAAGCAGGCTGAAAGCGGCGTCGATACGGCGGCGGGCGTCCGCCGGCCGCTTGAGCCCGGTGAGCGCGTAGCTGGAACCGGCCAGCAGGCGCACCTCATCGCGCTTCAGCTTGGGATTGGAAGCCATTTCGCGAAGACGCTGCAGGCCCCGGTCATACACGGCAAGCGCGCGGGCCGGTTCCCGGCGGGCCAGCACATCGCCGAGTTCCCGTGCGCCCGAGGCGAAGCGGATGCGGCTGCTGGAGTCCGCCGCGTCTTGTTTCACCAGGGGCTCCACGATCTCCATCGACCGCTCGAAGGCCTCGGCGGCTTCCTTCCAGCGTCCCAGGCTAACCGCATCCTCTTCGCCAAGAATGATGCCTTCGCGCCAATAAGCGGCATAAAGATCGCGGCGGCGTGGCACTTCCGGAAGGTTGGCGTCTTCCAGGGTGCGGCGCGCTTCGCGGATAGTGGTAAGCGCCTGTTCCAGGTCGCCGCGCAGGCGCTGGCCGGAAGCAACCAGGCTGAGCACCGCGCCATATCGCCGGGAACCTTGCGCGGTTTTTGCAGCCATCTGCGCGGCCCGAAGACCCTCGTCAGGGCGATGATTGTTGAAGTAAGTGAGGGCGACGTTGGAAAGAGCGGTCACGAAGCTTTCCCGGCTGCCCGCTGGAGGGCCGCCGGCGGCCTCGATCCGCTGCGCCAGGCCCTGCGCAAGGTCGGACTGGGCCAGGGATTCCGCGTCGCGCTTCTGATTGGCGGCCATGCGGATGCGCACATCGGCCAACAGCAGCGCGGCGCTCTGCAGACGGATGTCACCGGGCCACTTGCGAAGGCCGGCCTCACTGAGGCGGCCGGCGTTATTCAAAGTCTCGGCGGCTGTCTTTTGATCGGCGGCGGAGCCAAGCGCCACGCTCTGTACGTCGGCCATGCGCGTGTAGGCATCAATGACTTCCGCCGCCAGCCCGGGATCGGTGGCGGCCCCGCTTTCCAACACCTTAAGGTAGTCCAGCGACGACGAGATCACGGATTGCCGCAGCTTCGTGTTGCCCGGAATCGCGCTGAGCTGGTTGTTGAGCGCGACGAAGCGGTTAGCGGCTTGGCGGATCTGGGCGAAACGCTGTTCCGCGATGGCGCGTTCCTTACTCGCCGTAATGAAGCCGGCGGTAAGTCCGCCAACCGCGAGCGCCGCGGCGGTCACGGGAACCCAGTAGCGGCGCAACGTGCGGCGGAGGCGATACAGCGGATCCGCGCCGCGGGCATGCACCGGGCGGCGCTCCAGGAAAGCATTCACATCGTCCATGAAGGCTTCCACGGAACGGTAGCGCGCCTCGGGCTCTTTACGCAGCGCCATCGCAACGATAAAGTCCAGGTCCTTGGGCAGTCCGGCGTTCACCAGGCTGGCGCGAGTGGGCTCGATCCGGCAGATGATCGCTTCCATCGAGTCCGGCGAAGAGCCTTCGATGACATGCGGAGACCGCCCGGTCAGCAGTTTATAAAGGACCGCGCCCAGCGAGTAGATGTCCGTGGAGGTAGAATGGGCGGCGCCCGTAACCTGCTCCGGGCTGGCGTACTCCGGCGTAAGCAGGCGTTCCCGCGTGCGGGTTCTGTCCGTTGGCGCATCCAGGATCTTGGCGATCCCGAAATCGAGCAGCTTCGCCACCCCGGCTTCATTGACGAGGATATTGGAAGGCTTGAGGTCGCGATGAATGATGAGATTGCGATGAGCATAGGCGACCGCATCGCAGACCTGCAGGAACAGTTCCAGGCGTTCGCGGACGGGGCGCCCCTCGACGTACTTGTCGATGGGGGTGCCGGCCACGTACTCCATGACCAGGTACGGCTGGCCATCGGCGGTGCGGCCGGCATCCAGCAGTTGCGTAATGCCGGGGTGGCGGAGCGAAGCCAGAATCTGCCGTTCCCGCAGAAAGCGATCCAGCCACGCCGGGGCGTCGCCACTGGAGCGCAGCAGCTTAACGGCCACCTGCTGTTCGATCTCGCCATCGGATCGTTCCGCGAGATAGACGGAGCCCATGCCACCCTGGCCGAGTTCCCGCACCAGGCGGTAAGGTCCACACTGGCTCGTTCGGGGAAGGGCGTACGCGCGACCCCACTGTTCGGCTTCGGCGGCTACGCTCGCCGCCAACGCGTCGCGAGTGCGGCGATCAAAGCAAAGCAGCTCCTCCACCTCGCGGCGCAGGCTGTCTGGAACCTGATGCTGGGAATAATATCTCTCGCGCGCGGGTGGATCCAGGTTCGCCAGCGCGTGGAAGAGGGATTGCGTGTCACTCATGTTCCCCTCCAACACCCTCCGATTCGGTTCCATCATACTGGATATTGGTGCACGCGGAAATTACGACCCTTCTCGATCAAATGCAACTGGGCGATGTACAGGCCCGCGAGCAGATCCTGGAGCTTCTGTACGAGGAGTTACGGCGTATCGCGCGCCTGCATCTGCGCGCCGAACGGCCCAGCCACACCCTACAGCCCACCGCCCTGGTGAACGAGGCCTACGTGCGGGTCTTCGGCGGGGCTCAGCCCCAGGTAACGGATCGCACGCACTTCCTGGCCATGATGTCGGTAGTCATGCGGCGCGTGCTGGTGGACCATGCGCGGGCTCGTAACGCGGCGCGCCGGGGCGGCGACCAGACGCGCGTGACCCTGGATGCCAGCTTCGAAGCCGAACAGGGAAGCACGCTGGAACTGTTGGAACTGGATGCCGCGCTAACCATGCTGCAGAAGGAGAAGCCCCAGGTGGCGCAATGCGTCGAGATGCATTACTTCGGCGGCATGACTGCCGAGGAGATTTCCCACATCCTGCCGAGGTCGGTCCACATGGTGCGCCAGGACCTGCGATTCGCCCAGGCGTGGCTGCGACGCTACTTGGCCCTGCGCGCGCCTCAGTAGCGTAAACCGCCGATTCCGTCACCGTGCCGCTCCGTCAGCGGGGTTCACGCGGCTCTGCGCGGCTCTACGCGACGCTGGTTTGCTTGGCGCGCTTTGCGGCTTTGCGCGCGATTTTCCTCCTTTGGGCCGCACGGGCAACGGCCCCACCCACCCCCAGCCTAACCTACCGCACTCGCCAGAACAGCGGGCTCCGTCCAACGCGCTTTCCCGCCACACATAATCTCGTTCAGGCTCATCTGCCGGTATCGAAAGATATCCTTCAGTTGATCGGCCACCCAAAGCCGGTGAACAAAGTCCCCCAGCCCGCCTAGCGGCAGCTCGTAATCCACCTCGTCCGTGATATGCGTGCCGTCGTTACCGGGATGAAACGTATGCTTGTGGCGCCACAGAACATAGGGGCCCTTCAGCATCTCATCTACAAAATAAAACGGCGGTTCATAGGCGGTGATAAGCGTGCGCCACTTCAGCGGCAGCCCGGCCCATTTGAGCGTGTAGTCGAAGACCGCATCCTTCTTCATCGTGATGGGCTCCGGGGTAGTGATCTTAAAGTTGAGCCAAGGCGGCGTGATGCGGGCCAGGTTGCGCGGGTCTTCGAACACCTCAAAGGCTTCCCGGATGCTGACCGGCGCAATCATCTGGCAGCGAAGCTGGTGGCGCGACATCGGACTAATTCCCTTCCAAGGCCTTCTTCTGTAGAGGAGTATACGGGCAAGCCGCGCTGGATGGCACGGGCCGGCCTAAGCGCTTCAGGTTGAGATGTGCGTCGTAAAGGCACGGATTCATCGAGAGCGCGCGTTGGAAATCGGCCACGGCAGCCTCACCCTGCCCCATACGCTCCAGGGCCACACCGCGATTGTTCACGGCGCGGGCATTGGCAGGCTCAAGCGCCAAAGCGCGGCCAAAAGCCACCAGCGCATTCGGAGCGTTGCCGAGTTCCAACCATATCCTCCCCTGTTCCGATGCCGTTTGCGGGTAGCCTGGTGCAAACCTTTCAAGGGCGTTGAGAGCGTCCAGGGCCTGCGCCGGGGGAAGTTGGCGGGCGTACTGGATATAGGCGCGGGGAGTGGGGCGGGAATCGACAATGCGCTGCCAGAAAGCGCCCGGATCCTGCCAGGCGAGGGTTTCCCGGGCACTAAGTACAACAAGGATCGCGGCAAGGGGATACAGGATGCGAGGCCACCGGGCGAGTAGTAACCCACCCGCGGCGCCCCAGGCGAGCAGCGGCAGATAGACACGCCGGTCGGCGCTGAGATCGGCTGTGGGAAAGACGGACGAACTGGCCAGCAGCAGGACAACGCCGGCGCCGAACCAGAAAGCCGGGCGGCGGAGGCCGGGTCTCGACAGTCCCCAAACGGCAAGGCCCCCGATCGGAAGCCATCCAACCGCGTAAACGGTATTCGCACGCAGCGGCGATTCCAATGGGAACGGCGACGGTATCACCACTTGACGAACATAGAGCCAGATGGCGAAGCCCTGCGTGGCCAGATAATCCAGCGCCCCAATGCCGGATTGCGTCCCAGCGCCGGAACCGGCAATCGCGGTGGCAACAAAAACCCCACGCAGGCCCGCAAGAAGCGACAGGCCCAGCATAGCGGCGATGGGGCGTAGTTGGCGATCTTCCCGCCTGCTGGCGATGTGTAGGCAGGCAAGGACGAACGGGAACGTGACGCATTCCTCCTTCGCCAGCAAGGCGGCCGCGAACCAGCCGACGGCATGCCACGGCCGGCCGTTGCTCCAGCATCGCAGGGAGAGCAGGCAAAACAAACCCATCAACAGCGTGGCGCGCGCGAAAACGTAAACAACCGGTTCTGTTTGGATAGGGTGGACGGCAAACAGCAAGGTCGCAATCGAGGCGGCGGGTGCGGGCAGCAGTGCCGGCAGTATGGTACCCGCCAAATGGACGTTCGCCAGATGCAGGGCGAGGTTGACGGCGTGATAACCGAAAGCATTGCCGCCGTGAACCTGGTAATTCAGCCAGAACGTGAACCAGGTCAGCGGGCGGGTTTGCAGCAGCCCCCAACTGCGATACCAGCCGTCCGGCGAGGTAACAATGGGGTCGGACAACAGAGCAAAGTCGTCGAGGTAAAACGGGACACCCAGCGCGGCAACGAATGCCAGTGCCGTTAGTATCAAAAGTAAGGTTAGCCGCGGCAACTATGCTATTTTAGCGGCTTGCCCAAGGCTACTAACCCCAAACCCGCGAAACCGAAGAATGCCGCCGAACGGAAAGCTCGGCTGGACAGGATTCTCGAAGATTTGGATAGGCTGTATCCAAACGTCACCTGCGCGCTGGATCACCAGAACGCCTGGCAGTTGCTCGTAGCGACCATACTCTCCGCCCAATGCACCGACGAGCGCGTGAATAAGGTCACGCCGGGACTATTCGCGAAGTACCCAACAATCGCCGATCTGGCCGCTGCCAGCCAGGAGGAGGTCGCGCAGGATGTGAAGTCCACGGGCTTCTTCAATAACAAAGCGAAGTCCATCATCGGCGCGGCGCGGAAAGTCCTGGGCGATTTCAAAGGCGAGCTACCACGGACCATGGAGGAGATGCTGACCATCCCCGGCGCGGCGCGCAAGACCGCGAACGTGGTGCTGGGAACGGCGTTCGGCATAGCATCGGGAGTCGTTGTCGATACCCACGTACAGCGCATCACCAACCGGCTGGACCTGACAAAGAACCAGGATCCCGTGAAGATTGAACAGGACCTGATGAAGATCCTACCCAAAGAGCGATGGATCCAGTTCTCGCACCAGGTCATTCACTTCGGGCGCGGCATCTGCGTCGCAAGGAAGCCGAGATGCGGCGAGTGCCCGCTCTTCGACATTTGCTACGCGGCGGATAAACAGTTGTAACGACGAACGCCAACGCTTACACCAATATGAAGTACGTTACACTACGTTGATGCCCAGCGAACTGGTCTTCCATATTCCCACGCAAAGTTGCATGGCCGACCGAAACATAGTGGGATCGGCACTGCTGCTCACGCCAATCCAGATGAAAGACCCGCAGTCGGCTCGGGGGATCTCGATTGGTAAGTGTTGGTCGTTTCTCACCCAGCCTGGGGGTCCGCCGGCCCCGCAAGGCAGGTTTACCATGCAGTTCGGGGCGCAGGGGGTACTGTACATTGCGCGCGGCACGCCACTTCCGAATCCGATTACTGGGCCAACCGTGGCAGCCGGAATTGCAATCTACACGGTCGGCATCTCGGGTGTCGCTGGCGCGGGTCTATTCGTGGACCCGAATCTCATGGGGGTGCTTCGTAACTGGATTAGCCAGAAAGGTCCTCAGCCCGTAGTGCTGAAGTACTAGCAGGCAGCCGGTGGCGGGCCGCCCCACGCGGCGGCAGTCCGCGGGGTCATGCCGCTCATCGCAAAAAAGGTACGTAGGCGGGCGTCCGCATGCGATAGTCGGCATACACCTTGCCAAATCGTCGCT
Organism: uncultured Candidatus Solibacter sp.; assembly: GCA_964385495.1. Taxonomy (GTDB): domain Bacteria; phylum Acidobacteriota; class Terriglobia; order Bryobacterales; family Bryobacteraceae; genus CADEFT01. The sequence goes on from CAYLPH010000004.1 coordinate 98,402, forward strand.
GCAGCAATCCATCCTCCGCGTGAATCCGGATCTCGGTTCCCGCCAGGTAAATCCCCAACGCCAGCCACCCCGCCCATGTCTCACTCACGATCAGCGCGGAGGCCACCAGCAGCGCCAATAGCGCCCCAAACACCGGATGCCGCACGGCACGATAAGGACCCGTCATCACCAACTGGTGGTCGTCGGTGACCACAGCCTTGACCCGCCACTCCATCCCCAAGTGCCGCAACGCCGCGGCCAAAACAACAACACTCACAATGGCGAACGGCATCGAGGCCAGATACTGCCACGGTGCGGTCTCCCGCGCCGAACGCTGGAACAGAAAGGCCACCAAAAAAGCGCCGCCCTCCAGTATCAGCCCGTACATCGACCGCGGATCTCGGAGAGCCGGCTTCTCCTCGGGGATGCCCTGCCGCCGGCGCTCGGCTCGCACGCGATAATGGTTCCACGCCAGTAGTCCTCCAAAGCCCAGCCAACTCAACACCAGAGTGGCCCACGAAGCGGCACGCAACAAGTCCATAGGATAATTATGGCTGCGGAATGCCTCAGCATCGGTTCGTGGTCATCGGCGGCGGCTTAGTGGGACTTGGCACCGCCTATCGCCTGCAGGAGCGATACCCGGATTCGCCGGTCACCGTCATGGAGAAGGAGGCCGAAGTCGGCCTTCACCAAAGCAAGAACAACAGTGGTGTGCTGCACTGCGGCCTTTACTACAAGCCCGGATCGTTGAAGGCGCGGCTGGCGGTCGATGGCATCCGCCAGATGGTGGCCTTCTGCCAGGAACACCGCATCGCCCATGAACTATGCGGCAAACTCGTGGTGGCGTGTAGCGAAGAAGAAGTCGCAAGGTTAAAGGACCTGCAGCAGCGGGGCACGGCCAACGGCTTGCAAGGCCTGCAATGGATGGAACGTGCCCAATTCCGCGAGATTGAGCCGCATGCCGGCGGGATCGCCGCCCTGCGCGTGCCGCAGGAGGGCATTGCCGACTACCCGGCCGTAAGCCGCAAGTTGAAGGAGATCATCCGGCAGCGCGGCGGCGAAGTGTTGACCAGCGCCGAAGTCACCGCCTGCAAGCAGACGGCGCAGGGTTGGATCGTGGAGTCGCGGCAGGGCGAGCGCGAGGCCTCGCTCGTCATCAATTGCGCGGGACTCCATTCCGACCGCGTCACCGAACTCACCGGCAACCGTCGCAACGTGCGCATCGTGCCGTTCCGCGGCGAATACTACACGCTGCGCCCGGAAAAGCATTACCTGGTGAAGCATCTCATTTACCCGGTACCCGATCCGAAGTTCCCCTTCCTGGGCGTCCATTACACGCGCATGATCCACGGCGGCGTCGAGTGCGGGCCCAACGCCGTGCTGGCGTTCTCGCGCGAAGGCTACAAGAAGACCGACTTCCGCCCCGGCGACCTCTTCGACGCCCTCACCTACTCCGGCCTCTGGCATTTTCTGCAACGCTACCCCCGAATGTGTTTCGATGAGATCCGCCGCTCGTTCAGCAAGGAACTGTTCACCCTCAGCTTGCAGAAGCTGGTCCCGGAAGTGCAGGCCTCGGACCTCGCGCCAGGCGGGGCGGGCGTGCGCGCGCAGGCCATGAGTCCCAATGGCGACCTCGTCCAGGACTTCCATTTCGTCACCGGCAAGCGCGCGCTGCACGTGGTCAATGCGCCCAGTCCGGGGGCAACCTCCTCCTTGGCTATCGGGCAGGAGATTTGCGGAATGGCGGCGGAGATGGTGGCATAGTCGATATGCGGAAGGCGAAGGGAACACCGGCGGCGATGGGGGCGGTACTGAGTGTACTGGCGGCGGTAAGTTGCTGTCTCCCCCTGGGAACCCTGATAGGCGCGGCGGGCGTGGCGGGTGCTTCGGGGCTGTTCGCCGGCGCCCGCGACTGGCTGATGCCCTTGTCCGTGGTGTTGCTGGTCGTGGCATTCGTACAGAGCTACCGCACGCCCTGTGCGCGGCGCTCCCGGCCCGCGATGATTGTCCTGTGGAGTTGCGCGGTATTCGTCGCCGTCATGTTCTTATTCCCGCAATACGTGGCCGTCGCCATGGCGGATTGGACATCGCGATGAAACGCGGATTGCTGATTGTGGCCTTAGCGGCGCTGGCCGGAATCGCCTGGTTCTTCTTTGGCAACCGGAAAGCGCCCGACGGGCAGCCCGCCCTGGTGCATGTGAATGCAGCTACGCTGGAAGCGATGCGCGGGGAGTTTAACGCCGCGTCCGGCCAGACGCGCGTGCTGGCGCTACTCAGCCCTACTTGAAGCACCTGTCTGCAGGGGGCCTCTGCATTGAACGAAGTGTTGAAAGCGTACGACGGAAAGCCGGTCCGGGTCTTTGTCATCTGGGAACCGGTCCTGCCCACCGACTTCTCCGCGCCGGCCGGCATGGTGATGCGGCGTGTGCCTGACCGGCGCGTGTCCCAATACTGGGACCGAAACCGCATGGTCTCGGAGCTGCTCGGCGAGAAGCGCGGAGACCGCGACACCATTGTCTGGGACTGGGTAGCGGTTTATCCGCCGGGTCTGCGCTGGGAGGCAAAGCCGCCAGAACCCGTCTGGGCGGACCGTCCGGTAGTCAACGTGCGGGAAGAGCTTCGCCATCAGCTCAGCACCATTTTGGGCGACAATTAGCCGCATGGGCAGCGAGGCGAAGTGCGCGGTCACCTGCGGCGAAGTCACCGTTGAAGGCAAGGCCTACCTGGAAACGGCGGAACTGACGTTTCGCGGTGGCGATCTACGGCTGCGGATTCCATTCCAAGGCTTGAAGTCGGCAAGTGCGGCCGGCGGCGTCTTGCTGGTGAGTTGGGCCGAACAGACCGCCCGGTTCCACCTCGGCAAGGATGCCGAAAAGTGGCTCGCGAAGATCCAGAATCCGAAGTCGGTCGTCGACAAGATAGGAATCAAGGCGGGCATGCAGGTTTCGATCCTCGGCATCACGGACGAGCCATTCGTGCGGCAGCTTCAAGACCGTGTCACGCCGGTCGAAGGCAGCCCGCCCAGGAAGGACTCGGACATCATCGTGTATGGGTTTTCCACTCACGACGGGCTGGAACAACTCCCCTCGTTGAAAACCTCCTTGAAGGCGAACGGGGCCCTTTGGACGGTATACCCGAAGGGGCCGAAAGGTCTGCCGGAAACGGCGGTGCGCAGCGCGGGACTGGCGGCGGGTCTCGTCGATACGAAGGTAGTCGCATTCTCCGAGACCCTGACCGCGGTGAAGTGGGTAATTCCGGTCAGCCAGCGCTAGAGCTTCGGATTGTGGCGCATGGCCTTGTGGATCGCCTTCCACTTGCGCTTCTCTTCCAGCGCCGCCGGCAGGTCGTGCTTGCGCCGCTGCGCCTGCATCTCCCGCTGCAGCTTGTGAAAGCTGGCCAGCCGCGCCGGGTCAATCGCATCGCGGACCGCGCAGCCGGGTTCGGCCTGATGGCGGCAATCGCGATAGTGACAACGGGTGGCGGCTTCCGCAATATCCCCGAAGACCTCGTTCGTGGACTCCGCCGTGGCCCAGGGTTCCAGTTCCCTGAGACCGGGAGTATCGATCAGCAGCCAGCCTTGGGGTAACAGGAAGAGCTGCCGCCCGGTGGTGGTATGCCGGCCGCGATCGTCCCCATCCCGTACCGGTTGCGTGGGTTGCGCTTCCCGGTTCAGGAGGGCGTTGACGATCGTAGACTTGCCAACGCCGGAGGACCCGAGCAGGACCGCCGTCTGGCCCGGCTCGATGTAGCGGTGAAGCTGCGCGACACTGCCGGCATCAATGGCGCTGAGCAGAACCGCCGGTACGTTTGGCGCCAGGCGGTCAATCTCCCGTAAACGCGCCACCGGATCCTCACAGAGGTCGGCCTTATTGAGGACAATCACCGGCTCGGCGCCGCTTTCCGCCGCCAGCAGCAGGTAGCGCTCAATGCGCCTTAAGTTATAGTCGTGATCCAGGCCGGTAACTAATAGAAGAACATCAATGTTCGCCGCCAGCACCTGCTCTTCCACAGTACGCCCGGCCTTCTTGCGGCTAACCTTCGTGCGCCGCGCGAGCACGCCTTCGATACGGCCTTCGGAGATCGCCACCCAATCGCCAGTGACGGGATAGATATCGGGCCATGAGCCGCGAAGAGGCAGAGTTACAGGACCGCCGACGGTCCACAGATGATACAGGCCACGTGTTTCGCTGGCGACCCGGGCCGGCTGGCAGCCCGGGTTCGCGCGCAGGGATTCAAGAAAGAAGGGACTCCATCCGTAGCTTTCCATTCCGGGAAAGACCTTTCATGCTTAGAACAGTTCATGGCAGTCACCAAACCGCGACCGCAACACGCGAGCCTCGGTTTAGCGTAAACTGCTACGTCCGTTAGTGCCGCGCTAATTCCGTTACGGCGACGCGACCGGGGGAGCGGGTTTGCGAGGTTTTCTCACACCGAAGGGCTACACTCAAAAATACAACGCTATGAACCGCCGCCAGTTTCTCGCTTCCAGCGCCGCCGCGCTGCCGTCCGCCGCCATGCAGGGCGCCCCGAAGCGGATTGCCGCCATCATCACCGAATACCGCCTGGGATCCCATGCCGACGTGGTAATCGGCAAGTATATCGAGGGCTTCAATCAGGATGACAAGGCGCCCCATCCCCGCAACAAGATCGCCGGCATGTTCACCGAGCAGGTGCCCAAAGGCGACATGAGCCGGCCCCTATCGAAGAAATACCACGTGCCCCTCTACCGCACGGTGGACGAAGCCTTGACCTTAGGCGGGGAGACACTCGCCGTCGATGGAGTAATCCTCATCGGCGAGCACGGCGACTACCCCATGAACGACAAGGAGCAGAAGCTATACCCGCGCTTTGAGATGTTCCTGAAAATCACCGACGTCTTCCGGCGCAGCGGCCGCGCCGTGCCGGTATTCAACGACAAGCACCTGTCGTATAGCTGGCGGCAGTCGCGGCGGATGGTCGAGATCGCCAAAGAGCTAAAGTTTCCGATGTTCGCCGGATCCAGCGTGCCGGTGGCGTACCGCGTCCCGGCCATCGACACTCCCTTCGGGGCTGCGCAGAAGCATGCGGTGGCGATTTCGTATAGCGGGCTGGATATCTACGGCTTCCATGTCCTCGAGGCGCTGCAGTGCGTAGTGGAGCGCCGCAAAGGCGGAGAGACAGGCGTGAAAGCGGTGCAGTGCCTCGAGAAGGAGGACTGCTGGAAGTTCCTGGCCTCCAACGACTGGGCGCGGCGCCTGTTCGACCAGGCCTTAACCCATAGCAAGACACGGAAGCCAGGCTCTTCCCGCCAGTTGGTCAAAGAGCCAACCGTGTTCGTAGTGGACTACAACGACGGCTTGCGGGGGGCGGCCTTCCTCATGACCGGGCTGGTGGAAGACTTCACCGTGGCGGTGGACGTGGAAGGGCAGGCGAAGCCGTTCTCCACGCTGATGTACCTGCAGGAAGGCCGGCCCCATCATCACTTCGGCTGCCTGGTGAAGAAGATCGAGGAGATGTTCGACACGGGAAAGGCGCCATACCCGGTGGAGCGCACCATGCTGACGAGCGGGATTCTGGACTTCGGGCTCGAGTCGCGCTTTCAGGGGTACAAGAAACTGGAGACGCCGGAACTGGCGAAGGTGCGCTACCAGACGCCAAACGTATCGCACTTCTGCACCAAGGGGTGGGGCGCGGATGGCAAGCGCCTGGACATGTAAGGGGGGTCGAATGAACTTCAGCGTAGTCGCATCGGCGTTGTTGGCACTGGCGGTGGCCATGGGAGCCTTCGGCGCGCATGCATTAAAGGGGAAGCTGGATGCCTATGGCATGGGGATCTGGGAGAAGGCGGTGTTCTATCACTTCGTGCATGCCATTGGACTGCTGATCGTGTCGCGCACGATTCCGCAGGTAGACACGGCGGTGGTGTGCTGGCTGCTGGTGGCGGGCATCGTGCTCTTTTCCGGCAGCCTGTACGTCCTGGCATTAACCGGGGTGACCGTGCTGGGGGCGGTGACGCCGTTAGGCGGAGTCGCGTTTATCGCGGCGTGGGTGCTGCTGGCGCCGCGGCTGATGCGCTGATAGTGAAGTTAGCCGGTGGCAGGGCCTGCGTGGCGGTCGCCGCAAGTAACGACTGGAAAGCCTTTTCGTCGGTGCTGAAGGATGTCTGGAAGGCTTTGCGGGCGAACTCCATCACACCGTTGCGAGCGGTCTCGGGGAGCGCACCGGGTCCCCTGTAAGTGGCGGCGCGAGCGTAGTGGAACAGACCGATGCTGCGCCAGTTCGGGCCCTTCTTTTGGGCGAGAGCGACGGAGGCCAGCCGGGCCGAGCTTTCGCCGTCGTAAGGATGCAGTTCGAGCGCTCGCGTCAGGTGCTTTTCGGCAACGGCGTACTGCCTTTCGGCGAGGGCGACGCAACCGAGGGCTTTGTGGGCGAGGGCTTCCGCTATAGGAGCGCGGGAGCCGGAAGCGAGCAAAGCTTGCGCATCGGCGGCGAGCGTGGGAAGCAACTCCCGCGATACCGGCCACGCGGCGAGGGCAGCGCGGATGCGCTCCTCCTGGCCAAAGGCGAAGGTGGGAACCGCGAGGGCGGCAAGGATGGGAAGAGTGCGGAATCGTCGCATGGCGGTTATCGATAGAGTAGGAGGAACCGGGGTCGTGGTCAAGCGGCAGACGAAAGCGATCGTCGGGTCGGCCCTGTTTCTCGTGGTGGCTCCGGGGATGGTGGCGGGAGTCATCCCTTACTGCATCGGCGGGTGGCAGATGCGGGATGGCACTCCGTGGTGGTTACAGGCGTTTGGGGCGGTGCTGGCCGGGTTGGGCGGCATCGGTCTGCTCGACTCCTTTGCGCGCTTCGCACGCGAGGGACTGGGCACCCCGGCTCCGGTGTATCCGACCGAGCGGCTGGTCGTCAGCGGCCTATACCGCTATGCGCGAAACCCAATGTACAGCGGTGTGGTGAGCGCGATTCTCGGCCAGGCACTCGTGCTGGGGAACGTCCGGTTGCTGCTCTATGGCCTGGGAGTATGGGCGGTCTTCCACCTGTTCGTGCTGCTCTATGAAGAGCCGGAACTGCGCTCCCGGTACGGGGCGGAGTACGGCCGCTATCGGGCGGCGGTGCCGCGGTGGATCCCGCGAACACGGGCCTGGCGGGATCGTAGCGACCTCTGCTGAACAATCGTGTGCGGGCTGTCAAAGCCAGGACGCACCGGGGCGGATCTGAGCCGCAGCCGAGGCCGCCCGCGGGTTGTCCCGGCGGGAAGCTCCGGGAGGGCGTCCGCCCGCGAGGGGAGCGCGGCGGTTGAAGAACGTCATGGCATCGCGGTCGAGACAGACTTCAAGGCCCGAGGGGGTGACGTGGATTCGGCGTCCACGAGTGGCAGGCTTGGCAGGCGTAACGGGCCCGGAGCGGCGGGGACTAGGGGCGGTGGGGGTAGACATGGTTGCTTCTCCTGACTCTGTTTTACAGGAGGGACTTCGGGGTACCGCGGCTTCGCCCGAGGGCCGGAGGTGGAAGTGCTTTGAAATGTGGCGAAACGGCGGAATGGAAATATTTGCAACTCTTGTGAACGGGTTAACCGGCCTATCGTTTACGTCCTCGCTTTTCACAAACCCGCCTCCCTCCCAACCGCCCCGCCGGTAGCAATGCGGAGCAATCCAACGACCGCCGAGGTATGATCCGGGATATAAGCTCCATGCCCAGCCCGTTCTTCGCGAGGTCGATTTGCGCTCTTAGTACCCTCGCCCTGGGAATCCCGGCGTTCCCCCTCGATCCCTCGAAGAAGATCTGGCACTACGGCATCACCCAGTGGCAGGATCCCGACGGCCTCCCCCGCAATACCGTCCATGCCATCGCGCAAACCGCCGACGGCTACATCTGGGTTGGCACCGAAGGCGGCCTTGCCCGCTTCAACGGCCGCAAGTTCCGCGTCTTTACGCGGGCCACCGATGCGGCGATCCCCAACAACGGCATCCTATCGTTGTCCGCGGCTTCGGGCGGCAGCCTCTGGGTGGGCACACGCTCCGGGTTAGCCACCTATGGCGATGGGAGGTTCCAGCGCGTCACATCGGCATTGTGGCCGCCCGATTCGGGCATCCGCGCCATCGAACAGGGATCGCAAGGCGCCCTCTGGCTGACCACCGGCACGGGACTCGCCCGATACCACGCCGGCACATGGTCGCTGCCCTTTGCCGGTTCCCCCGCACTCCGCCCCGGCAGTATCCGATCCTTCACCGTGCGCGGCGGCGACATCTGGATCGGCAGCAGCCCGGGCCTGCATCTATTCCGCGACGGCCGGCCTGTTCCGCTCCCGCCAGGACTCCCACCCGACACCGTCCGCGATGTGCTCCCCGACCGCAACGGCAGAGTTTGGGTCGGCACGGAGAATCGCGGGCTGTACGTGATCGAATCCGGCAAGGTACGCCGGATCGGGCCGGCCGAGGGCTTTCCGGCAATCTCCGTTCGCGCGATGCTGGAGGACCGCGACGGCAACATCTGGATCGGTACCGTCGGCAACGGCCTCTGCCGCTTCAACGGCAAGGCGTTTGACTGGATCTCCACGACCCACGGCTTCGCCAGCGATCATATCCGCGCCTTATTCGAAGACCGCGAGGGAAACCTCTGGGTAGGCACCGAGGCGGGCGGCCTGATTCGCCTGCGTAATAGCCGCGTCAGCACCTTCACGACTCTCGACGGTCTCGGCTCGGACTTCATTCGCGCCATTGCCCAAGGCAGCGGCGGCAGGCTCTTTGCGGGAACCGAGGGCGCCGGCCTCTATGAGTACCGCGACGGCCGCTTTGTTGCGGTTTCTCAGCTAGGATTGCCGAAGGCTTTCGTGACCTCCATCCTGGAGGACCGCCAGGGCGCGTTATGGGTCGGGACGGAAGGCGATGGCGCCTTCCAACTCAGTTCCTCCGGCCGGACGAGCTACTCGACCGCCACCGGGATTCCCGAGAACTCCGCCTGGGCCATCCAGGAGGATCAGGCCGGCAACGTCTGGATCGCCACGTCCAACGGGCTCCTGCGAGTCAATGGAGCCGGGCGCCAACTGCTGAAGACGCCGCAAGGCCTGCGCGAGAACGCACTGCGGGGCCTCCATGCGGCCCGCGACGGTAGCCTCTGGGTTTCCCTGCGATCCTGGGGCGTGCAGCGGCTCAGGAACGGCCGGTTTGAAGCCGTCGAACTTCCCTCTAACGCGCGTACCGCGACCGTTACCTCCTTCCACGAGGAGGCCTCGGGCGACCTCTGGATGACTACTAATGCCGGGCTGGTCCTGTGGAGCCGGGGCAAGGCACGCCTGGTTCCCTCCACTGACGGCCTAGCCGGCGATTATCTGTGCCAGGTACTCGAAGATGCCGCCGGACGCCTCTGGATCAGCGGATCGCGTGGCATCTTCGCCGCCCCGAAGCGCGAGTTCGCGCGGGCGGCAATGGGCCCCGCACCGGCCCCTCCCGGCATTACCCTGACGCCGGTGGATGGCATGCGTAGCAGCGAGTGCTCGGGTGACGCCCAGCCCTGCGGCGTGCGCACGGCGGCCGGCGATCTCTGGTTCTCGACGATCCGCGGCGTGGTCCGCGTCCGGCCGGGCGAGTTCTCTACCAACTCGCTCGCTCCGCCTCTCGTGATTGAAGGCGTCGAAGTCAACGGACGGCCTGCCCCGGCGCCTGGCCCTGTGATCTCCCCGCCGGGCAACCGGCTCTTGAAGATCGAGTTTGCCGCCCTAACTTATCGTGCGCCGGAAAAGGTCCAGTACCGCTATCATCTGCAAGGCATCGACCGGGACTGGGTCCTGGCGCGGCAGGGCGAGGCGCTCTATCACAACCTACCCCCAGGCAACCACCGCTTCCAGGTGATGGCGGCCAACGAGGATGGCGTCTGGAGCCGGAGTCCTTCTGAAATCGCGATCGTGGTCGAACCGTACTTCTACCAGCGCACGCTGTTCTTTGCCTTCTGCGCGGCGGCGTTCGCCCTGGTCGCACTCGGCTCCCACTGGATGCGGACGCGTACCTTACGCCGAGAGTTCGCCGCCGTCCTCAGCGAGCGCACCCGTATCGCCCGCGAGATCCACGATACGTTGCTGCAGGGCTTCGCCGGCGCCGCGCTTCAACTGAACGCGGTGTTGCGGAAGTTGGGCCGGGAGCCCGCCGCCGCCGGCCGCGATCTGGAGAGGGTTCTCGACCAGATCGACACCTGCCTTGCCGAGGCCAGGCAGGAGATCGTGGAACTCCGCGGGGCGGAGGGCGAGGCTGGATCCTTCGAGGAGCGTCTCCGCCGCGCCGTCGAGGCCGCCGCCGCTGGGGAGCTTCGGGTTGAGTGGCTGTTCACCGGAGCGCCCGTCGCCCTTGGCCATGACATCGAGAAGAACCTCATCCGCATTGCTCAGGAGTCCGTATCCAATGCCTTGCGGCACGCCCGCGCCCGCTCCGTCCGCGTTTGTCTCGAATATGGCTCGCGGTCGGTGCGGCTCGAGACCTCCGACGATGGCACGGGAATGAAGACACCCGGCGAGGGGAAGCACTTCGGGATCGCCGGCATGCGGGAGCGCGCCAAACTGATGGGCGGCAAGTTCGAACTGAAGAGCGAGCCCGGCCGCGGCACTGGGATTGAAGTCGTGATTCCCACCAGAGGCCGCCCATGAACCCGACCCCGATCACCGTCATGTTCGTGGACGATCACCCGATGCTACGCGCGGGCCTGGCCGTTACCATCGAAGCCGAGCCCGGCATGACCGCGGTGGCCGAAGCTTGCACCGGCGAGGATGCCGTCGACCTCTTCCGCGAGCACCGGCCGCACATCGTTCTGATGGATCTGAAGCTGCCCGGCATGAGCGGTATCGATGCCATCCGCGCCATCCGCCAGATCGACGCCAAGGCCCGCGTCATTGTCCTCACCACGTTCGATGGCGATGAAGACATCTATCGTTCCATCCAGGCCGGCGCGCGCGGATACCTTTTGAAGGATATGCTGCGCAAGGAACTCATCGACGCCATCCGCGCCGTCCATGCCGGCCATACCTACTACTCGCCCGTGGTCGCCTCACGCCTCGCCGAGCGAATGCCGCGCCAGGAACTCTCCCCGCGGGAAACCGAGGTGCTCCGCCTGGTGGCCGAAGGCAAGAGCAACAAGGAAATCGCCGCCGTTCTGCAGCTTTCCGATGGCACGGTCCGCATCCATCTCGGCCACATCTTCGAGAAGCTCGGGGTTCATGATCGAACGCAAGCCGCCATGCAAGCGCTACAACGCGGCATTGTCCGGCTTGGCTAGCATATGACGAATGTCATATCCGGAGATCTGCCCGATGGCAGTCGACACCGGCCCGCTATCCCGATAGTTTGGTGCTGACTAAGACCGCTTCAGGAGATCTTCCGATGAAAGCACACCGTTGGTGCCAGGCCGTGCGCCTTACGTTGGCCATGCTCGCGCTCCCGTTCTTAACCCTTGCCCAGGAAACCCGCGGCACGCTCTCGGGTACCGTCACCGACCCGTCGGGGGCCGCCATCGCCGGAGCGAAGCTTTCCGCTCTCAATACCCAGACCAACGTCGCAGCCCAGGGCACGTCGAGTGGCGACGGTTCGTACCTCATCCCGTACCTTCTTCCCGGCCCCTACACGGTTACTGTGGAATCGCAAGGGTTCAAGAGGCTTGTGAGACAGGGAATCGAACTCCGGATCTCCGATAGGGTGACCCTCGACCTTCAAATGGAGATCGGAGGAACACAGGAATCGGTCAACGTCACCGCCGAAACGCCGCTGTTGGAAGTGAGCAGCGCCACCAGCGGGCAGGTGATCGACCGCCGCAGGATTGCCGAACTACCGCTGGCCGAAGGCAACCCCATGACGCTCATCCAGTTGGCGCCCGGCATTGTGGTCACGGGTGGCTGGAACTCCAATTCGGCGCTCAGCAATAGCGGGCCGTCGAACTTCGAAGTGAACGGGTCTCCGGGCGGCAATGAGTATACCCTTGATGGAACCCCCAACACCGCCGACCGGCAGGGCCAGGGCGCGGCGCGCGTCGGTCTGCAGCCGCCCACCGACGCGGTGGAGGAGTTCAAGGTGGTTACCGCCGGCTTCGACGCCCAACAGGGACGGACCGCCGGCGGCAGCGTCGACGTGGCCGTGAAGTCGGGAACGAACGAGCTTCACGGAACCCTCTACGAGTTCGTCCGCAACGACGTTCTGATGGCGAACTCCTTCTTCTTCAACCGCGAAGGACGGCCCAAGCAGGCCCGCCGCTACAACCGCTTTGGCGGGACCGTTGGCGGCCCGGTGAGCCTTCCGAAGCTCTACAATGGCAAGGACAAGACTTTCTTCTTCGCCAGCGTCGAGCGGGTGCGGCCGATTACCCCAAACATCGAAAGCATCACGGTCCCTAACGAAGCCTTCCGCCGCGGCGACTTCTCTTCGCTCCTCAACCGCCCCACGCCGCTGTACGTCTACGATCCGCGAACCGCCCGTGTCGACGGCGCCCGCGTGGTCCGCGATCCGGTCCAGTGCAACGGCCGCGTCAACGTCATCTGTCCGGACCGCATCAGCCCGGTCGCCGCCAACTACCTCTCGTTCCTTCCGCTGCCAACCAATCCCGGCTCGCTCACGAACAACTACAGCGGCAACGGCCCCGGCGATAACACCTACGACGTGTTCCTGACCCGTATCGACCACACTATAAATGAGAAGCACCGCATTTTCGGCCGCTATTCCCAAGGCTGGCGAACCGAGCTCGACGAGAATTCGGCCGGCATCGTGAACGGCGTCCGCGTCAATGGCCGTCTGGGACACCGCGGAAACAAGGGCGGCGTGGTGGACTATATTTACGTGCCTTCCGCCAGCACCATCCTCAATCTGCGCGCCGGCTACACGCGCTTCAAGCAGGACCGCTTCTCTCTGTCTTCCTTCGATTACGACGTCACCAAGATGGGCTTCTCGCCGCAGGCTCTCGCGCTCTTTACCGCCAATACCCTTCCGCAGATCAACGTCTCGAACTATTCCTCGCCCGTCGAGCCCACCGGCTACCTCAACACCAATCCCACCTGGTCTCTACAACCCACGCTGACCCGCATCCAGGGCAGCTATTCCCTCCGCTTCGGCTACGACTACCGCGTCTATCAGCAGAACCGCGCCGACCAGACCTACAAGGCCGGGCAATACACCTTCAACAACGACTTCACGCGCCAGAACGACCTGAATCCCTCTCTACCGCTCGAACAGCTCCAGGCCCAGGGAATGGCCGCGCTCCTGCTGGGCCAGCCCACCGGAGGCAACTTCCCCTTGCTGGCCGACAACGCGGCAACCGCCCTCTACAACTCCTTCTACATCCAGGACGACTGGAAGGTGAGCCGCCGGTTCACTCTGAATCTGGGCCTCCGCTATGAGATCGATCACGGCACCACCGAACGCTACAATCGCTTGATCCGCGACTTCGACCCCAACGTGACGAACCCCACCGAAGCCGCCGTGAGAGCGAACTATGCCCAGAACCCCATCCCCGAAATCGCAGCGGGCAACTTCCGCGTTCCCGGTATCCTACTGTTCGCCGACGATAAGAACCGTCCCTCCTTCCGGGCCGACAAGAACAACTTCCAGGCAAGGATTGGAGGCGCCCTGCGGATCAACGACAAGACGGCCCTTCGCGGCGGCTGGGGCATGTTCATGGTTCCGTTCTTCATGGATGGCATCAACCAGAATGGCTTTACCCGGAATACTCCCCTGGTCGCGTCGCCAGACCGCGGCTTGACGTTCTCGTCCTCGCTTACCAACCCCTTCCCGTCCGGCTACATCGCCGAAACCAATCGCGGTCCCGCCAGCCTGTTGGGACAGAACCCGGGGACTATCGTTCCCTCCAATCGGGTCAATGGCATGGTGTATCGCTGGGAAGTGAGCCTGCAGCGGGAGTTGCCGGGCCGCTGGCTGATCGAAGGTGCCTACATCGGCAACACGGCCTCGAATATCACGGTGGGGGTCGATGCCAACCCGATTCCCAGGCAGTACCAGTCGGCGAGCCCCGTGCGCGACCAGACCCTGATTAACTTCCTGGACGCCCCGGTGAACAACCCGTTCCGCGGTGTCGCCGGATTCGAAGGCACCAACCTCTATACCGCCAGCGTCATCAACCGCAGCCAGCTTCTACGCCCCTATCCCCAGTACACCGGCCTTTCGCGCGAGCGGTATGACGGCGCAAGCTCGTATCATGCGATGCAGGCCCGCGCCGAGAAGCGGTTCTCCCAGGGATATACCATCCTGGCCAGCTATGCCTGGTCGAAGTATCTCGAAGAGGTTTCCCTTCTCAACCCCACCGACGAGAAGTATGAGAAGCGGCTGAGCGATGCCGACTCCCCCCACCGCTTCGCCGCCAGCGGCATCTATGAGCTTCCGTTTGGCAGAGGCCGCCAGTTCGGATCCAGCTGGTCTGGCGTAAAGGAACTCTTGCTGGGCGGCTTCCAGGTACAGGGGATTCTTCAGTACCAGGCGGGGCGGCCGCTCAACCTCGGCAACGTCTATTTCAACGGCAATCTCTCGGCCCTCTCGCCGACGATTACCAGTTCCACGATCGGCGTGATCGGTTCCACCAATATCGTCGATAACGTCTTCGTCACGAATATCCAGAACACCGGGTTCTACTTCCAGGACGAAGCGGTCCGAACCAACGGCCAGCTCGATTACGGCAAGCAGCGGAACGATGCGCGCATCAATCTCGCCCAGAACATCCGCACGCTGCCGTCCCGTGTGTCGAACTTCCGCAACCAGGGCAACACCATCTTCGATGTTTCCCTCATTAAGAACTTCACCTTCTATGAACGCTTCAAGCTGCAGTTCCGCGCCGAGGCCATCAATTCCCTCAACAAGGTCCATTTCAATGGCCCGGTTCTGAACCCCAGAGACGCCGATTTCGCCCGCGTCACCAACTCGGACTCGCCCACCAACCCGCGCGAGTTTCAATTGGGTTTGCGGCTTGTGTTCTAATCGCGGGAGAAAAGGAAACAACCTCATGCAGCGGCGCGCGTTTTTATCTCTTGGAGCGGCGGCGATGTCTTCGTCCGCCATGCAGAGCGCGGACTACTCGAAGTCCACGGCGGCCGGGGCCGTTCCCGAGTGGGAAGCGCCCCTGTTCGATCTTCCCAGCCACAGCCGTTCCCCGGTCATGGTCGACAGAATCGAACTGCTGCAGTCCGGGTCGAAGTACTTCCTTCGCGCCACGTCGAAGGATGGGGTGGCAGGCCTGGCGCTGGTCAAGCAGGTGGACGGATACCTGTCCATGCTGACCTCCCTCGCCATGCCCTTCTTCGCCGGCAAGGACGCCCGTCAACTGGAGACGCTAGTCGACGAGTACTACGTCAAGAACTACAAGCTGGCCGGTCAGGCCTTATGGGCGCCTGCCGCGTATGTGGAACAGGCTATCTTCGACATGTTCGGCAGGACGGTCAATAAGCCGCTGGGGGCTCTGCTTGGGGGTGTTCGCCGCACTCGGATCCCGGTTTACCTTTCCGGGTCCGGCAGAGAAACCACGGCCGAACAGGAAGTGGAGATCTACGCGAAGTCGCTGCAGCTCAGCGGAGCCAAGGCGATGAAGTTCAAGATCGCCGGCCGGATGGCGCGGAACGCCGATCAGTATCCCGGCCGGACCGAAACGATGCTGAAACTGGCGCGCAAGATTTTCCCTGCCAATACCGTAATCTACGTGGACGCCAATGGCGGCTACAACGCCGCCAAAGCGGTCGCGATGGCCCCCCTTCTGAAGGAACTTGGCATCGCGTTCTTTGAAGAGCCTTGTCCGTGGGAGGAGATCTCGGAGACCAAGCGGGTCGCGGACAGCCTCGATATCCCGATCGCCTTTGGGGAATGCGATTCCAGCTTCTGGAAGTTCGACCACATGATCAAGACGCGCGCCCTGGACATCGTGCAGCCCGATCTTAATTACAACGGCGGCTTCCTCCGCTCGGCCCGCGTCGCCCGCATGGCCGCGAAGGCCGGCCTACCCATCACGCCTCACAACACACAGACCGGCGCCGCAGCCTGCAACATCCTGCAGTTCGCGTCCGCCATTCCCAATATTGGCCCTTACATGGAACTGCCGTATCGCGGCAAGTATCCGGAGGAGCCCTGGGCTTCCCATAGCGCCAGAATCGTCGACGGATTTGTCACGGTTCCCGAAGGTCCGGGGCTGGGGGTCACGATCGACCCCGCCTATCTGGCCAAAGCGCAGGTCGTCTCCACGGTGCGCGCCACCTGACAGCCCGCCGCGCGGCGAGAGAGTATACAACTATGGTGACGTCCTCCCTGTGCCTTTTGCTGCTGGGTCCCGTGCTGCTGTCTGCCCAGGACAAGGCCGACGAAGCCCGCCTCTACACCTACCAGATCCAGCAGCATAAGGCGCAACTGGTAATGCTCCGCGAAGAAGGTCTGATCGGGGAAACGCTGGCCCGCAAGCTGGCGAACGCCATCCTGGAGGCTGACCGCGCCACCCGTGCCGCGGTGGTTCCCCTGCGGGAAGACTATGGCGCCTTCGAACGGCGTCTGGTGGCCATCGTGGGCCCGGAAGCCTCGCAATTGCACATGGGCCGCAGCAACAACGATATGGGGGCAACCTCCGAACGCCTGTTCCTGCGGGACGACGCCCTGGACATTCTCGATGCCCTTGGCCGTGCCCGCGAAGCGCTGCTCGCCGTGGCTGAGAATCACATCGGCACGATCATCCCTGGCTACACACACATGGTCCAGGCCCAGCCCACCACGCTGGCTCACCAGATCTCGGCCTTCCTGTACGCCTTGGAGCGGGACGAACAGCGTCTTCGCGAAGCCTACCGCCGCATCGATGCAAGCCCGCTGGGGGTGGCGGCGTTCACCACGTCTGGCTTCGTTTTGAATCGGGACCGCCTGCGCGAACTGACCGGGCTGACGGGCCTGGTCGACAACGGTTACGACGCCGTGATGGTTTCCACCGTCGATACAAAGGCCGAGTTCGGCGCCACCCTCTCGCTTGCGGCGCTCAACATCGGGCGCTTTATCCAACAGTTCCTTATCCAATACAGCGATTCGCGTCCGGGCATCGCGATTGCCGACAACGCCGCCGGCCACTCCAGCATCATGCCGCAGAAGCGAAATCCCAGCGATGGCGAGCGGATCCGCGTGCTGTGTAGTTCCATCGTCGCCGACGCCCATGCCGTCACGCTGATGGCGCACAATACGCCGGGCGGCGAGCACAAGGACATCCGCTTCGAACTGCTGGAGCGTGTGGAACGCGTCTCACAGGAGACGAAACTGATGTTAACGAAGCTGAAGACCTTCGTTGGCACGTGGAGAGTGAATCCGCAACGCACGAAGGAACTGGTGGCCAACGACTACTCGGTGATGACCGAACT
Source organism: uncultured Candidatus Solibacter sp. (assembly GCA_964385495.1). Classification (GTDB taxonomy): domain Bacteria; phylum Acidobacteriota; class Terriglobia; order Bryobacterales; family Bryobacteraceae; genus CADEFT01. Next base: position 115,707 of record CAYLPH010000004.1, read on the forward strand.
CGCCGACACCCTCCTGCGCGAGGCCAACGTTCCCTTCCGTACCGGGCACGCGGTGGCGAGCGCGCTTACCGGCTACGGAAGGCTGCACGGCAAGGCCCCGGCGGATCTAACCTACGAAGACTTCCGCCGGATCTACCGTGAGGTTGCCAAGAGCGATGCTCCCATCACCGAGGTGCAGTTCCGGCGGGCCCTGAGCCCGGAGGCGTTTATCCAGGGGCGCAAGGGAATCGGCGGTCCCCAACCGGACGAAATGCGCCGCCAGTTAGCGGCACACCGGGAGCGGCTGGCGGAACTGGACGTCTGGATCGCGGAGCGCCGCGGCGGCATACGGAAAGCGGCGGAAACGCTGGACCGCGCCTTTGCCGGAATGCGGTAGTGGCAGCGGTCCTCGAGTGGCCGGCCGCACAGCCGTTACAATAATTGCGGAGAACTTTCCGCATTGGCCAAAATGAAGGACGTGGCGAAGCGCTGCGGCGTCGCCGAGTCCACCGTCTCACACGTCATCAACAACACGAAGTTCGTCTCGCCGGAGGTCCGGGAGCGCGTGCTGGCCGCTATGCGCGAGCTCAACTTTCATGGCAACGCCCATGCCCGGCGGCTCGCCCGCGGCCACAGCGATTTCTTCGGCCTGATCGTCTCCGATATCGAGAACCCGTTTCTCCCGGGGCTAGTAAAGGCGTTCGATGAGGCCGCCCACGCGATTGGCTACGACGTGCTGCTGTCCATCACCAACTACGACGCGGAGCGGACGGACAAATCCTTCCGGAAGATGATCGAGAACCAGACGCCCGGCGTTGCGGTCATGACGTCCCGCGTGGACCCCAGCATGGGCGATGTTCTGGAAGCGAGCGGCGTGGCCAGCGTCTTTCTCGACGGCGGCATCACCGGGCCGCGGCGATCCAACATCCGGCTCGATTACGCGAAGGGTACGCACGAGGCGGTGAACTTTCTTTACAACCTCGGGCACCGCGAGTTTGCGTTTGTGGCCGGTCCACAGAATCGCGCTTCGCATCAAGCGTATTTGGAAGCCATTCGCACGGCGCTTGGGGAACTCGAACTGACGCCGCGTCTGCTGGAAGGGGAGAATGACGTCGCGGGCGGGGAGCGTGCCGTGCAGCGGCTACTCACCAACCGGCCGCTGCCGACGGCCATTGTCTGCAGCAACGACCTGACGGCCATCGGGGCCATCCGGGCGCTGCTGCGTTCCGGGGTCCGCGTGCCGCAGGATGTCTCGGTGGTGGGAGCCGACGATATTCCGTTCGCCTCGCTGTGCCATCCGCCGCTCACCACGGTGCAGATTCCGCGCGAGAAGCTGGGCGCTACCGCGTGCCACCTGCTGCACCGGATGATCGCGGAGGAACAGGGCGGGGTGGAGGAAGTGATGCCCACGATGTTGGTGGTTCGCGAGTCCACCACCACGGCGCGCCACAGCTAGGCGTCGGGTACCGACGCGAAGGCGATGTTGCGGCGGAGGCCCGATGTGAGCCAGCCATCCACGCGGGCGCCAGCCAACTTGGCGGCATCCCTATCCATGCCCACTTGCAAAAGTCCTACGGATAGTAACGGAGACGCGAGACTTAGCAAAGTGGCTGCAATAACGTTACAACCTCTCATCCCTCTCGCTGAACCTTCGCTTCTGAATCAAAGATGCCGACCTGTATCGGGCGCCAGAGCGAGCTCAAAATGAACCCCTTCCGTTTTGCGCAGTGCGCCGAGGATGGCCGTAAGGTTGGCGACGGACGGGCTGCCCTTGGGGCCCAGCATACGCATGAGGCTTTTAGCAGGTATGCCAGCGCTGTTCTCCAGCCCCTGAAACCCGACGGTCGCATTCACGTAGTCGCGCAGTACCGCCTTGCCCGTGGCGAGGTCGCCGTTCAGGATGCACTCGACGGCCTCGCGCAGCAACGCCTGGCGGAATTCCGGATCGCGCTGCGCGCGGGCCTGGATCGTTTGCTTGAAGTCGTGCGTGAGAGGCATGGTTAGATCTCCTGTTTCTCGCGCCGTTTGTAGGCGGCTCGCCATCCTTGCCAAAGTAGATCCGGTAGCCGGGACCAAAATCGATCCGGTACTCATAAACGCCAGCGCCGACGCTCTTGGCGTTGGAGAAGTTGCCCTGCTCCATGCGCGTAAGGGCGATGGCCCTTCGCGCCCGCAGCGCACTCCCTTTTCATCGATATTGCCGCGCAGCTACGATCATCTTCGGTCGATGGTAACTATCCTGTTACTCACGGGCAAGACCTTTCAGGGCATCGGTCAGTTGGCGGCCCGCGAGGTTGACGGCGCTCAATGGCGGCCGCACCGTTGCGAGCGGTTTCCTGCGCGTATCGCGGCCCGTTCTCCCAAGCGTTTGCGCTTTCCTCCAGCGACCGAACGGCGGACGGCCTCGGCGCTCCAGCCCACTCGATGTCGGTCAGCGACCAAGTGAAATCCGCGGCTGACGCTGGTGGCTTGGCCACTTCCCTGCCCCCTGGCCCCTGCCTCGGCCGGCGGCTGACCAAGCCCCGGCACAAGTGCGGTGTTTACAGCTAAGCCTCGGGTACCGACGCGAAGGCGATCTTGCGGCGGAATCCCGACGTGAGCCAGCCATAATACAGCAGGCCCGCTACCAACCACGCCGCGCCGGCCAGCTTGGCGGCGTCCCGCAGGCTCCACCAGATATAGAGGCACACCACAAACCCCAACAGCGGCGGCAGCATGCGCCAGGGGTTTCCCTCCTGGCGGGCCCGCGCGCAGGCGGCCAGGTTCACGCCCATAAAGGCGACGAACGCCCCGAAGTTCAGCAGTTCGGCCCCGGTCTGGTAGCTGATCGTAAGGGCTCCGGCGGCGATGAAGGCTCCCGTCAGGTAGCAGTTGCGGCTGGGGGTGCTGTGTACCGGATCGAGATAGCCGAAGAAACGCCGGGGCAGCGCGCCATCGCGCCCCATCGCATAGAGCAGCCGCACCGAGCCCAGTTGCGCACCTAGGCTCGACCCCATGGTGGCCACCAGCAGCGTGAAGTTCATGGCCTGAAACATCCAGGGTCCGCCAGCGCGCCCGGCCGCCGCCACATAGGCCGTATCGACGTCGGGGAAGGTTCGGAAGTCCGGCCAGATCAACTGGCCCAGGTAGACTTCGAGGCAACCCAGCACGCCGGTGATGACGCAGAGTAGGACGGTCGCCAGCGGGACGTTGCGGCGGGGATTGTCCACCTCTTCCGACAGCGTACTGATGCTGTCGAAGCCCATGTAGGTGAGCACGGCGATGGACGTTCCGGTGCTCACTTTCATCCAGGAGAAAGTGCTTGGATCGTAGAAAGGCTGGGTGGAAAAGAGGCCCGCCAGACCGCTCTGGCGCATCAGGTATCCGATGGCGGTAATGAAGAAAGCCACCAGCACAACGCCCATACCCAACGTGAGGTACAGATTCATCCTGGCCGAAGTCTTGAGGCCGCGCAGGTTGAGCCAGGTGAAGATCGAAGCAAACAGAAGCACCCAGAACGGGAACGGGAGCGGCGCCAGGTTCATGGCGGCCTTGGCACACCAGATGGTACCGATGGTGGGATTGAGCAGGTAGTCGAGAGCGATGCTCCAGCCGGTGAGGAAGCCGAGGTGCGGATGCAGTTGATTGCTCACATAGGCGTAGGCCGAGCCCGCCTGCGGGTAGGCATTCGCCATGCGCCCGTAGCTCACGGCGGTCAACACCATTGCCAGCATGGCGATGAGGATGGCGGTGGCCACGTGGCCTTCCGCGACGCTGGCCACCACGCCGAAAGAGCCTAAGGGCGCGGTGGGCTGGATAACGATGATGCCGTACAGCAGCAGGTCGCGAAGGGAGAGGACGCGGCGTAGCGCTGGCTGTCCGGTAGCCGCCGCGGTCACGGCTTCGGCTCGATTCGCAAGGTCTGCACCTGGTGCGGCGCGGCCTTCACGGCGACGCCGCTGGGGTCCACTGGCAAGGGTTGCAGGTCGCGCTCGGTATGGGTGGTCTGCCAGGCCGCCGTGACGCCGGGCGTGAGGTTGACGCGATAGGCTTGCGGCGTTGCGGTGGTATTCCAGAAGCGAGCCGTCAATCCCTTCGCCGCGCCGTCTTCATGCACCTTCAGGCTCCACAGTAGGAGGGCTGGGTTGTCGTTGCGGAATAGCGAATCGGTTACCGCCGGATAGGTTGTCCCCGAGCGCAGCCAGTCCGTGATGGGCGGGTTCTGGTGCTCGAGGGAAAAGCGCATCGACTCCGTTTCGCTGTACTTATCGTGCGCGGTGAGGGCGAAGCGCTGCAGGAAGTGGCGATCGCCGCCCTGCTTGGGCACGCCCGCGCGCGGCGCGTCGATCTGTCCGCCGGCCAGGATCTGCAGGCTGGGCGTGCGGGTGTCGAGGAACGCCTTTGTTCCGAGCATTTGGGAATCGCCGAGCTTCATGAACGCCAGGTCCCAGTTGGAGAGGGTGACGCCAGCCCCATCGGGGCCATTCACCGCCGCGAAGTGATTCAGGCTGAGGTAATCCAGGCGGGACATATCGGGAGAGTAATGGCCTCCGTCGGCTTTGAACCTGGCGCGGATGACGGCGCCCACCTCTTCGTGCCAGATATCGGGCGATGGCACATTGAAGGAGAAGCTCCAGTGATGGGTGGCGTCGAAGTTTTCGAGAATGTCGTTGCGGATGTCGACGCGACGGCTGTCGCGATACACGGTGACGCGGCTTTCATGCGCCAGCGGGCTCTCGCCCTTGGCGCGCAGCGTTACGGAAACCGGACCGGCATTTTCCACCTCCAGTTGCCCCGGATCCAGTCCGAGATCATTGATGGTGGAACGCCCGTTGTCCAGCTTGCCGGCCAGCTCGCGGTTGGCGCGGCTCTTGTCGATCCAGCTAGAAATAGCGCCGCGCTCTTCCACTTTCAGCCGGTAGGCCGCATTTTCGAGGAACTTGCCGCGCACCGCTCCGATGATACTGCTGGAGCTGGTGTCGGCGACGGTTGCCGCATCCGGATAGCTCTGTCCCTTCCCTTCGCGCACTTCATATACTTTGTACCCCACCGGCGGCAGGTCCCGCGCTTCGATGCGGAGGTAAGTGGTCCGGCGGATATCCTTCTCGCCGGGCAGACTCACGAGTTGGGACCGCACCTCCAGCCCGGTGGCCACATCCACGACATGTACGGGGCCCTTGCCGTCGAAGGCGACATCGGCGGCGTCGCTGCGCGTCCACCCTAACGGGTTGAACACGTAGAAGCGGCGGTTGGCCGCCTGCGCGGGCGGATTGGCGATCATGCCGCCGAGGGCAAACGCGGCATCCCGGTGCAGTTGGTCCGCATAGCTCTCGATATGGGCGGCGACGCGGCGTCCCCACTGGTTACGATCCTCGCGGGTGACGTCGCGGGCATCGGCCGTCCAATTGTGTTCCCAGAACAGGCCGAGGTTCATCCACGCCCGTTGCGCCGCCTCGCGGCGGCTGTCCATGAATTCGGGAAAGCGGCGGGAGACAAAGGCGGCAAGGGCTTCGGCACCGCGCAGTTTCTCCACGGATCGGCGAACCCGCGACGCAATCCCGGTGATGGAAGCGGAGTAGAGATCCCACTCGTTTCCGAAGGCCGCGTTGAACTCGGGGAGCTTCGCTCCGTGATTCTTTTCGAATTCCTGGAAAAAGTCCACCATATTGGAGACAATTACCTTGCGCTCGGGAGTGCTGTTTTTCTTGGCAGCCACCACGAACTCATCGCTGAGCGTTTTGACATCGTCCCAGCCCTTGCCGAAGATGCCCACTTCGGGATAGGGGTAGATGGACAGGAATCGCGGGTCCTTGGAGACGAACTCGATCTCCTTGTCCGGGGTGCGTCCTTCGGCATAGCCGCCCATGGTGCGGGCCCCGGAGTCGCCCACGATCATGGTGTTCCACTTCATGAGGATGCGGCTGCCGTCGTTCCCCTTCCACCAGTAGATTTCGTGCGGGCGGCGGGTGGTCTTCTCGAGTTTGGTCAGACAGCCGCAGATGCCTTTCCAGGAATACTGCGCGCCGGCGCCGGCCCAAAGGGCTCCTAATCCGAAGGGGAGCGTCTGGTTCTCCATGGCGATCGCTAGCGGGAAGCGGAGGTTGTAGCGGCGTTCGAGGGCGCCAGCATAGTACATGCCGCGGAGGGTAGCTTCCATGGGAGCGCCGCCAAAGGTCTGGTCGATGGCGTTCAGCGGCATACTGAGGTGGCCGCTGCGCAGTTTGTCGAGCAGGCGCTGGAACTCGCGGGGCGATTTGTTGCGCTCGTATTGCCAGACCCAGAAGCTGCCGCCGATGTGAAACCGGCTCTGCCATTCCGGGGGATTGGCGCTGGTCTTGTTGGCGAGATCGATGTAGTAGTCGATCATTTCGAGGAAGGCGCGGCGGTAGGTCTCCTCGTCGGCGGCCCAGACGTAGTCCGTATGGTCGTCCATGGCAAGGTAGATCTTCTTAGGTTGGGACAGTGCCGGGATGGCGAGGAGGAGAAAGAGGGTCAGAAGGCGCGACATGAAGGTTTCCAAAGTGGGAAAGCGATTGCCTAACCAAGTTAGGGCGAGATGGCGCGGTCTGTCAAGAAGAAAACCGGAAAAGGAAAAGCGCTTGTCTGTTTTCCCGTCATCGCTTACACTGGCCTCTGTGGCTACCAACCACCAATCCGTCCCCTGTTTCGGCGCCTTGGATATTGGCGGAACGAAGATCGCCGTTGGGCTGGTCATGGCCGAGGGGGATCCGATCTGGCAGGTGGAGGTGGCTACCCGTCCTCAACGCGGAGCCGCCGATGCCTGCCGCGAGATGGCGGATCTGCTGCGGCAGGGGCAGCGGGAGACGGGCGCTTCCCTTGTGGCGGCCGGCATCGGTTGCACGGGACCCGTCGATCCGGTGGCCGGGCTTATCGGCGATGTGGAGTTGTTGCCAGGTTGGAAGGGATATCCGCTGGCAGCGGAGATAGCGGCCGGGATCGGCGCGCCGGTGCGGCTGGAGAACGATGCGGATGCGGCGGCACTGGCGGAGTTGCGCTTCGGCGCCGGTAGGGGATCCGAGCGGTTTTTGTTTGTTTCGATCGGGACCGGGATCGGCGGCGGCATCATACTGGACGGCGGGATTTATCGCGGGCACAACGGAGCCCATCCGGAGTTCGGCCACCATACGATTGCCGGAGAACCGCGCTGTTACTGTGGGGCGTCCGGCTGTTGGGAGTCGCTGGCGAGCGGACCGGCGGTGGCCCGCTGGTACAACCAACAAAGGGAAGGCGCGGAGGCTTGCGATGCCCGCGAGATCTTCGCGCGAGCGGGGGCAGGCGAGGAACTCGCCTTGCGGACGGTGGAGCGCTTCACGCAATACCTGGCGGTGGGACTTGGCAATCTGCTGACGCTGTTCGCCCCGGACACCATCGCCGTAGGCGGAGGGGTGATGGCCAGTGCGGGCGATTGCCTGGAGCGGGCCGCCCAAGCCGCGCCGCTACGGGCGAGACTCATCCCGACGGGCTGCCGGATTGTGCCGGCGGCGTTGGCAAACCGGGCTGGACTGATTGGCGCGGCCTGTGTCGCAATGGAAATCCATGAATAGAGACGAGGAGCTATGCACTCACCCTTAGCCGTGGTGGAGGGTTCTTATTGGAAGGACATTCTGGAGCAACCAGCGGCGCTGCGGCGAACGCTGGAGGCGCTGCAGCGGCAACAAATGCCGGCAACGCTGGCGGAGTACCGCTTTCACAAAGGGGTGGACCGCGTCGTGCTGACGGGCATGGGCAGTTCCCTGCACGCGCTGCATCCGCTGAACATCCGGTTGAACCAGGCTGGCTGGGCTTCGCAGATGATTGAGACCTCCGAGTTGATTGGCTACTATGGCGAAGTCCTTACGCCTTCGACTTTGACGGTGGTGGTGTCGCAGTCGGGAGAAACGGCCGAGGTGGTCCGGCTATTCGCGGACGGGCCGCTGCCGGGGCCCACGCTGGGGGTGACGAATACCGCCGGGTCGACGTTGGACCGGGCGTGCGGACTTAGCCTGGTGACGGCTGCGGGGGTGGAAGCCACGGTCTCCTGCAAGACCTACATCGCGGGCCTGGCGGCACTGCACTGGCTGGGCGATGCCCTGCTGGGAGCCGGTCCGCAACCGGCCGAGGAGGGCTTCCTGTTCGCGGGGCGGCAAATCGAGTCCTACCTGGGGGAGTGGCAGGAGCATGTGGATTGGTTTGCCGAAAGACTGCTGGGCATCCGGCGTGTTTTCGTTGTGGGCCGGGGCTGGTCGATGGCCACCGCCGGCACCGGGGGGCTCATCCTCAAGGAATCCACGCGTATTGCGGCGGAAGGACTGAGCGCGGCGGCGTTCCGGCACGGGCCTATGGAATCGCTTAGCAGTGAAGTGCTGGTGTGTCTGTGCGAGGGAGATGCGCGGACCCGTGAGTTGAACCGGCGGCTGTATCAAGACGTGCTGGCGGCGGGCGGGCGGGCCTTCTGGCTGAGCGCGGATTCCCGCGATCGGGCGCTGCGGGTTAGGGCAGCGGCGCCGGAGTTGCTGCCGCTGACGGAGATTCTGCCGGTCCAGATGGTTTCGCTGGCGATTGCGGCGCTGCGGGGGGAAGAAGCGGGGCGCTTCCAATTGGCGACGAAGGTGACCGCGGTAGAGTAGACAAGCGGCTTCCAGGGGTGGAATGTGAAATTCTGTTGACACGGGGAGCAAAACTCCCTATTCTTGGGCAAGCGCTTTTCTGAAAGTCTTGCCCATGCCCAAAACTCTACTTTCCCTGCTGCTACTTTCCTCCAGCCTGGCTTTTGCCGCCCCTTCCGGTACCATCCTTGGCACCGTCCAGGATCCGACCGGCGGCGTCATCCCAGGCGCGAAAATCACCGCTACCCACAAAGCCACCGGCCAGAACCGCACGGCGGTCACCGACGCGCAAGGCGGCTTTGTCCTGAGCGCCATGCCCATCGGCGCCTATTCGATCACGTCGGGCGCGGCCGGCTTCAAACAAGCGGTTGTCGGAAACCTGATCCTGCAGGTGGACCAGCAGGCGCGGGTGGACTTCAACCTGGAGGTTGGCGATACGGCGACCACGGTGGAGGTCATCAACACTCCGCCGCTGCTCAACACCGATGCGTCCTCCGTGGGACAAGTGGTGGAGAACAAGAAGATCGTGGACCTGCCTTTGAATGGCCGCAACTTCACGCAGTTAGCCGCGCTGACGCCGGGCGCGCTGACGACACAGGTTACCGGACAGGCCGGCCCGCTGACCGGTTCGACGAAGGTGCAGATCTCCGGCGGGCAATCGAGCAAGACGGAGTTCCTGATCGACGGGATTTCGAGCCAGGAGCAGGGGTTGGACGGCGTCCAGTTCGTGCCCTCGGTGGACGCTATCGACGAGTTCAAGGTGCAGAGCAATTCCTTCGCCGCCGAGTACGGCCGCGGCTCGGCCATTGTGAACGCAACGATCAAGGCTGGTACCAATGAGTATCACGGCACGGTGTTCCAGTTTCTGCGCAATGAGAAGTTGGATGCGCGCAATTTCTTCTCGCCTTCCAAGGGTGCCTATAAGCAGAACCAGTTCGGGGCGACTCTGGGCGGGCCGATCCGCAAGAACAAGTTGTTCTTCTTCGGCAATTATGAAGGCAATCGCATTCGCCGCGGTTTGACGCGCAACACGCTGGTACCGACCGGGGCGTATCGCTTGGGCGATTTCTCGGCGCTGACCGCGGTGGTGCGGGATCCGCTGACGCGTGATCCTTTCCCGGGCAATCGCGTCCCGGCGAGCCGCTTCTCGCCCGCTTCGGTGAACCTGCTCAACTTTATTCCGGCGCCGAACACGGCTGCCAGCACACTGGCCTACATCGCGGGCCGACCGTTGAATGCCGACCAGGGCAACGGGCGCGTGGATTACCAGGTGACCGATAGCGATCTGGCGTACTTCCGCTATTCGCGGAACGTGCAGGAAGACGTCAACCCCGGCCCGGTGCCGCAGAGCGGCCAATTGGAACTGCAGAGCCGGGCTCACAACGCGGCGCTGAACTATACCAAGGTGTTCGGACCGCGGCTGATCAATGAGGCGCGGGCCGGCTACACGCACCTGTACACGTTCGGGAGCCCGCAGGGTCTCGGCACGAACTATACGGTGCAGGCGGGGATCCGAGGCTTTGCCGAAACCAGCAACACCTTCCCCGGATTTCCGAACATCAACGTGACGGGCTATGGGATTCTGATCTCGACGCTGCAGTTTCGTCCGGCCATCGCGCCGTTTGAGACACGCCAGTTCCTGGACCATGTCACGTTCCTGCAAGGCCGTCACACCATGAAGTTCGGCTTCGACTACCGTCGCTTCCACTACGCCGAGGAGAACGGGGGCACGGCTTCCCGCGGTTTGTTCAACTACACCGGCGTCTATTCGGGGAACGGCTTTGCCGACTACCTGATGGGCTATCCCAATACGGGCACGCGCAGCTATCCCACCAACCAGTTCGGCCTTACCGACCGGCAGTACCACTTCTTCGCGCAGGATGACTTCAAGGTCTCGTCGCGGCTGACGCTGAACATTGGATTGCGTTATGAGTGGAACACCATTCCCATCCCCGATAACGCCCAGTCCGGTATCTTCGATTTCAAGACCGGCAAGATCATCATCGCCACCCTGCCCGATGGCAGCATCAACCTGCGCACGCAGCAGGTGGCGCCGATTGTCTACCCGTTCTACCAGGACCGCTTCATCAAGGCCATCGACATGGGCCTGCCGCGCCACGTGCAGAAACAAAGCCACAACCAGTTCGCGCCGCGCTTCGGTTTTGCCTGGAGGCCGTTCGACGGCAATAAGACGGTGTTCCGCGGCGGCTATGGCATTTTCTATCTGCTGGCCCGCGGCAATAGCAATGCCAGTTACCAGAGCTACAGCCTGCCGTTCATCTATGACGATACGAAGACCAACACGACGCCGATTCCGACATTCCGGACGGAGAACTTCTTCGACAACGCCTTCGCCCTGGGGACGCCGCGCATCGTGGGGATGGACTTCGTGCTCCGCTCCCCGTACATGCAGCAGTGGAACTTCGCGGTGCAGCGGGAGCTTTCCAACAACCTGACTTTGGATGCCGCCTACGTGGCGAACAAAGGCACGCGCCTGGAACAGACCTTCCGTGAGAACTATGCGCTGCCGGGGCCGGGCAGTGTGCAGGCGCGCCGTCCACTGCCGCAGTTCGGCAATGGGGATCGCTTCTCGAACGCCGCGGCTTCCAACTATCATTCGCTTCAGGTGAAGCTAGAGCGGCGCTTCTCGGCCGGCCTCTCGCTGCTTTCGGCGTATACGTGGTCGAAGCTGATTGACAACACCAACGTCGATAGCAATAACACGGTTCAGGATCCGCGCAACTTCAACCTGGAACGCGCGGTGGGCAACTTCGACGCCACTCACCGGCTGGTGACGAGCTTTGGGTATGAACTGCCGTTCGGTACTCAGAAACGCTTCGGTTCGTCGCTGCCCGGGGCGGCGCGCCTGCTCATCGGTGGGTGGCAGGTGGGGGGCATCCTGCAGTTCCAGTCGGGCTTTCCGTTCACGCCGACGATGGGGGCGCCGGATCCGGCGAATGTCGGCGGCACCTATGCGAGGCGCCCGAATCGAGTCGCCTCGGGCGAGATCGAGAACTGGACCATTGATCGCTACTTCGACATCAACGCCTTCCAGGTACCGGCGGCCTTCACGATCGGCAACTCCGGCCGCAACATCCTGCGTGGGCCCGGCATTGCGAACTGGGACATGTCGCTGATCAAGAACACGCAGATTGGAGAACGCTACCGGCTGCAGTTCCGCTGGGAGATGTTCAATGCGTTCAACACGCCGCAGTTCCTGAATCCGAATAACATCACGGATGCGGGCGGCCCGGGGGGACGAATCCTGTCGGCGCGCGATCCTCGTCTGATGCAGATGGCGTTGAAGCTGTACTTCTGAGTTATTGTGTCACCGAGAACCGGTATTCGTAGGGGGCCTCGTCGCCCCTTCGCACGTCCAGTTGATACCGGCCCGGCGACAGCAAAGCCGCCGGAACCTGCAATTGCACGCGGTTGGGCTCGCCCACCACTAGCACCGGGTGGGATAGCAGCACGTCGCCCGCTTCGTTGCGTAGCGCCGCCCGCACGGTTGCCCCAGCCGGCAGCCCATCGGCCTCCAACTCCAGCCGCACCAGTTCCGTACCGGCGGGTAAACGCAACTCCTGGCGGTTCCCGGCACTACGTAGCGTGCCTGGAACCAGCGCCGCCGTTATGGATGCCACCGGGCGTGACGGCGGGGTATCGGTCTGCCGCCACGATTGATACCCGGCGACGAAAAGCGCCAGTGACGCCACCGCGGCCAGCGTCCACAACCGTAGATCGAAGGGCCGTGACAGGCGGCGCAGCGGTTGCCTCTGGTAGAGCTGCCGGGCGAGGCGCAGGCGCTGCTGCCAGAACGGCGAGATCCGCTCCAGTTCCGTGAGGGCCGCCGCGGGCGCCGCATCCAACGTGCCGCGCACGTAGCTGTCGCAGAGGTCGTATTCCAACTCCTGCATGGCGTCGAAGTACTCCGGATCCGCGGCCAGGCGGGCGCGGACGGGTTCGCGGTCAGGCTCCGGCAGTTGGTCGAGCAGGAAAGAGATCATGAGCTTACGATCTTCCGAGCGGGGGGCCGAGGAGGCCTGCGCCTTCCCCTGGTCCCCGTCCTTACTGTCTCCGGCCTGACGATCTATCATGCGGGAAAGCTTCTCTCGTTTGCGGCAGCGGTCAATGCATTGTTCCAGCCGTTCCCGCAGCCGCAGAGCGCGGTTTCGGAGCGCGTTCAACTCTAAGCCAAGCTCATCGGCCAAATTCTTCCGGTTGCGGATGCGCTGGCTGCCATCCCCACTGTAATATCGGTCCAGCAGGTGGCGCGATTCGGGGGGCAATTCGCCCAGGCAGCGGGCAAAGCACGGATCAGGCTCGCTGGCGGCTGCGGCGCCCGGATGCGGCAGGTCGCGTGCGGGAAGGCTGCGGGCGGCTTCGGCGAGCAGGACGCTGCGACGGGCGTTCCGCGTCCGCTCTTCGCTGGCCACCAGCCGCGCCACCCCAATGGCATAACTGGGCAGATCGCGGATGGATTCGCCGTCCTGCAGCTTGCGGGCAATGCGGTCGAGAACATCATCGGCCAATTCCTCCGGGTGGAGGCTGCGCTCCCACCCGAAGTAGCGCAGCAGCCGCTGGCGGAGCGCTTCATACAGGGCGCCGGCTTCCCCCGTGTCGTCGCTCAACGTTCCCAGAAGCAGTTGGAATGCCGCGCCGTCCAGTTTCACCGGTACTCTCCGTAAAGCTGAAAGGCGGCCCAGTATTCCGGGGCGCTCCAGCGAGGCGTGGCTGCGAGGGCCAGTTGTGCCTGGCGGAGGGCGCGGGCCGGCGTGAGCCGCTGGCGGTAGAGGCCGTCGTAGAAGCGGATCATCAACTCGGCGGTGGCTTGATCGTCCACGCTCCATAAGGATGCCACTACGCGGGCGGCGCCGCCATACAGGAAAGCGCGGGTCAGCCCGAGCACGCCTTCGCCCTGCGCTTCCCTACCGGCGGCGCTGCGGCAGGCGCTGAGGACAATCAGGCCGGCCTGCAGCCGCAGGTCGTGGATGTCGTACTGGCGCAGGAATCCGTCCTTGGGATTGCCGCCGCTGTCGCGAAGGCTCAGCACCAGGCTGCTGAGTTGCGGTTGGCTGGCGTTGACTTCGGCATGAACCCCGAAATGCAGGAGGTTGGCCTGGCGGATGTGGGGTAGGTTGAGCGCCGCAGGACTCGCCTCCAGCCCCGCCAGCAGAGTGGCATGTGGAATGGCGGCGGCTTCCCTGCGGGTGTGGGGGAGCGGCGGGTACGGTTCGCGGTAGACGGGATCGACGAGGGCGGCGGCGCGCCACGAGACCGGTGCTTGGGGGTGGCGTTTGCGGATGGAGTCGAGCGCGGAGAGCGAGGGCAGCAGCACGACCTCGCGGGTGGTGAGTAACGGCTTGCCGGCGAACGGCAGGGCTCCCCAGGGCAGGCCGTGCAGTGGGCCGGCCGCGACAATCGCGAGCCGTGTCTGGCGCAGACCGCCCAACAGCGGATCGAGCAGCGAATGGGAAAGCTCGCGAGCCGCCGTGGCGCCGGATTCCGCCGCCGCAGCGAGCCGTTTCCGGCGGGCATCGAGCGATTCGTTGGGGAGGACGGCCGCGCGCGCCGTGTAAGCCGCGTGCAGCGCCGCCGTCAGCTTTTGGAAGTGCCCGGCGGCCGGCAGCCGCACCAGGCGGACGGATTGGTTCGTAATCACCCAGGCCACCGGCTGGGTGGCGGTGATCCAAAACGCCAGCGCCGCCGTGTCGCGGTCGAGGAGGGCGCGAGTAGCGGCCGGTGTTAGCGGCTCGGGTGGATCGATGGCAGGCGCATCGGCCGAGGCCCGCAGCAGGCCGCGGATCTCCTGGTAGCGGCCTTCCGATTCGGCCAGCCGGCGTTCGGCGGTCTCGCGCCGGGGCGCGGCAAGGTTGGGCTGCGCGAGGATGGCCGCGCGGGCCCGCAATTCGCGTTCGGCGGAGACCAGCCGGGCAATTAGATCGGTGCGGTCGGACGGCTGCATCTTCGGAGACCAGCCGGCCAGGCCGTCGAGCAGAGCGCGGGCGCGGGCGCGTTCGCTGGCATGCAGGGCATCGCCCACCTTGCCGCGAGCCAGCAGCGCGTCGATCCAGACGCCGTACTGGCGGCTATGCGCTTCGAGATAGGTAACGCGGAGGTCGGGGCTGGCAAAGCCGGTGCGGGTGGCTTCGACGGTAGCGATGGCCGCCGCGGCGAGGGATTCGGCTAAGGCGAGATCACCGCGGGCCAAGGCCAGCGAGGCCAGGGCCGTGCGCGTCAGTGAGGCGCCGTCGCGATCTCCGGAACGCGCCTGCTGCTCGAGCGCGCGCTCCAAACTGGCGTGGGCCTGGGGAAGGCCGAGGTGCTGCTGGCTGAGGCCGATCCGGTAGAGCGACCGGGCGCCGCTGAACGGGTCGCCGATCTCGGTGGCCTTCTCCAGGGAGCGGGTGAGCAGCGCGATGGCCTCGGGATGCCGGTTCTGGTCCGCCGCCAGGTGGCCGAGGTTATGGAGTGTGTAGGCTTGGGCGCGGGCGTCGCTGGTGGTAAGGGCAAGGGATCTTTCGAAGTGCGCCTGGGCCTGCGCGTAATGCCTTTCGCGGTGGGCGGCCATGCCCAGATTGTTCAGTGCCTGCCCCTGGCCGGCGAGGTTCTTCTGGGAAGTCCACAGTGTGAGCGAGGCTTCGTGCTGCTGCCGGGCGCGGCTGGCGTCGCCGGTGGCCAGGTAGGTGATGCCGAGCCCGTCGAGCGAATTAGCCACCATGGCCGGGACATTCTGTTCGCGCCACATGCGGGCGGCACGTTCGAAGCGCACCGCCGCGCCCTGCAGATCGCCGGTGGTGAACGCGATGTTGCCGAGAAGTCCTTCGCCCAAGGCAATGCCGAAATCGTCTTTGAGATCGCGCCGAATGGCGAGTGCCGCTTCGGCAGCGGTCTGCGCGCTGGCCGGATCGCCACGGCTCCAGAGGGCCGACCCTAGATTGTGCAGCAGGCGCCCTTCGATGGCGCGGTCGGGGATAGCGCGGGCGAGCGGCAGTGCGGCTTGACAGGCCTCGACCGCCTCATCGAAGCGGTTGGCCAAGGTCCATTGGGACGAAAGCAGCGAGAGGATGCTGGCCTGCTGCGCGGGATCCGCGGCGATACGGCTGTGGGCGAAGGCCTGTAAGTAGTGGGTAGTGGCTTGGGTAGCGTTGCCCTGGCGGCGCGCCTCGTTGCCGAGTTTCACCTCGGCCTCGGCTTTGGCCTTGTTGTCGAAGGCGACCGCCGCGGGGGCGGTGAGCAGCAGCGCGGCGATCGCCAGCCAGGGCACCGGCATACCGGAATGGATGGTTAGGACTGCGGGGCGTCCTGTTCGCCGATGGCAACGCTGACCAGGGTGTCGCCCTGCTTGGTGGCATCGACGACGTCCTGGCCTTGTAGCACCGCGCCGAACACGGTGTGCTTGCCGTCCAGCCAGTCGGTGACGACGTGGGTGATGAAGAACTGGCTGCCGTTGGTGTTGGGGCCGGCGTTGGCCATGGAAAGAGTGCCGCGCTTGTGGCGATTCGGGTTACCGCGCGTTTCGTCTTCGAAACGGTAGCCGGGACCACCGGTGCCGGTACCGGTGGGGTCGCCGCCCTGGATCATGAAATCGGGAATGACGCGGTGGAAAACCGTACCGTCGTAGAACTTTTCGCGCGCCAGGAAGACGAAGTTGTTGACGGTCTTCGGGGCGTCCTTGGCGAAGAGTTCGCAAACGATGGCGCCCCGCGACGTGGTGAAGGTCGCTGTATAGCTTTTGGCTGGGTCGATGCTCATCGGGGGCGGGGCTGGGTATTGTTTACTGGCCATGCACCCTCCAGTCTAGCAGCCCCCGGTAGAGGTTCCGAGAGAGCTCGCAAACCCCCTCCCTTGCGAGGGAGCGGGGCTTTTGCCGCAGTCTCCAGTTGCAAGCCAGCGGCCACCTTAATTGGTGGCGTTTAGCCGGCATTTTGGGCGTTTAGCCCGCGGTGGTCTTGCTTGTGGCGCGGCGAAGGCGGTCGGCTAGGCGGGCAAGGCTCTCAGCGCCCTCAGACAGGGGGGCGGCCTGGTTCTGGCGCTCGGTTTCGCGAATCTCTCCGCGGAGGATGGAGAGTTGCTTGGGGGCGGCGATGCCGAGCTTCACGCGGGTCGGCGAGACGTCCATGATCTGGATCTCCACATCCTCTCCAATGAGTACGGTTTCTCCGACACGGCGGCTGAGTACTAACACTATGCCGCTCCCGCCGTTACTTCGAGCGTGTGGGCGAACGAGTAGGGGCTTTCCACCTGGATGATCTGGCGGCCGCGGCGCAGGCGGCGGTGAATGAGCACAGGGGCCTTGAGGTTGGCGGTGGCCGGGGCGTTGGCGGGCGTGGTTAGAATGGCCAGGCAAAGGAGATCCGAGGGCGGTGTTTCCGGGCCGATCTCGAGGTCGGCCAGTTCCTCAAATGGCACGAAGAGCTGGTAGCCGGGCAGCAGCGACTCAACGGGGAGAGTGGCGAAGCAGAGGCCGGGGTTGACCAGGCTTTGGAGGAAGAGGATCGGCGCCAGCTCCTTCCGTTCGATGAGGAGGAAGCGGGTATCGCGCTCAAAGGCGGGGAGACCGCTGGCGAACTCCACCACGGCATCGTCATCGTACTGGACTGGGCCGAACTGGCGGGTTGCTAGACTGGCCATTCTGCTAAAACAGTGGCCACTGCCGCCGGATTTTCTCATCGAACGTTGATGAATTTGAGAGAAGAAGGACTACTCGGGCGATTCCACCGGCAGCGTAGCCGAGACCTGGCGCAGGTCGCGCGTGCCGGCTAGCAGCGGTGTGATCAGGCTGTAGCGCATGCCGCTGACCGTAACCTGGATGCGATCCTCGGCGGTCCCCTGCCCTTCGCGGATGACCTGGACGTCGGTGGGCCGCAGGCCGGGGATGGCGTTGCCCGTCGGGCGCGGATCGCCATAGAGAACCATATTGCGGACGGCGGGTAGATCGGCCGCATGGACCGCGCCGTAGCGGGCGGCGGCGCGGACGCGTTCGGTGAGCGTCTGTTGGATGTAGAGCATCTGGCCGGCGTCGAAGATGCCCAGCAGGATGGCCAGCAGTGGCACGATCACCAGAGACGCTTCCAGCATGGCGTGGCCGCTCTGGCGCGGACGGCGGGGGAACGCGGGCGTAGCCATGGCGGTGTGCATTTAGACGGGCGCCCAACGGCCGAGATAGGGGAAAGCGGCACGGGGCTTGCCGGTCATCGTGTAGGTCTTGAACATACTGGCAATGGGGAGCCCATCGATGTCCACCACCACGGTGGCCGGGGCGTTGTGGGCGAAGATCATCTCGACCCGGACATGGGCGGGCGTGAGGCCGGGGACGATTGCCGTGGCGCCGCCGCGCGGGGAGCCGTATACCACCGCATTCCTGACGGCGCTGGCGTAGGCGGCCGACGGAGTAGCGTTCGGCGAATCGTAGGTCAGATTGGCGGCGTAGCGGCTGCCGGCGTGGACGGCGCTTTGCAGTTGGTTATAGACCCAGAAGGTGTAGCCGAACTGGAACAGGCCGGCGAACAGCGGCACCAGCAGGGAGAAGCCGAGCGCGAACTCGACCAGCGTATTGCCTCGTTGGTTGCGTCGTTTCATTGCACCAGCCTCACGATATAGGCGCCGCTGGGACTATCGGCGGCGCCGCGCGAATGGGAGCCCTGCACCCAGGGGCCGGCGTATTCGGCCGTGAGGCTGTCCGGCGCCTTGAGTTCCGATGCCGGCGGCAGAAACACCGCGGCGAAGCCTTCGACACGCTCCTCCGCGGTGAGAACCGGGACCGCTGCCAGGCGGCGGCCGTTGCCGGTGTAGGCGGCGTAGGCGGTGGACGTGGCATCGGAGTCCATGGCGATGCGGGTGGTCAGCGCCTGGCGCAGGGTGTCTGCGTTCGGGGCGGTGGTGGGCAGTGTGTCTCCCAGGCTCACCGCGCGGGTCTGGAAATCGCTCAGTACGGCGCGACTCACCACGGCGTCCTCCGGGGATTCGACGTAACGCAGCGGGACGCGGGCCCCCTCTTTCAAACCGGAATCAGGAGCCACCACGGCGAAGGGGAACAGGCCGTCGCGGAAGCTCGTTTTCTCCACTTGGCCGGCGACCGCGGAGGCGCGGGCGGTGCTGGTGGCGGGGGCGCCGGTGACCCGCAGGAAATAGATATCGACGGGCGCGGCGGCCGTGACCCGCACGAAACGCACCCCGTCGGCAATCTTCGGTATCGCCGCGAACGGGCCTTCGGAACGGCCGGAGAACTCAATGGCAGGTGTGGCGAATGGGGTGCCCGAGAGGCCCTGGCGCTGGGCGCCCGTCGCAGCCGCCCGGCGGGCGCGCGCGATGCCATCCGGCGTGCCGTCCAGTTCCAGAGCGGCGGCCAGCGCGGCGGCGTCGGCGGAGGATTGCGCCTCACTTTTGGCGATGTACATGCGTCCGATGTCGACACCGAGGCCGACAGTGCCCACGACGCTAACCAGGGAGAAAGCGACGGTCACGAGGGCAAAGCCGGACTGGCGGCGGCGGTTTCGAGTTGCGGGGGGGCGGAGCGTCCGCATATTCCCATAATCGGGTGGGAAGGAGGAGGGGGCCATCGGCGAAGGCCCATCCTTGCGACGGGGAATCGCCTTAGATCCGCGGTAGTGTAGGGTCACGCGGAACGCTCCCGCTCCCTCGCCTGCTCCGGTCTGGTAAACTATTGAGTTCCTGGGTGGATCGCGACTCCTGTTTCCTGCTCACGTTGGCACGGTTGGCGCGTCTACCTGGAACAGGCACTGGCCGCACGCGCCAGGGTAAGCCCGGCAACTCCGGCTAGCGACCGGCAGCGCCGAGGGCAAGCCAGCCACGAAAACGTTCAACCGTGTCGTGAGGTGAGATCATCGTGAAGCGGATTCTTCCCTTCCTCGTCTGTTCCCTGTTCCTGAGCTTTGCCGGCTGCAAACAGCAGTCCGGCGAGGCCAAGGAGAAGGAGAAGGAGAAGCAGAGCGCGGCGGAAGCCGAAGTGAAGCCCGTGGAGGCGCCGGCGGGCAGTACCTGGGGCAAGCCCGGCGTGTTGTACCCGGTGCAGAAGGGCGGCAAGTACGGCTACATCGACAACACTGGCAAGATGGTGATCGAGCCCGTCTACTACAGCGCCACGCGTTTTTCCGATGGCCTGGCCATGGTGGTGGTGGAAAAGCAGAAAGACCGCTTCCTGGTCGGGTACATCGACAACACCGGCAAGACCGTGGTGGAACCGCAGTACGAAGGCGGAGCGCCCTTCTTCGAAGGTTTGGCGATGATCAAGAAGAACAAGAAGGCGGGCGTGATCAACACCAAGGGCGAGGTGGTGATCGAGCCGAAGTTTGAACGGATTGGGCGCTTCCACGACGGGTTGGCGGCGGCGGTGATCAATCGCGAAGCCAGGTCGGGGCAGGCTATCTCCGACGGCGGCTACATCAACACCAAAGGCGTCTTCGTGATTCCGCCGCAGTTTGACCCGAACCTCACCCCGTTTGTGGAAGGTCTGGCGGGGGTGCGCCGGGTGGGCCAGTTGTGGAGCTTTATCGACCGCAACGAGAAGACGGTCATTGCGCCGAAATACTTCATGCTGGGCCAGTTCTCCGAAGGTTTGGCCGCTTTCATGGACGGCTCCAGTAAATGGGGCTACCTGGACCGTTCCGGCCAGCACGTGATCCCGGCGAAGTTCAGCCGCGCGGGACTCTTCGGCGAAGGCCTGGCCGCCGTACTTCCGGAGCAGGGCAAGAAGTGGGGGTTTGTCGACACCAAGGGAACCATGGTCATCCGGCCGCAGTTCGACGGCACCGACGTGTTCCGCGACGGCGTGGCGATGGTGCAGGTGGCCGATAAAATCGGCTACATCAACCCCAAGGGTGAGTATGTGTGGCCGCTGACCCAATAGAGGCAGGCGCGCGGCGGCCTTTGCGCCGGATAATGGAAGTATGTCCGATCGGCTTACGTTATCCTGCTGGGTGCGGAACAACCACCCGCTGACCCGGCTTTCGCACTGGGAGAAATTGCTCGCGCTGTTTCCCTATTCTCAACTAGGCGACCGGCCCGCAACGGTGCGCGTGCTGGCCGTGGACTACCAGGAACCCGTACAGTTCGAACGCACGTATCCGGCGCCGGTGACGGCGGCGGCGCTCATGCCCGCGTTCAACGATTTCCAGGCCGCCGACACCGCCTGGATCGTGGAAACGCATTGGGACCTGATGAAGTTCGAAGCAGAGGAAGAGTGGAAGCTGGGCCCCGTGCCGGTGACCCTCTGGAGTTTCGGACCGGAGTTCACGGACGAAGCGGGGGATCATCTACGGGTGGAGTTCGGGCTCGAGGAGTGGTTCCTGCCGCGTCCGGAAGAGCCGGAAAGCATCCGCCCGGCGCAAGTGAATCTTTTGAGCCTGACCCGGCTGGTGCAGGAGATGGGGCGGGCCTTGCCCATTGACCGGAAGCACCTGTGGTCGGAGTCGGGCGTGAACTTCGCCGAGAAGTTGCAGGCGGCGGTGCGTGGCGAGCGGCTGGGCCTATCGCTCCAATAGGGAGTCGATGGCGGTCAGCAGCGCTTTGGGGGCGTAGGGTTTCTGGAGAAGGCGCAGCGGCGGGGTCTCCGGGAAGCCGAGCGTGCCGGCATCCATCAGGCTACCGCTGGAAACGAGAATGGGAATCGCCGGATCCCGGCGGCGGACTTCGCGAATCAGTTCCGTGCCGTCCATATCGGGGAGCCAGTGATCGAGTACGGCGGCATCGAAACGCTGCTGGGCCATGGCCGCCAGACCGTCGCTAGCGGTGGGACAGGTAACGACCAGGTGGCCATCACGGGACAGGTAGAGAGCGAGCAGGCGCAGCAGAGCCGCCTCATCGTCCACAACCAGAATCGAGGCCATGGAATGGACCGGTCCCTCTAGTGGAACGAAATAGGCAGTTCGCCGCCGCTGTAGGCCAAGCCGACCATGACGCGCGTGCCGTTGCGGTTAAAGCCGCTGGAATTGGAATCGAATTTGCGGAAGTCGATACCAGAGGTGAACTGAAAGCCGTCCCGAAGGACATAACTGAAGAAAGCGCCTCCGTTATAGGTCCTGAATTCACCGCCGTAACCGCCCACGCCCTTCATCGTGTTCAGGCCACCCCGGCCGGAGATCGAGGTCTTACGGGAGAGTGTGTAGGTATAGCCGGCACTGACGCTCTCCTGGCTATTGAGCAGGAGGACTCCATTGCCCGGGTTGGATCCGCGCATGTAGCCGGCGTTGAAGGCCGAGAGACGCCCGGTCCAGCCGATGGACAGATTGATCATCGGGCTGATGTTGATGGTGTTGAAGGCTTCCCGGCCACCGGAGGTGCCAAGCAGTTCGGCAATGAGCGGGTCCAGAACAACCGCCCGCGTTCCGGACAGGTCCGAGCGGAAGGCGCCGGCTCCCAGCGAAAAGTTCCAGGCGCGGCCGAACTGGCGGCTGTACATCGCCTGCAACGTGTGGATGTCGGCTTCGCCGAACACCCTTGGGTAGTCGACATGGACGTAGGAATAGCCCAGCCCAACGCTGGAACGCCGCGAGACCTGCCGGGAAAAATCACCCATGGCGCGATAGCCGTTGACGCCCACCAGGAACTTCGACTGGCGGCGGACACCGAAAGCGCCGCCGCCGAGGTTGACCGAGTTGCGGCCCCCAATCGTGCGGCTGAGGGAGCCCGAGACGTCCGCGAAGTAGGAGCGGTTGTCGAAGATGTCGTTGACCGGGACGCCCAGGAAGGCAGGATCAAACGCCTGGAATCCGAAGACCCCACCAACGGTGCGGCTGCTGGTCCCCCCGGCGCCGCGCAACTGGAAACCCGTGCGGCGATTCACCTGGCGCGAATAATCCAGTTGCAGGAGGTGGTCGCTACCGTTAAAGAAAGTGTTGTTGTTGTAGTGGCGGTAGTTGCCCTGATACTCCAGGCCAAGGCGCGTGGCGCGCCACAGCCGGCTGCCATACGCGCCCACGTTGGCTTCAACGCCGTATAAGGTGCCGATGCTGGCGGGCTTACCGCTGGCATCGGTGACGACGGCCAGCGTACCGGTATCGGCGATCGCGTTCACGCTGGCGTACGGCCGGATTGTGACCGGCTCACTGCCGCGCGCCCCGGCTTGGCCCATACCGCGGGAACTGACGGCGGGACCCGAATAACCACCCTGCGCAAGCAGCGCCGGGACGGCCAACAGCGCGCCCAACGCCGGGACAACCAAATGCCTGCGGAAATGTTTCAAACAGAAATCGATCATTGCGGGTGTCCAGCTTACACTCTACCGGAAAACCTTAGCAAAAGCACTACCTCGATTATAGTGGGCAAAGCGGAACAAAGCTCTTAAGAATAGCTCGGTTGAAAAACGGCCGCGCTTTAGGCCGGAAGGCTGTGATACCTTGTCACGAGACCCTCATGATGAATGCGTCCCAGTTTCGTAGAGTTTCCGTATTGCTGATGGTTGCCACCTGCGCGGGGTGGCTGTTGACGGCCCAATCGCCGCGGCCGCGGGTCCCCGCCACGAAGCAGGAAGTGGCCCGGCCCGGTGGGAAATTGCCTGGAAATCCTAAGATTGCGCTGGTGAAAGTCGCCGAGGGTTTTTACGATCCGACCAACGTCGCGGCGGCCAATGACGGCTCCGGGCGGCTGTTCGTCACCGAACGCGTCGGGCGTGTGCGGCTGGTAAATAAAGACGGCAGCGTCCAGAAGGAGCCGTTTCTCGATCTGACGAAGATCAATCCGCTCGGCAGCGACGTGCAGACGGGTTTTGTGGAGCAGGGGCTCTATTCGATCGCCTTCCACCCGCGCTTCCAGCAGAACGGCTATTTCTACGTACACTACGCTTCGCTGCCGTTCAATGGCGACGGCGTGATTGTCCGCTTCCAAGTGGACCCCGCCAGCCCGAACGTGATGACGCCGGAGCGCACCAACAAGACCGCCAAGGTTCTCATGCGCATCGAGCAGCCCTACTACAACCACAACGGCGGCCAGATTGAATTCGGGAAGGACGGCTACCTGTACATCGGCAGCGGCGACGGGGGCTGGGAAGGCGATCCGCTCGACGCCGGCCAGGACCTGAGTTCGCTATTGGGCAAGATCCTGCGCATCGACGTGAATACCGAAGACAACGACTCCATTCCTTACAAGGTGCCGGCTTCCAACCCGTTCGCCAAGGCCCGCGATGAGCGCCTGATGCAGTTGTTCGGTATCAGCGAGGCGGACTTCGCCAAGATTCGCACGAGGGTGCGGCCCGAGATCTGGGCCTATGGGTCGCGGAATCCCTATGAATTTTCCTTCGACGGCAAGACTGGCGATCTCTACATCGCCGATGTCGGCCAGAACCACTGGGAAGAGATCCATTTCCAGCCGGCCGAGAGCAAGGGCGGCGAGAACTATGGCTGGAATCGCATGCAGGGCAGTTGGTGCCATCCCATGACGGGCCCGAATGACAAGTGCCCGACAGTGGGTGTGCTGCCCGCAGGCGAGTATCCGCACGAAGTTCCCTACCCCGGCGCCGCTCCTTTGAAGAATGGGCATGGCTGCTCCATTGAAGGGCTGGGCGTTGCCAACTATGGCGGCATGAAGGGTGTGTACCTGGTGGGCGATTGGTGCTCGGGCCGTGTCTTCGGTCTGGGTTGGGATGGTGCGAAGTGGCAGTTGCAGGAACTGGCGCACACGAGCCTGCAGTTTACGGCAGGGGGCAATGGCGAAGACGGCTCCGTGTATGCGGTGAACTGTTACTGCTTCTACACGTCGGACCGCGGACCGCTGGGCAATCCGCCGGGCGCGCTGTGGAAGGTGGTTCCCGCCAGCGAAGTGCCGCCGGGAGCTGAGAAGGCGCGCACGGTGCAGGATGCGCCCGCGGTGTCGAGCACGACCACCGGCGCTCCGCAGTTCCTGCATCCGCTGGACAACCGCCCGGTGGCGCTGAACATGCATCCCAATGAGCAGATCACCGACGCGGTGCGCGCGTTCCAGAAGACCGGCAACAACCCGTACAAAGGCCAGCAGGCGGCAATCGAGGCGGGCAAGAAGGTGTACAACCAGTGGTGCGCGTCCTGCCACTTGGAGAACGCCACGGGACGGATGGGATCGAATCTGGTGGACGAGCAGGTAACCTATCCGCGCGTGAAAACCGACGTCGGGACCTTTGAGGTGATCTATGCGGGGGCGACGGGAGCCATGCAGTCGTTCGGCAACCGGATTACGCAGGATGACATTTTGAAGATCATGGCGTATATGGGTAGTTTGAAGAAGTAGAGGAGAGGAGACAGGATCTCTAACTTATTCGGCGACGGAAGCCAGAGCGAGCTTTTTGAGTGCGGGCGAGAGGTGGAATCCGTAGGCTGCGAGTTTATCTAACTCGGGTGCGAGCGCTTTGAGTCTACCAACCTGGCGGGCTCGCACGAGTATGGGGGGCAGAGGCGGCCAATTTCGAGAAGCTCCTGGTGCCACTCGTCTTCTGTCATATCGAAGTAAGGGATTCCAAGGCGGGAGGCGTGTTGGATGAAAGCTAACCGATCCATAGCCAGTAGCTCGGCGGCCTTCCCACTCGATACGGTTCCGCGACGGTACAGCTCCAAGACGATGAGCTCGCGGGCTATGACAGACAACGGTTGGTTCAAGCCAACCAGCAGATTGGAGAGGTCCGATCCGAGGTCGATTTGAACGGATGCCATGGCTGTCTTCAGTGTATCAGGGCCAGCAGACGGGAGACGGAAGGCGGACATCGGACATCGGACATCGGGCACAAGACACCGGGCATGGGGGACGGAGTCAGTGGTCACGGCTGAGAATGGCTGGTATATGGCTAGGAGGAACTCGTGGCTTTTTGCCATACCCGTTTCACTCAGTCCATCCCCCACAACTTCCCGCGCACATTCTTGAACGTAAACCGGGCCGGGTTTACCGCCGTGCTGCCGGGCGAATCGACGGGGATCACCTGGGCGCTGACGGGCTCGTAGGCGGCACGCGGCGCGATGGTGCCCTTGGCGACGAGAATGCGCATGCGTTCGGGATAGATGCCGAGGCTGATGATCTGCTGCAGGCTCATGGGCGCGGTACGGCGCGTGTTCACTACCAGCAGGTTCGGCAGGTCGGGCGTGCTGCCTTCCACTTCGATGACCGCGGTGAGGCCCTGGTTGAAGTAGCGCCCGCCGCCGTGGCGCACTTCGGTCTCGACGTAGCGCCCGTTGTGCAGCGAGCGCACCATGCCTTTGATGCGCACCGGCTTGCCATGGAGGTTGTCGGCCTTACCGCCAACCGGCATGTCGAAAGCCCCGCCGATGCCCGCCTTCACGGCAGCCTGTACGGCGGCCGGATCCCAGATGGTCTCCACCCAGCCCTGCGCCATTTGCTTTACCAACTCATCGAGGATAAAGGTGGCGTCCGCGCTGGAGCCGCCGCCGACGTTATCGCCGGTATCCATCAACGTCACGGGAAACTTCGGCGCAGACATGGCCTGCTTCACGGCAGCGGCGGGATCGGGCAGGTTGAGTTTAATCAGGTCGCGGGTGTTCCACAGGCGATCGCTGAGTTTCTTGGCTTCGCGTTCGGCCAGGTCCCGGTCGTTGTCGGTGACGACAACGACGCTGGGCCCCATGAAGGGGACATCGGCATACTGGTAGCCGCCCGAGACGCTGGCGGCCAGGATCTTCGGGTTCTTCTCCAAATCAATCGAGGCGTTGGTGATATCGAGCAGCGGGTTGATGTAAGTGTTCTGGAAGATGATGTTGTAGACCATGTCCGGCTTGATCACCGTCTGTACGGGGCGGACTTCCTTACGCAGAATGCGGCCCATCAGGCGCGCGGCCTGGATGCCGCGGTCCTTGGTGTCGAGGTGCGGGCACTGCTTGTAGGTGATCAGCACGGTGCTGAGTTTGACGATCTCCGGGCTGACGTTGGCATGAAAGTCATTGGTGACGATGATCGGGAAATCCGGGCCAAGCTGGGCGCGCAGGCGGCGGACGATCTCCTCGTCGCCCTGCGGCGTGCCGTCCACCACCATGGCGCCGTGCAGGGCCAGCAGCAGGCCGTCGAACTTGCCGTGGCTTTTCAAGTGCGACTGCAGGCGGCCGAGGATGGTTTCGAAGGCCTCCTTCGTGAGCGGACCCTTGGGGGTGGCGTTGGCGAAGACGGTCGGCACCAGCGTGAGGCCGCCCTTGGCGCCTTCGATATAGCCGGCGAGTTCATTGTTGGAGCGCGACCACAGATCGAGCAGCGCCTCCGGCTGAGCCGTCACCCCGGCTTCCTGGATGTTGTAGTCCTGCAGCGTGGTTTGGATGGGGTTGAAGGAATTCGATTCGTGCATGAAGCCGCCAACAGCGACTCGAAAGCTTTGGGCGGGAAGGTTGGAGGAGAGGAGGAGGGCAGCCAGCAGCAGGGTCCGCATTTCACTGAGTATATGGCAAGGCGAGCAGTGAACGACGCAACTTCTCGCCTTCCTCTCGCAAGCTGCTAGTACTCGGGCTATTGCATTAGCGTGGTGCGGCGATCAGTTAGACAACAAAAAACCCCGGCACCTTCCCAGGCCCGGGGTTTTGAACTTTCTTCGGTGAATGGCAAATTACCGCGCGGCCAGCAGCGCGCGCAGGTGGCGGGCGCGCTCCGGCGACCGCAGTTGACGGAGGGCCTTCGCCTCTATCTGCCGGATCCGTTCGCGGGTGACGTCGAACTCCTGGCCAATCTCCTCCAGGGTGTGTTCGCGCTCGCAGCCGATACCGAACCGCAGGCGGATGACCTTCTCCTCCTTGGGGGAGAGCGTCTTGAGGATGTTCGCCGTTTCGTCGCGGACGTTCGAATCGATTACGGCATCCACCGGAGAACCGACCCAGCGGTCTTCGATCAGGTCGCCCAGCGCCGATTCGCCGTCGCGGCCGACGGGTGTTTCCAGCGACACCGGATCGCGGGAGATGGTCTTCAGCTTCTGAACCTTCTCCACCGGGATGTCCATGCGGCGGCTGATTTCTTCGTTCGTGGGAGCGCGGCCAAGCTCTTTCTCCAGTTCGCGGGTGGCGCGGAGGAACTTGTTCATGCTCTCGTTCATGTGAACGGGAATGCGGATGGTGCGGCTCTGGTCCGCGATGGCGCGCGTGATGGCCTGGCGAATCCACCAGGTGGCGTACGTCGAGAATTTGTAACCGCGGCGGTATTCGAACTTGTCGGCCGCACGCATCAGGCCGATGTTGCCTTCCTGAATCAGGTCAAGCAAATGCAAGCCGCGGTTGACGTACTTCTTGGCTACGGAAACCACCAGGCGAAGATTGGCCTCCACCAGGTCTTTCTTGGCCCGTTCGGCTTCCAATTCACCCAGCCGGATGACCTGTAGCGAGTGCTTGAGATCGTTGAGCGAAGCGCCGGCAAGCTGCTCCCTTTTCTTGATCTCGCGCTTCAATTCGCGGCACTTGGCCTGGATCTGCGGATTGGAAGACGACTTCTCATCCAGCCGCCGCAGCTCCGACTCCATGTGCGATAGCTCTTCGACGGTACGCTCGATCTCGCGCGTGAATTCCTTCCACTTCAGCATGTGCCACGGAAGGGCGCGAATGAGGCGGGACGTTTCCACGCGCGTACGGGCTAACTTCCATTGCCACTTGCGGCGGAGCTTCTTATTGGCGACCGCGATGGTGTTCAGCTTGTCGGTCGTCTGTGCCTGTTTCTTGTAACTGGTGACCAGGTCGCCGAACTGGTTGCGAACCTCGGTGCGGCGCTTGGCATCGGCCGAGGAGCCCTCTTCGAGGTCGCCCAAATCAACGTAGCCATCCAACTCGACATCGCCACGCTTAATGGTCTCGGCCCACTCCACGACCATCATCTGGATGCGCGCGGAGCGGGATAGCGCCTTCTGCATCTTCAGCTTGCCGCGTTCCATGCGGCGCGCCAACTCGACTTCGCCCTCACGCGTCAAGAGCGGTACGGCGCCCATTTCGCGCAGGTACACGCGCACCGGGTCGTCGGTGTAGATAGATTCTTCAACCGGCTGGGCGGCCTGGAACTCGTCTCCCTCGGCCACCTCTTCGGGGTGGAAAAAGGAGGGCTCTTCGTCGAACGGAATGCCGAGCGGTTCGTGATTGTCGCCTAAATACTGATCTTCAAAGTGATCCACGTAGAACTCACCTCCCCCAGGTCGGGCTCAAGCCAACAACGCAACGACCGCCGGTTAAGGCGGGTGTCAGAAGGGTTGGTTTCCGGCCGCAAAGCCGGTTATCGCAAGAAAATGGGTATCGAACCTGCAAACTTGCCTTTCTGGGGGTGAACTTGGACGCCAAGGTAGACAGGACGTCAGCAGGGATCCCGAGAGACGGGAACTCACGGACGCCCATGCCTCGTAAATGATACCACCAAACCAGCGTGAAGTTAAGCCCCAATCTTAAAGATGTTTCGATTTGGTTTTGGTTACACAATTCCTTGCATTATGAATGCCTTCCACGGACTCGGGGGAGCTGGTCCCACCCCACACCACTCCCGGCGCGGCGGTAACCCCCTCCTGCTTAGTTAGTTCGGAATGCCCTCCCGTTCTCTCATCGGAACCGTCGCCACACATTCCCATTTCGGCTCAGGGGCGCTTTTTCTGAAGCAGGTCTTTCAGCTCGTGGAAAAAAGCCTCTACATCTTGGAAGTCGTGATAAACAGAAGCGAACCTTACGTAAGCTATCTTGTCAATGTCTTTAAGATGCTTTACTAACATCTCCCCGATCTCCGTTGTCGAGATCTCCCGCTCGGGTGCCTCCATAATGCGGTTTTCCACGTCGTCGACCAACTCCGCCAGCTTCCCCATGGAAACCGGGCGCTTCTCGCAGGCCTTCAAGAGACCCGACAGCACCTTTTGCCGATCAAACTTCTCGCGGCGGCCGTCTTTCTTGACCACCATGTACGGTATCTCGTCTATCCGCTCATACGTGGTGAACCGCTTTTCGCACTTCAGGCACTGCCGCCGCCGCCGGATGGCGTCGCCTTCGCGGCTTTCCCGCGAGTCGATTACCTTATCTTCGATGTGCGCGCAGAACGGGCATCTCATAACGACGTCGTGAGCTCATCGGATTGTAACAGTTTGTGCAATTTCAGTCCGTCGTGAAAGGCAAGGGCCAGACCGAACGGCACCACCAGGGTAAAAGCCACCACCCACAGCAGAATCGCAACGCCACTCGCGGTTTCCAGCGGAAAGCCATAGAGCTCCGTAAGCACCAATACGGTAGCGACCTGCATGCCACCCCCAATCCCCGGAATCTGCACGGCACTGCCAAACGCCACGAATCCAACCACAACGAGGCTATCCATGAAACCAAGACTGGAAGTAACGGCAAAGGAACGGAAGACGCAGAGGAAGCAGGCAACAATCAACAGCCACTCACCAAAGGTGTACGCCACCAGTTGGGCGACAAAGCTGCCGCGGCGGGTGGAACTGGTTCCCGAAAGAAAAGCCCGCACCATGTGGACCACCTTGCTCTTGTACGGCTCAGGCAGGATCTGCAGGGCGCCGGTGAGCTGGCGTTCGACAAAGCCGGGGAACAGGCCGAAGGTGACCAGCAGGGCCAGGCAAAGGGTCGCAAGCACGCCGGCCAGGTGTCCGCCGGTCTGCAGCACCCATTGCAGGTTGGGGCCAATGCGGGACGAAGCGCCGGCATCCACCCGGGAGAGGGCGAAGCCAAACAGAGCCAGCACCGAGAGCAGGTCGTAGATGCGCTCCAAAAACCACGTGGCAAGCTGGCTGGAGAGCGGCACCTTTTCGCGGCGCGCAATCAGGTAGGGACGCACCAGTTCGCCGGCCCGCCCGAACAGGACTACGGCGGTAAAGCCCACCACGGTGGCATGGAAGATGTTCCAAAGGCTGGGTTTGGACTTGATGGGCCGGATCATCACCCGCCAGCGAATGGCGCGCCCACCGTAGGTGAGCATGACCACGGCCATCGAAGTCAGAAACCAGCCCCAGTGGATTCCACGGAAGGTGGCGGCAAAGCGCGCCCAATCGAAGGCGGCTACCTGGTCGCGGTACAGGAAGACGAGCAGGGCCAGGCCGGCCAGGGATAGCAGGGCCAAGCCGTAGCTTTGCCGCACGGCCGGATGGGAGCGGGCGGGAGGCGAAGCCGGGTTGTCCTGGTCCGGCGTGGGACGGGTGGGCGTCGGAATACGTATCTCCGAGTATTCAATGTAGCGCGGATTGGAAGACGGTGGAGGGTGGAAACCGCTGGTAGCCCTAAGGTTTTGGTGCCGCGGCAGGGCCGCAGGCCATACAATATTTTGTGAACTTCCGATGAGGAACCGTCGTTGTAACAGATGGAAGCGACTGAAGGACCCGGTACCGGTAGGGTATGAGTACTCTGGGCCCCGGCTTCCGTTGAGGAGACCATGGCAACGGCGGCAGTGGCAGTCTGGAACGCGGCGGGAAACGCCGTTCGCCTGAATTGGGCAAATCGCTTGGATACCGATTACCATCTGGTCGAGCGTTGTCTGCGCGGAGACGATAGCGCGTGGGAAGAGTTGGTGCGCTCCCACACGCGGCGTGTCTATGCCGTCTGCTACCGGTTTACCGGTAAGGATTCGGAAGCGCAGGATCTGACGCAGGACGTGTTCCTGCGAGTGTTTCGGACAATTGGCAGTTTCCGGACCGGCGAGGGTACGTTCGGCGTTTGGCTGATGCGCCTGACCCGGAATTTGCTGATCGATCATTACCGGCGCGGGAGAAAAGACCGCGCGACGGATTCCATTGAAGACCAACTGCCCGTGCTCGAAGAGAAGGTCTCGATGACGTCCCGTACCGACGGCCTGGTGGCCGGGCGCGAGGCGGGCGAGATTCTGCAGGGCGCGTTGGATAAGCTGTCGCCGGAGTTGCGGGAGACATTAATCCTGCGTGATCTGGAAGAGCTGGAGTACAGGGAAATCGCCCAGACGTTACAGGTTCCGGAAGGAACGGTGAAGTCGCGGTTAAACCGGGGACGGGCGGAACTGGCAAGGATCTTGAGAAAGCACAGGGTAGCTGTATGACATGCAGCGAGCTGGAATTACAACTTTGCGATTACATTGACGGGACGCTGCTAGCGGACGAGCGGGAGCGGGTGGACCAGCACGTGGCAACGTGCGCCGCCTGCCGGGAACTGCTGGCCGATTCGCGCGGGGTGCTCGAGTTTATCGAACGGGTACCGGCGGTGGAAGTGCCCCCGGTGCTGGTGAGCCGCATTCTGCAGCAGGCGCCGTCGCGTCCGGTAACGGCAGGGGCGGCGGCACAGGGCTTCTTTGGCCGGCTATTTGAGCCCATCCTGCAGCCCCGGCTGGTGATGGGCATGGCCATGACGGTACTGTCGTTTGCGATGCTGGGGCGCTTTGCGGGAATCGAAGCGCGCCAGTTGCGGGCGTCGGACCTGAATCCGGTGGCCATTTGGGAAGCCACCGAGGACCGCGCGCACCGCACCTGGACGCGCGCCGTGAAATACTACCAAAGTTTGAAGATCGTGTACGAGTTGCAGAACCGGCTGCAGGAATTGACCGAAGCCGAAGAGCCCGAAACGGCCGCCGCCGATGGCGCCGGAGAAGACAAAGCGGGCAGTGGTGCCGAAAAAGAGCGCAAGTGAGGGTGAAGCCATGGATCCAATGAAAGAAGCGCCGCAACCGGAACAAATCGCGGGCGAAGGCAACCCGCCGGTGGAAGCCGCAACGCCGATCATCGCCTTTTGCCGGGCGTGCGGCAAAGGACTGACCGAATCGACGCAGCACCTGTACCAGGGAACGGTCTATTGTAACGAGCATTTGCCGCAGACCGCGTCCGCTGCGGCGGGTGTTGGCGCGGGGCCGAACGAGTGGAATCCGGCGAGCGCGGCCACGGTACCCCCTCCCCCGCCGGGCAGTACGGTGGAAGGGACCTCGCCGGGGCTGGCGTTTCTACTAGGATTGATTCCGGGTGTCGGCGCCATCTACAACGGCCAGTACGCCAAGGGTTTCGTCCATGTACTGCTGTTGGGCATCCTGGCGACCCTGGCGGCGGAGTCCAGCGGGCCGGCCGATGGCTTTTTCGGCATGTTCATCCCGGTCTGGATCCTCTATATGGCGTTTGAGGCGTATCATACCGCCAAGCGCCGCCAGTTGGGCCTGCCGGTGGACGAGTTCAGCTCCATCTTCCCGAACCAGGCCAGCCGGGGCACGCCGGTGCTGCCTCTGCTGCTCATCGGCCTGGGCGTTCTGTTCCTGCTCAACAACCTGGAGATTATCCGCATCCGCCAGTTGGTTCCCTATGCCGGGCCGTTGTTCCTTATAGGGCTAGGCGTCTATCTGCTGATCGGGCGCGTAAAGAACAACGCCGCCGTGGGGGAGGTGGCAAGTGAACGGCATTAGTTACACCCCACCGCAGGGCGAGATCCCACTGGTGCGGGCCATTCGCGGCCCCATTCTCATGATCGTGGTGGGAAGCCTGTTTGCCATCGACCACCAGGGCCTGGCGCCGTTCTCCCGTACATGGCCGGCGCTGCTCATCGTGATCGGTGTTTTGAAGCTGATGGAGCGGTCCGCCCCGCGGATCTAGAAGAGGGAAATCGCCATGAGACCACGCTCGGTTGTCGGCCCGTTGCTGTTGATTGGATTCGGTGTGTTGCTGCTGCTGCGCAACGTTTGGCCGGAAATCCCTCTCTTCACGTTATTCGCGAAGTATTGGCCGTATCTGTTGATTCTGTGGGGCACTGTGCGCCTGGGCGAGGTCCTTTTCTGGCACAACAGCGGACGCCCGCTACCCGCCAACGGCATTGGCGGCGGCGAGTGGACCCTGGTGGTGTTGCTCTGCCTGTTCGGCTCCGGATTGTACTGGGGCAGCCGCCAGAGCTGGCCGAACATGCGTATCTCCAACCGCACGCTGGATGTGCTGGGCGAATCCTATGACTTCCCGGTGAAGTTGAATGTCCCGGCCGGAAAATCGCCACGGATTGTGCTCGATTTGGGCCGGGGGGACGTGAAGGTAGTGGGTACCGATTCCGACCTGGTGCAGGTGAGCGGCCACCAGTCGCTGCGGGCCTACGATCAAAACGAAGCCAACGCCGAAAGCAAGAAGGCGGAGGTCACGCTGGAGAAGGTGGGGGACCGCATCCTGGTCCGCACCAACCAGGACAAACTGTCGGAACGGCGCGCCACGGCGATGCTCGAAATACAGGTGCCCAAAGGCGCCAGCTTCGAAGGCCGCGGCAAGTACGGCGACTTCGATATCAACGATATCGGCGGCTCTGTCGAGATCAATTCCGACAATGCCGGCGTCCGTGTACGCAACATCCAGGGCCCGGTACGGGTGGAATTGCGGCGCAGCGACATCATTCGCGCCACCAGCGTCAAAGGTGGGGTCGAGATTCGCGGCAAGGGCCAGGAAATCGAGCTGGACGATATCGAGGGACCGGTCACCATCAACGGCGGGTATACCGGCGAACTCACCTTCCGCCGCATCGCCAAGCCGCTCCGCTTTGAGGGTACCCAGACGCAGTTCCGGGCCGAGAAGGTGGCGGGAGCGATCCAATTGCGGCCGGGCGCGCTGCTTCTAGAAGATGTCGACGGGCCGCTGCGGATCTCCGGGAAAACCCGTGACATCCAGGTGGCGGAGTTCCGCGGCGAACTCGATCTCGAAGTGGACAACGGCGATCTGGAGTTGCGCCCGGCGGTGGGTGCCGGCAAGGTATCGGCCAGAACGAGGAACGGCAATATCGATCTCATTCTGGGCAGCAATGCCAAGTTCAACCTCAACGCACGCACCGAGCGCGGCGAAGTTCACAATGAGTTCGGCTCAGGGATTCAGGACGAGACGTCCGGGCGGGGCGGCAGGCTCACGGGCTCCAATGGCGGCCCGGAGATTCAGTTAACCACCGAGCGCGGGCAGGTCACGGTACGCAAGGGGAGCAGTTCGCCCTCCACCAGCATTATGCCGCCGCGAGTTCCAGCGCTACCGCCGACGGTACCGCCGCAAGTACCGGCGATGGTGCAGCAGTAACCAGTCGATTATCGCTGCGGCGTGTACTCCATGTAGCGGGCAACTATTGCCGCCGCTTCATCCCCACTTAACTTCGCCAACAGATACAGCGAAGCGTCGATACCGGCGGAGATACCAGCCGCGGAGATCAGCTTGCCGGCTTCCACAAACCGCGTTCCAGCCCGCAGTTCGCCATCCGGCACCAACTCGCGCAGTTCATCGAAGGCCAGGTGATGAGTGGTATAAGGCTGCCCGCTCAGCCAACCGAGCCGGGCCGTGAACCGGGCGCCCGTACAGACCGTGATGACGTGCGTGGCATGGTCGGCGGCACGGTGGATCCAATCCATATAGACGGATTCCTGGCTGGCCACGCGGCTTCCGCTGCCGCCCGGCAGCACCAGCACATCGGGCAGCGGCGCGGTGTCGAGCGTATGGTTGGCAACCACCTTCAAGCCGTTGCGGGCTACCAGGGTCTGATGGCCGGTGGCCACCGTGTAGGTGTGGTACGGCGAGCCGTTCAGCATCTCGCCGGCAACCGCGAAGACCTCAAAGGGCCCCGCGAAGTCGAGTACCTCGACATCGGGAAAAACCAGGATCGCGACCTGCCGCGTCGGAGTCATGAAGTTACAGGATAGCTTGCGACGGGCCTATTTGGGTTCACAAACGTTATGCCGGTTGAGAAGTGTCACGCCGGCGGCGTCTCCATTTGTCTCGCCCAGGCGAGCATGGCGCCAGGCGGCGGCGGTGTCGCCCTGAACGGCATACATCTCGGTGAGGGCCACGTGCGCCAAGGCCAGTGTGGGATCGAGCGATACGGCATGCAGCAGCAGGCCCAGCCCCTCGTCGGGCTTATACTGCATGCGGCGCAACTGCGCCAGGTGATAGTACGGGAGCGCGTTGTCCGGCTCGCGCGCAATCCAGGCCAGTTGCTCGGCCTCGGCCTGTTGCGTCTCCTGATCGAAGGCGAAATCGGCTACTTCACGCCAGAGGCTCATTTGCGAGCCCCCACCAGTACCAGCCGCACATCCATCACGTTGGTGTTGGTCGGGCCGGTCTTGATCAGATCACCCAGAGATTCGAAGAAGTGATAGGAGTCGTTGTTGGCCAGCGAGGCGGCGGCGTTCAACTGCAGTTTGGCGGCGCGGTGCAGCGTGTTGCCGTCGGCATAAGCGCCAGCGGCATCGGTGGGACCGTCGTTGCCATCGGTTCCAATGCTGACCAGCAGCGTGTTGGGTTGCCCGTTCAGCGCCAGCGCTCCTGCCAAGGCAAACTCCTGATTGCGTCCGCCCTTGCCCGTGCCCTTCAAAGTGACAGTGGTTTCCCCACCCGAGATCACGCAGGCGGGTATGCGCAGCGGACGGCCGGTATCGTAAATCTCGCGGGCGATGGCGGCATGCACGCCAGCCACGTCGCGCGTTTCGCCTTCAATCGTCGTGGACAGGATCAGCGTGCGGTAGCCCAAGTCGCGGGCCTGCTTCTGCGCGGCGTCGACGGCCAGCCGGTTGCTGCCGACCACCAGGTTTTCCGTACGCGACAGCTCCTGCGCGCCGGGCTTCGGCGTCTCCGCGATGCGGCCTTTCACGCCGTCCTCCAACCGATGGCGCACGGCTGTGGGAACCTTCGACAGGATCTCGTACTTGCGCAACACCTGGACGGCCGATTCGAAGGTGGACGCATCGGGCGCCGTGGGTCCGCTGGCGATGACATCCAGGTTGTCGCCAATCACGTCGGACAGGATCAGCGTGATCACGGTGGCGGGCCAAGCCAGCCGCGCCAACTGGCCGCCCTTGAGCGCGCTGAGGTGCTTGCGCACGGCGTTGATCTCATGGATGGTGGCGCCGCAGGCCAGCAGCAGGCGCGTGGTTTCCTGCTTGTCGCCCAGCGTGATGCCTTCGGCCGGCGCCGGCAGCAGCGCCGATCCACCGCCGCTGATCAGGCAGATCACCAGATCTTCTTCGGTGGCCGCGCGCGCCAGGGCGGCAATGCGTTGCGACCCCTCGACGCCCGCCGCATCGGGAACCGGATGGCCGCACTCCTGCAGCTTGACGTGTTTCAGAGGCGCCGTGTGGCCGTACTTGACGTTCAGCAGCCCGCTGGTAATGCGCTTGGCCAGGCGCTTCTCCAGGGCGGCGGCCATGGCGGCGCTCGCCTTCCCTGCCCCGATCACCAGAATGCGTTTGTAGAGAGCCAGTGGGTAGCGCTTCCGCCCGGCAAACAGGACATCACCGCGGAGTTCGATGGAACGCTCCACGGCTTTGGCGGGATTGGCCGCATCCAGAGCGGCGCGCAGGATAAGATCGGCGTGTTTGCGAAGCTCGCGCATTAGAATAGACCTGGAATCTCCAGAATGCGGCGCACCGTGACCTGAGGATCATCGTCTGCGACGGGAACAGTATAATCCGCCTGCGCATAGGCGTTCCTACGGGTTTCAAACAACTGGCGGAAAGCTTGCGGATCGCGCGCCAGTGGGCGGTGTGTCTGCCCGGCGATGCGCCGCTCGATTGCGTCCAGCGGACAATCCAACCAGAGGGAAATCCCGTTGCCGCGCAGCAGTTCGCGGTTGCCGGGTTGGGCGAAGGCTCCGCCGCCCAACGCCACCACCAGCGGCCGTCCGGAGCGCACCTGCTCCAGCCGCGCGCGCAGGGCCGTGCTTTCCAGGCGCCGGAACTCCGCTTCGCCCTGCTCGGCGAAAATCCGCGTGATAGGCGCCAGCGCGCTCGCTTCGATATCGTCGTCCAGATCGACGAATGGCCAGCCCAGCTCCCGCGCCAGCGCCCGGCCAATCGTGCTCTTGCCGGAGCCCATGAAGCCGACCAGAAACACACCGGGCGTGCGCTTGAGCGTGAGGTTCATGCGTTCGGCAATCCCCGGTAGTAAAGGTTGGCCAGGTGCTTTTCCACCCTGCCCGGCAGCAGGCGCTGCAACAGGACGAAAGCCCACCCGGTGCTCGGCGTAACCACGGTACGTTTGTCCCGTTCGATGCCGTTGGCGATGTCACTGGCGCATTGTTCGGCGGAAATTCGAAACCATTTGCCTGCCTTTACGGTGGACGGCACCTGCCCGGCCAGGATGTGCTGCTGGAAATCGGTATTCACATAGCCGGGGCAGACGAGGAGCGCGTGAATGCCATAGCGGCCCAGTTCCATCCGCAGGCCGTCGGTGTAGGAGCCGAGCGCGTACTTGGAGGCCGAATAGAGAGTCAACCACGGCAGCGTCGCCTTGCCGGCAATCGAGCCGATGTTGACGATACAGCCTGATCCACGCTCCTTCATGCCGGGCACCACCAACCGCACCAGATCCACCGGCGCCAGCAGATTCAACTCGACCAAGCGGCGCACCTGCTCGGGATCGGCGGCGTGCGAGGGCTGATAAAGCCCCACGCCGGCATTATTAATCAGAATGTCGATGCGCTGAAAATAGCCTAGCGTTTCCCGGGCCCAACGTTGCCGGTGCGCCGGATCGGTGATGTCCCCGGCCAGCGTGAACACGCGCTCCTTGGGATGCCCGGCCGCAACTTTGGCCAGATTCTCAGCCGTTCTGGCCGTAAGCGATACCGAAGCGCCCCGGCGCAGCAACTCGCGGGCACAGGCCGCGCCCACTCCCTCCGAGCCGCCGGAAATCATTACAATTTTCCCGGAAATCTCCAAAATCTCATCCGTTCCGCGGGCCGCCCGGCCAGGTTTGCCGCCGTAGGCCACAAAGCCCATAATGGTATCATGCGCGAAGAGCTTCTGCCTCTATTTCCGCTCCCGCTGGTGCTCTTTCCGCGCACCCCGCTGCCGCTGCACATCTTCGAGGAACGTTACAAAGAGATGATAGGCCAAGCCATCGAGGACGGTAGTGAATTCGGCATTGTAATGGCACGCAACAATGGCGTGGTGAATGCCGGCTGCTCGGCGAATGTTCTCGAGGTCGCCCAACGCTACGCCGACGGCCGCCTGGACATCGTCACCCGCGGCCAGCGCCGCTTTGAACTGCTGGAACTGGTGGACGGCAAGAGCTACCTGCGCGGCCGGGTCCGCTACTTCGACGACGAGGAGTTCTCGCCGGTGGAGGAGGACCTGCGCCGCCGCGCGCTGGAAGGCTACACGCAGGCCGTCGAGGCCACCGGCCAGGACGAGGAGAGCAAGCCGCTGCTCGAAGATCCCCAGTTGAGCTTCCAACTGGCGCAGATTCTCAGCGATGTCGACATGCGCCAGCAGTTGCTCATGATGCGTAGCGAGACCGAGCGGCTGAAGCAACTGCTGCAGTACTTCCCGCGCCATGTGAAGCGCTTCCAGCACACCGAACTGATCCGCGAAGTGGCGCCCAAAAACGGCCACGGCAAGCATCTGCCGTTCAACGGAAACTGACCGGCGGACGGCGCATGCGGCAACATCTTCTGATTGATGCGGACGACACGCTCTGGGAGAATAACATCTACTTTGAGCGCGCCTTCCACGAGTTCTGTGAGTTCCTGGATCATTCCTCGCTGACCCCGGCGCAAATCCGCCAGTTTCTGGATGGCATCGAGCTGATCAACATCCAGGTGAACGGTTACGGCGCGCGCAACTTTGGCCGCAACATGGTGGAATGCTTCCACCAACTGGCCGAACGCGAGGTCAGCCACGCCGATGCCGAGCACGTCACCTCTCTGGCCGAGCGCATCCTGGAACACCCGCTGGAGATCATCGCAGGCGTGCCGGAGACCCTTGCCTATCTGGCCGAACGCCATGATCTGCTGCTGGTGACCAAGGGCGACCCGCACGAGCAGCGCGCCAAGGTGGATGCCTCCGGATTGAGCCGCTTCTTCCGCGAAGCCATCGTCGTTCGCGAGAAGGATTGCGAGGCCTACCGCCGCGTAGTGGCCGATCAGCGGTTGGACGCGGGGAGCGGCTGGATGATCGGCAACTCGACCAAGTCCGATATCAACCCGGCGTTAGAGGCGGGTTTGGGCGCCGTCTACGTGCCTCATCCGCGAACCTGGCATTTGGAACGCCAGGAAGTGATCGAAAGCGGCCGGTTGCGGATCGTCTCCTCCTTCCGTGAACTACGCCACCTGTTCTAAGTTTTGCGGTTTCCGGTCCCTCCGTGGGGATGCTGTACAATCGATGTTGTATGTTTTTCCACCACCTGCGCCGCCCAGCAAACTGGGTCGCCTGTTGCAGCGGGCTGCTACTCCTGGCAGGCCTCGCCTCCGGACTGTTCCTTGTTAAGCGTGCCGTCTACGCACCTCCGGTCCAAGCCCAGTCGGGCTGCTCCGCCTCGACCTTGAGCGGGGAGTATGGATACTCCGGTTCCGGCGCCACCATCTCCGATGGCAAAGCCGTCGAGAACGCGCATGTCGGCCGGCTGCGCTTCAACGGCGCCGGCACCATCAACGAAGGCAAGGAAGCCAACACCTACTTGGGCGTGAACGACGGTCAGGCCGTGATTCTGCCGTTTTCGGGCACCTACACGCTGGACGGAACCTGCCGCGGCACCGCCACGCTGAACTACGAAGGCGGCACCAGCGCCGCGCTGAGCATTGTCGTGGTAGGTGGCGGGACGGATTTCGTCTACGTTTCGCGTGACGCGAGCAACAGCGTTTACCAGGGTTCGGGTACGGCCATTAACCGGTAACAGGAGAGGAACAACAACATGAAAAAGACACTGTTTCGCGTCAGTCTCCTGACCTCGGCGCTGTTGGTGGGCTTCACCGCTTATCTCCAGATGCAGCCGGCCAAGCCCGTGCGTACCCCGCTATTCCAGATGCCCCGCGTGCAGGCCCAGAGCGGCTGTTCGGCCTCCACCCTGTTGGGCAACTTCGGCTATGCCGGCGAGGGTACCGTGAGCGTGGGTGGCACCAAACTCCAGATCGCGGAAATCGGCAACATCGAGTTTCGCGCCGGCGGCACCATCGCGGGCAACTACGATGTCGCGGTCGGCGGCATTCCGAACGTGACCGGCTCCTTTACCGGTACGTATGAAGTCGGTTCCGATTGCACCGGCAACGCAACTCTCGATTCCGGTGGCGAAAAGTCGCTGCTGAACTTCGTGGTGGGCACCAAGGGCAACACGTTCTACTACGCCAACACCGGCTCGGTAACGGGCGCCGGCGGGTTTACCATGTCGGGTCTCGGCGGCCGCACGCAGCCGCGGTAACTCACTCCAAAGCGCGTGCCGCTCGCATGGGCCGGCACGCGCGCCAATACTCCTTCATTGTTCCGTCCAGAGCACCCCGCTCGTCTCAAACGAATCCACCTCAAACCAACGTAGCCCGGAGCCCAACGCGCCGGAACTACAAAGTTGACCTGCGCTACCCCGGGCAGATCGACAACGTCTGATCGGCCCACGCAGGCACTAACGCCAACAGCAGAGAGAGCCATTTCATGCTGTATTCTCCGGCACACGGTTACCAGGGATCCAAGGTGACGCTGGTCACCACCGCGTGTCGATTTGACCCGATCGCTGCGCGCCGCCGGTCGTACAGATACCCCGCCTCCAGCGTCGCCCACCCGTTCACCTTCCATCGCACCCCTGCCTGATAGCGCTGGCTCAAAAACCCCTCGCCATCGAAAAACCATTCCCCCTGCACTGCCGGACCCACCACCCGGCCCTGCTCGAACCGCAACCGCTGCCGGTAGCGCGCCGAATCCGGCCGCGTCTCCCGGAAGAAGTACTCCACTAGCGTCCTCCCGGCCAACTTCGCCGTCTCCCGCCGCAGCAGCGTGAACTCTCCACCGCCGAATATCCGATGCACATCGCGGACCTCGTCCAAGCTGTCCTCTTCCTTCCCGTAGTAGTAGCCCGACACCATGGAAACACGCGGTGCAACTTCACGCCGCGCGATGGCCCCCGTTCGCCCTTGCTGCAGTTCGCCTTGCCGTGTTCGCAGCCGGCTGTGCAGCGTAATCTCCCAACCGGCTTTCTTCATGGCGATGAGGTCGAAGCCATGCCAGGACCAGAAGTTTTCCGCGCCTGCAACCGGACAGGCCAGCAGAAACAGCAATACAGCGCCTCCCTTACAATAAGGAATTCTTATATATCGCACGCTTTGATTTTCACTAGACTAATGATACGCCTGTCGGTATACTATTCTCTATTCCCTGGGGACACGCATCGCGCTTCGTGTTTCCATACGGCCCCCGGCCCAGACACTTTTTCTTCCATGAGGTGTTCACCATGTCGCACGACAGTCTCACTCGCGGTCTACCTAAGCAGCAGGGCTTGTACAACCCGGCTAACGAAAAAGATGCCTGTGGAATCGGCCTTATCGCAAACCTGAAGGGCGTTGCGTCGCACGACATCATCCAGAAGGGCATCCAGATTCTCATCAATCTGACGCACCGCGGCGCCTGTGGCTGCGATCCGGAAACCGGCGACGGCGCCGGGCTCACCATCCAGATCCCGCATAAGTTCTTCCAGAAGGTGTGTTCCAAGTTGGGCTTTACTTTGCCGGCGCCTGGCGAGTATGGCGTCGGCATGGTGTTCCTGCCGGTGGAGAGCAACTCGCGCCTGCGCTGCGAAGGCATTCTGGAACGCATCGCCCGCGAAGAAGGATTGGAAGTGCTGGGCTGGCGCGACACGCCGGTGGATGGCGACACCATCGGGCGCCAGGCGCGTTCGTCGCAGCCTTATATCGAGCAGATCTTCCTGGGGCGCGGCGAATCGGGCCTGGACCAGGATGAACTCGAGCGCAAACTGTACGTGGTCCGTAAGCGAGCGGAAGTGGAGATCGCCTCTCTCGACATCAAGGAAGGCGACTTCTTCTATCTCCCCTCTATGTCGACGCGCACCATCGTCTACAAGGGCCTGCTGCTGGCGCCGCAGATTCCGCAGTTCTACGGCGAACTCAACGACCCGGACCTAGTGAGCGCGCTCTGCATGGTGCACCAGCGCTTCTCCACCAACACCTTCCCCACCTGGCAGTTGGCGCATCCGTTCCGCTACGTCTGCCACAACGGCGAAATCAACACCGTCAAAGGCAACGTCAATTGGATGACGGCGCGGCAGAGCGTGTTGAGGAGCGATCTCTGGGCCGAGGATATCAAGAAGCTGTTCCCCGTCTGCATGCCGGGCGGTTCGGATTCAGCGATGATCGACAATGCAGTCGAGTTGCTCACGCTCTCCGGCCGCGAGTTGCCGCACGTAATGGCGATGCTGATCCCCGAAGCCTGGGATCACGACAGCACCATGACGGCCGACAAGCGCGCCTTCTATGAGTACCACGCGTCGCTGATGGAGCCCTGGGACGGTCCGGCGGCCATTGCCTTCACCGATGGCCGCATCATCGGCGCCACGCTGGATCGTAACGGCCTGCGCCCGGCCCGCTGGATGGTCACCACCGACGACGTGTTGATCATGGCATCGGAAGCCGGCGTGCTCCCCGTGAAACCGGAGAAGGTGAAGTTTAAGGGCCGTCTGCAGCCCGGCAAGATGCTGCTGGCCGACCTCGAACAGGGCCGCCTGATCCCCGACGAAGAGATCAAGGAGCGACTGGCCGCTCGCAACCCCTATCGCGAATGGCTGGATAAGAACCAGATCCACGTGGAAGACCTACCCGCGCCGGCGCGCTGGCATCCCACCGATTACGACACGCTACTCGAACGCCAGCGCTGCTTCGGCTATACCGACGAAGACGTGCGCATGATCCTGAGCGCCATGGCCGCGGGCGCCGAGGAGCCCATCGGTTCCATGGGCACCGATACACCGCTGGCCTGCCTGTCGGACAAGCCGCAGCCGCTGTTCCACTACTTCAAGCAGCTCTTCGCGCAGGTTACCAATCCCGCCATCGATCCCATCCGCGAAGAGATGGTGATGTCGCTCACCAGCTACATCGGCACCGAGCGCAACATCCTGGCGGAAACGCCGGAGCATTGCCACACGCTGAAGCTGAAGGAGCCCATCCTTACCAATCACGACCTCGAGAAGCTGCGCCGCGTGCAGCAGGGCGAGTTCCTGGCCGCTACACTCACCACCACCTTCCGCATTGATGGCGGCGCCCGTGAATTGGAGCGCGCCATTGAAGGCATCTGCCGCCGCGCGTCATTGGCCATTAAGAATGGCTACAACGTGCTGGTGTTGTCGGACCGCGGCGTGGATCGCGATTATGCGCCCATCCCATCGCTACTCGCGCTGTCGGCGGTGCATCATCACCTCATTCGGGAAGGCTCGCGTACCCAGGTGGCGCTGATCGTCGAATCGGGTGAACCGCGCGAGGTGATGCACTTTGCGCTCCTCATCGGCTACGGCGCTTCGGCCATCAACCCCTATCTCGCGATCGAGACGTTCGAAGACCTGCAGCGCAACGGCCAACTGCCGGACGGCGTCACCTTCGAAAAGGCGCTGAAGAACTTCCGCAAGGCCATCAACAAGGGGCTTTTGAAGGTCTTCTCCAAGATGGGCATCTCCACGCTGCAGAGCTATCGCGGCGCGCAGATCTTTGAAGCCATCGGCCTCAACAGCGACCTGGTGGAGAAGTACTTCACCGGCACCCCGTCGCGCATCGACGGCGTCGGCCTGGAGGTGCTGGCCAAGGAAGTGAAGATGAAGCACGACCTGGCCTTCGGTCTCGTCAAGGATGCCGATACCGAACTGCCGGTCGGTGGCAACTACCACTACCGCGTGCGCGGCGAGTATCACCTGCTGAACCCCACCACCATCAGCAAGCTGCAGCATGCCGCCACCACCAACAGCTACGCCACCTATGAGGAGTTCGCGCAGGCCATCGACGAACAGAACCGCCAACTCTGCACCATCCGTGGCCTGATGGACTTCAAGTGGGCCAAGAAGCCGCTGTCGCTGGACGACGTCGAGCCCGCCGCCGATATCGTGAGACGCTTTGCCACCGGCGCCATGTCGTTCGGCTCGATCTCCGCCGAGACGCATGAAACGCTGGCCATCGCGATGAACCGCATCGGCGCCAAGTCCAATACGGGCGAAGGCGGCGAGGATGATGCCCGCTACGTCCCGCTGCCCAACGGCGATTCCAAACGCTCGGCCGTCAAGCAGGTGGCCAGCGGCCGCTTTGGCGTCACCATCAACTACCTGGTGAATGCCGACGACCTGCAGATCAAAGTCGCACAGGGGGCCAAGCCGGGCGAAGGCGGCCAGTTGCCGGGCCACAAGGTGGACGACAACATCGCCCGCGTCCGGCATTCCACGCCGGGTGTCGGCCTCATCTCGCCGCCGCCGCATCACGATATCTATTCGATTGAAGACCTGGCGCAGCTCATCTACGACCTCAAGAACGCCAACCCCAAGGCTCGCATCCATGTGAAGCTGGTGGCTGAAGTGGGTGTAGGCGTAGTGGCCGCGGGCGTCGCCAAAGCGCATGCCGACGTGGTGCTGATCAGCGGCGATACCGGCGGCACCGGCGCCAGTCCCTTGACTTCGATCAAGCACGCCGGCATCCCCTGGGAACTGGGCCTGGCCGAGACGCAGCAGATCCTGGTACTGAACGACCTGCGCAGCCGCATCGTCGTGCAGACCGACGGCAAACTCTGCACCG
Source organism: uncultured Candidatus Solibacter sp. (assembly GCA_964385495.1). Taxonomy (GTDB): domain Bacteria; phylum Acidobacteriota; class Terriglobia; order Bryobacterales; family Bryobacteraceae; genus CADEFT01. The sequence continues at coordinate 160,624 of CAYLPH010000004.1, forward strand.
GCCGCGACGTAGCCATCGCCGCGCTGCTGGGCGCCGAGGAGTACGGCTTCTCCACCGCTCCGCTCATCACCCAGGGCTGCATCATGATGCGCAAGTGCCATCTGAACACCTGCCCGGTCGGTATCGCCACGCAGGATCCGCGCCTGCGCGCCAAGTTCACCGGCCAGCCCGAGCACGCCATCAACTACTTCTTCTTCGTGGCCGAGCACCTGCGCCGCATTATGGCGCAACTCGGTTTCCGCACGCTCGATGAGATGATCGGCCGCGCCGACCGGCTGAAGATGCGCGAAGCCATCGACCATTGGAAGGCCAAGGGCGTCAAGCTGGACCAGATCCTCTATAACCCCGATGCGCCGAAGCGCGTCGGCCGCCGCTGCATGATCTCCCAGGAGCATGGTCTGGAACAGTCGTTGGATCATAAGCTCATCGAGCATGCACAGGAAGCGCTGGAATCGCAGACCCCGGTGGAGTTCAAGCTGCCGATCCGCAACGTGCACCGTACCGTGGGCACCATGCTGAGCGGCGAAATCGCGCGGCGTTACGGCTCGGCCGGTCTGCCGGACGAGACTATCAAGTTCCACTTCACGGGCTCGGCCGGACAGAGCTTCGGCGCGTTCCTGGCCAACGGCGTCTCGCTCACGCTCGAAGGCGATGCGAACGACTACTGCGGCAAGGGCCTCTCCGGCGGCCGCATCGTGGTCTTCCCGCCCAAGAACAGCAAGTTCCAGCCCGAGGAGAACATCATCGTCGGCAACGTGACGCTCTATGGCGCCACCAGCGGCGAGGCCTTCTTCAACGGCATGGCCGGCGAGCGCTTCGCCGTACGCAACTCGGGCGCCACCGCCGTCGTGGAGGCTTGCGGCGATCACGGCTGCGAGTATATGACTAAGGGCCTGGCCGTAATCCTCGGCCGCACGGGCCGCAACTTCGCGGCCGGTATGAGCGGCGGTCTTGCCTACGTGCTAGATGAGGACGGCGAGTTCGCCCGTGTCCGCTGCAACAGAAGCATGGTGGATCTGGACCCGGTGGAATCGATGGAAGACATCAATCTGCTGAAGAACCTGATTGAACGCCATGCCTCGCTGACCGGCAGCCCGCGCGGGGCCTGGATTCTGGATAACTTCGCGGCGCTGCTGCCGCGGTTTGTCAAAGTCTTCCCTCTGGAGTACAAACGCGTGCTGGGCATCAAACGCAAAGAGCAGGTGGCTGCGGTTTCGGCGGCGACGGTTCCTTCTTCTTCGATGCGGCAGGAGGTGGTTCGTGGGTAAAGTAACGGGTTTTTTGGAATACCCGCGCGAGACGATCGGCACGCGGCCGGTCACCGTGCGCATCAACGATTATTTCGAAGTCTACCAGCCGCTGCCGGCCGAGAAGGTGCGCGTGCAGGGCGCCCGCTGCATGGATTGCGGCGTGCCCTTCTGCCACACCGGCTGCCCGGTGAACAACATCATTCCCGATTGGAATGACTTCGTCTATCGCAATCGCTGGAAGGAAGCGATTCGCACGCTGCATGCGACGAACAACTTCCCCGAGTTCACCGGCCGCATCTGCCCGGCGCCCTGCGAGGCCTCTTGCGTGCTCGGTATCAATGAGCCGCCAGTGGCTATCAAGCTGATCGAGCGTAGCATCGTCGATCATGCCTGGGCCGAAGGCTGGATCAAGCCGGAGATCGCCCCGGTGAAGACGGGCAAGCGCGTGGCGGTGATTGGTTCGGGACCCGCCGGTATGGCCGCCGCCCAGCAACTGGCGCGCGCGGGCCATCACGTCGAACTGTTCGAGAAGGCCGACCGTATCGGCGGCCTGATGCGCTACGGGATCCCCGATTTCAAGATGGAGAAGCACCACATCGACCGCCGCATGGAACAGATGGCGGCCGAAGGCGTGGTGTTCCGGACGAAGGCGCATGTCGGCACGGGCATTCCGATTGCCGATCTGCGCAAGGAGTTCGACGCCGTGCTCATCGCCATTGGCGCCGAGGCCCCGCGCGACCTGAACGTTCCCGGCCGGGAACTGAAGGGCATCCACTATGCGATGGACTTCCTGCCGCAGCAGAATAAGCGCAACGCGGGCGATAGTGATATCGTCGCCGATGCGACGCGCCTGGCGGAGCCGATTCTCGCCACCGGAAAGAATGTCGTGATCATCGGCGGTGGCGATACCGGCGCCGACTGCCTGGGCACCAGCCATCGCCACAAGGCCGCCAAGATCCACCAATTCGAAATTATGCCGATGCCGCCGGCCGAGCGCGCGCCTAACACCCCTTGGCCGCTTTGGCCGTTGAAGCTGCGCAGCGAATCGTCGCATGAAGAAGGCGGCGCTCGCGATTGGAGCATCAACACCACGCACTTCTCCGGCGATGGGCAAGGCAACGTGAAGAAGCTGCATGCGGTGCGCGTGGGGCCGCCGCCGAAGTTCGAAGCGATTCCGGGTTCGGAGTTCACCCTGGATGCCGACCTGGTGCTGCTGGCCATGGGCTTCACCGGTCCGCGGAAGAGCGGGCTTATCGAAGCGCTCGTGGCCGAAGGCATGAAACTGGACCAGCGCGGCAATGTGGCCGCCGATGCCTCCTATCAAACGTCGCTGCCGGGTGTGTTCGCCGCGGGCGATGCGCGCCGCGGGCAGAGCCTGGTGGTGTGGGCGATTGCCGAAGGGCGGAAGGCCGCACGCGCCATCGACGAAAACCTAATGGGCCATTCCGACCTGCCGGCGTAAACTTACGCCGTGCGCCTTTGGCTGCTGTTCTGCATCGCGTACCCGTTATTGGTGGCCGCTGCCATCGGACTGGGGTCGGTGTTTCCGGGCGATGAAGGGCATTTCCTAGGGACGTCCAAGCTGTTTGCGGAGAGATTGAGTTGGGAGTGGATGCGGACTTATCCCGAGATGTCCGGCCCACTCCCTTTTCTTGTCTTCGCGGGTTGGGGAACGCTGTTCGGATGGTCACTGCCGGTGATGCGGGTGTGCAGCCTTCTCGTGGGGGCGATGGCGCTGTTTGTGGCGGGCCTGGTGTTCCGCGATGCGAAACAGCCGCTGTGGGCCGCGGGGCTGCTGGGCATCAATCCTTATTGGGCGGCGATGACGGTGTTCGTCTACACCGACATGCTGACGGTGCTGTGCGCTTTGCTTGCGTATCGAATGGCTATGCAGCGGCGGCCCGTGCTGTATGCGCTGGCAATGGCGGGCGCGCTGGTGAGCCGGCAGTATCTCGTCTATATGGCGATAGCGGTGGCGCTATGGTTCGCCGTACACCGCGTCTGGCCGATGGTGGTGGCGTCCGTTACCGCGATGCTGCCGTTAGGCGCTCTGGTGCTGCTGTGGGGAGGACTGGCGCCCGCCAGCCCCGTCCGCGGCATGTACCTGTCCAGCGGCCTGCAGTTTCATACCGGAGCGCTGGTCGGCTACATCGGCGTGCTGTTCGTGTTCCTGCTGCCTTGGCTGATCTGGCGGCGGCCCCGATGGGCGTGGTGGCCCCTGCTGCTGGGCTTTGCGCTCTACTGGCTGGCGCCCGTGCGCACTTCTCCGCCCTCGCTGGCGGCCGGCATCGTTACTACGGGTCTCCTGGACCGCGCCCTGCACCTGATCATGCCTGGACAATTCGCCCGCGATTTGTTTTGGGCCATTTGCTTCGGTGCGGGGCTCTCGTTGCTATGGAGTTGGCGCAACCGCCGCGGCGAGCTGGCGGTGGTAACGGTGCTCTGTTTCCTGGCCGTGATGCCGGTGTCGTATCTGTATTGGGAGAAGTACCTGCTGCCGGTGCTGCCCATCGCCGCCCTCATCCGCGCCCGTCCGGTAGAATCGAGGGGATGAAAAACCTAGTTGTTCTGCTGCTGCTTCCGGCGTGGTTGCTGCATGGCGCGGCACTCACCGAAGCGCCCGCCGCCCAGGCCGGGCTGCAAGCCGATGCGCTGGCCCGCGTTACCCGTGTGATGAATGCCTCAGTCGAAAAGGGCGAGATCTCGGGCTATGTGGGCCTCATCGCGCGCCGCGGCAAGATCGGCTACTTCCACGCCAATGGCCAGGCCGGCACCGGGTCCAAGAAGCCCATCGCCAAGGACTCCCTCTTCCGCATCTTCTCCATGACGAAGCCAGTCACCGGCGTCGCCGTCATGATGCTCTATGAAGAAGGCAAGTTCTTCCTTACCGATCCGGTGTCCAAGTATCTACCTGAGTACGCGGAGATGACCGTGAAGACGGGCGCCGCCGGTACGGTGCGGGCCGAACGGCCCATCACCATCCGCGACCTCATGCGTCACACCGCCGGCTTCGACTACAGCGGAATGGCGCTCGCCAAGCCGGGTATGAATCTGGCGGCTTGGTCGCAGGCGCTGGCGAAGCAGCCGCTCGCCCATCAGCCGGGCACGCGCTATCACTATGCAGTCGGCATCGACGTGCTGGGCCGCCTGGTTGAGGTCGCCTCCGGCCAATCCCTGGATCAGTTCTTCGATGAGCGCATCTTCCGCCCACTGGGCATGAAGGACACCGGCTTCTGGCTGCCGGCGGAGAAGCTGCCGCGGCTGGTATCGCTCGACGACCCCGGCGAAGGCGGCAAGCTGAAAGGGAACACCACCATGTGGCAGGACATGCAGAAGAAGAAGCCGGAGATCTTCTGGGGAGGGGCGGGGCTAGTCTCCACGGCATTGGATTACGCGCGTTTCGCGCAGATGTTGCTGAACAAGGGCGAACTGGACGGCAAACGGATCCTGAGCCGCAAGTCGGTGGAGTTGATGGCCACCGATCACTTGAGCGATCTGCCGGTGGAAGCCGCCATGGGGTCGGTGGCGCAGGGCTACGGCTTCGGCCTTACGATGGCGGTAAACAAAGGGCCGGGCAAGACTGGCACTGTCGGATCCGAGGGCGAGTTCAACTGGTCCGGCGCGGCGGGCACGGGCTTCTGGGTGGATCCGAAGGAAGAACTCATCGGCGTGTTTATGATCAACCAGATGTCGCCTGTGGTGTCCCTCCCCTACCGGCATCGCTTCAAGCAACTGGCCTACCTGGCGCTGGACTGACGACTGTGCGAGACCATACGGCCTTCGCCATAGGCTGGCCTTCGAGTTGCTCTATCCGTTGGCATGAGGAGCTACGGTATAACCGAAGACAAGGGCCGGATGGCGGTGATCGTCTGTTCTGTCGCATCGCTCCTATTGATGGGGGCATCCTGGCATGTAAGGCGCGATATCGACCGCGTGGTGGACGAGCGGCTGCAGGATGTCCGCGGCGGGCGGGTGATGTGGAGTTGCCGTGACTGCCCACAAGGCTTTCTGGTGCCCTCATCCGGTGAGGATGGGCCCCGTTCGTGGGTGCCGCTGGAGGAGATGCCAGAGCCGCTGGTGAAAGGCATTCTGGCAGTGGAGGATCACCGTTTCTACCGCCACGGCGGCCTGGACGTGAAGCGTACCATCGGGGCGTTCTTACACGGTGTGAAGAATTGGGAAACGCCGCGTGGCACCTCCACCCTCACGCAGCAGGTATCGCGAACATTATTCCTATCCAGGGAACGAACGCTAAACCGGAAGTTCAAGGAAGCGTTGTACGCTTTTGCTCTCGAGGACCGGCTCGACAAGAAGCAGATTCTGGAGTTGTATCTGAATACGGTGCCGCTGGGGGGCATTGGTCCCTTCGAACTGAATGGCTTCAGCGACGCGGCGCGTGGGTATCTGGGAAAAAACCTGCGCAACCTTACGATACCCGAATGTGCCCTGCTGGTAGGCATGGTGCAGCGGCCTTCTACTTTGAATCCGAAGACAAGGCCGGAGGCGGCACAGAAGCGCCGCAATCTTGTTCTACGCGTGATGCACAAGCGCGGCGCGATTGATTACGGGCAGATGGAATCGGCACAGTCGGCTGGGATTACCACCGCTTCTCTGGAGGACGCCGCACCCAACGTACACTTCCTGCAACTTGCCGCCCGCGAGTTTCGCCGCAGCTATTCCAAGCCATCCCCGGTGGAAGCAGAACTGACGCTGGATATCAAGCTGCAGAAGGCAGCGATGGCCGCGGTAGAGAAGGGACTGAGCAGGCTCAATCGCCGCAAGAAAGAGGGCGAGCCGCGCATTGAAGCGGCGCTGGTGGCCTTGGATCCGCGCACCGGGGCCGTGCGGGCGCTGGTTGGCGGACGCAGCTTCGCCGAAAGCCAGATCAATCGCGCGCTGTCGCAACGGCAGCCCGGCTCGGTCTTCAAGCCCTTCGTCTATGCGGCGGGGTTGGAGTATGGTACGCGCTATGGCGAGTTGGGCCCTTACTCGGAAGTGAACGACTTCCCTCGGCAATTCCAGTTCGCCGGCAAGCGCTATCAGCCGCACAACTATCACGGCCAGCATGCGGGGCGGGTGACCCTGCAGGAGGCGTTGAACCGGTCCCTGAACATCCCGGCGGTACGCGTGGCCGAAGCAGTCGGCTATGACAAGGTGGCGTACATCGCCAATGCCGCCGGATTGAAGGGCGTTGAAGCAACCCCTTCCGCCGCGCTCGGCAGCTATGAGGTGTCGCCGCTCATGCTGGCGGCGGCATACACGGCCTTCGCCAACGGAGGAGTGGCGGTGCAGCCGCACTTCATCGAAAGTATCCGCGACCTGCAAGGGCAAACGCTGGCCACGGCTTCGCGCAACGGCAAGCGCGTGATGCGCGGCGATACGGCATCGCGCATGGCGTTGATGCTTTCGCGGGTGAATACTTATGGCACCGCGGCGGAGGCAAGCCGCCTGGGGTTCCCGACCGCGGGCAAGACCGGCACCGATGATGACGGCTGGTTCGCGGGCTTCTCCTCGAACCTGGTGTGCGTGGTATGGGTCGGCTATGACGACAATCGCGACCTGGGCCTGGAAGGCGCGAAGTCGGCACTGCCAATCTGGATCGACTTCATGGGAGCGGCGCACAAGCTGGCTTCCTATAAGGGAGCGCAGGGCTTCCCGGATGCTCCCGCGCAGAACGCCGTGAACCACGTGGACCCGCCTCCAACGCCGGAACAGGAGATGCTGCTTTTGTTTGGGGTGAACGCGCCGCAGGTGATCCCGGCCAGCGCCGAACGGTAGGGTCCGGCGTGCGGTATGCTATCGCTCATTATGAGGAGCGAGGCAACGACCGTGGCAGAGTACATCGCCGGACTGCCGGAAGACCGGCGGCCGGCCATCAAACAGATCCGGGCCGTGATCAGGAAGAATCTGCCGAAGGGCTACGCGGAGACCATGCAGTACGGCATGATCACCTACGTGGTGCCGCACAAGTTGTACCAGGCCGGGTATCACTGCAACCCGGCCGATGCCCTTCCGTATGCGTCGCTGGCCTCTCAGAAGAACCACATGGCGGTCTATTTGTCGAGCGTGTATATGGATCCCCGGATGGCACAGTGGCTACGGCAGCAGTATGACGAGCGGGGCCTGAAGCTCGATATGGGCAAAAGCTGCATTCGCTTCAAGAAGCTGGAGCAACTGCCGCTCGATGTGATTGGCGAGGCTATTGCGAAGATTCCGGTGGCGGATTTCATCATGGCTTACGAAGACGGCCTGAAGTTATCCCGTAGCAAAAAGGCCAACGCCGGCGCTTAGAAAAAATCGAAGGAATTACAAAAAAGCAACGCGATTGGAATTCTCTCCCATCTGGTGACATGCAGCCCCTCGCACCGCGTGGGCTAAATCCATTCCCCAGTAGGAGGAGAGAATTTACGATGCGATTGATGTATCTGGCGATTGCTTCCCTGGCTCTGTCGAGCACCCTGTTTGCCGGCCCCGGCGCCGTTACGGTGGTTCACGGCATTCCCGGCCTGCGCGTGAGCGCTTCCGTCATGGGCGCGGGCTGCGCCATTGCCGACTTCAACTTTGGCGAGACAGCCGGGCCGTTGGCATTGCCCTCCGGTACGTACATGGTGTCACTGCATCCGGGTACGGGCTGCACGGCAGCGGCGATCCCCGGCTTCTCGATGCTGCCCATTCATGTCGGCGAGGATGAGAACGTGACGCTGGTGGCTCACCTGACGTCCGACGGCACTCCGTTTCTCTCGCGCTTTGGCAACGCCGTGAGCCCTGTTTATGCGGGCCGCACGCGTGTGATTCTGCATCATACGGCGGCCGCTCCCGACGTGGATGTGAGACTGGAGCGGGCCAACGGTACGGGCGCGGTGGTGGTAGATCTGGCGAATGCCTCGACGGCGATGACCCCAGCGCTGCTGGAGTTGAAGCCTGGCACTTATGAGGCTTCGGTGTTTGTGGCGGGAACGAACACGCGGGCCATCGGGCCGGCGGCGTTGAACCTGGAAGCGAATGTCACGTACCTGGTGTATGCGATCGGCACGGCCAGCGGCGGCCCGCTGGAGTTGAAGGTGATCGCGGTACCGGGCGGCCGGTAGTTACGTCAACGGGGGGTGCTGGTTGCGCCAGGTAGTGGCTTGTTCATAAGCGAGAGCCACGCGCATCGGCGCCCCTTCGTCATGTAGTTTCCCCGTGAAGACCAGCCCGCGCGGCAGACCTTCGATAAAGCCGCAGGGGACTACGATCTGCGGGTGGCCGGTAAAGTTGGTGACGGTGAGGATATCGGCGCCATAAGGCGGGCCCACCAGCACGTCATACTGGCTGAGGAAGGCATCGAACTTCTTCTGCAGCAGAGTGCGGGCGCGTTGGGCGCGGATGTACTCGACGGCTGGGATGAGGCGTGAACTGCGAAAGCTGTTCGGCCAGGCACTCGGCCCCTGATCTTTGAGCATGCCGACGCGGCCATCGCGGGTGATGCCGTCGAAGGCGGTAGCACCCTCGGCGCTGAGGATGGCCAACAGAGGGCCGGACTGGAACTCGGGGTACGTAACGTTCTCGGCCTTTACCCCGGCTTTGCGAAGGTCGGCAAGCGACTGCGCAAAGAGTTTGGCCTCCTCGCCCTTGAGATCGTCGAAGAGGTTGCGCAGAATGCCGACGCGCAGTTGCGAGAGCGGATTGCGCGGCTGCCAGTGAAAGGGCACGCTGGTGATCTCGCGCAGGACGAGCGCGCAGTCCTCCACGCCACGGCAGATAGGGCCGACCTTGTCCATAGTCCACGAAAGGGCCATGGCTCCCTTGCGGCTCACCTTGTCATAGGTGGGACGAAGGCCGACGGTTCCGCAGCGGATGGATGGGCTGATGATGGAGCCTAGAGTTTCCGTACCGATGGCGAAGCCGACACAACCGGCGGCCGTGGCGGATGCCGATCCCGCGCTGGAGCCGGAGGAGGTTCGCTCGGTGTTCCAGGGAGTCTTCGTCATACCCCCAAACCAGAGGCCGCCCATGGCCAGCGCGCCCATGCTGAGCTTTGCCACCAGCACGGCACCGGCATTGTGCAGGCGGGTCACGATCTCCGCGTCGTAATCGAAGACCTGGTTCTGGAAGGGCTCGGCGCCCCAAGTGGTGGGGATACCCTTCGTGGCGAATAGGTCCTTGGCGCCCCAGGGAATGCCGTGTAGGGGACCTTTGTACTTGCCGCGGCGGATCTCGGTATCGGCGCGGCGGGCTTGCTCCAGGGCGAGATCGTTTGTAATGGTAACGGCGAAGTTGAGCTTCGGCGCGAAGGTCTTGAGCCTGTCGAGATAAAGCTTCGTGAGATCCGTCGATGTCACCTTCTTGGCTCGCACCAGAGCCGCCAAATCCGTGACGGGGTAGAACGCGAGATCGTCGATCTTCTTCCAATCGCGGCGCGGCTTCGGCTTCGTGGGCTGGAAGGTGGCCTTCTTCGGGATGCTGCCCTGCCCTGGATTGAAGTGAAAGGCAGGCTCGGTGTCGAGCGGTACGTCGATCTTGCGCAGACCTTCGAAGTTACGCAAGCTGCGATTGACGTTTGGCAGCATGAGATCAAGCTGCTCGCTGGGGAACTCGAGCCCCATGGCTTTAAGCGCGGCCTGGAGAATGTCTTTGGTGATGGGCAGCGCTTCGAGGGCTGGCGCCTGCTGCTGGCAGTTGGCGGAGTTCGCGGCGGTCAATAACGCAAGGAGTTGAATCCACTGGCGGCGGTCAATCATGAGGTTGGGATGAGTGCGGCGGAACCACCGACCCATTGCATTCCTTTGTTGTGGTCGACTCCCATCATCTTGCCACGGCCCATGCGGACGATGGTGGTAACGGGAGTCATGGGGCCGTCATCCGGCCAGACGTACATGATCCGGATCTCGGCCTTGGTCATGCCATGCGGGGTGTCGATGATGGGCTCGAAGTGGACCCGCTCCTGGAGGATGTAGTTAGGGCGGCCGGCGGCAGGTATCGCTTCGAGTTGGGCGTGGGTGGGGCCCACGATGACACCGAGGCCGGCGAAGGAATAGAGCGGCTTCAGCACATAGTTGTGCGGGTCTTCGGGAAGGCGCGAGACATCGCTTAGGAAGGCCGTCTTTGGTACGGTGGCGTGACGGAAGTAAGGGATGGAGAACTTACTGAGTTTGAAAAACCAATCGGGGTGGCCCGCCCATTCGACACTGAGGTCATCGCGCCAATCGAACGGTACGGCGACATTGCGGCGCTCCAACTCGTCGGCGATGGCACGGTTGTAGATGCGGTGGATCGGGATGAGCTTGCCGTTCTTTTCGTAGTAAAGCTTGCTGCTTTGCTTCTTCAGCGTGGTGATGCAGACGTAAGGGATTCCGACGGTCTGCTGGGTAGCGATGAAGTCGGGTAGGGTTTTCTGGCGTTCCGGATCCACTTCCAGTAGGATCACGTTCTCGGGGTCATGCGCGCCCACGATGGCGCGGCGGAGTAACTGAAAGTAAGTGGCGTCGGTAAGGCCGCCGAGCAGGTACGTCAGGTTGCCGTCCAGTTGATACGAGTCGATGTACTGGCGGCCCAGGCGGGGTTGGAAGGCGTAGAGCGAAGGGAAGCCTTGGATCTCGACCAGCCGCGGTTCGAGGTCGCCGGCCGGGGTGCGCACAACGCCAAAATCGGCACAGACGAACATGGGATGGGCTGCGGTGTGCGGCATGCGGTAGCGTTCGGGGATGGTCGCGGCGGCCGCCGTCATGTAGGCCGGATTGTCCAACAAATGCCGCACTAACTCCTCGCCGGCGCGCGCCATCTGTTCCACCAGTGCGCCAGGAAAGAAGCACGGCGTTTCGCTGAGCGGGATCTCGATGCGGCGCCCGACGCTACGGTCAAGCGCTTCCAGGAAATGACGGTAGCGGTCCGGCGTCCAACCGGCGTTGAAGCGAACGCGGTAATCGGAGAGCATCGCTACTGTTCCAGACAGAACTGGCCGTGGCGCATAATCTGGCGATCGTCGGCCCAGATGTCGAAGTTACGGCCGACCACATCAATGTGGGTGGAGCTGTACCACTTGGCGCCGGTATGTTCGCCATAGGGGTTGCCGAAGGCAATGTGGACGCCGGGGATCTTTTCGTCCTGGAGGATGTTGCCGATCACATCGTCGAGAGCGATGTTGGTGCCGATGGCGAACTCCCCGACGCGGTCGCTGTTCTCGTCGGTGTGGGTGTAATTCCAGAAGGTGTCGCGCAGTTCGGTATTGGTGGAGTCCGCGTCGACGAGGCGGTTGCCTTTGACGTGAATGGTAAGCGGGGTATCGCGAAGGTTGCCGAACTTATCGCAAAGCCAATCGCCGACCACGCCATCGATGACGAAGGTGCCATTCACTTCCTCCGGCGTCGTGAAGACTTCGCCGCCAGGCAGGTTCCCCCACTTGTTGCGGGAGATGATGCCGCTGGTTTTGAGCCAGTGGTAATCGGGGGAGATGCGGGCGGTGATGTCGGTGCCTGCCGGCGTGGTGGCGCGGATTTGGCGCGAGTTCATGGCGATCTCACGGACGCGGGTGGAGATCTCGTCGACCTTGTTGAAGTCGGCGCGCATGCCCAGTTTCATGATCTGCCTGGTGATGTTGACCATGTGGGCGTGGCGAATGTGGCGCCGGTTGACCACTTCGCACATCTGCATGCGCGTCTTCAGCTCATTGCGCTGGGCGTAGACGGTGTAGATGGAAACGTCGGAGGTTTCGAGATCGGCGAGCACCGGCGCGGGCAGGTCGATTAAGGGACGCGGCGCCAGCGCTTCGAGCAGGAAGGCGTTGTAGGCGACACCCAGTGCGTCGAGCTCCGCGGTCATGGCAGCCGCGATCTCCTGGCAGGCAGTGTCCGCGATGAGCGTGACCTTCTCTTCCGGTTGGATGCGAAGGCAAGTGCGGACGGCATTCCGGGCTCCGGTAGAGAGCTCCGGGTCAAAGGGAGTGGTGCGTAGGACTTCTTTGTTCACAGGCCGGCCTCGGTTTCCTCGATGATATAGTCGACGACCTTCTTAAGGTCGCCGGTTTCACGAAAGACACGGAGCTGGCGGTCGGCGCCACTGCCGTGTTCCAGGATGCGGTGGATGTAGTTGATCTCTTTGCGGGACCCAAGCTCATCCACCACGTCGTCGATCAGGTGCAGGTACTCGTAGATAAGTTCGCGGATGGGGACTTCGACGCGCTTGCCGAAGTCGATGAGCTTGCCGTCGAGGCCGTAGCGGGAGGCGCGCCACTTGTTCTCCATGATGAGCATGCGGCGGTAGAGCCGGAAGCCCTGGTTCTGGGAGTAGAGCTTGTAGAGCTTGGCGACAGTGGCCTGGATGAGCGCGGCGATGGCGATGGTTTCATCCAGGCGCATGGGCAAGTCCATGACGCGGAACTCGAGGGTGGGGAAATTGGGATGCGGGCGGATGTCCCACCAGATCTTCTTGGCGTTGTCGATGCAGTTGGTCTGAATCAACAACTTGATCATATTCTCGTACTCCGCATAACTGCCGAAGTAATCGGGAATATTGGTACGCGGGAACTTATCGAAGACCTTGCAGCGGTACGACTTTAAGCCGGTATCGATGCCAAGCCAGAAGGGCGAGTTGGTGGAGAGGGTGAGGATGTGGGGAACGAAGTAGCGGGCCGCGTTCATGATATGGATGGCGGTTTCGCGATCCTCGACACCGACGTGGACATGGAGGCCGAAGATGAGGTTGCCGCGGGCCACGGTCTGCATATCCTCGACGATGGCGTGGTAGCGGGGATCGGGATAGATCTTCTGGTCCTGCCAATCGGCGAAGGGGTGGGTGGAGGCGGCGGCGAGACGGAGGCCGTTCTGGCGGGCAAGGCCGACCATGGACTGGCGCAGTTCCAGCAAGTCGGCGCGGGCTTCGGTGATGTCCTTGCAGATGCCGGTGCCGACCTCGACGACCGACTGATGGAGCTCGGCCTTGACGCGCTCGCGCAGTTGGCGTTTGCCCTGTTCAAGAAGCTCGGTTTCGACGTGGGAACGCAGGTCGCGCGTTTCCGGATCGATGACCTGGTATTCCTCTTCGATGCCTAAAGAGAGACTCGGGTGGCTCATGGGATGACCTTAGCTCGCGGCGGAGAAGGATGGCTTGAGGAAGCCGGACCAGTGATAACGGGAGCCGGGCTGTTCGTTGGAGATCGCGCGCGAGATGCACATTTCCGCGGCGTTCTGGACGATCCATTCGAAGTTATCGGGACCGACGGAGTTGACGTCGGCATCGGGGGCGGGGTTGAGGAAGTCGATGGCGTAGGGGACGCCGTCCTGGCAGGCGAACTCGACGGTGTTGAGATCGTAGCCAAGGGCGCGGCAGATGGTGAGGCAATCGTTGGTTACGCGATCGCGCATCGAGCCGGCGACGGCGGCGTTCTTGAGGTAGCGCTCGTGGTGGGGACGGCGCGGATCGTAGGGCATGATGTGGACCTTGCTCTGGTTCACGACGTAGCAGCGGTAGTAGTCGTCGAACTCGATGCCCTGCTGGAGAGTCATGCAGAGGTCTTCGGTATCGTGATAGGCGGCGAAGAACTCATCGGGGTTATGGACCTTATAGACGGACTTCCAGCCGCCGCCGCTATAGGGTTTGAGGAAAGCGGGGAAGCCGATGTATTGGAAGACGGCATCCCAATCGAGGGGGTAGGCGAGGTTGCGATAGGAGCGGTCCGTAGTGCCGGGGGTGTGCTTGAAGTGGGGGAGAAGAACGGTTTTGGGGATGGCGATGCCCACCTTCGAGGCAAGGGCGTAGTTGAAGAACTTGTCGTCGGCGGTCCACCAGAAGGGGTTGTTGATGACGATAGTGCCGGACAGGACGGCGTTCTTGAGCATGGCGCGGTAGAAGGGAACGTCCTGGGAGATACGGTCCAGGATAAGGCGATAGCCGGTGGGCTCCGCCATGCGGACCGCGTCGGTTCTGAGAGCTTCGGCGCGCACGTCTTCCACCGCCAGGGTATTGATGCGGTCGATGAGGGCCCAGGGGAAGGTATCCTCCATGCCGAACAGGATTCCGATTTTCTTCATGAATGTTGTTCTCTTTATCAGGGTAAGGGAAGAGGGGTACCGGTTGCTCATGGGGCGGGCGGCCCCGAAGCCTAACCGAGCCGCGCGCGGCCAGCAAGCGGGTTCCGCGGCTTGTGCCCAGCGGCGGCGCTTAGAAGTAGCTCCGGACCATGCGTTGCCACAGCGGCCAGTCGTGCTTGGAATGATCGCGCCATACATCCAGCCAATGCGGGATGGCTTTGTCCTGGAGGATGCCGGCGAGACGAAGGTTATCGGGAAGGCAGATATCCCAATCGCTGGTACCGAGCGTGATTTGGATAGCGCGGATCTCCTGCAGGCGCGCGTGATCGGTGAGCCGGGGCAGGAAGTCGACGGGGTTGTGGAAGTAGACGTTCTGGTCGTAGTAGCCGTGGAGGAAGGAACGGATATCGAAGGCGCCGCTCATCGAGATCAGGCGCGCGACCAGATGCGGATGGCGGAAAGAGAAGTTGGCGGCGTGATAGCCACCAAAACTACAACCCATCGCCGTGAGACGCTGGCTACCGGAGCGGTGCGCGATGAGTGGCAGCACCTCGTTCAGCAGGTAGTCCTCATACTGCATGTGGCGTTGCAGGCGATTGGCCGGGTGGGCGCTCCGGTTGTACCAGGACTGCTCGTCGACCGAATCGACACAGAAGGCCTGCAGGTGGCCGGCTTCGTAGAGAGGGGCGTTAGCGGCGATCATGCCGCGGTCCTCGTATTCGTAGAAGCGGCCCTTGGACGTGGGGAAGATGAGGAGCGGAGCGCCGGCGTGTCCGAACAGGAGCAACTCCATCTGGCGGTGCAGCGCGGGGCTGAACCACTTTATGTATTCGCGGTGCATGGGAAATAACGCTTTGGGCTAGCGTTCATGGTAGCAGGCGCGGCGCCCACCAGGACATGGAGGCGCCAATCATAGTAAGATAGCGCCGAAACGCTGGGAGAATCCCAATAATGTCATCGGCTGCCGCTTCCCTATCCCCGGACTTTAACGCCGCCAATTCCCAGCAGCGAAAGTTGCTCCGCATCACCCTGCTGAAGTTGTTTCCACGGCAGGCGGGATTGGAGATGTTCCTGGAGGAGGATCTGAATTTCGTACTGGAGGAGGAGATTGAGCCGGGCAATTACAAGGAGCGGGTCTTTGAATTAGTGAAGCTGCTGGCGGCACGGGGGAAGTTGACCGCGCTTTTGCAGAAGCTGCAAGCCAGCGAGGATAACAAGGACGCTCCCGCCCTGCGCGATCTGCTGCTGGCATGGACGACGATGGAGGAACCGCGGGAGCAACCGGCTGCAAAGCGCGACGGACTGGCGCGGATCCTGGACATGGAGAGCAGCAAGATGTCCGGGGCGAACTGGATCGCCGGCATGGCAGCATTGCGGCGCAGGGTATGCCTGCTGGATACGGGCCAGATGCGCGCTACGGGCACGTTGATTGCGCCCGGCAACGTTCTGACATGCGCCCACGTGGTTCCGAAGAGTGTAGGGTCCATGAAGGCCATCTTTGACTACGGAGTGGGGGCGAAGGAAGTGCGAGTGAAGCGGGTGCTGTTGCGCACCGAAGGAGAATGGAACGCCGGGCTCGATTACGCGCTGCTGGAGTTAGCCAGTAGCGTGGGCGAGCAGACCCTGGCGGATGGGACGGTACGCGGATGGTTCGATCTGTCGGAGCGGCGCACCCGTCTGGCTACGGCCGAAGAAGTTCTATTGCTGCATCACTCCGGCGGCAAAGGGTTGCATATTTCCACTGGCACCGTTGTTGAAGCGCCGCACCTACCGGGACGGATCGCGCATGATTGCAATTCCACCGCGGGCTCGTCCGGTTCCCCCGTCGTCGACCGCATGCTGCGGCTGGTAGGACTGCATGAAGCGAGCGACGGTACCACCAACTGGGCGGTACGCGCCGATGCGATCGCCGCGGAGTTGGAACAGCGCGGCGTGAAGTTCACTTCGCCGCCGGCGCGCGGACAGTAAAGGAGGGCCGGCGATGGCCGTAGACTACAACCGGCTGAACGGGCCGCAGCGCAAGGTGCTGCGGGAGGCGCTGACACGGGTATTCAATCGCGGCAGACTAAGGATCTTCCTCGAGGACAACCAGTTTGAACCTCTTGAGAATCTCGTCGAAGCAGGGCGGTTCTCCGATGAGGTCTTCGAGTTAATCAAGGAACTGGCGGCCACGGGAGCCTTGAACAAGTTGATGGCGCGGGTGGAGGCCGAATTCGCCGATAGCCCGGCCATGCAGGATTTGCCGCCGAAGCTGTCGGCGACAGCGGCGGAGGTGGAGACGCAGGCGGCCATGCTGCAGGCGGGCGGCCTGGAGAAGCTGATTCGGGACACGCCGATCAAGGATCTCATTCCCTGGACCGATACCCTCGCAGGGCGGGGCGCCAGCGTCTGCCGCATCCGCTACACGCTCTCGTCCGGGGGTGTGGGCTATGGTTCGGGCCTTTTGGTGGGCCGCCAGCATGTGCTGACCAACTACCACGTGATGGAGCATGTAGCGAAGGGCAAGGCCACGCGGGAGAGCGTACGGGTTTCGTTTGGCTACGCCGAAACGGGCAAGGGGCTGGGCGTGGTGGAGACCTTCGGGGTGGCGGCGATCGTGGCGCAATCGCCCTATGGAAAGGCCGACTTGAAGTTGAACGCGGGCTTGCCGTCGGCGCAGGAACTGGATTTCGCGCTGCTGCGGCTGGATAGGGCCGTACCTGCCAAACGCAAGCGCATCCGCATGGAGGATGCCGTGGAGGTGAAGGCAGGGGACATCGTCCTGATTGTGCAGCATCCGGGCGGCGATCCGCTGAAACTCTCGTTGGGGATGGTGAAGGAGCCTGTGACGCCGCTGCGCGTCCGCTACGATGCGAACACGCTGGCGGGCTCCTCCGGTTCCTTGGTATTGGATGCGCAACTGCGGCCCGTGGCCCTGCATCATGCCAGTGACCCGCGTCCGGAGACTATCGTTAAGGCGGAGTACAACCAGGGCATCCCGTTCGCGCTGGTTCTGGCGGCATTGCAACAGGAGAGCGGCATCGAGGTGTTCTGGAAGGAACCACCCGAGCCGGATGAGCCGTGAACCTGAGCGGCGGGGCGCGGCGTATCCTGTGCGAACTGTTGGTGCAGGTGTTTCTGGAGCGGCGCGCCCTGGCCGCCGAGTTGGACGCCCTGGACCCATCGCGGGACTATGCCAGCCTCTGCCGGCAAGGCAGGTTCCCGGAGGAGGTCCTGGAGATCGTAAGAGCAGCGAATGCGCAAGGGTGGGTCGGCGCGCTGTGCCAGTTGATCCGGCAGCGCACCACGCGCAACGATCTGCTGGAGCGGCTGCGCGAATTGGAAGCCATGGCGCCGGCCGCTGCCGATGGTCCGGCGCTGCCGGGAGAGGCGGTTCGCGAGTTGGAATCGGCATTCACGCAATCCTATACGACCGTGGCGGATCTGAAGCGATTATTCATGTACACGCAGCAGATCAGCCTGGCGAAGTACATTGAAAGGCCGGAGACGAAGCCTTGCGATGAATTGATCTTCACCATGCTGTTTGAGTTGGAAGGGCTGGATGACTGGCCGCGGCGCCTGGTGCGCGAAGCGGCGCGGACCAAGCCCGCGGTGGAGAAGGTGGCGAAACAGTTGGGCTGGCTGGAGCCGGCAACCGTGACAGTGGGAGCGGCCGTGATAGCGGAACCGAAGTTGCATGACTTCTTCGGCGATGAGAATGTTCGGGAGGCGTTGCTGCGGGTACGCGAGTATCTCAAGGAATCGGCGGACCGCATTCGAGAGGTAGCGGATTCGAAGGACCTGCACGATGCGCTGCATCGCTTGCAGCATGAAGGCGTCAACCCGCTGGGTGAGTTGCAACGGCGCTTCCCTGCCCCGGGGACGGCGTTTGAACTGGGGCGGCATAGGCGCACGGTGGAGCGGGTGGGCCAGGAGATCCGGCAACTGCTGCAGCGGCCGGCGCTGTGCGACAGTCCGGCGGTTGATTTGCAGCGGAGCCTCGACTCCGGCTTGCGATGGCTGCGGCAAGGGGAGCAAAGCGGGGAAGCTTCGGAGTTGAAGGCGGGCTGGAACGAGTTGCGGCAGATGCTGGGGCTGATGCTGCCCTTGGCCAACCAGATGATCATCCAGGGCATGCGGACGCTGCCGCTGGCACGGCTGATCGCGGAGTTTCGCCGCGTTGGGGATCCCGTGCCGCCGCGGTTCGGCGCTTGGTTGCAGAACCTGGAGCAGGTGAACGCGGGGCTGGCGGACAGAATCGGCACGCACAGGCTTTGGCAGACTATCGACAACGGAATGCGGCTGTTGGAGGTGACGATGGAGCGGCCGCCGGAGGAGATAAAGGCCGCATGGCTGACTATCAGCGCGCCGCTGGGAAAGGCGTGCCAGGCATCGCCGGACTGGAGCGGGGCGGCCGAATTGCGGGAACAAATCCAGATGGCGGCCCGGTTGTTTGAAGAGAAGCTGGCGGCGGCGGATGCATTAGCGATGCAGCACTTGATGCTGGAGTTGTGGACGTTGAGCGGGCAGCGTTTCGTTCACGTAGACCGGCAGTTGAAGGAGGCCTGTTCGCCGCTGCGGGAGATCGGCAGCCAGTTGGAATCCGCGATGGAGGCATGGGGATGAACGAGCCGCGGTTCCCATCGTTGCAGCGGTTGCGCGCGGCTCATGCGGCTCTGCTGAAGACGGTGGACGATTCCGATGAGTTGACCGATGCGCAACTCGATCAGGTGCTGGACTTCCTCGACCAGGGATCCAGGACGGGACAGATTCTGCACGATGTCGATTCGCGAGCCGACGCCCAGAGCCTGCTGAACTACTGGACGACGGTGTTGACCGCCAATGGGCATCGATTCCGGCCAGTGCTGTTGGATAGTTACGATGTCAGGGAAGTCGCGGCGGAGCAGGCGCAGCGGCCACCGTATCCCGGGTTAAACGCGTTTGAACGGGAAGACTCCTTCCTGTTTTTTGGCCGGGAGCCGCTGATCCGCCAGATGGTGGAGCGCTTGCGGAGCGGGACGCGGCTGTTGGCGGTGGTGGGCCTGTCGGGCAGCGGCAAATCGTCGCTGGTACGTGCGGGGCTGGTGCCGGTGCTGGAACAGGGCGGCGTCGAAGGGAGTGAGCAGTGGGTCTATCCGCCGCCGGTGATCCCCGGCAGCCATCCGCTGCTGGCATTGCGGGAGGCACTGCGGGAGGTGGCCGCGGATAAGACCGCGCTGGTGGTGCTGGACCAGTTCGAGGAGGTGTTCACGGCCTCCGAGACGCAGGGGGAGCGGCAGGAGTTCCTGGATGAGGTGGTGAAACTGGCCACCGTGGCCGTGCCCGTGCGCTACCTGGTGCTGACCATGCGCAGTGAATACGACACCTATGTGGAACAGCATGCCGGTTTGAAAGAGCTCTTCCTGGCGGGCAAGATCCAGGTGGCGCCGTTGACGGAGACGGATCTGCGTAAGGCGATTGAGGGTCCGGCGGCACAGCGCGGGGTGACGTTCGATCCCGGGCTCTCGCGGGAGTTGGCGCGGCAGGTGTTGGGGCAACCGGCGGGCTTGCCGCTGTTGCAGTTCACGCTCAGCAAGCTTTGGGAAACGGCCAGCGAGGGGCGGATCCGGGCCGAGGCGTACTCCGCGCTGGGGGGCGATCCGCGGGAGATCCTGCGCAAAAGCGCCGATGCCACCTATGAGCGGCTGGGCGAAGATAAGGAACTCACGCGGCGCCTATTCCAGGAGTTAGTGGATTTCCGGGGCGGAACGGAGATGGTGCGGCGGCGCCGGACAAGGAAGTACCTGCGGGATTTCGGGTCGCGGGACCGGGTGGATACGCTGTTGGAGAAGTGGCAAGAGGCGGGACTATTGCGCATCGTGAAGGGCCGCACGGCCGATGAGGATATGGTGGACCTTTCCCACGAAACGCTGATCCGCAACTGGCAGCAGTTGATCGACTGGGCCAACGAATTGCGGGAAGTGCGGCGCAGGCGTTTGCTGCTGCGGGCCAGGACGGCTGAGTGGAAGGAGCGGGATGAGAAATCCTCGACGGTGGGCAGCTTCCTGATAAAGGAAGCGATACCCCGATCACCCTTGGATCTGCTGTCGGCGCTTTCGCCGGCCGGGGCGTTGGATATCGGGATGGCGCTTTGGGATGCGATCCGCAAGGGACGGGTACGCTGGCGGGACGCGGCCGATGAGTATCTGACGGCGGGTCAATTAGAGGAGGCGGAGAAGTACACGGACTTAACCGAGGAGGAACGGGAGTACGTGGCGCGCAGCCGCGAGGTGGTGTTTGCCGGGCAGCGGTTGCTGTCGCGGGTGCTGACCGGGTTGATTGCGATGGGTTTTGTCCTGGTGGGGGCCTCCGCCTGGCTTACGATTCGGACGGGTGTGGAGATCGGTAAGCGTGAGGCGGCGGTGCGGAAGTATGAGCAGGAGCAGCGCGACCGGCAGTCGCTCATCGACCAAGCGGTACGGGAATCCGAGCGGAAGCTGGCCGAATCCGAGAAAAGGCTGGCCCTGATCCAGGCCCAGATCGAATCCAGGAACAAGCAGTTGCAGGGCAAAGTGACTGCTTTGGAAGCCGAAGTGAAGCAGGAGCGGCAAACGGCCGCGGCGAGTAAGGAAACCCTGGCGAGAGTCGCCACGATCCGGCCGGCGTTTCAGGTGGGGGATAACGGGATCGAATTTCAGCAAACCAAGGAGTGGGCTGCTCTGCGGGCTAACACGCGGGAGATTCTGCGAAACGCTACCGCGGTGGGGAGACTCCAGCCGAGCGACTCGCGGGCAGCGGTTCCCTACTATGGGACGGCGTTTCTTGTTGGAGACGGCATCATCGTCAGCGCCAGCTACATCACGGGCAGTCAGCAGCCCACGACAACCGGGATGATGATCGACTTCGGCAACGCGCCCGGTAAGGAGTCCGGCAGTGTGTTCCGTGTGGGGCCGGAAGTGGGGCGAGTGCCACCCAAGGGCACCCAGCAGGGGTTGGTCTTCCACGCCATCCAGGCGGGTAACCGGCAGTTGCCGCGGCCCATTCGAATCGCGCGTACGGCGCGCATGTCAACCGGGGTTCCGGTGTATCTGATCAGCTACCCCGCAAAAGACGCGCGGGCGGATCCGGTGGTCCTGGAAGCTACCCTGGGAAACCAATTCGGCGTGAAACGATTGCAACCCGGCTACATCTTATCCGATTCGACCAGTAGCGGGTTGCTCTGCGACGCTTTCTCCAGCGGCGGAAGCGGGGGCGCCCCGGTGATCGATGCGGAATCGCATCTGGTGATCAGCTTGCACTATGCGCGGCGGCAGTCGGGACAGGGGCTTGGCGTTGGCTACTCGCGGCCATTCCAGGATCCCGAAGTGGTGCGGGAGCTGAACCGGCTGGGAATTCGCTTGTGGTGACGGCGGAAGCTGTTAGGTGCGGCCGCGGAGGCGAGTGAGGAGCCGGCGGTCCTTCTTATTGGGCCGGGTTTCGAAGATGTCCGCGGGACCCATGGCTTTGCGCATTTCGGCGGCGGCGGCGCGGGCGGCTTTGCTGGCGTCCGTTTCGGCGTAGAGCGTTTGCGCGACGGGGGCGGGTCCGCGCATCTCGCTGAGCAGGAGGACATCGATCTCAAAGTCGCCGGAGTCGTTCTTGATGGTGAGCCGGTCGCCAACTTTGACCTCGCGGGCGGGCTTGGCGGGGATTCCATTGGAGTGAATGCGGCCGAGTTCACAGGCGCGGGAGGCGAGGGCCCGGGTTTTGAAGAAGCGGGCGGCCCAGAGCCACTTGTCAATGCGGACGCGGTTGTCCATCTCTCTATTTTCGGGCCTTCTTGGCGGGCTTGCGAGCGGTGCGGGCGTTGGCTTTGCGGCGAAGGTCGTAGGCGGTGCGAAGGGCGCCGCTGAGGATATCATCATCCGCCTTGGCGAGGATGATGTGGGTCATGCCCATGCGGCCCCAGCCGCCGGCGATAGGGAGGAAGACATCGGGCATTTCGGCGAGGAAGCCGGCCTGGGTGTCGGGGTCGAACATAAGGTTGCCGTAGCCGAGTTTGACGGAGGCGAGCGTGGCGAAGATGCGGCCGCCGGTGCGGAAGTCGACGGCGCCCATGTGGGAGCCTTCGGCGGTATCAGGAAAGGAGAGGGCGATGCGGCGGAAGTCTTCGGGAGTCATGGGGACTGCTGCGGGGTAGGATAGCAGGATGGGAAGGCTAAGGCTGTGACCGCATCCGTTTCCGCGCCTGGCGTGCCCGCGCCGCGAGTTCCGCATCTTCGGATGAGGCAACCTTGTCCAGCAACGCGCCCGCCTCGGGGAGGCGCTTCAGCTCCAGATAGAGCAACGCCAGGCGGTACTGGGCGGCTGCGGTAACCTCCCAGCGCAGCGATTCTTCCAACTGCCGCACCGCTTCCGGCACCTGTCCGGCTTTGAAGGCGACGATCGCCAACGTTACCAGGTTGGTGGCCCGCAGGTGAGCCAGGGCGCGCCGCCATTCTTCCGGATCCATGGTACGCGGGGCGCGGGCCTGATCCAGCAGGCGCATGGCCTCCAACGCTCCACGCGCATCCGGCTTTGGCAGGGTGTTCGCGTCCACCGACGCCAAAAGAGTCAATAGCGGAACGTACTCAGGCGCCAGTCGCAACCCCTCGACAGCGGCTTGACGCGCCGCCGCCGCATCGCCCCTATCGCGGCTGGCCTTGGCCAGTAGTTCCAATACGGGCAGACGCAAGTCGGAGTCCGTGTACTGCCGCAAGAAAGACCGCGCCACGGCTTCCTGGCCGCCGGGCGCGGCCTCAAGGACGTCGAGATACGAATCAAACTCCGCGGGCGTACGAGCCTGCAACTGGGGCAGGAACTGCGCCCATACCGGCACCGCGAGCAACAACGCACCGGCGCCCACCAGCAACATCAGAACTGATACCGCAGGCTCATCTGGATACTGCGCGGGGAATTCGACTGCGAGCCGATCTGGCCGAACGCCGCGCCGGCCAGCGTGTTCCCATTGGGATTGCCGAACACCACGCGATTGAACATATTGAACAGCTCCGTGCGGAACTGCAGCTTATGGCCTTCAAACAGCGGAATGTTCTTGAGGATGCCCATGTCTTCATTCAGGAACGGGAAGCCGCGGATGTCGCCGTAATTGGGCGCCGCGGTGCCAAACGTGAAGTTGGCGGGCTGGGTGAAGGCGGCGGCGTTCAAGTAGCGGTCCCGGGCGGGATCGAAGCCATTTGAGAACTCGTTCACGGCCGCAACCCCGGCGACGCGATTCGGCCGGTTGCCGCCATTGAACAGCGGAATGGGACCGCCGCCGCTGATGCCGATCGGGGTGCCGGACTGATAGCGATGGATCATCGTGAACTGCCAGTTGCCCACCACACGATTGAGCACGCCGTTCCAGTCGTTCCCGAACTTCTGCCCCTTGCCCAACGGCAGGTTGTACGTCCAATTGAACACCAGCACATGCGGCTGATCGAAGCCGGCCAGGCGCTTTTCGAGGATGCGGTTGTTGGTATCGAGCGGATTGCCGCCCGCCGCGTCCAGCCCGCGCCCGCTATAGGTGGAACCCGACACCAGCGTTTTGGCTCGCGTATAAGCCAGCAGGAAGGACGTACCGCCGCGATACTGCTTCTGCACGCGCAGTTGCAAGGCGTTGTAGGTACTCCAACCAGTGGGCTGGAACGCATTGCGCAATCCGGTGTACTGCGGATAGGCGCGTAGCGCCTGCGCCACCGATCCCGTGAAGCCGGGATAAGGGGCGCGAATGCCCGCCTGCTGCGCCAGCGTCGAGTTGATATCCGCGTTCAGCGTGTTCCCCAGGCGCAGGAACTCCACCGGCACCTGATTCAGATTCTCCAGGTTGCCCGGAAGGGAATTGGCGCGCTGGCCCACATAGGCGACATCCGCCGAAATGCCCCAAGGCAGTTGCCGCTGCACGCTCAGGTTCCAACTGGATAGCACGCCCGGCTTGTTGGCGCCGGCATTCAGGTAATCGATGCCCAGCCCGTTCTGCAGCGTCGGATTCTTGTTCGGCAGCGTTACGGTGGGCGTGGGCAGGCCGTTGTCCAGATTCAAGACCGGCACGCGGCCCCCGGTCAACTGCGGAAAGTCCTGGCCGAAGGAGAAGCCGTAGTTGAAGGTGGAGAAGGTCTGCCCGATGTCGGCCAGATTGGTAGGCGCCCAGAACACGCCCACACCGCTGCGAACCACGGTCTTATCGTTGAACTGATAGGCGATACCCACCCGCGGCGAGAAGGCCTTCTTATACATACTGGACAGCGACTCGCCGGGGCCAAGGAAAGCCAGCGCGCCGAGCCGGTTTCCCGCCGCCGGATTCGGAGTCTGGAGATCCAGGTAGGACCAGCCCTGCGTCGATTCGCTGGGCGTTCCCGGCAATTCATGCCGCAGGCCGAGGGTCAACGTGAGGCGCCGGTTCACCTTGACCACGTCTTCCACGAAGTACGCAATGAAGGTGGCGCGGTATTCGCGCAGCGTTGCCGGCACCAGGCGCTGTGCGCTGTTCACCTGGCCCAGCAGGAAACTGGCCCAGCCGTTGCCGTAGCGATTGGCATTGGCGGGGTCGCCGAGGTTGCTGGTGGTCTGCGCGGCGAAATTGAACTGCCCGGCCAAGCCGCCGTTGTCGACGCCGCGGAAGTTATCGAAGGCCATCCAGCGATACTCGCCGCCGAACTTGATCTGGTGCGAACCGCGAATGTAGGTGAGGTTGTTGGTGAAGACATAGCTGTTGTTACTGGCCGGATCATTGGGCTGCTGTGTCGAGTTCCCCAGGGTCAGCGATCCATACGGATTGGCGACGGCGAAGGTGGAGAAGCCGGGCACATCCTCGGAGATGCCGGGAATTTTTAGAAGCTGATTACCCTTGCGGGTGTCGGTTTCGCGGATCGGATTGCTGCGCGTGTAGCCCAGGCCGGCGAAGTAGACCAGGTTGGGCGTCGCCGTCCAGCTATAGTTGGCGCGCCAGTTGCGCCCCCTGGTCGGATTCGAACTCCAGATACCATACGGCTCATTCTGCGGTCCGAGTTCCGAACTGCTGATGACGCTGGTCTGCGCGCCCCAATAGACGAAGCTTACCCGCTGGTTGCTGGTCAACATATGGTCGCCCTTGATGGACCAGACGTTCTCCTGAATCGGGTTGCGCTGGCGATTGCGGAAGTTGTTCACATAGCCCGGCAGATCGGGGGCTGGTACCAGGGCCAGGGCCCGCTGGGCCACGGCGGACAGGCGATTCGACGGCAGGCGGTTGCCAGGGAATGGCAGGCGCGTACCGTCAGGCTGCGTGGTGGCGGGGTCGAAGATCGGGATCAGATTGCCTGAGGCGTCGGTGTAGCGCGAGAAGTCGCCTTGGCGGAACTCCGCTGTGGGCACGCTGATGAGCGCGCTGGAGGCCGGCGGCACGTTCCGCAAGCCGGTGTAGTTGAAGTTGAAGAAGGTGCGGTCCTTGCCGTTGTACAGCTTCGGCAACACCACCGGGCCGCCGATGCTTCCGCCGAACTCGTTGTAGCGCACGGGCGGGCGCCGGGCGGCGAAGAAGGGGCGCGCATCCAGCTTGTCGTTGCGCAGGAACTCGAACGCCGCTCCGTGGAACTGGTTTGTCCCGCTGCGCATGGTGTAATTCAAAACGCCAAACCCGCGCCCGAACTCCGCCGGGAACATCGAGTTCTGCAGCTTGAATTCCTCAATGGCTTCGATGGGCGGCGAGGTCTGCGCCAGGAAACCGGGGTTCGACGCCAACTGCGCCGACACGCCCTCGATCAGCACTTCCTGCGTGAAGCCTGGCGCGCCGTTGATGTTCTTCTCCCAGGGGATGCCGCCAACACCGGGCGTCAGGAAGATGAAGTTTTCCGCTTGCCGCCGGCCGGACTGCGCGGTGGTGTTATTGCCAAGCTGAATCGGCAGATCGAGCAGGGCGCCGCGTTGCAGCACCGTACCCACCTCCGGCGACGTGGTTTGCAGCAGCGCCGCATCGCCCGTCACCACCACGGACTCGGACGCCGCGCCAATCTGCATGGTCACTTCAAAGGTCGCGGTGGTGGCCGTGAGAATCGCGATCCGTTCCTGCACGAACTTCTTGAAGCCCGGCGCTTCCGCCTCCAGCCGGTAATCGCCTGGCGCGAGCGAGCGGAACGTGAAGCCATCGGCGTCGGTCTGCGCCTCCTGACGCGAGTTATTCGCGAGATTGATCAGCAGCAGCCTGGCGCCGCGAATCTCCGCGCCGGTATTGTCGCGCACGAAGCCGGACAGGCCGCCCAGATTGCCTTGTCCCCACAGCGAGAAGCAGACTCCCAGTAACAGGAACAACAACGAAGTTGGTTTACGCACAGTGATAGTTAGCATATAACCATCGCCGGGCGTATTGCACGGCTTGACTGTTCTCACGTAAGTTGAGGGAGTGCATGCGGTGTTGCTCGTCACGTTAGTCTGGCGGTTGGGAGCGCAGGCGACCGGCTATGTCCCAGCGCCGCAGCAGGCTCACGCCAATGTCCGGCGGCTTCGGACGTTGGAAAGGACAGGTACGGCGCTCACCCTTCCCCAGCGGATCGAACTGGCCATGAGTTACCATGCCGCCGGGCAGCACCTGCTGTTTCGCAACATCCTGGAGGAGTGCCGCAGCCAGCACTTGGGTGAAGCGGAGGTCCATTTCCTGCTGGCTCGTCACTACGGTTCCGATGTGCAGGATTGGGGTAAAGCTGTTCGCTATTTCCGCGCAGCGGTTGCACTCCGGCGCGACGGGCGCACGCTCGCCTATCTTGCCAATGCGCTGGAAACGGCGGGCCAGCCGGGCGAGGCTCTACCCTTGTATAAAGAAGCGCTGCAGTTGACTCCTTGCCAGCCGCTGGCGCTCACCGGCCTTGCCCGCCTGCGGGAGGTCACCGCCGATGCGACCCTCGCCTGCCAGCCGCGCGATCCTCACTTACTGACCGAGACTGCGAAGTTACTAACCGCTGGGGGCCGCCTGGCGGACGCCGCCGCTGCGCTGGAGCAGGCCGCTGCCGCCGCGCCGCGCGATCCCGCCATCCCCTACCGCCTGTACCGCCTTTATCAGGACACCGGCCAACCGGGGAAGGCCAAAGCTGCTCTGGACCGCTACCGAGTGCTGCGCGCGGTCTACGGCACGCAGTAGCTACCACGCCACCTGGGTGGCAGAATCGACCATGAGGTTACCGTAGGCGAGTTTGACGGAAGCAAGGGTGGATTTTAGCCGCTGTCCCCGCTCAGTGAAGGAAACGTCACGCGAAAGAAAGAACCTCGGCCGAGTGTGGACTCTACGTCGATGGTTGCGTTGTGACTCGCTGCGATCCATCGGGCAAGCGACAAGCCGAGCCCAGACCCAGGCGCCGAACGTGAGGTGCCGGCCTGGAAGAACCGGTCGAAGATCTTCGGAAGATCGTTCGTGTTGATTCCGATTCCGGTATCCGCGACCTCCATTACAACGCGCCCATCCTCGCCGGCATTCAATCTCACGTCCACACGCCCAGGACTTGGAGTGAACTTCAAAGCGTTGTCGATCAGAATCAGGAGCAGCCTTCGGAGCGAAGCTGCATGGCCCAAGACGGGCACAGGTAGGCCGGGCGTTGACACCCCGAACTCGAGATGTTGCGCCGCCGCCTGGGCCTCCACCACTTGCTGAACCTCGTGCGCGATAACACTTAGATCGACGGCGACAAAAGAGGATCGGATCTGCTCACCTTCGGACCGGGCCAGTGCCAGCAGGTTCTCGACCAAGTCGGACATCTCCACGGACTGCTCTCGAATCCTCCGCAGCGCATCGCGGTAGGCAGCGGGTTCCCGTTCCTGGCGCAGGGCGAGGTCCGCGGTGGTCCGGATGACCGCTATCGGCGTTCGCAATTCGTGCGAGGCGTCGGCTGTAAACTGCTTCAACCTCTGCGCCGAGTCTTCGAGGCGGCCGAGCATTTCGTTCCAGGCCTCGCAAAGCCTGTGGAGTTCGTCGCGCGCCGGAGGCAGGGGCAGGCGGTTGGAAAGGCTGCTGAGACTCATTACCCGTGCCGCCCTGGTAAGGTCATCCACGGGCTGCAGGGTTCGCCGGCTCAACCACCAGCCGCCGGCAATGGAAAGCGCCAGGAAGACCGGTGTCAGAGTCGCCAGCAGTTTTGCCAACTGCCACAAGGTGGCGTCGGCCTCCTCATACGTGCGCCAAAGTCGAAATCGATAACTCCGACCCTCGATCGTCGTTGCTTGGCTGATCAATCGGGCGCGCCGGCCTTGCACCAATACAATCGAGCCACCTTCCGCGGGGCTCACATCGATCGATTCAGGCGGGCGCGACAGAAGCAGCCGGCCTTCCGCGTTGAACAACTGGACGCCGCTTCCTCGCGGGAGGCCGGTCGAGAACTCACGGGCTTCCTCCAACACGGCGGCCTCATCGGTACCCTTCAACTCCAGATGCAGGAATCGATCCAGGCCTTCGGCCTGCGTGCTCAGCCATCGTTGAATCTCCGAATCCAGGATCTGCCGGGCGCCCATCCAGATCACGCAGGCAAACCCCAGAAGACCTACGGCAAAGACCGAAGTGTGCCAGACGATCAGGCGATGACGGAGTGAGGCCAAGGTTACGTTTCCCTCACGTCGAGACAATAGCCGATGCCGCGAACCGTCTGCACCAGGCTTTGCCCCGTGTTGTGGTCGATTTTTGAGCGCAAGAGCCGCATAAAGGCGTCAAGAGTGTTGCTCTCCACGCTTCGATCCCAGCCCCATACTTCCTCAAAAATGGCTTCTCTGGAAACCACCTGCCCCCGTCGCCGCACAAGCAGTTCCAGTAGGGCATACTCGGTCCTCGACAGCGCTACGGTCCGTCCCAGAACCTTCACTTCACGGCTTGATGTGTTTACTTCGAGTGGACCCGCGCGCAGTACCACTTCCATGGCCGCCGGACCGCGCCGAATCGCCGCCCGTATCCTGGCGCAAAACACTTCGAAATCAAACGGCTTTGTCAGATAGTCGTCCGCGCCCAGATCCAAACCTTGAATCATGTCCTCTTTGGTGTCGCGAGCCGTGAGCATCAGAATTGGCGTTAGAACCCGGTTCTTGCGAAGCCGCCTGGCCAGTTCGAACCCATCCATGCCGGGAAGCGTGACATCCAGGACAATCAAATCGAATGGCGAGCTTGCAGCGATCGCGAATCCCTCCGTGCCGGTGTGGGCGGCCGCCACGGCATACCCCTCCTCCGTCAAACCCTGCACCAGCAGGCTGGCCATCCGGCGATCGTCCTCGACTACCAGCACCTTCATGGCGCAAACCTCATGCCTTATTCTGGTTCACTCCGAACCGGCTGTACAGGACCGGCATCACGACAAGGTTCAAGAGCGTCGAAGTGAGGAGTCCCCCCAGAATGATGACCGCCATCGGATGTTCGATCTCCTGCCCCGGCTTGTTGCCTGCAAGTGCGATTGGAAGTAATGCCAGCGCGGTCGCGAGCCCCGTCATCAAGATGGGCGAGAGCCTTTCCACGGAGCCGCGCAGGATCAGCGCCCGGCCCGGCGCTTCGCCCTCCTCGTGTTCCAAGTGGCGGTAGTGGCTGACCAGCATGATTCCGTTTCGCGCCGCGATGCCGATGACGGTGACGAAGCCCACAAGCGAACCGAGCGAAAGAACGCCGCCGCTGGCAAAGGCCATCGCCACGCCGCCAACCAGGGCGAAGGGCAGACTGAGGAAGACCAGACTTGCCAGCCGAGCCGACTGGAAATCCGAGTGGAGAATCAGAAAGATCCCCAAGAGCGCAACACCGCCCAACAGAAAAAGACGCTGGCGTGCCTCCTGACGCGCGGCGTACTCGCCCAGGAACTCAGGGTGATAGCCCTGAGGAAAGGCCACTCCGCGGACTTTGGCTTCGATCTCTCGCGCGACACTCCCCAAGTCGCGGCCTTTCACATTACAGCTCACATCGATGCGGCGCGACGTGTTCTCGTGTTGGATCACATTGGGCGCCGGCACGATCCGAAACTCGGCAACATCGCGAAGAGGGATGTTCGCGCCGGAGGGAGTATCGATTCGAAGCGCGCCTAACGCCTCGGGGCTGGCACGGATTCCCTGTTCGCTCCAGACGGCGATATCAAAAATCTTCTGATCCTCGATGATCTCTCCCGCTTTGGTCCCACGCAACAGCGTGACGGCCGACCGGCGGATCTCTCCGGATGTGAGCCCGAACCGCGCCGCCGCGTCTTGTTTTACCGCAATCTCGATCTGCGGAACCAGCACCTGCGGTTCCACCTGGAGGTTCGTGATTCCGGGCACATCCTTTACCGCCGCCGCGACTACCTGCGCCTGTTGCTGCAGAGTTTCGACGCCGGGTCCAAAGATCCGGATCACAATCGCCCCGCTGCCGCCGCTGAGAACTTCCTTGATGCGCTCTTTCAAGTAAGTAAGGAGATCGCGGTAAAGACCGGGATAGCCGTCCACCACGCTCTGGATGCGGGCGATGGTGCTCTCGTACGGAACGCTGGGATCGAGGCTGATCCACAATTCGGTAAAGTTCGGCCCGACCACCTCATCGGCGACCTCGGCGCGGCCAATGTGCGATCCGAAGTTGCGCACTCCGGGAATCGCGCGCAACTCCTTGCTGGCGCGAATGGTGATGCGCCGCATCGCGTCGAGCGATGTCCCCGGTTTCTCCACCCAATGCATCAGGAAGTCGTATTCGCGGAAGTGCGGTAGAAAGTCTTCCCCCAGAAACGGCAGGGAAGCGGCGCTGAGCACGAGCACCGCGGCCGTTGCAGCAAGAACGGTCCTTGGACGATCGAGCAGCCAGACCACCCACCCTTCGTAACGGAACTTGAGCCAGCGGAGTAATGGCGACTCGCGGCGGTCCAGAGGGCTTCCCGGCAGCAGTAGAAGCGCCATCGCCGGAGTGACTGTCAGTGCGACACCGAGCGAAGCGAGCACGGCCAGCACGTAACTCAGCGCCAACGGCCGGAAGAACGATCCGGCCAATCCGTCGAGGAAGAGCACCGGCAGGAATACCAAGGCCACGATGACGCTCGCATACACCACCGCGCTGCGCACCTCGAGTGAAGCATCCAGGACAACCCGGAACGCCGGTAGTGGCTGCGCGCTGGCCCGATTCAACCGCAGCCGTCTCACTATGTTCTCCACGTCGATGATCGCGTCGTCCACCACCTCGCCCAACGCTATCGCTAGCCCCGCGAGCACCATCGTATTGATCGTCTGCCCGGTGTAGTAGATCACCAGCGCCGCCGAAATCAACGAAAGCGGCAGCGCGGTAAGGCTGATCAGCGCGGTGCGCCATTCATAGAGAAAGAAGACGAGGACGACGATCACCATGATCGCCCCGTACAGCAACGCGCGGTTCAAGTTGTCCAGCGACATCTCGATAAAGGTCGCCGGGCGAAAGATGGTTGGGTCCACGTCCACGTCGCGCAAACCAGGCTTAAGAGCCGCCAATGCCGCCTCAACGCCTCTCGTTACGTCAAGCGTGTTGCCCGTGGGTTGTTTTTCAACGATCAGAAGAATGCCCGGAACATCATTGATCACCGCATCCCCAATCGGTTGCGGAAAGCCTTCGGTCACGCGCGCGACGTCCTTCACCAGAATCGGAGAACCGTTGCGGAACGCAACCGGAACCCGGCTAATCTGTTCGACGCTGGCAAGCAAGGGTTGATGGGTGACCGCCAGACGCTGGTTCGGTGTGTCGACGAAGCCGCCCGCCGCCAGCGTGGCAGCCTCGCGGGTTGCCAGAGTGACGCTGTCGAGGGTGATCCGCAAATCGCGAAGCCGCTCGGGATCCACGAGTACCTGGAACTGCCGGTCCCGCTGCCCCCAGATCGCCACGTTGGCCACCCCGGGAACCGCCATCAGCCGGGGCCGAATGGTCCAGCGCGCCAAGGTGCTCAGCTCCACCTGGCTGAGCTTTTTCGAGGTGAGGCCGATTTTCAATACGCGGCTGGTGGAGGAAAGTGGCGACAGGATCACGGGGGGACGCGAGACGGCCGGAAGTTGAGGGGTCACGATCGCCAGCCGCTCCTGCACCAGTTGCCGGGAGCGCATCAGGTCGGTGCCGGTATCGAAGATGAGCACCACCGACGAAAGGCCAAGCACGCTCTTCGAGCGCAGCGTCTTCAGACCCATCACGCCATTCACGGCGTTCTCAATCGGAGTCGAGACCAGATTCTCGACCTCGGTGGTGGAAAGGCCCGGGGCCTCCGTCTGGATCTCAACCAGCGGTGGCGCAAACTCCGGAAACACATCCAGGGGCGAGCGGCGTACGATCGAGAGACCGCCGGCCATCAACAGAATGGCGGCGGCCATGACAGCGACGCGAAGATGGAGTGACGAGGCAATCAGCCAGCGCATCATGGCTATTTCCCCGCTCCAAACTCAACCCCCCACAACTCGGCCGCCCCTTCCACCAGAATGGGCGTGCCAGTGGCCGGGCCGGATGCAAGGTAGGCGATTCCACTGGCCGTGTAATGAATCTGCACGCGGCGCCGCACGTAGCGCCGATTCGCGGCCTGCTCGTACACCCAACTGCCGCCGTGTATGTCGTAGACAACCGCGGAATAAGGGACGGTGCGCAAGGTGGTCGCGGTGCTGCTCCCCATGACTACCGCAACGCGCTCACCTGGTTTCCAATCATGTGCAGAGCCGGGCGTCTCATAGTAGAAGTCGACCGTCGCCGCGAGCGAATCCCCTGTCGGTGGGGCCTCGACTGGCCGGGCGGTGCCAATTGGGGCTCCAGAGAGAGTCTCGACCCTCACCGGCCTACCCGCCGGGAGCATCGCGGCTTCACCGGCGTAGATCGGCACACGAAGCCAAAGCATTCGCAGATCGGCGATCTCGAACAGGGCCGCGCCGCCGCTGACGGGCTGGCCTGGACCGGCGAGCACCTGGCGGATCATGCCGTCTCGCGGTGCCCGTACCTTTACGGTTACATCTCCCTCCAGCGGAGCGCGCTTGATCTGATCCAGGCGTGCCTGCGCCGCTTGGAGGGCGGTCTTGGCAAGATCCAATTCATTGCGCGCATCTTCTTGCGCACGAACCGTACCCACTTCATCCTTCAACATCCGGTCGGCTCGCGCTTGGCGGAGCGTGGCGGTATCGAGGCGCGTCTTCGCCTGCTCGACATCTGCCTCGGCTGTCACACGCAGATCGCGGGGAAGAGGCAGCAGCGGCGTGATCTCGAACAGAACCTGGTCGCGCTTGACGGCGGCTCCAGGCGCAGGCGGTTGGAACGAGGTCAGAAGCGTCCCCGATATGGGGGCGGACACAATCACACTCCGTCCTGGGGGTAACACCACATCCGCCGTGAAACGCCTGACCTCGCTCCCGCTGCCCGGCGCTACCGGTGCGACGCGGACTCCCAAACGAGACTCCGCTTCCTGGGTCAGGGTCACCGACGCCAATTCGCCTTCCTTCAGCAGTGGTCCCGCCACCTTGGCGGGAGACCCACTCTTTGCGGGAGCGACCTGTTGCGCGGGCCCGCAACCCGCCAGGGACAAGAGCGTGGCGACGGCCGTTACGAACAGCCAGTTTCTTCTCATATCTTCTTCCCTACGGATCGCTCCAGTTCCGCGTGTGCCCTTGCCAGTGCGGCCTCAGCCTCCCGCTCGCGCAGAATGGCGTCAAACTTCTGCCTGGTCGTCTCCAAGACGTTCAGATAGGACGCATCGCCGTTTCGATACGCCGTCTCTGTCTGTCCGATTGCCTGCGCGACGATGGGTTTCAACTCAGTCCGAAGTAGTTCCAAAGACGCGCGGGCCTGCTCCAGGCGTGCCATCGCGTCTCTCACCTCAGCTTCGACTTGGTCGCGGAGCGCGGCGTAGCGCCAGGCAGACTGCACGACCTCCGCGTCCGCGCGGGCGATTTGACCTTGGTTGCGATTGAAAATGGGGATCTCGAGAGTCAATCCAGGTCCCGCTCGAAGTGCTTGCGGTGAACCGGACTCCTTGACGCTGAGCATCGGCATCACCATGTTGAAGATACGGCTGCGCTGCCATTTCGCCCGATAACTGCTTGCCTCAATGGCAAGCTCCGCCGCGCGAAGATCCGGACGGGAGGTGTACGCGGATTGCAGCAGTTCAGGAGTGCTCGGAATCGCCGGCCAATCCGTCCACCTCATCGCCGACAGGGCTCGCGGGGAATCGCGGAGGCCGATCAACTGATGCAATCGGACTCGTGCGACCTCGATATCTCCGGCGGCACGCTTAGCCAACTCGCCTGCCGAACGGGCATCCGCCCAAGCCAAGCTCACTTCCAACCCGCTTGCGTCGCCCGCATCCTTCCGGCGCTCCGTGAGTTTGGCGATTCTCTCGCGCAGAGCGGCGGACTCGCCCAATGTTTCGGCCCGCTGTTCGGCTAACCAAAGGTCGGCATGGGCGGTCTTCACGTCGCGAACCAGATTCAGGCCATTCTGTACCAGTCCGGTGGCCAAGGCATCCAGATTCTGCCTGGCGGCCAACACCCGTTTCTTGCGCTGCCAAAGATCCTCAATCGGCCAGTTGAGTAGGAACTCAAACGGCTTGGCCCCTACCGGAATCAGACTCTGAAAGTTCGGGTTCTTGAGCAAGCCCGCGTCAAGAAGGTCCGCTTGCGCGATGCCCACGGCCGCCAGGTTCGCTTCGAGCGCCGAGTTATTCCAGAGTGCGATCGCCACCGCGTCATCGGCACGGAGCTGGTCCGAAAGACTCACGCCAGGCGGCAGGTTAAAGGGCCGGCGTGGCGCCGGAGGCTGAACGGGGATGGTCGAGCCGGCTCGCGGCTGAACTTCCTGGCTAATGACTTGCCGGCCTTGGCCGCCGGCTGCCCATAGCTCACCCAACACCAGACACACCAGTACCGCGGATTGACGCATGCCACTAGCATGGCCGAACAAACTGAAAACTCTCTGAAAGTGGAAGCACGAAGTAGCTCAGTCGAGCAATCCGGCCCGAAGCGCCTTGCTAACCGCCTCCGACTTGGTGTGCACATGCAGCTTCTCGTAAATGCTACGGATGTGATTCCGGACCGTATTCAAGGCAATTCCCAATTGCCCTGCTGCGTTGAGGTAACTGTATCCCTGGGAGATCAGGCTAAGCAGCTTTGTTTCCTGCGGTGTCAGTTTCGCCACCGCCTCGATGGGCGCCACCGTCTTGCGAAAGAGCGTGAGGATCTGGCTTGCCACCTCAGGCGACATGGGAGATCCACCCTGGTGAGCTTGGCGGATGGACTCCAAGAGGCGATCGGAGGAGATGTTTTTCAAGAGGTATCCGCAGGCGCCATTGCAGATGGAAAGGAAGACGGGCCGCCGGTCGGCGACAACGGTAAGCATCACGATCTGCAAACCAGGAAACCGTTCGGAGAAGCGGCCGGCACCCTCATCGCCGGACATGCCGGGCAGGCCAACATCAAGCAGCAGAACGTCGGGAGGCGTGCGCAGGCGTTGCAAGCCTTCTTCGGCTGACGAGAAAGCGCCGGTACACTGAAAGCCGTCGGCGCTGTCAATCAGCATCCGAAGGCCTTCCCGCGTGGCCGGGTCATCCTCAATCAACGCTACTCGGATCGTATCCATTAGCATGACCACCCGTTTGGAATATGCAAGACCACTCGAAGCAAAAGGGGCATCATGCAGCCCCGCCGAGAGGAAAGCGCAGCGACACTTCGGTTCCGCTTCCCGGTGTGGAAATCACGTCGAGGCTGCCGCCAAGCTGAACCGCCCGGTTGGCCATGCTGTTGAGACCTCGTCCACGCGCGGATCCTGCGGGAATGCCGGCGCCGTCATCTTTGATGCGGGCCTGCAGCACCGAACCATCCAGTTCAATGCGCAAGTCCGCTGTCTGGCATTGGGAATGCCGCACGATATTGTGAATGGCTTCCTTAAAAATCAAGAGCAGATGACGTCTTTGCGTCAACGACAGACTGAGTTCCTGCGAGGCGGGCGGGGTATCAAAGCGCCATTGAATCGACTTTGCGTCCAGCACGTCGGAGGCGAAACGCCGGATCCGCGCCACCACATCGGAGAGTGTGTCCTGGCGCGGGTCCACGGCCCAGACGATATCGTTCATCTTCTCAATTACGTCGCGTGCTGAAGTCGCGATCTGGTCGATCACGGGCGATTGCTCCGAGGTGCGGCCAAGCTGCGCGCGAAGGACGTCGCTGAGCACCGAGATGCGGGCGAGGCTGGAGCCGATGTCGTCGTGCAGATCCATTGCGATGGCGGAGCGAGTGCGTTCCATCGTCAGCTTGCGTTCCAGCACAAGCAGGTGAATCCAATACGCCGCTCCAAGCAATGCAGCCGCGGTAAGCGTCAAGAACCACCAGCGCTGCCAGACCGGCGCCGCGACGGAAACCAGCACCCG
Source organism: uncultured Candidatus Solibacter sp. (assembly GCA_964385495.1). Taxonomy (GTDB): domain Bacteria; phylum Acidobacteriota; class Terriglobia; order Bryobacterales; family Bryobacteraceae; genus CADEFT01. The sequence goes on from CAYLPH010000004.1 coordinate 197,146, forward strand.
AGCGGGTTTGGAACCGGCCGAGCCGCTCGGCGAAACGCCGCGGATCAGCAATTCGTAATCACCAGGAGTCAAGGATAGAAAAACAGTGCGGACACTGGAAGGTGCTGACCAGCCGGTATCCACGCCGGAGAACAGGGTCTGGTAGCGAAGATCGTGACCGAAGCCGCCGAACTCCACCATGAGCTGCCGCTGGTAGGACTCGAGCGAGAGACGAGCGGGTTCCGCTTCACCGAGATCGGAGATGGGCTGCGTTTCACCGTTGACCCGGATGGAGTGGATGAGAACCGACGTTTCCGGCGCCGGAGCTTCGCGCGGGATGATGCGGCAAAGGCCTTGGTCGCCGCCAAACCAAAGGGCGCCGTGGCGGTCGCGATACGCGACGCGAAGTTTTCCCGAGATCATTCCATCCGCCGTGGTCAGGCGGCTCAATTGTAGGGGTGGCTGCTGTTGAGGGTCCAAACTGTCCACCGATCCCGCGCCAGCGGCATAGATCCTACCTTGTAAATCCTCGGTCAAGGCAGAAACGAAATCACTGGACATGCCCACGGAGCGGTCGTAGGTTGTGAAGGCTGGCGTCCCGGACTCAAGGTTATCCACGCGAAGCAAGCCTTGACTGCTTGTTCCCACCCACAAGCGGCCGCGGCGATCTATCAGCAAGGCGCGTACGCCGTCCTTCGGGGCGCCCGCCACCTTGCCCGAAAACTGATCGAAGTGCCCGTTGCGATACCGGAGCAGGCCAGCGTGTAGCAGGCCAATCCAAATCTGGCCATGCCGGTCCTCGACGAAGGCGGACGCGGAGGTGGTAGCGTCCTTAAGCGATGGCAACCCATCGGCTTCACTGAAACGGCGAAAGCGTCCCGTGGACGGGTCACGGCGGAAGAGTCCGTTATTGGCAACTTCGTAGACGCTGGCCCAAATGGCGCCGCTCTGTTCCTCGAATACCCTGGACACGCTTGCGGAGCGCAGCTCTGGCACGAGGGAAGGTTTCCTCCGCAGACCGCCCTCATAGCGAAGCAGTCCCTGAGAGGTCGCCAGCCACCAGTCTCCCAACCGGGAATTGACGGCAATCTGCGACCAACTCCATCCCCACATCCTACCGTAGGGGTTGACGGGCCGGACGGGATGAAACCGCAAGCCATCGAAGCGGCTAAGGGCGTACTGATCCTCGTCTTTGGTGATCACCATCAGTTCGCCCAGTTGGTCCTCCATGACGGCCCATACTTTGCGAATGGGGAGACCATCCGCTTCGGTGAACCGGGAGAAACCCGACCCTGGGACACGCGCAGCTCCGCTTCCATCGGTGCCCACCCACAGGCCGCCTTGCGAATCGGTGGCCAGAGACTCGAGAGGCACATTGCGGATGGCGTGGTCTGACTCCATGGCCTGCCATGCTCCCGAAGGCAGCAGGCGCGCCAATCCCTGGAACGTGGCTACCCAAACCGAGCCCTGCCAGAGTCGGACATCCGTTACGTAATTGCTCGGAAGGCCGTCCTTGCGCGTGTAGCGCGACGTGATTCGTGCGTTGGCCGTCCCCGAGTCGATGGCGAATCGCAAGAGCTCCGTTTGCGTGGCGGCCCAGATCGCACCCGGAGTTTCATTCACCGTGACGATGTAGTCGTCTTGAAGACCTTCGGCCCTGCTCCATCGATCGAACTTATCGCCTTGGAACCGGTAAAGGCCGGAGAACGTCGCTGCCCACACGGCGCCGCGCCGGTCTTTCAAGAGCCGGCGTACGGAGACGGAACGTCCGCCAGGCTCGGCCTTCACACCAGCGACCGGCTCCCACGCACCTCCGGCATGGCGCCGCCATAGCCCGCGGTCGGTCCCACACCACGTCGCTTCGCCATCTTGCAACAGCGCGTGGATCTGTCCGATTCCAGGCGATTCGCAGCGGAATCGCCGCTTCCCGCGTTGCGGATCGAACAAACAGAGGTGATCCTTCGCCGCGATCCAGTAGGCGCCATCCGTCCGCTCGATTATGTCGTAAACGAGATCGGATGGCAGTCCGTCCGCTTTTGTGAAGGAACGGAAACTGTTGCCGTCATACCGCGTGAGGCCTTCGGAGTGGGGAAACCAGACGTATCCTCTCGAGTCGGCCACGATTCGCGGGACCGTTCCCGCGGGAAGCCCGTCGCGCGCGGAGAGCACGACCATCGGCAGTTGTTCTCCCCAGGCGAAGGGAACGAGCAGTAGCAACAAGTGGCGCACAGCTTACTCCAACCATCTGGTATACACGCTGCCGCCACTGCGGGGCAATGGATCATCGCCGTTGTCCCGCTCGATCGCCGCGGGTTGTCGATCCAGAATGGGCTTCACTTGACGAAGCCGCGGCGCGCCGGGCCAGTTGCCGCTGGGATTCCGGATCTGGGCGGCGGGTACTGCCGGAGGGGATTGGGGAAGGTCGGAAGCCTTGCGGCGATGTCCACTTCCGAGTAATATGCGGAGTAGTGAAACTTGTGGATCTGCTCAGGCGTCCGGAGGGCAAAACCCTCGAGTTCAAGCGCGACTTGTCTTCCCCGGACGGAATTCTCAAGACGCTCGTTGCGTTCGCGAATACCGCCGGCGGCACTGTCGTCATCGGCGTAGATGACGGGTCTAAGAACGTCAGGGGCGTACCCGCTGTACTGGAAGCGGAAGAGAGGCTGACGAGTCTGGTCTCAGACTCGATCCGCCCTCGCCTGGTTCCGGATATCGAGGTGGTGCCGTGGCGGAACGTGAACGTGATTGTTGTTCAGGTCTATCCCAGCAACACTCGTCCTCACTACCTGGAGCGGCTCGGATCGGCGGAGGGCGTCTTCCTCCGCGTCGGCTCGACAAATCGCAGGGCCGAGGCGCTGCAGATCGAGGAGTTGAAGCGCTGGAACCGGATGGAGTCCTTTGATGAGCAGGCCATTCCCGACCTGAAGCCGGAAGCGCTCGACTTCCGAGTTGCTTCCGAGTTCTTTGCGCCCTACCGGACACTGACGCCTAAAGCGTGGAGCACGTTGCGGATCACCACGGAGCATCAGGGCCGGCAGGTGCCGACAATCGGCGGCTTGCTTCTCTTTGGTAAGGACCGATTTTCCCGGTTTCCGGATGCATGGATTCAGGCGGGCCGTTTTGCGGGTACTGATCGTGCGCGCCTTTCCGACTCGGCGGAGATCCGCTCCCCGTTACCACAATCGGCGGAGGAAGCCGTAGCTTTCGCGCGCAAGCACTTGACTCACGAGTCGGTCATTGAAGGGTTGCGCCGGGAGGAGCGTTGGTCGGTTCCGCTTGTGGCCATCCGGGAGGCGATTGTCAACGCCATCGTTCATGCAGATTACGCCCAGCAAGGAGCGCCAATCCGGTTGGCGCTGTATGAGGACCGCATAGAGATCGAGAGTCCCGGTCTCTTGCCGTTCGGTCTGACCATCGAGGACATCCGGCAGGGCGTCTCCAAACTGCGGAACCGGGTGATCGGGCGCGTCTTCCACGAACTCCGCCTAATTGAGCAGTGGGGCAGCGGAATCCAACGTATGACTGCGGCTTGCCAGGGTGCGGGACTGGACGCTCCCAAACTGGAAGAGATCGGAAGCCACTTCCGCGTGACCATTTTCAATGCGCGCGCCGGCAGGCCCCACATGGACGAAAGGGATCGCGTCATCCTGGCTCTGTTCGGCGATGAACGTGCGCGGTCCACCGCGGAGGTAGCGAAGCATATCGGACTTTCTGAGCGCTCCACACTGACGCGGCTGAAATCCTTGACGGAGCGCGGACTGCTTGCCGAAATCGGCACCGGCCCGCACGACCCCAAGCGGCAGTACGTGCTGGCCTAAAGAGAGGGGGCGGCGAAGGCGCCCTGGCGGGAGGAATGGTGCGCCGATCAGCCCATCATCGGTAGTGGATGAAATTGGAGTACCACCAACTTAGAGAGTGTCTGCCCAGTAAGTCATTTACTTTATACGTTAAACGGTTGGATCCCCAGAATAGACTTGAACCGCCCGTAAATCTCCAGCATGGAAATCTCCGGAATCCGTTTCGCCTTGATGCCATTACCCCATAACAGAAAGGTGGCCCGGAAATCGGCGCGTGTGGGCCACATGCCGTGGGTGCCCACTTCGCGAGGTTTCGTCTCCACGGCCTCCTTGCCATTAGCGAACATCACGTGCGGCGGGGGCTCGATCACCGCCGCGGCATCCGCCATCGCCGGCGCAAACCGCCGCACTTCGTCCTTTGGAATCTCGCGGCCCAACGACAGCCCACGCAAAGTAACGGCCGAGGCCTCATCATTGGCCATCACCCAGAACGGCGTCACCTGCACGTTCGCCTGCAATCCCTTCCGGGCCAGCAGAGCCGGTAGGTGCAGCACCTTGTCGATCCGTTCAAAGCCGTGATCGGAGACCAGCGCCACGACATACTGCTTGCCAGCCGCCACCATCTGCCGGATCAGTTCATCGGTGTACTCCAGGATGCCCAGCGCATCACGCGTGAACGGACCCATCTCATGCGCTTCGGAATCGTGATCCAGCAAATGTAGCAAAATCAAAGAGGGCTTCTTTTGTTTCAGCAGGAAAACGGTCGCCAGCGTGCGCGACCGGTCGTCCATCCATTCATGCGGAAAGGCCGAGAACATCTTCGTGATCTCCGCCACCAGGCCCGGCGTCGCCTTGGCTTCAATGGTGGCCAAGTCCATGGCTCCGCCGTTGCGTTTACCGAAACGGGGCCTCTTAGAGCTCTACATCCGTCCTGCGATCCTCGCTGAAGCGCCCCAATTTTCCCCAATCTACATTCGAGCCCGACAGGCGTCGAGAAAGTTCTTTCGAATCGCTTTCTTCTCCGCCGGGTTGAGGTCACGTCCAATCTCTGAGCGGGCGCCGCTCAGAAGTTGCCCGTCGATGTCACGTGGAACTTCCCCGCGCTCAACCGCTTCAACCAGAGCCTGTATTTCGGCAGGTTCAAGTGTTGCCGCAACACGAGCAGGAACCGCTCTCAAGGGATCTTCCAGGTTCGCCGGGTTCGACACCGAAGTGGCGACGTTGGTACTCGCCTCGGACGGCGGCGGGCTCGTGTGGCACTTTAGGAACAAGGAAATGTCATCCGCAGTCCACTCGTGGTTTGTATCCGCTTCTTGAAGCAAAAACAATGACTGACTTCCACGGCTCGGCTTGATGCCGACCAAATGAACCCGGACCCCAAACTCTTGGGCTTGCTGAACTCCCACGAGTAGATCCTCATCCCCGGATACGAGCACCGCATCGCTTATCGCACGGTTCCGCGCCAGCGTGATCATGTCCGTAACAATCAGCGAATCGACACCCTTCTGTTCTCCGACACTGTTCACAAAGCCGAGCCGAACCTTAGTATTCTGGAGGTGTGCGAGCGTCAGATGCTGTGCCGTAGGGCCGGTTGACGTGCCGTCGTACCAATACACTCGGAGAATCGGTACTTGCGAGATCCGGGTCGCAAAATCGCCGAATGCAAGTACGGCCGCCTCGTGAAGCAGCGTGATCTCCGCCCTGGGTAGCCTGCGTCCGGCGAGCAGCACAGAACCCTGAGCGAAGACGTACCCAGCATCAACAAATACTGCGACCCTATTCATGGCGCCAAAAGTAAAAGGCTCCCGAGGGAGCCCTGTAGTAGTCGCTCCATTTATCTAGGGTAGCCGGAGCGACATTTTAAGTATACCGCACGGAGAATGCTTTCGTGCTTGGTTTCTCTCTCGCTTGCCGCGTTTGGGCATCGTCAAGGTTTTCTAGGATATTACATAGAAATTAGTCGTTTCTAGAGAAACCAAACCTATTGGATCCCCAGGATAGACTTGAACCGCCCGTAAATCTCCAGCATGGAAATCTCCGGAATCCGTTTCGCCTTGATGCCATTACCCCATAACAGAAAGGTGGCCCGGAAATCGGCGCGTGTGGGCCACATGCCGTGGGTGCCCACTTCGCGAGGTTTCGTCTCCACGGCCTCCTTGCCATTAGCGAACATCACGTGCGGCGGGGGCTCGATCACCGCCGCGGCATCCGCCATCGCCGGCGCAAACCGCCGCACTTCGTCCTTTGGAATCTCGCGGCCCAACGACAGCCCACGCAAAGTAACGGCCGAGGCCTCATCATTGGCCATCACCCAGAACGGCGTCACCTGCACGTTCGCCTGCAATCCCTTCCGGGCCAGCAGAGCCGGTAGGTGCAGCACCTTGTCGATCCGTTCAAAGCCGTGATCGGAGACCAGCGCCACGACATACTGCTTGCCAGCCGCCACCATCTGCCGGATCAGTTCATCGGTGTACTCCAGGATGCCCAGCGCATCACGCGTGAACGGACCCATCTCATGCGCTTCGGAATCGTGATCCAGCAAATGTAGCAAAATCAAAGAGGGCTTCTTTTGTTTCAGCAGGAAAACGGTCGCCAGCGTGCGCGACCGGTCGTCCATCCATTCATGCGGAAAGGCCGAGAACATCTTCGTGATCTCCGCCACCAGGCCCGGCGTCGCCTTGGCTTCAATGGTGGCCAAGTCCATGGCTCCGCCGTTGCGTTTACCGAAAGCCTCCGGGAGGTTGTAGTCGATATCGGCGTCCACCGTTACCGGCCACGTGATTGCCGCCGACTTCAGACCCGCCTTCCGCGTGAGATGCCAGAGCGTGGGCGCCTTGAGCAGGTTCGCGGACCAATAGTAGTCGCCACCTTCGGAGGCCGGACGGCGGTTTCCCAGGATGCCGTGTTCGGCCGGCGTGACCCCCGTGATGAGGGTGGTATGCGAGGGCCAAGTTACGGTCGGCACCACGCCCATCACCCCGCCGGCCCACTCCCCTTCCTTCAGCAAACGCCGGATATGCGGGATCTTCAGCCCAAGCTTATCGGCATCGCGCAGGTAGCGGTGGTCCAGCCCATCCACGGATATGACCAGCAGCGGACGCCGCGATTCAGCCGGCAGGCACCACGCTGCCAGCAGCACGCCCAGCAGGAGTCGGATCTTCATCAGAGGCCAGCATAGCAGCCGCCCATTAACTTACAACCACAGATTGCTTGCACCGGGATGGCGGCGCTGCCATTCCGCGTGTTCGGCGCGGGCCTTGGCCAGCAACTCCTCGGCTTCGCGGCGATCCGCCTCCCGTAGCGAGCCAAGCCGCAACCCCGCTTCCAGCGCCTCCACCACCTCACCCCAACGCCCGCGCCCGCTTAGCACCCGCCCCATCATCAGATACGGCTCGCCATCGGCCGGATCCAACCGCATCGCCTCATGGCAGTAGTTGGCGAACGCCCGCACTTCGTTCACCCCCAGGCAGTAGCGGGCCAATTCCTTGCAGATTTGTGGGGATTCTTCCCCTAGCGCCACCGCCTGTTCGAGATGTGCGATGGCTTCTCCCACGCGTCCCCGCGCCGCCAGTTCGCGCGCCTGCTCCAGCCAATGCATCAACCAGCCAGCATAGCGCTCCTATCCCAGCGCCGCCACCAATTCATTCATGGTTCTCACCTGCTCCGATAGTTCCCGGCCCGATTCCGCCGCCGCCCGCGCGTCTGCGTCCAACTGTTCCTCAATGGCCTGCAATTGCCGCTGGCCATGGGCGGCCCGTTGGATCGCCTGCCCCTGCGCTTCGCTGCTTTTCCGAATCCGGTTGAAGCCATCGCGAAACGCCGACGCCTGTTCGGCCATCGCCTCGATATGGGATGCCAGCGCGCCCATCTTCGCCGCGTTCTCCAGGGAGTCCGTCACCGACGCATCGATCAACTCACGTGTCTCGCGGGCCGCCGTGCCGCTACGCTGCGCCAGGTTCCGCACTTCTTCGGCCACCACCCCAAAGCCGGCGCCCGCCTCTCCGGCGCGAGCCGCTTCTATCGCCGCATTCAACGCCAGTACATTGGTCTGAAAGGCGATCGTGTCGATGGTGTTGAGGATGGATTGCACGCGCTTGCCCGAATCGCGTGCCACGGCGGCGCGTTCAATCATCACCCGCGCGCAACCGCGAGCCTCCTCCAGGCGCCGGCCCAGCAACTCATCGACGATCTCCGCCGAACTCGTCGCGGCCTGGCGGTTCTCGTTCGCGGCCAGCCCGATCTGTTCCACCGCTTCCCCGGTCCGCCCCATCGCCTCATGCTGCCGGGCCACGCTCTCCTTGAGGCGCAGACTGAGATCCGTCAAGCGCCCCGTGGCCTCTCCCACCGCCTGGGCCGAGGCCGGTAACTCCGCCGAGGTGATTGCCTCGGCATCCTTGGCACGGCCGTAGCGCATAGCCAACAGCGCCGCGGGCATCGTCTCGGCGATGACGAACACGGCATGGAGCACGACAATTCCAAAGCCCGCGTTGTAGTTGAACACGCTGGCCGGCAGCACCAGCCAGAACAGCACATGATGGACGGCAATCGTGGCGCTGGCCGCCAGTACGGCCATCGGCTCGCCCAGCAGCACCAGCGCCGCCAGGAAGACGAAGACATGGAAATGCATCTCGATCATGCCGTGCCCGACGTGAATCAGTGAGCCGCTGAGGCCCATCGCCCCCACGCCTAACAGCACGGAGGCCAGCCGCGTACCCTTCGCCGCGAAATAGCCCAGCGCCGGGCCGGCGATGACTAACAGCCACAGCAGCAACGTCGTAGCGAGCGGCGTATCGAATGCCAGCGCGGCGCCCAATAACACCGGCAAGTGCGCCAGATACACCAGCAGCAACCCACGCTGTGCTTCCTCACGCCAGCCTGTTTGTTTCCCGTCCATGGTTCCCCGTTCTTCTCGTCATTCTTCCAACGCCTGACTAACGCCACCCCACTCGCATCCGAAGCGCAGCGCGCATCCGTAGGCAGGCAATGGCTTCACGACGCGCCCCGCCCGTAGCGCGTCCCAAATCTCGCGGTCATGAAAGCCATCGCGTGAATCGCTACGGCGCGATAAACCGCCCCTGTATCGAACCTCACCTTGCGGATCGACGATCACAAACAGCGGCGCACTCTGGGCGCCGTAGTCGTCGCGGGCGGTTTCCGGTGGCCGCCTGCGCAGTTGCCAGCCCGCTTGCAGAAGGCCCGCTTCGGTCTCCGGCTCGGAGCCCACTTGCAGGATGAACTGCTCGCCGCCGCCTAGCGGTGGGCGTGTCATGAGGTACCGCGCCACCCTGCTGGAGCACGGGCAGCGCTCGCCCAGTACATACACCGCCTGCCAATGCCCGTTCGCGAGGCGTGCCGCGGGTCCGCCGGTGCCAGTCTGGAACGGCATGTGACCGCCCATCAGCAGCGAAACTACCAGGACACTTGCCGCCGTTACCGCCATCGCTGCCCATCGCGTCGTAAGTGTCAGCCATCCGCTCTTTGAAATGACGCCGGACATGCCTTTCTCATCGGTATCCCACACCGGATCTTGAACCCCCGCGAATCCCGCGCCGTCCAGAACCCTGCATTGCCACGTTACCCACCCGCTTTCCTCCGGTATAATCGCCTCAACTCGCACTAGGTCGTGCAAACTTCGACCATGAGGGGTTTTATGAAAGCTCTGCTTGCGACGCTTCTGCTTCTGCCCGTGCTCTCCTACGCACAGGCAACCTTCGGAACCATCACCGGAACCGTAACCGACTCCACCGGCGCCGTGGTTCCCAATACCGACATCACCGTTACCAACGAAGGCACCAACCTCACGCGCACTGTCAAGACGGGCGATGACGGCAACTTCGCGGTCCCCAATCTCAACGCGGGCAACTACCGCGTACAGGCCAAAGCCGCCGGCTTCAAGTCCTCGCTGGTGACGGGCATTGGGCTCGAAGCGCTGCGTACCGTGCGCGTGGATGTGCGCCTGGAAGTGGGCGAAGTCGGGACCGAAGTCACCGTGCAGGGGGCGGCGCCGGTGATCGAGACCGACTCGGCCTCCATCGCCGCCACGCGCACCTCCAAGGATCTCAACGACCTTCCCTTGAACATTCGCTCGACGGTGAGCGGCACCGGCGATTCCGGCCTCTACCGCTACGTCTTTCTCACGCCCACGGGCGGCCAGGGCGGCGGGTCGCGCTTCAACCTGGGCGGCGCCCGCGGCTCGCAGAACTACTTCAATGTCGACGGCATCTCGTCGAATTCCCCCGCTTTCGGCAACTCCATCGGACCGGCCGAACCGAGCTTCGAATCCATCCAGGAGGTGCGCTTCGAGATCGTGAATAACAAGGCGGAGTTCGGCGAAGTAGCCAACATCACGGCGATCACCAAGAGCGGCACCAACGATCTGCACGGGGCGCTGTTCTGGTTCCACGAGAACTCGGCGCTGAACGCGCGGCCCTTCTTCGCCACCAGCCGCGGGCAGAATATCCGCAACAATTTTGGCGTTTCGGCGGGCGGCCCGGTGGTGCGGAACAAGCTGTTCTTCTTCGGCACCTATGAAGGAGAGCGCCAGCGCACGCCGGCCATCATCACGCCCAACGTGCCCACCGTGGCCATGCGCGGCGGCGACTTCTCCGCCGTCCCCAACCTCACGCTGCGCAATCCGTTCTCCAACCAGCCTTTCCCAGGCAACGTCATACCCGCCAGCCTGATCAACCGCGGCACGCAGGCCTGGCAGAACCGCTTCTATCCGCTGCCGAACTTCGGCAGCCCCACCTCCACGGTCGGCAACTACCGCGCCACTGTGCCCCAGCAGATCCGCCATGACCAGTTCGACATCCGCGTGGATTACGCCATCCGCTCCAACAACACCATTTACGCGCGGGTCAGCTACAAACGGTCGGAACCGCGCGTGCTCGATGGCGGCCTTCCCGCCGAGCAGGTCGGCTACCGGGTACAGACCCGCATGGCCCGCCAGGTGGCCATCTCCGATACCTGGACCATCACCCCCAGCCTGATCAACGAACTGAAACTGGGCTTTGCCCGCAACTTCAACCCCGCCCGCGGCCAGTTGCTCGGCCAGGAGTTAGTAGACTTATTGGGCATCCAGGGCCTGCAGCCCGCACCCGGCGTCGAGAACGCGCCGTCCCTCAGTATCAATGGCTTCCAGACCGTCGCCCCGCTCGGCAAGCAGGCGCCCGCCGAGAATACCTACCAGTTCGTCGACCAGCTTACGTACATCAAAGGGAAGCACAGCATCAAAGGCGGCGTGGAATACCGTCCCCAGCAGTACAACGCGCCCGTGCCCGCGCAGTTTGGCAGCTACGGCTTCACCGGGTTCGCCAGCGGCAACTCGTGGGCCGACTTCCTGCTCGGCATCCCCCAAACCACCTCCCGCAACTACGTGCGCCCCACCCGCTATGCGCGCTTCTTCCATCTCAGCGGCTTCATCCAGGACGACTTCAAGGTCTCCCAGAACCTCACCCTCAACTACGGCCTGCGCTGGGATTACAACCAGCCCGCCCGCGACAAGCGCGATATCATCTTCAATGTCGATCCCATCGGCGGCCGCCTGGTGGTTCCCAACCAAGGCATCATCGACAACTACGTGAACCCGCTGTTCCCGCGTTCGATCCCCATCGTCACGGCATCGGCGGCGGGATTCCCGGAGCGCTCCCTACGCAAAGGGGACCTCAATAACTTCCAACCGCGCGTCGGCTTTGCCTGGCGGCCATTCGGCGGCGCCCGCACCGTGCTGCGCGGCGGCTACGGCTACTTCAACGACGACTTCACCGCCGACATCTTCTCCGCCCTCTATGGCGGCCCGTTCTCTCTCACCGAGTCCTTCGTCAACACCATCGCAAACAACACGCCGCAACTCACCATCCAGCGGCCGTTCCTGGGAGCGGGAACTACGGGCAACGTGGATGTCACTGGCCTGGATCTGAATCTGCGCAACGCCTACGTCCAGCAGTGGAACCTCACCGTCGAGCGGGATCTGGGCGCCAGCATCGGCCTGCGGCTGTCCTACGTCGGCACCAAGGCCACCAACCTGGTCTACGGCCGCAACGTCAACATGCCCACGCCCAGCACCGTTCCCTTTGCCCAGTCCAGAAGGCCTTTCCCGCTCTACCGGAACATCACCATGCGCGAGAATGGCGGCAGCCAGACTTATAACGCGCTGACCACGCAGGTCGAGCGCAAATGGTCCAAGGGCCTCTCGTTCATGGGCGCCTATACCTGGGCCAAGAACCTCACCGATGTCGATGAGACCAGCGGCGTGGAAGCCGGCACCGTCATCGAGAACGCCTTCAACCGCGCCCGCGAACGGGCCGACGCGCAGTTCACCCCACGCCACCGCTTCCTCTCCACCGTGATCTGGGAGCTGCCCGTGGGCCGCGGCAAGCGCTTTTTGAACGACAACCGCCCCGCCGCCCTGGTCCTCGGCGGCTGGCAGATGAGCGCTTCCTACATCGCCCAGACCGGCGAGTTCCTCACGCCCACGTTTGCCGGTGTCGACCCCTCCAATACGCAGACCGTCGGCGGCATCGCGGATCGCATCGGTGATGGCAACCTGCCTTCGGACCAGCGCACCATCGACCGCTGGTTCGACGTCTCCGCCTTCGCCGTGCCGCCCGCGAACTCCGGCCGCTTCGGCACCTCGGGCCGTGGCGTCATTACCGGTCCGGGGCGTCAGATCGCCAGCGCCGCGCTCTTCAAATCCTTCCCGATCCGCGAGCGTATGGCGTTCCGCGTCTCCATCAGCTTCACCAATCTGTTCAACAAGGCGAACTTCGATATCCCCGCGTTGAACATCTCGGCTCCGAATAACGTGGGCACCATCCGTGCCACGACCGCGCGCGACCTTGCCGGTCCGCGCAATGGCCTGATCGGCGCACGCCTGGATTGGTAAAGGTAAGGGGGCCGTCCGCGCGGCGGCCCCTCTATAACTCCGACAGGTACCCGAACTCGCCGTTGCTATCGCCCAGGTGCTCCACCGGGACGCCCATCCGGTCCAGCATGGTCAGGAACAGGTTCGCCATGGGTGTCTCGTTTGGCACCCGCACATGGCGGCCTGGCTTGAACTTGCCACAGGCGCGCCCGGCGATTGCCAGGGGCAGGTCCGCATGATCGTGGGCATTTCCGTCGCTTAGCCCGCTACCATAGGTCACCATCACGTGATCCAGCAGCGTGCCATCGCCGTCGGGCGTTGCCTTCCACTTCCCCAGCAGATACGCAAACTGCTCCGCATGATAGCGGTTGATGCGAATGACTTTGTCGATTCTATCGGCGTCGCCCTGGTGGTGTGTGAGGCCGTGATGGGCCTCGGGGATGCCGATCTCGGGGTACGCCCGCGGGCTCTGTTCCAGAGACAACATCAGGGTGACCACCCGCGTGGCATCGGTTTGGAAGGCCAGCGTCATCAGGTCGATCATCAGGCGCGCATGCCCGGCCAGATCCGCCGGCACGCTCGCGTCCGGCACTACGGCGCCCTTCGGAGCCTGGACCGCCTGGCTTTGCTCCGCCGCCTGGATGCGCTTCTCCACGTCGCGAATGGAATACAGATACTCGTCCAGCTTCCGCTTATCGGCCCCGCCTAACTTCGACGACAGATTTTGCGCATCGCCCAGCACCAGGTCCAGGATCGAACGCTCATACTGCGCCCGCCTTGCCCTGCGCAGCGGATCCGATTCCGTATCCGCCGCTCCAAACAGCCGTTCAAACAGCGCCCGCGGGCGGATCTCCGAAGGATTCGGCGTCGAGGGAGTCCGCCAGGAAATGGTGTTGCTGTACGCGCAGCTGTAGCCGTTATCGCAACTGCCGCCCTGCACGCCATCCTCGCAACTCAACTCCAGCGAGGCGAACCGCGTCTTGCCTTCCAGCTTCCGCGCGGCAATCTGATCCACCGAAGTGCCCGCCTGCAAATCGCGCCCGTTGGTCTTCTTCGGATGCACGCAGGTCAGATAGCTGGCACCGGCGCGCCCGTGGTCTCCCGGCCCATCGCCAAGCGCGCGCCCGCCATTCTGGGTCAGCCCGCCGACCACCGTTATCTGCTCCCGATGCGGTTCCAAAACGGCCAACACCGACGGTAACTTCGCGGGCAGCGCGGTGACTCCGGCCGTGCGGCCTGGCACGGGCACCCAGTGGTCCATCATGATGCCGTTCGGGACATAGAGCATGGCCATCCGGCACGGCGCCGCCGGAGTTCCCGCCGCGCGCCCCGAAACGGGAGCCATCGCATCCAACAGCGGCAGCGCCACCGCCGTTCCCAACCCTCGCAACAGCGTGCGGCGATTCATTCTCTTACCGGCCACCTGCATCCGATCCTCCCGCTTGCCGCGCTCGCGGCGGTTGTGTCCGAAACGCCTCGCTATGCACAATCTCGCGCACCAGGGTGGAGAACTTATATCCCTCGCCGCCCAGCCGCGTCACCATCTCATCCACCAACTTACGATCCGTCCGCTCCACGCCGCGCCCCAACGCATAGGTCAGCATCTTCTCGGTCAGATTGCGGACGAACAAATCAGACTGGCTCCGTAGGGCTGTCTTCAACTCCCGTGGGCCGCCGAATACCGCGCCGCCGCTCAGCTTACCCGAAGCGTCAATGGGGAACTGCCCTTCCCTATCGCGCCACTTGCCGCTGGCGTCGTAATTCTCCAGCCCAAAGCCGATGGGGTCCATAAGGTCATGGCACACCGCGCAACTGGGATTGGCGCGATGCTGCTCCAGCCGCTGCCGCAGCGAGGCGTTGACCGCCGCGCCGGTTTCCGGGAAGGCCGGCACATCGGGTGGCGCCGGTGGTGGCGGCGTGCCCAGCAGATTCTCCAAAACCCATTTGCCGCGCAACACCGGCGAGGTGCGCGTGGCATACGAAGACAAGGCCAGCACCGCCCCCTGGGTGATCACGCCGCTACGCTGCCCGCCGGGCAGAGGCACGCGGCGCATGGCCTCGCCATTGACACCGGCAATGCCGTAATGCCGCGCCAATGGCCCGTTCAGGAACGTGAAGCTTCCATCGAGAAAGTCGAGCACGCCGCGGTCTTCCCTCATGACCGCCCGTGCGAACAGCGCCGTTTCCTGCCGCATCGCCTCCAGTAGTTCGTCATCCACTGCCGGGAAAGTGCTGGGGTCGGGCTTGCGCTTGTCCAGAATCCGTAGTCCCAGCCACTGCCCGGCAAAGTTGTCCATGAGGGCATCGGCCTTCGGATCGCGCAGCATGCGGCGCATCTCCGCGTCGAGACCGGCGGTCTGGGAGAGGCGGCCACTGGCGGCGGCCTGCAACAGTGCCTCATCCGGCATGCTGCTCCAGAGGAAGTAGGAAAGGCGCGAAGCCAGGTCGTAGGCGTCCAGCGTGTCGTTCTCCACCCGGAACAGGAATCGCGGCGAGACCAGCACCGCCTGCAACACCAAGCGAATGCTCTCTTCGAACGAATCTCCGTTGGCCACCACCTGTGCCGCCAACGATTCAAACTTCGCAATATCGGCGGTGGTGGGTGGGCGGCGATAGGCCCGGCGCAGTAGCGTTTCCACGATCTGCCGCCGGCACCCCGCCGAAGCATCCTTGCAGACGAACAGGCGCCGGTAGCTTTCCGGGCGGCTGGCCGATGGCTGGTAGGGGCCGACGATATCGATGTAGTCAAGGAACAGCTTGCGGCGGCCGTCCAGGTTCACGTTGTCGCGCACATTCTCGATATCGGCGAACTCCGGAAAGGATGCCCGAAACTCGTGCTCCCCGGCAGTGGCATGCACTCGTGCAATCGACTCCCCATGGGCATACTGGTAGTCGATGTTGCCTTCCACCACCTCGCGCAGAACGGGCTTGCCATCGAACCGCACCACCATCTCCGCCGGTGGATAGGCGGTCCGGTTGAGTTCGTCCAACTCGCGTTGCTCGGCCTCTGTGCGGCTCCGCTTCCGGCTCAGCTCCTGGTGCCGCGAGGTCCCCTTCTCGCGCGGCCGGTAGTTCCCGACGCGCATGCGCAGTTCATAATCGCCCTCCACGGGAAACACGAAGCTGCCGTAAAGGGCGCCGCGATAGGAGTAAGGCAGTGTATTCGGAGTCGGGTCGTCCTGCGACTTCTTCGTCATCAGCCGCGCCAGTTTGGCCGGCTTGGGCTGGTAGGTTTCGCCATAGACGGCCACTTGCGACGCCCGGCGCGCCGCCGCCATGTACTTCTCCAATAACAACGGCGATACGCTCAACACGTCGCCGATGTTATCGAATCCGTAACCGGCGTCGTCCAACGGGAAATCATCGGCGGGCCGTAGCGAGACGCCCAGCAGATCGCGGATTGTGTTGTTGTACTCGGCGCGATTCAAGCGCCGCGCGGTCACCCTTGGCGCAGCCGTGGGACCGCCCGCCAGGCTACGCTCCACCCAACCAGTCACCAGGGCGATGTCGCCTTTCGACAGCTTCGGCAGTCCGGGCGGAGGCATACGGCCCGTTTCGACGCGGTCCAACACCTTCTCCCAGACCGCCGGAGCTAAGTTACTCCGTTGTAAGTCCAGGCCCGCGCTTTGTACCTTGCCGTTGTGACAGGCGTAGCAATGCTTGGCCAGCACCGGCTGCACTCGCTCCCGGAACTCCGGTTGCTGCGTGTCGAACGGCGCGGCCTGCAGCGTCACAGCCAGCGCGGCACACCAGGCAGCGGGCCGTCTCATGGTTAAAGCGTGTACGGCTTCCGGTACACCGGACGCGTCAGCATCTTGGTGGCTTCATTGTCCCCGGCGAACGACGGCCCGCTCGCACCGGCGGTGATGTTCAACTTCCGGCCAACGCGATAGCTGATGTTCGCCAAGTGGCACAGGCCCGCGCTTAACTGCGCCGTCGCGATCTCATCGGTGCAATCCTTCACGTTGCGCGACTTCACGGCTTTGAGGAAGTTCTCCATGTGGAGCGACGTGGCGTCGTTGCCCGGGCCGCGTTCGGCCTTCAGTTCCAGCACCAGTTCACTGCTCTCGCCCTTGAACGCCTGGAAGCCTTCGTCGTTCATGGCGGCCCAGCCTTCGGTGCCGTAGAACAGGTTGCCGACCATGATGTTCAGCGGCGCGGCCTGATTGCCTGCGGGCGCGGTTTCCGTAGGCGATTCGCCGCGGCGCCGCGGACGGAAGACCATGCCTTCGCCGCCAGTCAATAGCCCGCGCACTTCAAACGTCAGTTCGCGCCCGCCGAAATCGAACGAGCAGAACTGCGTGTTCGGCGTCTCCTGATCGTCTTCATAAGCGAACTTGCCGCCGTGCGAGTAGGCCGCTTTGGGCCACTCCGGATCGCCCATACCCCAGCGCGCGACACCGATCTGGTGTACGCCCTGGTTGCCGATATCCCCATTGCCGGTATCCCAGAACCAGTGCCAGTTGTATTTGAAGCGCAGTTCGTTGAACGGACGCATGGGCGCGGGGCCCAGAAACATGTCCCAGTTCACGCCGGGGGGCGTTGGGGTATCGGGCTTCCTGCCAATCGAAGCGCGGCGCTTGTAACAGAGGCCCTTCGACTGATAAATCTTGCCGATCAGCCCGCCATGCAGCGCTTCCATGGCCTTAATCTTGAACGGGGTGCTGCGGTGCTGCGAGCCGATCTGCAGCATCTTCTTTGTATCGCGCGCCACCTTCAGCATCTGCAGGCCTTCATGGATGTTGTAGGAGGCGGGCTTTTCGCAGTAGACGTCCTTGCCCGCTTTCATCGCCCAGATGGACGCCAGCGCGTGCCAGTGGTTCGGGGTCGCGATGGAGACCGCATCCACGTTCTTGTCCGCGAAGACCTGCTTCATGTCTTCGTACTCGGTGGCCTTCTCGCCGGTGTTCTTCAATAGCGTGGCCTGCGCCCGCTCGCGCGCGGCCTGGTTTACGTCGCACAAACCGGCCACCTTCGCGCCGGAGAGCCGCGAATAGATATTCAGGTGGTTGGTGCCGCGGCCGCCGATACCGACAATAGCCACGTTCACGCGATCGTTTGCGCCCCACACGCGCATAGCGGAGGCTGCCGTCGCAGCTCCAAGGAAAACCCGCCGGGATGTCGACATGATCGCCATGATATCAATGATTGGTGATCGCCGCCCGCCGTACGGACGCGTACGTAAAGGGATTTTGACAAACCCGCCACCGCAACACGCCGTCGTTTACGGCATGACGCTTCCCAAACCATTCCGGATCCTCTCGCAAACCTGCCTGCTTGCCGCAGTGGCCGTTGCCCAGGAGGGCGCGCCCGCCCCGATCCAGATCGCCGCCGGCACCAAGATTCCACTGACGCTTCTCAATACGCTCAGCAGTAAGCAGACCACTGAAGGCGACCGTGTCTACCTGGAAACGCTGTTTCCCGTCATGGCCGAAGGCCGCATCGTCATCCCGCCCGGCAGCTATGTCGCCGGCACGGTCACCCAGATCAAGCGCCCGGGCCGCATCAAGGGCCGCGGGGAGTTATACCTGCGCTTCGACTCCCTTACCTTGCCGAACGGCACCACCCGCGACTTCCGCGCCCGCGTCGGCGGCATGGAGGGTGGCGGCAACAATGAACTGGACCGCGCCGAAGGCAAGATCAAGGGTGGCGGCGGCAAGGGCGAGGATGCCCGCGACATCGCTCAGGCCGCGCAGATGGGCACCCTGGTGGGCGGCATCGCGGGCGCGGTTGGCGGGCGGCCGCTGACGGGCATCGCCGGGGGCGCTGGAGCCGGAGCTGCCGCGGGACTCGCCGGCGTACTGCTCACCCGCGGCCCCGATGTCGTCCTTCAAAAAGGCAGCGTGGTCGAAATGGTGTTGGACCGCGACCTGCGCTATGACGAGCAGGAAGTCAACTTCCGCGACGTGGTCCAACGTTCCACGCGCACTATCGTAATGCCGGCCGATAACCAGAACCAGCGCCGGAATAACTGGCCGTTCCCGTTCTAAATCGCCAGCAGACCTCTGCGGCCGACCTTCATATGCCGGCGTACCAGGCGTACGGGCTCGCCCGCAGTTTCCCTTCCAAACTATCGCTCACCGTCAGCCGGTTGAGAAACTTCAAGCTCTTATAGCCAAGCTGCCGTGGAACCCGCAACCGCAGCGGGCCGCCATGCCCGGGCGGCACATCCTGCCCATTCATCGCATAGGCCACCAGCGTCTGCGGATGCCATGCGTCGACCATGTCGATACTCTGCTTCCAATTCGGCTGCACGCACTCCGGGATCACGTAGCGCGAGGCCTTGGCCCCGGCCAGCGTCAGCACATCCGACAAGAGCACCCCCGTCCACTCGGCGATGTACGACCAGCCCTCTTCACACACCAGTTGCGTGATCTGGCTCTTCGCCGGCATCGCCCGCAAGTCCGCCACCGACAGCGACAGCGGCTTGCCGACCTGTCCGCCCACCTCCAGGCGCCAATCCCTGAATCCTGCCGCCTGGTGGCTTATGTAATCCTCGGTCTTCGGCGGACGGCCGTTCGCGAATGGCTTCGTCGAGATCTGGTCGCGGCGGAACTCCCGCGCCGTCGACAGGCCAAAGAACTGGCGATGCGCGGCGTACGTCAACGTGTGTTCGGGCGCAAAGAAGCCCGCCGCATCCGGTGGGACCAGGCCATTCTGTTGCACGTACCGGGCGCCAACACCGCCAATTGCGACACCGGTAATCGTCTGGATCATGCGCCGCCGCGAGAATCCGCTCATCGTTCGCCTCCCATCGTCATCGCCAACATCTGCCGCCGAAATCCCGAAATCACCACCATCACGATATGCCCAATCACAAAGGCCACCAGGCTCAAGGTCGTAAAGAAATGAATGGTGCGCGCCGATTGGTGTCCGCCCCAGGCGCCGGCCAGGAATGGCAACGCGCCGGTCACCGTGGGCGACATCGCCAGCCCGGTCCAGATCATCAGCGGGAACAACACAAAGACCACAAAGGCGTACGTGGCGCGTTGCAGCGGGTTGTACGGCCCGGCCGTGGCAGGCCCCGCCAGCAGATTCTTCGCAAAGTGCCCGGTTCGCAATCCGTGCAGCGCGTACGCCAGCCCCGCGAACACCACCAGCCACGCCGCCTGAAAATGCAGGGACCGGCTCCAGCCATTCTGGTCCGGCAGCACATAGCCATAGCCGGTCTGCACGGCCGCGCGCGACGCCGGAACCGGCAGTTGGAACAGTGCCGGCGTGTTCACGTTACCCTCTTCGCCCCAATAAAAACGCGGGTGCGAAAGCACCAGGTTAACGCCGCTGACCAGCAACGCAAAGAAGCACAGCACCGTAATCCAATGGGTAAGGCGAACGTTCGCGGAATGACGCGGGAGGGCCACCGCCAGATGCTACCACGATCACGCCGTCTATAGCTCGCCGCGCTTTGCCGCTTCGATAATCCCCGCCGCCGCGCGATACGCCAGGGCCTGGATCGTCGCCGTGGGCTGCTGGCGCGCCGAAGTGACGAAGTTGCTCCCATCCACGATCCACAAGTTCGGCACATCATGGGCGCGGCTCCAGGCGTTCACCACCGAGCGCCGCGGATCGTGCCCCATCCGGCAGGTCCCCATCAGGTGCGCCGACAGGCCCGGCTTGTCGTTGTACTCGCCCCAGATGCGCCGCGCGCCGGCCGCTTCCAGAATCTCGATCTGCTTGTCCCATAGCCAGCGGGCGGTCTTCTGGTCATCGGGGTGGAAATCGAAGGTGACGCGCAAGGCAGGCAGGCCCCAGGCATCGGTGGCCCGCGGGTCCAGATCCACGCGGTTGCTCTCCACCGGCAGCGATGTCGAATGGCCCACCACCATCATGGTGCGCGGGAAATACTCGGCCAACGCCTTCTTATATTCGATGCCCCAGCGCGGCGTACCGGCCGGAAGTCCGCCCAAGGCAAACGCGGCAGGGAAGGAGCCGAACCGCGCATCCATCGCGCCGCCGCCATAGAAGCCGCGTCTGGCGTCCGCCTTGTAGAAATCGTGCAGCACGCGCGTAACCCGGATGCTCTTGTAATCATGTAGCGGATGTTCGAACAGCGCCTGCACGCCATGCGAGTTATCCCACATCAGGTTGCGTCCCACCAGACCGCTCGAGTTCGCCAACCCATTCGGGAAGCGGTTCGACTTGGAAAGCAACAGCAGCTTCGGCGACTCGACGCCGTTGGCGCACAGCACCACGCCCTTCGCTTTCAGGAACACTTCCTTGCGCTTGCTGTCGAAGTAGACGACGCCGGTAACGCGCCCGTCCTTCCCGGTTTGGATCCGCCGCACATAGGCGTTCGCGCGCACCTGGCAGCGCCCCGTCTTCGCCGCCTGTGGAATGACGGTCACCAGCGTCGATGACTTGGCGCGCATCTCGCAGCCGAACCACTGGCACCACCCGCAATGCGTACACGCGCCGCGACCCTGGTACGGCTGCGAAAGAATCGCCACCGGCGCGGGAAATGGGTGCAGACCCAGCTTCTTGGCGCCGCGATCAAATAGCACGCCCGACGACTTCACCGGCATCGGCGGCAGCGGGTACGGCCCGGAGCGCGGCGCTTCAAAGGGATTCGCGCCCGCCAGACCGGAAACGCCAATGTCGCGTTCCGCCTTCGCATAGAAGGGCTCCAGATCGCCGTACGTCAGCGGCCAATCGGCAAAGCTGCTCCCAGGTACATCGCCGAACACCGACCGTTCGTGGAAGTCGCTTTCGTGAAAGCGCCAGTAGTTGGCCGCGAAGTGGACCGTACCGCCGCCCACCTGGCGTCCGTAGGCAATCGCTTTCCAGGGTTGCGCCTCTTCCTTCTCACTCCGGCGGAACAGCACGGGCTGCACCTTCGGGTCGTTGGTCAATCCCTGGTGGCGTACATAGTGCACCTCGTCATGGGTGAAGTCCTTCTCTTTGAGATACGGACCCTGCTCCAGCACCACGACCTCAAAGCCGGCTTCGGCGAGCTCCTTGGCCACCACGCCGCCCGCCGCGCCGGAGCCGATCACCACGAAATCAACGTTCGCCATCGTAGAAACCAAACGGCGGTTCAAAGCTCATGCGATCTTCCACCTGGATGTGCGCCCAGCCCTTCCCATCGCGATTGCCGCCGCGGCTGGGTGGGCCTACGAAGCCCAGCACTGTATGCGTACGCAGCAATTCGAAGAACGCGCCCTTCTCCATCGCCCGCAGCACGGCGATCGCCTGGTCGCCGGACAACGAGTGGATCGAAGCCGAATCCGGGAACAGCCTTTGCCGCTCGTTCTGCGCTTCGGCCATCCCCGTGCCGTAAAGGTCGCGCTTGTCCCGATCCCAAGTTGCCAGCGCCCGGTCGATGAAGTAGATCGCGCCAGTTTCCCGCGCCCCCGGCGTGCCGTCGGACGAGGGAATAATCTGCGCGCACAGCGCCTCGATCTCGGCGGCCTGCTCCGCGCTCAGATACTCCAGCTTCGTGGGTGCATCGGGTGCATGCCCATGCTGCCAGGCAAACGCGCCCACCATCCATTCGCGGCGGTTCATCAGTCAAAGTGTAACGGAAGCTCACGGATGCGGCCTAATTGCGTCAGGCGCCGCAGCCCTTCCACGCAGGTCACCAGCGCTTGGGTCTCCCAGTTCGGCGCAAGCAGCAACTCGCGCCACGCATCGGTATCGTCGCTACGCACCATCAGGTGTGCCTCCGATTCCCACGATTGCCGCAACTCCGGCGAGAACGACTCCCGGAACCGGGGATCATGCACCGCCAGCAACAACGAAAAGTCGTAGTTGCCATGCAGCATGCTCAAGTTGAACGCCGTTGCTTCGAAATCCAGCGACTGCGGATGTTTGCGGATCCAATCCACTGCCGGGTACGAGAGGAACTCCGGCTCGCGGGCCGTTTCCGTGCCGCCGAACAGCTCTTCATACAACTCCCGCAGCGAAGTCGTGGAAGGAGCCGCGGGGTTCAGATCACCGGACGCTGCTGGCTGATGAAAGCCCATCGGTACCACGGCCCAGTTCCCTGCCCCTTCCGCGATGCTGGCCCCTCGCTTCTGCAACGGAATCCAATAGAAGCCTCCTGCATCGGCGAAAGCGCATAGCGTTTGCACGCCGCCCGCCGTCACCCGCGACGCAAACCCCGTCAGTTCGGCCAAAGACGGTAGCAACGCCTCCCGCAGCGGCAACTCGCGGTCTCCGGTAGCCAGCGCCCACGCCATCTCTTCGCGCAGCAGCCCCGTGGTCAACCGGTAATCCAAAAAGCGCCCCAGTCCAAAGCGCGCCCGCAGGTGCATCCGCGCCGTCTGGATCTCCAACAGGCGGTACACGTCGTCATCCCAAATCCCGCCACCGCCGCCGATGAACTTCGTCGCATAGCGGCACAGGCGATCCAGAGGCAAATGCACCGGCGCCGGGGAATACGCCAGCGGCTCCACCGCAACCTGCTCGGCTTCCGTGAGCAGCGGTACCCGTAAATCCTGCGCCTGCCGCGAGCAGATCACCGGCATCATCCGCCGCCGCCGTTCGTAGCCGAATGCATAAGCATGGTCCGTGCCGTATCGCTCCAGCAGCGGCGCCGTGGATGCTTCCATATCCAGCGTAGGTGGAGGCGCAGGCAACTCGAGCCGGGCGATTTCTTCCGCACCATAGCCGTACAGGCGGCTCAGCGCGCTAATTATCGCGTTCACTTGAGCGCTGGACGGATGCGGGCCCGGTAGGCGAGGCACTCCTCTAACACCCGCCGGTACTCCTCCACATCCACATCGCGTTCGGAACAGATCAGCATGAGACTTCCGTCATCCTTGAAGTTGCCATCCCACGCCACCACCTGTTCCCCTGTCCACGACGGATCATACGCCAGCAACTGCTCGTCGGGCATGCGGTCAAAGTAGGCGCGCAGATTGATGTCCGTCTCATCGGCACCGGGCGGGAAGGGCTCCTGCTCGA
>CAYLPH010000005.1:0-210694 GCA_964385495.1 uncultured Candidatus Solibacter sp.
CACTTTCTGCCTTGATTTTAAGAAGCGTATCAGGATTCTTAAGTGAACAGTATTGCGCCTAACTCGTCTTTCGCGAGATCCCAGGGAAGTTTGTCGAATGGCTTCGGCACTCGCGGCGGGTCGGGATCCAAGTTTGGCGGATGGCGGCGTTGGTCGATCCGGTAGGTGGCGGCGTAGGCGGGGTTTTTCGCCCGCCAGTTTGCTTGCGTTTTCTGGCGGTGAGCGGCTTTACAGCGCGGACTGCGACAGGTTCTCTGGCGATCTCCCGCCCGCGGATCCGGATAGAACCACCGGCGGCAGATCCGGCATGGTCGCTTCCGGGTTCCTGGCATCCTTCTTCATCGGCGGCCTCCGGGCTGGTGGTCAACTTTTGCCGAGCAGACGTGGACAAGTTCTCGCGCGCGCCGAAGTAAGGCCGCGTACTAAAACCACGCCCGGACAGCAAGCAACGGCTTTGGAGAACGAATTGCGGAGTCGCCAACACGCTGACCGCGCGGAACGCGGCGGAAGATCCTTTCCCTGGACGCTGATTTCTACACATGCGCTTTCCAGCGGTCTATGAACTCAATCGCGGCACCCACTTGTCCAACACCTTCGGCTTTCGTATCAGCCCGCCAAGGTCACGCCAGTGCATGGTGTCCGGCCTTGCGTCCCATGGCAGTTCCACCACAGACCTCGCGATTTTGCCGCTCAGGCGTTCCAGGATTTTCCTGGTTGCCTCGTGGCCGGTGCGGTCTCCGTCCAATACTAGGGTGACCTGTTCGAAAGTGGATATCAGCAAATGCTCCTGATCGGGATATAGCTCCGCTCCCATCAGAGCCACCACATTCTCCTGGAAGTTTTGGTGCAGGGCCATGCAGGAAAAGAAGTCTTGAACTAGAATGACCGAGTTGTGCCAGCCATGCTGCGCATTGGCTGCCGCGTACCAATAGTTGTACAACTCCTGCGATTTCTGGAACCGAGGTGGCCACTTGTAGGTCGGTAGGCTATCATCGATCGCGCGCCCGATGTAGGCGATCGCTTGATGATCTTCGTTTTTCAACGTGATACACACTCGGCCGCGCATCATCCCGGACCCCGAGTAGTACCCCGCACCGAACCGCTTTGCCGTATCGACGCTGATCCCACGTTTAGCGAGGTATGGGTGTTCGGGATCGAGTTGCAACGTGAATGGCAGCGGGGGATTCGGCTGCTTCGAGGAAACCCAGCGCTCCTCCAGGCGATCATCAACACACAGGAGTTCTCGTTCCAGATGTAATGCCTTAACGAGCAGAAGAGCGGCCTCACGCTCTGAGACGCCTTCAATCTCCTTCACGAAGGAAATCAGGTCGCCCCCACGACCGCAGGTGAAGCAGTGATAGATCTTGCGCTCCAGATTCACGCGGAACTCATCTTCGTGAGTTCCACCATGAAGCGGGCATCGCCCAACCAAGCCGTTGGCGTTTTTCCTCAACCCCTCAACTCGGCATTGATTTAGAACCTGCTCGAAGGTAACAGCCTGCTTTACGGCCTTGAAGCTTACAGATTGACGGCCCATAGGACCTCCTTGGATTTGTTGTTGGGAACAATAGGAAGATAGATGACCTTGGTAGGCGCAATCGAACCGTGGGTGATCTCCGAACGTTTCGGAATTGGGCTTCAGCAACAACGTGCGCGGTAACCAGTAGGTTCTTTTTTTCTGATGTCTTTACTTCTTAAGACCACATCCTCTTCATCAGCAGTACTCTATATCCGTAAACCTCTTTCAATAAGGAAGAACCGGTCATTTGACCGCTACCAACGGTCGGTTCTGCATTCGAACCCCGCTCATTTTTTCTGGGTGGATGAGGCGGTCGGCAAGGGGCCATCGAACATTTGGCGGAAGGGCACGGCGAGATCGCTGGGGCCAAACTCGTAGCTTGGATGCAACTTCGCCCAATCATCCAGTTCCTGCTGAAGGCGAGCAGGGCAGGCTAGTCGTACTTGTCGCCGACGGCTCAGTTTGTTCTCGGGGTCGCTGCGCATATTGATGTAGCGCTTCGCCACCAGACCTGCCAAGGCCTCCCTGATCGCCTTGCCGCCATAAAGGGGCTTGCCCCGGTACGGAACAAGCAACATGGCGATGTCGCGATCGGAGTGCCAGATCCAGGGACCTGGCTGTGAGATATCGAGCTTTTCGATGCCCTCGTGGATTAAGATTGTCTCCGACGTGCGGGCGATGTTGTGGAGGATCAAAGCACCGAGATGGTCCCCTTCCAGTAGGTCAGTCAACGACTTCCGGACCATCGAGAAGGGGTCGGCGCGCGGGTACTGGATCAGTTTCATTGCAGTTCCCCCTTAGATAGCGTTTCCGGCAAGGCAATGCGCCCACCACCACTCCTGCAGGCTTCTAGGTACGCGTCGACATCCTCCATCCGGTAGCGCACCAGAGCGCCACCGACTTTGATGAACTTGGGGCCGGCATGTAACACACGCCAACGGCGCACGAGTGCGACACTCACGCGAAGGTATCTGGCCACTTCCAAATCCGTAAGCAGCCCTGCTTGGTTTTGCATGCCCCTATATTGCTGAACATGCAGCGGCCAATAAAAGTCCAAAATGAAGGGGCTCAGCGTGTAGCTTTTTTGGGCCGGCCACGGGTGGACCCACGCAACGTAAGGGCGATCTCCTCGGCGGCACTGTCGATCCCCCGCCTAACCGTCGTCAGAACCCTTTTCTTTCGGTCACCCCACTAGTCGGCAACTTCTCTGTAATTGAGACCACCAACTTGACATAACACCAAGTTCGTTCGAGCTTCGACGTCAGCTTGCTGCATGGGGGGGTCTACCCAACCTGGATAGGGCTCCCGGGCTCGCTCCAGGTACATGTCCCTTACCGCGTCGGATCCTTCGCGATGAGCCGACTTGAACGCCTCGATACTGGTACCGGGAGTCCAACGCGGCATACGGACGGTGAGTTCAACATACTCAGAAGTCCCGCCGACATACGTGAAATCGGGTTCAAGCCGATGGAAGCCTGTCTCGTCCATGAGCCAGAAGCGAAGAGTCGGTATCATGGCTTTGATCAGCCACTCCTCCCCTCCAAGGTTGAACTTGGCAGCCCAAGCTGAGAGTGCATGCCGGAGGGTTTCTCCACGATCGCCTAGCACGTCCTGCCATGTGATCGTTCGGAAAGCCCTGCCGTTCCTCCACGACAAGAGAGACGGTTCCACTGACTCTGCTGTCGGAAGAAGTTGGGCGTGGAGTTGTGCATACGTGGGAAATACATCATCGCGTAGGGACCGCAGGAACTCGGGAATGAGCAACACCGTAGTTCTTAGGAACCAGATACTAGTGGACTCCGACCGCACGGGAACCATCGACACAGCCTCAGCTGCATTCGGCCGTTCAGCTACCGACAGGACGTTTTCCTTGAGCCACTGCTGAACTTCGGGTATGATCGGCGCCTTGGTCGCTATCCACAGACGCCATTCACTCTCGTCGTCCGAGAAACGGTTCGGAGAGCCATCAGGCGAATGCAACCGGACCACGCCCGAAGAACTAGCGTAATGGGGCAAGGAGTGGTGTATATCATTCCAAGAGACAACGGCATGCCGACGAGGTGCTTGTTGCGGTGCCATAGACGAGTTCCGTTTCCCTCACAAAACTGTGCCCACTTTTGTGCCTACCCTATGCATAGAAGCACAGATAGCCGCCCAGAAGGACTCTCGGGGCGCTACCAAACAAATGCAGCACTTGCAATAGTTTATAAGGGATTATTGACGCTTGCGTGGTGTTTGAAAAATCGGTCTGAATGGATTATGAGTCCGCTGCACTAACCGCTGTGCTAAGGGCCCAAGTTATTGATGCTGCCGTGGCCGGCGATCTTCATGATCGTAAACGCATCGACACCCGCCCCCCAAGCCGGATCGGCATGGTGTGACGTAACATGGTGTGACGTAAAGAATGTAGCACGAATGCGGGAGGGAGGTTGAGCGTTGGGCGGACCTTCAGGTGTAAGCCGTGAAGTATGTACCGAAGGAGGAAGGGCTGGGGGCGTCCGGCTTGCGGGCTTCCAGGATGGATTAGGCGCGGCCAGCATAGCGATAGCTAGAAGGTCTCGATAGCGGGGACCTTGCCCAGTTTGGCGAGCACACGGCGGACGTAGTCCTGGGTTTCGGGGATATCGGGGATACGGCCGTCCTTGTCGACGCGGGCAGGGCCGGAGTTGTAAGCGCTGAGCACCAAGCTGAGATTGCCTTTGTACTTTTCTAGCAGTTGCTTGAGGAAGCGGGCACCGCCCTGGATGCTCTGCTCCGGATCGAAGGGGTCCGCGACCTGGAGGCCGGCGGCGGTGGCGGGCATCAACTGCATCAGGCCCTGGGCTCCACTGGGCGAGACGGCGCAGGGGCGGGAGGCGCTTTCCTGTTCCAGGATGGCCTGCAGGAGGTTGCGTTCGACGCCGTGCTGGCGGGAAGCCTTGTCGAGGATGGGATCGAGCACCTGGGCAGCGAGAGGATCACAGGCGGCGCTGCTGGGGGAGGCAGGCGGTTTGGCGGGGGTGGCCTCGGGCGGGATGGGATCGGCGGGAGGTGCTGTGGCGGAGAGCGGCGCGGGGGTCCAGGAGTAAGTAAAGAAAGAGCCAGGGGCGTTGGGAGCGCCGGTCTGATGGGCGGCGGATTGGATTTGTTTGCGAATGGATTCGCGTTGGCGGTCGATGCCGGTTGTGGCAGCCGGAGGGGGATTTTGGGCGAGCAGGGGCAGTAAGAGAAGGGGCCATACACTCATCAAGAGACTTATCGGCCAAGCGATTGCCTGTTCGAGTATATTTTTGAACGCCAACCAGTACCTAGCGACTAAGGGGACACCCACACTTGCTTAAGTGAATTTTTCATCTCCCGGAAGCTAACCTCGCTCGCTACCCCTACCGATAAAAGGGTATGCACGACAGGCGCTTACAACCTCGAATGCTCTGCGCGGATCTGATTAACGTCCAGTGGACCGATGAGTCTGGGCGAAACCGGCGGGCAGTGGCGAACCTCGAGGACATCTCCCTTTCCGGCGCATGCCTCCAACTGGACCAGCCGATTCCGCTGAACACCGTGCTGCGGATCGCCTATCCCAAGGGCAAGATGAGCGGGAAAGTCTGCTACTGCGTTTACCGCGAGATTGGCTACTTTATCGGGCTGCAGTTTGAGGAAGGGTCCGGCTGGTCGCGCAAGGCCTTCAAGCCGCAACATCTGTTTGATCCCCGGCGCCTGATCCAGCGGCCGGGGCGCACGAAAGAGGCGGAGGCCGAATTGACGCTGACGTTACAATAGCGGAGTTCCCGAACCTGGCGAACCCGCTCCCTTGTGGTCGCGGCTCCGTAACGGAATCAGCAGTTTACGTAACCGAGCCGGGCGCGCCCGCAAGCCGGGTTCCGGGTTACTTCGCAAGTCTAATAGGCCGCCAGTTGGCGGATCTTGGCTACCAGCTTCGCGACATTCGGCAAATACGCGTCTTCCAGCGTAGGGCTGAAAGGAACGGGCGTATCGGGCGCGGCCAGACGCATCACCGGGCCATCCAGATAGTCAAAAGCCTTCTCGGTGATTCGCGCGGCGATCTCCCCGCCAAATCCGCCGGTGAGGGTTGCCTCATGGAACACGATGGCTTTGGAGGTTTTGCGGACGCTAGTTAGAATGGTCTCCTCATCAAGCGGCGTCAGCGTGCGCAGGTCCACCACCTCCACCGATAACCCTTCCTTCTCCAGGATGTTAGCAGCCTCTTCGGCGACATGAACCATGGCCGAGTAGGTGATAACCGAGAGATGGCGGCCCTCGCGATGGACGTTCGCCTTGCCGATGGGGACGGTGTAATCCCCAGCCGGCATGTCTTCCTTCACGCGGCGGTAGAGCGCCTTATGTTCGAAAAAGATCACCGGGTCGTTATCGCGCACGGCGGACTTAATCAAGCCTTTTGCGTCGCGGGCGGTGGCCGGGAGAACCACCTTCAGACCGGGGGTGTGCGCAAACCAGGCTTCATTCTGCTGCGAATGGTAGGGGCCGCCGTGGATGCCGCCGCCGCAAGGAGCGCGCACCACCATCGGCGCGGGGGCATTCCAGCGATAACGGCACTTCGCGGCGAAGTTGACGATCTGGTCGAAGCCGCAGGAGATGAAGTCGGCAAACTGCATCTCGGCCACCGGACGCAGGCCCATGAAACTGGCGCCGATGGCGGCGCCGACGATCGCCGATTCGGAGATGGGAGTGTCGACGACGCGGCGCGGGCCGTAGCGGTCCAGCATCCCGGCGGTCACCTTAAAGGCGCCGCCATAGATGCCGATGTCCTCGCCCAGCAGAAAGACGTTCGGATCGCGGTCCATCTCTTCGAAGAGGCCTTCGCGAATCGCTTCCAAATAGGTTGTGGCCATGAACTACCCCTTCGTTTCGTAGACGTCCAGTTCGAGCGTGGACGGATCCGGGTATGGGCTCTGCTCGGCCCATTCGATGGCCTGGTCGGTTTCCAGCCGGATGCGCTCATGCAACTGGGCAATCTCGCCGGGACTGGCCCAACCCTCTTCGATCATGCGTTTTTCCAGGCGCGCGATGGGGCACTGTTGCGACCATTCCTCAAACAGTTGCTTCGGTACATAGTCGGCGGGATCGTGGGCGGAGTGGCCGGTCATGCGGAAGGTTTTGCATTCGACTAAGTAAGGACCAAGGCCCAGGCGGGCGTGGCCGGCGCCGCGGCGCGCGGCTTCATAGACGGCCAGCGGATCGTTTCCGTCGACGATCTCGGCGGGAATGCCGTAACCGGGGGCGCGGTCGGCCACATTGGCGCAGGCCATCTGTTTATCCAGCGGCGTCGAGTAGGCGTACTGATTGTTGTTGCAGAACAACACCAGGGGCGCCTTCTGGACGGCGGCGAGGTTAATCCCTTCGTGCCAGTCGCCGCGGCTGGTGGCGCCGTCGCCGAAGAAGACCATCACGATCTGGTCGCGGCCCTGGTATTTGAGGGCCATGGCGGCGCCGGCGGCTACGGGAACGCTGGCGGCCATTGCACTAATGATGGCGACCAAGCCTTTGCTGAGATCGCCCATATGCATGTTGCCGTCGCGGCCGCGGGTGAGGCCACCGACGCGACCCATATATTGGGCGAAGATCTGGCCCGGGGTGACGCCGCGCATCAGATAGAGAGCCAAGTCGCGGTGGGAGGGGAACAGAACGTCGTCCGGACGGGCAGCCAACCCCGCGCCGACCGGAATGGCTTCCTGGCCACGGCCGACGTAGACTCCGCCGAGGACTTTACCTTGACGGTACAAGCGGCGTTCGATGCGCTCTTCCACTTCGCGCATCATTGTCATATAGGTCAAAGCGTTGCGGGCAAGATCCGCCTCCGGGGATTGGGAGGCGCCGTGCCGGGTTAAAGCTTCCAATTTCACCGCTGCCATGAGGAGTGCTACCTTCGCAGGAACAACGCCCGCCGAGGGGCGGGCAAAGACTCAAGTATAAGCGATTCCGGCTCCCTGTTGACGTGGCCGGACGCGTGGCAATGGCGGTTATCGCCCGGACTGAGCGGCAGAGAGGGACGCCGCCACGGATCCGCAACGGAGTAACAGTAAGTGGAAACGCGGATCCGGCGGCGAGAAAGGTTACTCGCCCTGCGGCTGTTCCTTACGAAACGCGGCCCAGCGCTTCTTCTGCGCGGCGGCGATGCGGCGCCGGGCGGCTTCACTTAGGTTGCGCTTACGGGCCGGCTTCTCTTCCACAACGGGAAGAACGGGAGCGGAAGCCGCGGGCCCCTTCTTACCGAGCATGGCGCGCACCTGGCGAATCTGCTCTTCAATTCGTTGCTTCTGTAATTCGAGACCTTCGAGAGCGGCAGTTAGGAAAGTGGGATCTTGGATGGCTTTTCTTGGTCTGGGCATAGGACGCCTCGTAGCAAACCCAATATCTCCTAAATAAATTCCGCTGTCAAACTTTCTCTTACGATTTCGGTAAAGATTCCAGTAAAAAAGTTACCGGACCATCATTGGTAAGTTCCACGTCCATGTGCGCCTGGAAGACTCCCGTTTCCACGGAAAGGCCGCGCTGGCGGGCGGCACTTACAAAGTATTCGTATAACGACCGGGCCTGACCGGCGGGAGCGGCGAGATCGAAACCAGGCCGCCGGCCTTTGCGGCAATCGCCGTACAGAGTGAATTGGGAGACCACCAGCAGCGCGCCTCCGGCATCCGTAAGGCTACGATTCATGCGGCCCGCCTCGTCGGGAAAGATGCGCAGGTTGACGATCTTGTCCAATAAGTAGAGAGCATCCGGCTCCCGGTCCTGTTTGGATACACCCAGCAACAGCAGCAATCCCGTCCCGATCTGCCCGCTGATCCGCCCATCGACGGTGACTTTGGCGCGACTTACCCTTTGAATGACGGCTTTCACAAATACGCTACACTCGTTCGTGATGATTGAAACCTACGCCTACGCGCGTGCCGGACTCACCGGCAATCCGAGCGATGGATTCTTTGGAAAGACCATCGCATTTGTGGTGCGCAATTTTCGCGCGCGGGTCATCTTGTATCCTAGCGCACGGCTGGAGATCAAGCCCGGCCGCGCCGATATGCCGGTGTTTGAAAGCCTGAGCGATCTCTACGAGACCACGCGCTGGCGCGGTTATTACGGCGGCATCCGTATCATCCAGGCGCTGGTGGTGCGCCTTGCCGATTACTGCAGGGAGCATGGTATTGAACTCGAGGACCGCAACTTCACGCTGGAGTACGAAACCACCGTACCGTTGCGGTTGGGCATGGGCGGATCGAGCGCAATCATCACAGCCGCGCTGCGGGCGCTCTGTCAGTATTACGAACTGGACATCCCGCTGCCCATTCAGGCGAAGCTGGTATTGGAAACGGAGACGCGGGAACTGGGCGTTCCGGCCGGTCCGCAGGATCGCGTCATCCAGTCGTACGAAGGCCTCGTATTCATGGACTTTCAGCGGGACTTAATGGAGTCGCGCGGTTACGGTAATTATGAGCGGCTGGATCCAGCCTTACTGCCGCCGTTGTACGTCGCCTACCGCACCAGCTTAAGTGAAGGCACCGAGGTATTCCATTCGAACATCCGGGAGCGCTGGCGTAATGGCGATCCGGAGATTGTTGGGGCGATGCGGACGTGGAGCTCCTACGCCCAGCAGGCACGCGACGCCCTGCTGGCTGGAGATACCGCGGCTCTGGACTATCTCATTGACGCCAACTTCGATCTACGGGCGAAACTGTATCGGATTAGCGAAGGCAACCTGGAGATGA
The DNA here is from genome assembly GCA_964385495.1 of uncultured Candidatus Solibacter sp. Classification (GTDB taxonomy): domain Bacteria; phylum Acidobacteriota; class Terriglobia; order Bryobacterales; family Bryobacteraceae; genus CADEFT01. The sequence continues at coordinate 9,238 of CAYLPH010000005.1, forward strand.
TCCGTTTGGCACGGAGCGTGGGGGCGTCGGCGAACTTCGCCGGTTCCGGTGGCGCGATTACGGGCACTTATAAGGGTGAAGCGATGTTCCAACAATTAGCGGAAGTAATGGCGCCGCACCGGATTGCGGTGATCCGGCCACAGATCGTGCCCAAGAAGCTCCGGTGATTTCCTAAGTCGGGCTAAGGTGTGTGTTGGATCCAACCGTAAGATGTCATTCCGCATAATAGGGTGTGATCAAACGAAAGCGCCGCTCGACTGTTCCGGGAGGTTTCTACCGGTTCGAATCCCTTCGCATGCCGCGTACCACGGTGAGTGGATCGGGCTTCGGCGAGTTTATCCGCCTGCGAGACCAGCATGGAAACATCTGGCGGGGACAGGCTGAGCTGCAACCGGACGACACCGTCTGCTACCGCTTTCGAGACGCCGACGGCCACACCATCACCGGCATGTCCGATTCCTACGGCATCGTGCTGCGGGATGAAAAGGGCAACGTCTGGCGTGGCTTCGTCGATTAAGGCCGGGCCAGGTACTTCTTGTAAAGCCGCGTGTGCCGGCTCTCCAAGTCGACTTCCTTCCCTTTGATGAACATACGCTTCACCTGCGTCTTCACTTCCAGCGGATCGCCGTCCGTAACAATGAGGTCCGCCCACTTCCCTTTGTCGATGGATCCAGTGGTCGCGCTGATTCCGAAGATCTCCGCCGGGTTGATGGTAATGGCTTTGAGGGCCTCGTCGTAAGGTAAGCCGAAAGCGACAGCGGTGGCGGCCTGGTAGGGCAGGTTGCGGGCGAACTGGTTGCCGAAGGTGCCAAAGGCGAACTTCACACCGGCCTTGTGGAACTCCAACGGCACCGTGAAGGCTTCGTCGTAAGGATCGTCCTCCTCGAGCGGCAACTCCTGGGTGGGACCCAGAATCACCGGGATATCGCGCGACTTGATCTCGGCCATGGCTTTGCCCGGCCGCCGCACGTTAAACAGGACAATCTTCAGTTTCTCCTTATCCGCCCAGGCGATGGCATCGCGAACCGCGCGTTCCCGCTCGGCGCCCACCAGCAATGGCATCTTGCCGTCCAATACGGGAAGCATGGCTTCCAAAGCGAGGTCGGTCTTAAAGCCGGCGCCGGGAGCCGCCTTGGCCTTCTGGTACCGGCGGGCCGATTCGATGTACTCGGACAGCGTGCGAATCTGCTGGTCGTAGTTGCGTTTGGCGTCGGCGAAGGAGCGGTCGCCGAAGACACTGAGGACCGGGAAGTTGAGCACCATGGCGGCGTCGCGGCGAACCGTCATGTCCTCCCAGGTCCAACCGTCGAGATGCATCATCGACGCCTGACCGGCAATCAGGCCTCCGCCAGGGACGGCCAGTGCCGTGGTGGTGCCATTGGCGCGGATCACGGGAATATGTTCGCTCGAGGGGTTGATGGCAATGGCGGCGCGTAACTGCGGCTTGAAGTCGCCCAGCTCGGTGACATCGGAGGTTTCGCGCACGGAACTGATCTCCGACATGCCCACTTGGGTGGACGAATCGATGATACCGGGATAGACGTGCAATCCCTTCCCATCGATAAGACGCGTCCCTTTGGGAACAGCGAGTTTGGCGTTACCGATCTCCGTAATCGTTCCGCTCACGACCAGCAGGGTGGCGTTCTCGACTTTCGGGCCGGATACAGGATGGACGGTAGCTCCGCGGATGGCAAAGGTATCATCGGCGGCGGCGAACAGGGGTAGCGCGGCAAGCAGACTAAGTAAGATGCGTTTCATTAGGCGGGTCTCCGGCCGGGTCCACCCTGTTTCTTCGGCTGGCTCTGTTTCTCTTTGTCGAGCAATTTCTGTTTCTCTAACTGCCTGCGGTTGCGTTCGCTGATGTCGGTGTCGCGGTCGAAGTATACGGTGCCGTCGATCAGCACCTTTTGCACTTTCGCGAAACTCGATAGCGGGTGTTTGTCGAATAAGACGAGGTCAGCGTCCTTACCGGCTTCGATGGAGCCGACGCGGTTATCCAGGTCAAGCTGCTTTGCGGGGTTGATGGTGATCAGCGCCAGTGCCTCGTCTTCGGTCAGGCCGCCGTACTTCATGGTCTTCGCGGCTTCAGTATTCAGGCGGCGCATCAGTTCGGCGTCGTCCGAGTTTACGGAAACCAGCACGCCTTTCCGGACCATGATGGCGGCGTTGTGAGGGATGGCATCGTAGGCTTCCACCTTGTAAGCCCACCAATCGCTGAAGGTGGAGGCTCCGGCGCCGTGCGCGGCAATCTCCTTGGCCACCTTGTAGCCTTCCAGCACATGCTGCAGGGTTTTGATCTTGAAGCCGAATTCGTCGGCGACGCGCAGCAACATCAGGATTTCGTCGGCGCGATAGCAGTGGGCGTGTACCAGGCGCTTGCCGTCCAGGATCTCCACCAGGGGCTCGAGTTTCAGGTCGCGCCGGGGCGGGATGAGGGCGGTGCCGGACGCCTTGCGCGCCTGGTAATCCTTCCACTGCCGCTGGTATTCCTTGGCTTCGGTGAAAGCCTGGCGGATCACATCCTCGACGCCCATGCGCGTGGCCGGGTAGCGCAGATTGGCGGCAGGCGCGCCAGGACGTCCTCCACCGGGCGCATTGCCCTGGCGCTTCGGGTTCTCGCCCAGGGCGAACTTGATGCCGGGCTTCGAGCCTTCGAACAGGATGCCCTGCGCATCTTTGCCCCAACGCGTCTTTATGACGGAACACTTCCCGCCAATGGAGTTCGCGCTGCCGTGTAGGATGTTGGCGGTAGTAACGCCACCGGCCAGGGCGCGGTAAATCGAGATGGCGGTGGGGTCCAGCACGTCCTCAATGCCCACCATGGACGACACCGAAACCGACCCTTCATTGATGGAATCGGCGGCGATGTGCGAATGGCAATCGATGATGCCGGGCATCAGGTACTGGCCAGCGGCGTCGATGACTTGAGCGCCGGGCGGGATGATCACCTTCTCGCCCGCGTCGACGATCTTGCCGTCCTTGATAACTACCGAACCCTTGAAAGAACCCTTCGTGATGGTCAGGACGTTCGCGTTCTGGATCACGATGGGCGGGGCGGCGCAGAGCGCGGCACACCCCAGCAGCAGGAAGGAAGCGAGTTTCATCGGGTAGCCTCCGAGGCAGGCGCGGCGGGCGCCGGGGCCGGTTCATACTTGACGCCGTCGACGAAGACGTACTTCATCTCCGTGCGGTCCTCAAACAGCGGACCTTTGGTAACCACGAGATTGGCGATCTTACCCGGCTCGATACTGCCCAGGCGGTTGTCGACCCCGAAGAGGCGGGCTGGGGCGAGAGTCAGGGCCTTGATGGCGCCGGCTTCGGGCAAGCCCGCGGCGATGGCCTTGCGAACGGCGGCGTTGATCTCGGAGGCGCGCTCCAACCCGCCCAGGTAGAAGGCAAATGGGACGCCGGCCTTGGCGAGCGCGGCGGCGGTGGACGGCGCCTTGTCGCGGAACTCCAGGGCCCGCATGCTTTCCACGGCTTCCGGATCGCCTTCGCGCGCCTTCTCCGGCCAGCGCAGGTTTAGCAGCACGGCGGCGTTCCGCGACTTCAGAACATCGGTGGCGAGGAAGCCTTCCTGGAGGCCGTAGAGCAGGGCTTTCTGCTTCAGTTCGGCGGCAAATCCCAGCATGCGGTGGATCTCTTTCGGATTCTGCGCCGGCAGCAGGATGCGCGGCGCCGCCAGCACGCCTTCCAGCGTCTTGTCGTACTCGGGGCGCTTATTGCCGGCCGGATGCGCCGCGTAGATAGCCTTCGCCTCCTTATACTGCGCGGCATCCAGGTAGATCTGCCGGATATAGGCGATAACACCCATCAACGAGTTGGGAAATCCGCCGCCGAAGCCGTTCGGACGCATGGTGAGGTAGAGACCGGCGGATGGGTCGATCACCATGGCACTAGGGCGCTGGCCGCTGAGATTAATGACGGCGCCCTGTCCGGCGAAGATGCCGCGCGTCGGGAACGAGACCGCCGACGTGAAGCCAAGATTGCGATAGCTTTCGATGCGGCGGTCGGCAAGGGTGATCTGGTCGGCGGCCAGCAGATAGCTGGTGTTGAGCGGACGGTCTTCCGGGCCGCGTGCAATGGGCCCGGCGGGTGCGGGATCGCCGGTGGGAGGTCCACCGCGGCGGCCGGTGGTTTGGACAGCGGGAGCCGGCGTGTTCAGGCCAACGGTGCTGAGTGCGTCGATGAGGCCGGGGTAGACGGTGAGGCCTTCGCCTTCCACCACCCAGGCATCGCCCGGGACGGCGGTGCTAGCGCCCACGGATTCGATCAGGCCGTTGCGGAGCACAACGGTGCCGCGGTCGAGCGTTGCGCCGCTCACCGTGACGATGCGGGCGTTGCGAATGGCGATCGCGGATGGGGTTTCGGCAGCTAACGGAGCCGCAAGGAGAGCAAGGGCGACAAGCAGGCGCCGGGTTTTCATAGGAAGGTAATTCCGTATTATAGCGGTCCGGCGTAAGTTGGCCGCTGGCTGATATGCTGGCTGGACAGTGGAGACTCCGGTGGAGCTAACAAGGCGCGGATTTCTGCAAATGACAGGGGCGGCCGCGCTGCCGCAAGCTTCGCCCCGCAAGCCGAACTTCCTGATCATCCTGGCCGATGATATGGGCTACTCGGACGCTCGCTGTTACGGCGGCGAGATCGATACGCCGAACCTGGACCGGCTGGCCGCGGGTGGGTTGCGGTTCACGCAGGGTTACTCGACGGCGCGCTGCGGCCCGTCGCGAAACTGCATTCTCACGGGCCGCTATGCGCAGCAGACGGCCTGCGACACGATGACGCTCGGCAGCATTCCGGAATGGACGCGCTTTGCGCCGCAGTATCTGAAGCCGCTCGGCTATCGCAGCTACCAGGCGGGCAAATGGCATATCCGGTTCAAGCCGCTGGCCGGAGCGGGCTTTGATCATGCCTATACGGTGATGGATCTCAATCGCTACTTCACGCCGCGCCAGCACTTGCTGGACGACCAGGCGCTGCCTGCGGTGAAACCCGGCGACGGCTACTACATGACGACGGCCATCGGCGATCATGCGGTGCGTATGTTGCGGCAGCATGCCGCCGGGCATGCGCAGGATCCGTTCTACTTCTATCTGGCATTCAATGCCCCGCACTTCCCACTACATGCGCTGCAGGAGGATATTGAACGCTACAAAGACAAGTTCGCGGAGGGTTGGGATGTGGCGCGCGAACGCCGCTGGAAGCGGATGCGCAAGATGGGCCTGGTGAACTGCGAACTGTCGAAGTTGGAGACCGGCGTGTGGCCGCCGTGGAATACCTCCGATGAGGAGTTGACCGCGCAGATCGGGCCAGGCGAGGTGGCCCGCGCGGTGCCGTGGAACTCGCTGACCGCCGAACAGAAGAAGTTCCAACGGTTGAAGATGGCCATCCATGCGGCGATGATCACGCGCATGGATGCGGAGATCGGCCGCGTGCTGGATCAGATCAAAGCGGCGGGGCAGTTAGACAACACGGTGGTGGTATTCGTGTCCGATAACGGCGCCAGCGCGGAGCTGCTGATTCGCGCCGACGGCCACGATACGAAGGCCAGACCGGGGTCGGCGGAAACCCATCTTTGTCTGGGGCCGGGCTGGTCCAGCGCCGGCAATTCGCCGTTCCGCCTGCATAAGTCCTGGGTACATGAGGGTGGCATTGCGTCGCCGTGCATCGTGCACTGGCCGAACGGGATCAAAGCGAAAGGCGAGTTGCGGCACGATCCCTGTCATCTGGTGGATATCGTGCCGACGATGGTGGACTTGGGCGGCGGCAAGCCCGATAGCGCGGTGCCCGCCGGCGCGCCTGCATTCGCGGGCAAGAGTCTGGCGCCGGCCTTCGCCAAGGGTGGTACTCTGCGCCGCGAGTATCTCTACTTCCACCACAACAACAACCGGGCCGTGCGCGTGGGCGACATGAAACTGGTGGCCGCCGGTAAGAGCGGCCCTTGGGAGTTATACGATCTACGCAAGGATCGGGCCGAGAGCCGCAACCTGATCGAGGAGCAGCCCTCCGTCGCCCGCAGGTTGGGCGAGCTTTGGCAGAGCCGCGAAGAGGAGTTCGAGCGCGTACGCGAGAGTGCCAAGCCAGTCAGCGGCGAAGGCCTGATGCCAGGCAACAAGCCGGTTAATCGAGCCGCTTCCGGAAACGGGAAGCGCTGAAACTCATAATGGCGATGCCGAACACCGCCAGCGCCAGGTACTCCGGCCACAGCACGTTTAGTCCGCTGCCCTTCAGTAGCACGCCGCGGCAGATCGTGATGAAGTAACGCAGCGGATTGAGATAAGTGATCCACTGCACGATGTCCGGCATGTTGCGGATGGGGAACGCGAAGCCGCTCAGCATGAAGGCCGGTTGAAAGAAGAAGAACGTCGCCATGATGGCCTGCTGCTGCGTGTGGGAGACCGTCGAGATGAACATACCCACGCCCAGCGTGCTGAAGAGAAACAGAATCGCGCCGAGCAGCAACAACAATCCGCTGCCTTGAAAGGGAATGCGGAAGACAATCATGCCCAGGGCTACGATCAGAGAAAAGTCGAAGAGGCCGACCAGCGCGAAGGGTAGCGTCTTACCCAGCATCAGCTCGGACGGGCGAATGGGCGTCACCATCAACTGCTCCATGGTGCCAATCTCCTTCTCCCGCACGATGGCCATGGCGGTGAGCATGAGGGTGACCAGGGTGATGATGTTCACCGCCACGCCGGGGATGAAGTAATTGCGGCTGCGCAGTTCGGGGTTGTACCAGACGCGCTGCTGCAGGTCGATGCCGGGCGCGTTGATACGAACCACGCCGGGGCGTCCGGCGCGCTTCTGGCGCATCCAGTCATTCAACTGCCCCGCGGAGAAGCCGCGCACCACATCGCTCACGTAGTTGGCGATGATCGACGCGGTGTTGGAGTTGGAGCCTTCCACCAGAATCTGGATGCTGGTGGCGCGTCCGCGGGCGAGATCCTCACCGAACCGCGGCGGCACGACAACGCCCGAGTGGATGGCGCCGCGGTCGAGCAGACCTTCGACCTCTTTCTGTGTCGCGGGCGTGTGGGTGACCTCAAAGTAGGTAGAGCCTTCGAAGGCGGCACGCAGTTCGCGGCTGGCTGGCGTATTGTCCTGATCCAGCCATGCGAGCCGCGACCGCTCCACGTCCAGGTTCACGACGAAGCCGAAGACCAGGAACTGCAGGATAGGGGGCACGATCATCATGGCGCGCAAGCGCGGTTCGCGGAAGCTTTGGTAGAACTCCTTGCGGACGATCTCCTTGACGCGCGCGGGGCTCATGCGATCTTCTCCCGCAGTTTGCGCGTCAGCAAGGCGAATACAATAACGGCATATAAAGCCAGAAACAGCAACTCCACCCAGAGAATCTGCAGGCCGGTAGCTTTCAGAAAGATGCCCTTCAGCAACGCCACAAAGTAGCGGGCCGGCACAAGGTAGCTGAGCACTTGCGGCACCATCGGCATGTTGTCGATGGAGTAAATGAAGCCGGATAGCAGGAACGAAGGTAGGAACGAACTGATGAGCCCCATTTGGAAAGCCAGCAGTTGATTGCGGGTAATGGCGCTCAGCAGCAGGCCCCAACTGAGGGCGCCGAACAGGAACGTAAAGCCGCTGACGAACAGCAATGGCAGGCTTCCCCGCAGCGGCACGCCGAAAACGAACACGCCGGCGAGCACCGCCGTAACCATGTCGACGAATCCCAGCACGAAGTATGCGCCGAGCTTGCCGAGTGCCAGTTCCGCGGGCCGCACGGGGGTCGACAGGAGTTCCTCCATGGTGCCGTTCTCCCACTCGCGGGCGATAGACAGAGAAGTCAGCATGGCGCCGATCATCATCAGGATCACCGCGATCAGCCCGGGCACGATATAGTTCTTCGACTTCAGTTCGTTGTTGAACATGACGCGCAATTGCGGATCGACGGGCGGCTTCAGTTCACCTGCGCCGTTCCGCACCTGGTATTCGGTACGCACTTCACTGGAATAGCCGGCCACCATGGCGCGCGCGTAACCGAGCGCGATACTAGCCGTATTGGAGTCGCTGCCATCGAGTAGCATCTGCACCGGCGTCTGTTGGCCCGCCGCCAGCTTGCGGCCGAAGTCAATCGGCACGATGAAAACCGCCAGCACATCTCCGCGGTCGAGACCGAGTTCGGCGGGGCGGTAGCTGTCGATGTCGCCCTGCACGGCAAACAGGCGCGACCCGCGGAAGCGGTCCAGCAGGGCGCGGCTGTGAGGCGTCTTATCCTGATCCCAGATGAGCAGCGGGATACGGTCTACATCGAGCGAGAGCGCATAGCCGAACAGGATCAGCAGCAGCATGGGCAATGCCAGCGCCATGCCCAGACTGAGCGGGTCGCGTACGATGTGCAGCAGTTCCTTGCGGAAGATGGCGAGGGTGCGGCGCGCGTTCATGCCTTGGCATCCTCCTGTTCGATGTACCGCACGAAGACGTCTTCCATGGTGGGCTCGGGGAGGTCAGCGGACCGCAGTTGTTCGCGCAGCGCGGCGGGTGTGCCCAAGGCAATCACCTTGCCCTTATACATGAGCGCGATGCGATGGCAGTACTCGGCTTCTTCCATGTAGTGCGTGGTGACGAAGACCGTCTTGCCCTGGTGGGAAAGATCGTTGATGAGCTCCCAGAAGGCGCGGCGGGCTACTGGGTCGACGCCGGAGGTGGGCTCGTCCAGGAAGATCACGGGAGGCTCGTGAAGGATCGCGCAGCCCAGGGCGAGGCGCTGCTTCCAGCCGCCGGCCAGCAGCCGCGTCAGACGCGTGCGCTCTTCGGACAACTCCGCCATTTCGAGGGCGTACTGCATGCGCGAGGCGCGCTTCTCCGCGGCTACGCCATAGACACCGGCGAAGAAAGCAAGGTTTTCCTCGACGGTCAGATCATCGTAGAGCGAGAACTTCTGCGACATGTAGCCGATGCTGGCCTTCACCTTCTCCGGTTCATTGGCTACATCGAAGCCGCTGACCAGCGCGCGGCCGGACGTTGGCGCCAGCAGCCCGCAGAGGATGCGGATGGTCGTACTCTTACCTGCGCCGTTCGGTCCCAGGAAGCCGAAGATCTCGCCTTGCGCCACGTCCAAGGTGACGTCGCTGGCTGCCGTGAACGAGCCGAACCGCTTCGTAAGCTGTTCCATGCGAACCGCCGTTTCACGCTGCACGGTTCTCCTCCCGCCGGACCGTGGCGATGAAGACATCTTCCAGCGAGGGCAGAATGCGGCGCACGCGAGCGCCCGGTACAATCGCCTGGATCGCGGCGTCTTCCGTGCCAGGGGCGGCGAAGGCGTGAATGGCGCTGCCGGCCAGTTCCACATCTTGCACGACAGGAGCGCGGCGCAAGACTTCGCGGCACGCGCGCAGGTCGTCGCATCGGACCTCAAAACAAAGCAGCGGCAAACTGTTCTTCAGCCCCGTGGGCGAATCGAGCAGGATCAGACGGCCTTTATGCATCAGGCCCACGCGGTCGCAGCGTTCGGCTTCATCCAGGTAGGCCGTGGTGACGAACACCGTCATGCCTTCGCGTACAAGCTGATAGAGGATGGCCCAGAAATCGCGGCGGGACACGGGATCGACACCATTGGTCGGCTCATCCAGAAACAGCACTTCCGGCCGGTGCAGCAGCGTGCACATGAGAGCCAGCTTCTGTTTCATGCCGCCCGATAGCTTCGCCGCGTGGCGATCAACAAACGGACTCATGCGCGTCATCTCCAGGAGTTGCGGAGTGAGCGTATCGCGCTGTTGCTTGTCTATGCCGAACAGATCGGCGTAGAAGCGGAGGTTCTCGCTGACGGTAAGGTCGCCGTACAGGCCGAACTTCTGCGCCATGTAGCCGATGCGGTCCTTGACGGCATCGACTTCGGTGCGCACGTCGTGGCCGGCCACGCGCACCTCGCCGGCGGTGGCATGCATCAAGCCGCAGGTGATGCGCAGCGTCGTGGTTTTGCCTGCGCCGTCGGGTCCCACAAGGCCGAAGATCTCACCGCGGGCGACTTCCAGGTTAAGGTCGCGCACGGCCTCCACATCGCCGAAGCTGCGCCGCAGACCGCGGATAGAGAGGATAGGCTCGGCGCTCACAGTACGATCTCCGCGTCCACCGGCATGTTGGCCTTCAACTCCTGGTTCGGGTTGGCGACATCGACCTTGATGCGGTAGACAAGCTTCACGCGTTCGTCCCGCGTCTGGATCTGCTTCGGCGTGAACTCGGCTTCCGAAGCGATATAGCTCACCGTGCCCCAGTACTCCTTGCCTGGAAATGAGTCGGTGGTGAGGCGGACCTTGGCGCCCAGCTTCACTTTGCCGAGATCCGTTTCGCTGATGTAGGCGCGCAGCCAGGGACGTTCCAGATCACCCAAGGTGGCGACGGTTGCCCCGGCGGCGATCACTTCGCCGAGTTCCGCGGACTTCACCATTACCACGCCGCTGATGGGCGCGGCGATCGTCGTGTCGTTCAATTGGGCTTCGACGATCGCAATGCCTGCCTTGGCACGCTGGATGTCGGCCTGGCGCACGGCCCGCTCCTGTTCGCGGCGGCGCAGTTCGATCCGCGAGGCTTCGGCCAGCTTCCATGCGGCCCGGGCGCGCTCCAATTGCGCCTTTGCCGCTTCGATAGTCTGCTTGCGCGGGCCTTCCTTAATCAGGTCAAAGCGCTGCTGGGCCTGGCTTAGCGTCTGCGCCGTGCTGTCGAAGCGGGCGCGGTATTGATCGTATTGCTGGGTGCTGATGTCCTCGTTCTTATAAAGGATCTGCGCGCGGTCCCAATCGCGCTTGGCCTGCTCATGCCAGGTTCGCGCGTCCTCCAACTGGGCCCGCGCGCTTTCGATCTCCTGCGGCCGGGAGCCCGCCTGCAAGTCGGCCAGTTGCGCTTCGGCGGCCTGCACCTCGGCCCGGCGAAGCGCCAACTCTCCGTCTACCGTGGCGCGCTGGAGTTCAATGGCGGTATTCACTTGTGTGTAAGCTGCCTGCGCGGCATCCAGCCCCGCCACTTCGCGGTCCTTCTGGCGCTCCGGCGATTCGCGGTCGATGCGAGCCACCAGCGCGCCGGCGTTGATGCGATCACCCTCTTTCAAGGGCAGCTCGGTGATGCGGCCCGGCGCCTTGAACGACAGGTCCACCTGCGTCAATTCAATGTTGCCCGACAGGCGGATGCGCGACGGGTCTTCCTTCACGAAGGAGCCGGAACGGTAGATGGCCAAGGCTGCCACGCCCGCGGCAAGGATAAGAATGGGAATGATCTTCTTCACGGCAGATACCTTTCGACGGCGCCCACGGCCGTTCCTAGCTCAATGCGGGCGAGGTTATGTTGAAACAATGCGGCGATGCGGTTGTCCTGCGCGCGGGTGAGGCGCGTCTGCGCATCGGTGACTTCCAGGCTGCTGGTCAAGCCGGCTTTGTAGCGACGCTGTGCCTGCTCCAACTCGCGCTGCGCCAGTTGCAAGCCTTCTTCGGCGGTCTTCACTTGCAGGTCGGCCGAGGCCAGCGATTCAAATGCCAGCCTTAACTCCAGTTCCATCTGCTGCCGCAGGTCGCGGGTGCGCAAGGCTTCGGCGCGTACCTGCACGCGGCTTTCCGCCGACCTCGCTTCCCTGCGGCCGCCGGAGAATAGCGGGACTCGTAACGAGATGCCAACTGTACGGGTGGCCCGCGAACTGCCGACCTCCGTTCCTATCGCCCCGTAGTCGCCAAACGCGGATAGGGACGGCGCGCGCTCCCAGTCCACCGCGCTCTGGTTCAGCCGCGCCACGCGTTCCCGCTGCTGCTGCGCCTGCCAGTCCGGGCGCGCCTTCAACGCCTGGTCGATAGCCTGGTCTATACTGATCGGTTCCACCGGACCGTAGGCGAGCTTGTCGGTCAGTTCCAGCCGGGTGTCCAACTGCAGATCCATGGCGCGCATCAACTGCAGGTGGGCGCGGTTGCGGTCGTTGCCGGCTATTTGCAGGCGTTGGCGTTCGTTCGCCAACTGCACATCGCCGCGCACGACTTCGATTCCGGTACCAGTTCCCGCTTTGCGTTGCGAGTCGGCCAGTTCCCGGAGGGCCTGGGCCAGCTTCACATTCGCCTCGGCGGCTTCCAGCCGAGCCTCGCTGCGCAGCGCGGCCAGATAGGCGCGGGCGACGCTGTCGGTGACCTGTGTGCGCGCGGCGCTCTCTTCCAGTTTCGCCACGGTGATCGAGCTTTTTGCCGCTGCGAAGCGCTTCCATGCCGATAGGTCCAGCAGGCTTTGCGTGGCGCTGAGGCGGGCGTCGAAGATCCCGAACGGGCCGACGAAGGTGGGAAAGCTGAAGCCGGCGATCGGCAGCGAAGGGAACTGGATGCCGAACGCGCGCAGGTTCCGTGTCACGTCCTGGTAGCTGATCTGGCCGTCGACGTTCGGCAACAAAGCCGACCGCGCCTGCTGCCGCCGAGCCTCCGCCGCCGCGATCTGTTCCCGCGCGATCGCGATTCGCGTATTGCCGTCCGGCGCCAGTGCGATCTCCACCGACTTCCGCAGACTCAGCGGTAGCTGGTCCTGGCCCATGGCGAGGCTGGCGAACACCAGCCATATACTTACTCCACGCATATGCGTTCCCCTGTCCGTGCGGGCTTCCCTGCAACCGGTGCCCGCATTCCCGCCGCGGCGAACTGTATCATCGCCCGCAGCCGTTCTTCTAACTCCGGCGCTTTCATCGCGCCTTCAGAAACTACTTCGGTCATGGTGCCGGCGATGAACACACTGGCGAAACTGCCAAAGCTGAATACCACGCGCATCATCATTTCCGGCGGCTCCAGAGTTGGTACCGCCTTCCGCATGGCTGCCATCATGCGGTGCTTGATGGCTTTCATGTAGCTGTCGAAAACCTGGCGGAATAACTCCTGCGATTCCAGATACTGCAGCCGGATCAGCAGACGCGGTAAGTTTGGGCCGCTTTCGAGCACCGGGCGGAATAGCGCCTCCAGGATTTCTTCCACCGTGGCGTCGCCCTTTGCTTCCGCTCGGTCCAGCAGTTCCAATCGGCGTCGATTGACCTCCTCGGCCCGCCTGCCAAGCACCGCTAACAGGAGCGCCTCCTTCGATTGGAAGTGATAGTTGACCGCCGCCAGGTTGACTCCGGCAATCTGGGTGATGGTACGGAGGGAGGTGGCTTCAAAGCCGAGGTCGGCGAAGAGGACTTCAGCGGCATCGAGGATGCGGTCTTTGGTGGAAGGAGGAGCGTTTCCGGTATTCATATCAAACGTATGTTTGAATCGTTCGTTTGATTCAATCATGCGTTCGTTCCGCGCGCTTGTCAATACTTTTCTTTCCTGCTAACCTGTCCGTCTCCTGTGGCTTCCTGGCAACACCACCTCCGCCGTTGGGCCGATGCGGGTCTGGTTGACCCGGAGACGATCACGCGCATTGAACAATTCGAAGCCAACCGGGGCGACTCGGCGGCGGGCGCTGTGGGGTTGCGCTGGCCAGTGGTCGTAGCGCTGTCGTTAGGTGGAGTGTTGCTGGGCGCGGGCGTGCTGCTGTTCGTGAACGCGCATTGGGAGGAGTTAGGGCCGGGGTCGCGGCTGGCTCTGATTCTGGCGGCGCTGGGCGGATTTCACCTGGGTGGCGCGTTTACCGCCGCTTCTTTCCCGGCCTTGGCAACTACTCTCCATGCTTTGGGCACCGTTGCGCTCGGGGGCGCTATCGCCATGACAGGCCAGATCTTCCACATCGAAGAACACTGGCCGAATGCCATCCTGCTGTGGGCTGTTGGAGCGGGGGCCGGCGTGCTGCTGTTGCGGACTTGGCCGCAGGTGGCGGCGCTCGCCTTACTCGCTCCGGCGTGGGTGGTGGCGGAGATGAGTGAGCGATTGCCCGCATCCGGCATGGCATCGGCTCTCCTGCTGCTTTCGCTCTGCTTCGCCTATATGAGCGCGGCGCGGCCGCAGGGCAACCGCACCTGGCGGGTCTGCCTGAACGTGATCGGGACGGTGGCGGTGCTGGTATGCGCGGTTATGGTCCCGCTGCTTCAGAATAGCCGGGTAGACATAACACCCGCGCGCCTGATTCTACCGGCGGCGGCCGGAGTCGCGGTGGGCTGCCTGCTGCGCCGCGAGTTATGGTGGCCGAACGCGCTGGCCGCGATTTGGGCTTTGCTGCATACGGTTTTCGGGGACACGCGGCACGAGTTGCTGCTGTATAGCTGGGCGGGGTTGGGGGCGGTTGGGATGGTCGCCTGGGGACTCTATGACCGGCGGGTGGAGCGGATTAACGTCGGCATGGCGGGCTTCGGGATGACGGTGCTGTTCTTCTATTTCTCCAACGTGCTGACGGCGCTCGACCGGTCTTTGGCGCTGATTCTGTTAGGGATATTGTTCCTGGCGGGTGGCTGGGGGATGGAGAAGCTACGGCGGCGGCTGGTGGCGCACGTGCGCGGCGGGAGTCCTGCCCTATGAAGACGCGCGGCCTGATCCTGGCGGCTCTGCACCTGATTCTGACCTTGAGTGTGGCCGGCAAGTTCCTGTACGATCGGCAAACGCTGCCGCGAGTTTGGGCGAAGGCGGCGCCCTACGATCCCAGCCTGCCGATTCGCGGACGGTACGTGCGAATCCAGGTGGATGCCGTGCCCGGTATGGGTTGGACGTCTGGCTCCGGAATGGCGGGGGTGCAACTGCGGGTGGCCGGCGGGCAACTGCTGGCGGATCGCAAGGACGGGGCTGGGACGACCGGCACCTACCAGGGATCGTCGGTACGGATCGCCGCCCCACTGGCTTACTTCATTCCGGCAACCGTGCCCGACCCGTCGCGGAGGGAACCTGACGAGGAACTGTGGACCGAGGTGACGGTGGCGCCCGGCGGGGGTATTCGTCCGATACGATTGGGTGTGAAGAAGAACGGCACCCTCACGCCGCTGCCGTTGAACTAGCTTTTACTCGCCCAGCATCGCCCGGTGTACCCGCCAAAAATAGCCGTCCGTCATGCCTGCGATGTAATCGCACACCAGGCGGTGTAATGGCTGGTAGTTGGCTTCTTCCTGATAGTTCTCGGGCAACTTGCCGGGCTGGCTCAGGAAAAATTGGAAGAGGTTGCTGACGGCGGCGGTGGATGTCTCGCGCCCTTCGAGTAGAGTGGGGTGCTCGTAGACGTGCCGCATGAGGAACGTCTTTAGCGCCCGGTTGAGCGGTTCGCCTTTCGCCGATAGCCGCACCAGCCGCTCGGGATTTTGACGGACGTCGCCGGTGTTTTCCACCCCAGCCGACGCGGCCGCCTGCCAAGTGCCCTCAATCAGCGCCGATCCAAGGATATCGATAACCCGCCGCACGCACTCCAGGAACTGGATTCGCTCGCTCGCGCCGGGATACTGGGTTTCGATGGTTTCCAGAACCGCGCCAAACTCCGGAATCTCGCGCGCCAGATCGGCGGCTGTGATCAGGCCGGCCGACTGCGCATCATCGAGGTCAGCCGTGTTGTAGGCGATCTCATCGGCAAGATCGATAAGCTGCGCTTCTAAAGGGGGGCGTTGGTCGGGAAGGTATTCGTCGAGCGCGGCGTCCTCGCCGGGTATCAGGTCCCGCGAATGCTTCACCATGCCTTCTCTGACTTCAAACGTCAGATTCAGGCCCGGAAACAGGGCATAGCGCTGCTCAAAGTGCTCTACCAGGCGGAGCGCGTGGAGGTTATGGTCGAAGCAGTCCCCGAACGCCTCCATTTGGCGGTTGAGTTCGCGCTCGCCCGTATGGCCGAACGGCGGATGGCCGATATCGTGGGCGAGGGCCAGAGCCTCGGTCAGATCCTCATCCAGCCCGAGATAGCTGGCGACCGTGCGGGCGATTTGGGAAACCTCAATCGTATGGGTGAGGCGGTTGCGGAAATGGTCAGACTTGGCGGGCGCGAAGACCTGTGTTTTGTTTTCCAGGCGGCGAAAGGCGCGTGCATGGACGATGCGGTCCCGATCCCGTTGGAAGTCGTTCCGGAACCGGTGTGGGAACTCCGGGTAGCGCCGACCACGCGTGCGGGAAACGGGAAACCGTAGCCCGGCAAGCGCTTGTGGTTCCACAGGTTCTTGCGATTAGCGGGGTAGTTGCTGGCCCATCACTTCACCCATCAGGGCGACGGCGGCGCGGGTGATGGCCGGCCGGTCGAGCGCCTGCAAGGCTTGCAGGATCATCTGCGCCTCCTGCGGCTTGGACTTGGCGACTGCGCGAGCCAATGCCAATTGCCCTTGCTCTTTCGACACAACCGCCGACGGGTTGTTCACCAACTCGCGGGCGATGGGTTCCGCTTCGCCAGGCTTGCCCTGCGCCATCAGCAGTTCGGCCAGCGAAAGCTTCGCCAGCGACGCGACGTTATGGTCGCCGCCAGAGGCAACCTTGCGCATCCCGGCTTCGCATTCGGCGATCTTGCCTTGGTCGCAGAGCTGTTGGGTAGCGTACATCCGCGCCAACTGCCCTTCCTTCGAACCATCGTGCTTGTTGGCAACTTCCGTCATGGCTTTGAGGATGGCTGCATCCTTTTCGGCCTGTGTCTTGAAGGCGAGTCCGCCGGTGGGGCTCTGGTCGCCGATGAAGGCGTCCAGCGTCAACGCCGCCTGGCGCAGGTCTTCCTGGCGGCTGCCTTCGCGCCACTTCGTAAAGCCGTAGACACCGATCGCCAGGACCAAAACGGCTGCCCCAATACCGGCGTACTTCTTAACGGCGCCCTTATGATCGGCCAGGTAGTGGACGGTGTGCCCTACCTCTTCGACAAATTTGTCATGCTTCAGTTGTTCGCGTAACTGCTTATCCACGTGAGAGAAACCCTTTTACGAATCCTTCAGTTTAGCAGATCGGGCCAGAGGGGGCGATGTATATCAAACGTCGAGCCCGATGGAGCGCATTAGTTCGAGCGCGTTGCTCTTCTCCACGATGCCATCCCGCAGTTTGTAGTCGAAGTGAAGTTTGCCGGATTCCAGGCGGTCCTCGAAGTGTACGTTTCGGGCGCGCGGCGCGAGCGCGTCGGCGATCGCGGTTAGCGCCAGATCGTGTGTCGTGATGAGTCCGATTGCTCCACGATCCAGAAGTTCCTTGAGGATGCCTTCCGCCCCAATCCGCCGGTCGTGGGAGTTAGTGCCGTTCAACAACTCGTCCAGGAAGAAAATCACCGGCGGGCCGCCGCGCGTCAAATCGACGATGTGCCGCAGCCGAAGGATCTCGGCGAAAAACCGCGAACTTCCGCCTTGTAGGGAATCGTTGACGCGGATGGAGGCTCCCGCTTGCAGTGGTGCCAGAGTGAGACGCTTGGCCCGCACGGGTGCACCCGCCATGGCCAGAACGACGTTCACGCCAATGGTGCGCAGATAAGTGCTCTTGCCGGACATGTTCGAGCCGCTGACTACCAGCAGCGCCAGATTTGCGTCCAGCCGGATGGAATTGGGAACGCAACGGCTGGCCGGGAGCAGCGGATGTCCCAGATCGGTTCCGTCCAGCAGAAGAGTGTCGGAGAACTCGGGAAATGGGTCGCCGGGATGTTCCAGGGCGTAGGCGCCTAACGACAGCAGTGCCTCAAACTCGCCGAGAGCCGCGAGCCAGTTTCTAACCTGCGGCCCCACCTGCGCCCGCCACTGCTCCACGGCAAAGGCCAAGTGCGTTCCATAGAGGATTGGCGGCCCGATGACGCGCATGGCCACGTTGTCACGGGAATCGAGCAACTCCGCCAACCGGTGCAGGCGGGCAATCTGCCGGGAAGCGGAGTGGCCACCGGAGGTTAACTGCTGCTGGAGGGCGCGAAGCCGCGCGGCTTGCACTGGCAGGGCTTCCATACGTTCCAACAACGCCTTCAACAGGCCGAGGTCATGAACGGCTTCGTCCACCTGTGAAATGACCTGGAGCACTCGCAGGCGGAGCCAGAGGCCAAATCCCCCCACGGCGACCAGCGCCACGGCGAACACCGCGGGTAAGCCGAAGCTTTGCCAAACGGCAAAGGCGCCGACGCTCAGGGCGGACAATGCCCAGGCGGCAGGCCGCATCGCTTGCGGCATCTGGACCGGAGTCTCCGCCCACTTCACCAGATCTTCTGTGTTTACGGCGTCGCGGGCATCTTCACCGAGAACGAACACGGACTCGCGGAGATCGGTCGCACTCCGCAGTTCCGCAACAGCCTGCTGCCGTTCCCGAAGAACTTCCGGCGAGGACGGGTGCATCAGCCATCGGGCGAGCGTTGCTTCGCCATCGCGGGTACGGGCGTGGCTTAGTAACTCGAAAAGACTGCCCTTTCCGAAAAGGTCAAAGTCGTCGGCGTAAACGTGCTCGCCGTTGCGAAACCGCTCGCCGGGTTCTCCCGTGCCGGCCCACCGGTCCTCCAGCCGAGCCAGCCCGCGTTCGTAGAAATTGGCGGCACGCTCGGCCAGTTTACGCGCCCGCAGCACGCGCTCGTGGAGGAGAATCAGTGCCACAAGCCCGGCTGCCGGGAGCAGTAGCAGCCATCCGCTCCAGGTGTGATTCACGAAGGCCTGCCATCCGATGAGGGCACCGGCCACGCCCAACGCCAGGCGCGCATTGCCGATCTGAATGTGCCGGTTTTGCCCAACGGCTACCCGAGCTCGCCGCTCCGCGAGCCGGGATTTATAGAGTGAGTGAGGATCCACGCTTAGCGCTTGCTCGATCAATTGTTGTTGCGGGCGCGTTGGAACGGCTCCTTGGCATGCTTAGCCGCCTCTTCGAGCGCGCCTTGCGTGTTGTCCTTCGTCCGAAGAGCCAGGTTGTACTCGTTCACCGCGCGCTCCCGCTGCCCGGTAATGTCGAAAATGCGGCCCAGGTTAATGTGTGCCCAGACCTCGGTCCACTTCGGCTCCAGGTCACCACTGAGCGCCTCGCGGAACTCGTTTGCCGCCGATTGGTAGTTGTTTTGGAGATAGAAGATCTCCGCGACGCGATAGTGAGCCAGCGAACTGTTGCGGCTGACGTCTAGCGCCTTCTGGTACTCCTTCAGCGCTTCTCCAAACTCGCCCACTTCCGCGTACTGCTCGCCGCGGCGAATCGCCACCAGAACCCGCATGGTGTTGTCGTAGCGCAGCACGCGATGCGCCGGGTCGATCACGATGCGCTTCGGCTTGCCGAAGGTTTCCACCACGAACTCCGATGCCGTTCCAACTACTTCCACGCGCCGCTCTTCCGGATTACCCTCGGTCTCGATGCGGATAGTCACCGGCATCCGGAAGGTATCCAGATCCTGATTCACCTTGCCCATGACCCGGAATCCCTTCGTGGTTCGAAACGTGGTGTATTCGAGCTTGAACTCCGGCGCCCCGGTCGACTCGATCCATTGCAGGAAAAAGGACTGTAGATTCTCACCCGATACCTGCTCGGCTACCTTTCGAAGGTCGTCCGTAGTGATGGATTTCCAGGCGTACTGGTCCGCAACCGCCTTCCAAATCTTTGCGAAGTTCTCCGCGCCGACGACATCCCGGAGCATGTTACAAACAGCGGCGCCCTTGGCACCTGTCGCCGCCCAGTATTCCGGCGAGTAGTCTTCCAGCCTCGACGACTGGATCAGTGGGGGCTGCTCGACGGTCAGCGCCTCAATGTAGACGTCGCGGGTCTCCGTTTCCATCGCGCCGGGGCCATTGAGTTGCTCCAGATACAACATCTCGGTGAAGCGGGTCAGGCCGTTCACGATCCAGATATGGTTTCGGGTCGCGGCACCAACGAAATTGCCCCACCATTGGCGGGCGACCTGGTTGGCGACCAGCCGCACGTTCACCTGTTTCCCAATACCTTTCGGAGAAAAGAAGAGCAGGCCCGGCGCCGCGTAACCGTTCGGAGCCCCATCTTCGGTCTCCATGACCAGGAAGCTGCTGGTGGGGGCGATTCCGAAAAGGCTGGTTTCAAACGTGAACACCTTGCCGATCTCTTCGCCGTAGGCCCGCGCCATGTCCGCCGACCCGCGGAAGAACATGTCGGCCGTGACGCCCTGCGCCGTAACGCGGACGGGCTCGGATCGCACGATTCCGATACTGCCGGGGAACGACTCCTGCCCGAAGCGATAGCGAAACACCATCTTACCGGCGGATTCTTCTTTCTTATCTATCCCACTTGCAAGCACGCGGAACCCGGAGGGTACGGTAACGTTCATCTCAGCGGAGAACCGGTCGCTTTGATAATCGTTCACCGGAAACCAGCGTGAGGGATACAGGAGATAGGTGAAATCCTTTTGAATAGAGGCGAAGCGAATGCCGTAGATCGGGCTCTCTTCGCTCCCGCTCAAGCGGCCATCGTACTGGAATTGAAGATTGACCGGCGTGCCTTTCACCAATGGCTCGTTAAAGCTGAGGCGTAGCGAAAAGTCCTGCGCGCTGCGGGAAGCCGGAACCGAACGCCCGGCGCCATCGGTGACGCGCGTCACGTTCAAAGCATTGTTCAATTCGAAGGTCAGGCCGGAGATGCGGTCGTCGAGCGGGACCAGTTTCATGTCGACCTTGGCCGCCAGACTCTGCGTATTCGGGTTCACCTCCGCGTCGATGACATAACTCTGCACGTCCACGCGCGCGCGGCCCCGCTCCTGTGCCGGCAGCACGGCGGCTGTGGCCATCATTCCCCAAATCAGGTACTTAGCGCTTATGGTCCTCATCGATAAACTCTCTCACGATCTCAGCGGCACGCTCCATCGGATCGGCCTCCGAAGTCAGCCTCTCGCGGATCTCCGCCATTGCCTGGCGCATACTTGTGCGCTCGGCTTCACTGGTTAAGAGACGAATCGCCTGCTCCGAGAGTTGCTCGCCAGTCATTTCATTCTGCATCAACTCCGGCACCAGCCGCCGCCCGGCCAGCAAGTTCACCATCGAGTAATGCGGAACACGCACCAGCATCTTCCCGAGCAGCCAACTTGCGCCTGTAACTCTGTAGTACGTCACCAGAGGAGTACCTAGCAGGGCGGCTTCCATTGTGACGGTGCCGCTCGCAGCCAGGGCTAAATCCGCGTGGGCCAACACATCCCACGTTTCGCCTTCAATCACTTGGATGGCTTGGAGCGGAATTCGTTCCCGGAAAAATTCACTTCCCGCGCGTTCCAGAAATCCCAAAGGGGATGCCAAAATGAACTGCGCCGGTACCCTTGCGGCAATACGGCGTACCGAATCGGAAAGGGCGGGCAGGTGCCGCGCGATCTCGCCAACCCGGCTTCCCGGGCACAAAGCGACGATCGGCCGGCTCGAATCCAGGCCATGCAAGGCGCAGAAAGTGGGCTTATCGACGGCCGGCCCGATACGCCTCGCTAACGGGTGCCCGATGTACACTGCGTCCACTCCCCGCTCGCGGTAGAACGACTCCTCAAAAGGAAACAGACACAGCAACTTACCGATGGTCTTCCGCATCTGCTTGACCCGTCCCTGGCGCCACGCCCAGGCCTGTGGTGCCACGAGATAGACCACCGGAACACCCGCCTTGTGCAGCCGGGCCGCCATCCGCAGATGCAGACCCGAACTGTCCGTCAGAATGGCGAGCGCGGGTTTCTCGCGTTCTACGCTGGCAAGGAGCTTACGATAAAGGCGATAGATGCGGGGCAGGTGGCGAACGACTTCGACGAGTCCGACCACGGACAGCGACCGTGAATCCACCACCGGCCGGACGCCCAGTTGCTGCATACGCGGTCCCGCGCAGCCAAACCATTCGGTGTCAGGCCAGTTCCGGCGTAATACCTCCACCAACTGCGAGGCATACATGTCGCCAGATGCTTCTCCGGCGGAGACGAAAACTTTGGCTGGCGGCATCGAAGGGCGGGAACGGACTTGCTACCATGGTAACAGCTTGATGTCCCAACCCGATGTGGTCCGAATTCGCGTCGCGGATTTCCTCGAGCGGTTCCGGGCCGAGATGGTCCCTCTGAACAGCCGATTTTCTTACTTCTTCGCCGGGCTCCCGCTTTCGGAAGACGACGTTAAGGAGTATTTGGAGGAGCCGATCGCCGCGCTGCCCCCGAGCGTCCTGACGAGCCTGCCGAAGCTGCACGTCGTGCTGGTGCCGTTCCTCGAACGCGAGAACGGCAAGGCCAACGGAAAACAGAAGCGCCATGGAACCGCCGCCCCTGGCAGCTTCGAGTGGATTGCTCTCGAGAAGCCTCCGGAAGCCAAACAAATCAGCGACTTACGGTTCCTTAACGCGCTCGGTGCCGACCTGCTGTTCGCCGTCAAGGACGTTGACATGGCGGATTATCACTACTTTTTCTACCGGCAGGTCGCGACCCTCGCCGAAGGCGCACTGGACGACAGTGCCCGAGTTGCTTACCACGCAATGTTGGGGGATGAACTGAGCGCCAGCGCCCACGGAGAGGTAGACGAGGCCAGTTGGCATGCCAAGCAGGGGCTCCGGCGCCGGGGAAAAAGCATCCGGCGGGACACGAAAGCGTTTACTGAATACGCGCGTCTCTCGCTCATCGATACGCTCACGCTCTACCTCCACGGAATCTGTTGCGACATCGACGTGGAAACCGGCCCGCGGCAGCTTCCCAGCCGCTTCCTGCGAAAGCGCCTGATCTGGTTCGAATCCATCTTCCCGCCGCCGGATGGGTATGCCGTGTTTCCGGAAGAGTTGGACAAGGCACCGGAGCGTACCGCGGCGCCAGCCCAATAAGTTTTGTTTTACGGGATTGTCCTAATCGCCTAAACATGGCGCAATATCGGCCGCTTCGCTTCCCGCCGATATCCTGCTTGCGATGGTGTTCCGCGCTTTTCTCGTCTTCCTCCTTGCCCTGCTGCCGGCAGTTGCCCAGACGCTCCCGTCTTTGAGCGTCACTCCCGCCACGGCCTCCTTCTCCTCCACGATTGGGACAACTGCCCTGCCTGCGGCACAAAGCCTCGCGATCAAACGCTCGGGCTCCGGCACCGCGTTGGATTTCACGCTCACCGTCAGCCCGCCCGCGCCCTGGCTGATCCTTACTCCCACGAGCGGCAAGACGGGAACGTCCATTAGCGTTCGGGTAAACCCCACATCCCTCGCTGCCGGATCGTATGTAACGGTGATCCAGATCGATGCGGTAGGCTCCTCCGGTCCAGTCACTGCAGGGGTTGAGCTGATTGTCCGGAACCCGCCGCCGGTCATGACAGCGACTCCCGCGTCGCTTAGTTATACCTGGCAGACGGACGCAGCATCTCAACCGGCGGCGCAGATCGTCACCCTGAGCACTAGCGGAGAACCCTATTCCTTTTCGGTTGCGGTGGCTGCCACGGGAGGCTCCTGGCTATCGGCGACACCGGTCGTTGGTGTGGTCCTGTCTGGCAGCGCTGTTCCCGTCACTGTCGCGGTAGACACCACGGGTCTCAGTCCCGGCACTTACACGGGACGCATCACCTTGACGTCTCTCACGGCTTCTAACAAGACCCTCACCATGACGGTAACGTTGACGGTGACACCTGGGACGGCAGCGATTAGTTCGATATGGCCGAACGCCGCCCCGATTGGTTCGAATGATCTCACCATTACGGTGCGCGGGTCGCACTTATTCAGGGCCTCGGTGATCAGGGCCAACTTGACGGACCTCACTGTCACGTGGATTAGTACCGGGGTCATGCTGGCGACCATCCCGAAAACCCTGCTGACGGCGCAAGCCGCGCTCCAGGTCACTGTCCTGAACTCGCCGCAGCCGGCATCGAATGCATTGACCTTTACCGTTACTCCTCCCGGCCCCCAGATCCAGACCGTAGTGAATGCGGCAAGTTTCGTGACTGACTCGCCCAAACCAGTCCTCGCTCCCGGTCAGATCATCACTATCTTTGGCTCCGGGATGGGGCCGGCGACCGGCATCCAGGCCTCACCGTCCGGTAATGCGTTCCCGGTCACGCTGGGTACCCCCCCGGGTCTGGTGGAGTTCGAAATCAATAGCGCCTGGGTAGCCGCGCCGATTATCTTCCTCCAGGCGAACCAGATCAACTGCCAGGTGCCGTTTACCCTTCCAGTAGGTACCGATTTGAGGATGCGTGTCACCTACAACGCCCTTGTTTCGTCGAACTTCCTGTTCGATGGGGCGGCGGCCTCTCCGGGCATTTTTACGGTCGATAGTTCCGGCCGCGGGCAGGCGGCGGCCCTGAACTATGACACGGCGAAGCTGGCGTACAGCCTGAACTCCGCGGCAAATCCGGCAGCCAAAGGCGGCGTCCTGATTCTCTATCTCACCGGCGCCGGAGCGATCTCGCCCGCCCCCACTCCAGAAGGCGCGCTCTCCGGCTCCTCTCCGGTTCCGACGGTTTCGGCGGTTCCCTCCGTCACCATAGGTGGGGACGCGGCGTCCGTGCTTTCGGCGACGGCGGTCCCCGGCGCACTGGGAGGATTAGTTCAATTGAACGTTACGGTGCCGACGTCGGTTGCGGCGGGGAAGGACCTTCCCGTGGTGATCACCATCGCGTCGCGGTCAACACCGGTAACCGCAACGGTGTCGGTAAAGTAATGACGGCGGTACAATAGCGCTCGGAAGGTCCACCCATACTATGAAACGACGCGCTTTCCTCGCCGCTGCCTCGCTCGCGCCGCTGGCAGCCCAATCGAAACGGCTTCCGATCCGGAAAGCTGTACTTTTCAGCATGCTTCCGAAAGACATGCCTGTGAAAGACCGGTTCAAGCTGGGAAAGGACAGTGGCTTTGAGGAGGTGGAGTGTCACACGACGCCTGATCCGAAGGCTGCAGCCGAGATCCGGGCCGCTTCCGAGAGTACGGGCCTCCGCATCCATTCCGTTATGAATAGCGATCACTGGCGGTATCCGCTGTCAAGCCACGACCCGGAAGTTGTAGCGAAGTGCGTAGCGGGCATGGAAACCAGTATTCGCAACGCCAAGGAGTGGGGCGCCGAAACCGTCCTGCTGGTTCCCGCCGTGGTCAACGCCGAAACCAGCTATGGCGATGCCTGGAGACGGTCGCAGGAACGGATCCGGCGCATGATTCCGACCGCCGAAAAGGCCAAGGTCATCATCGCCGTCGAGGAGGTGTGGAACAAATTCCTGCTTAGCCCGCTGGAGTTTGCGCGCTACGTCGACGATTTCAAGAGCCCTTGGGTCAAGGCGTATTTCGACGTCGGTAACGTGGTGCTATACGGATTTCCTCAGGATTGGATCCGCACGCTGGGGAGCCGTATCGTCAAATTGCACTTTAAGGATTTCAAGTTCCAGAATGACCCGGCTATCAAGAAGCGCGTCGCCGATTTTGTGAATCTGCGCGACGGCGAGATCGATTGGAAGCAGATTTACGCGGCACTCAAAGAGATCGACTATCGCGGCTCGGCAACGGTGGAATTGGCGGGGGGCGATGCAGCCTATTTGAAAGACGTTAGCCGCCGGTTCGACCTGATCCTCGAAGAGGCGTAGTTGCACGTGCGCAAAGCGCGGATACCGGTTTTCCTCCTCGGGGCTGGCGCCGGTGTGGTGTTTGCAGTCCTTGCCGCACTGCTTGCCGCGCCCGTCTGGAGTTGGTGGATTTCGCGCCCGCCATCGGTTTCGTCCGGTACGACACTGGTCCTCAAGGTCAGCGGCGACCTGCCGGAACGCCCGCCGGCAGATCTATCGCTGCTCGGCGAATCCCCGGGTTGGTCGATGTTCAGTCTTTGGGATTGCCTGCGGAAGGCCGCGGTCGATCCTCGTGTCGCCGCTCTGATCGTCGAACCGGTTGGCGTTACCGCAGGCTGGGCGAAGCTTGCCGAATTGCGAGCGGCCCTGGAGAATTTCGCCAAAACGGGGAAACCTGTCGTGGCCTACGTGCGCACACCAGCCACACGGGACTACTTCCTCGCGTCCGCCGCGCCCCGGATTATCGCTGCGCCGGGAGACTACCTCAATGTGAAGGGCCTTCGCGTGGAGTTGCTTTACGCTCGCGGGGCTTTGGACAAACTCGGCATCGTGCCGGAGTTCGAGAGCGTTGGCCGTTACAAGGATGGGCCCGACGTACTGACGCGGTCAACCATGAGCCCGCCGACGGCCGAGGCGATGAACTCGCTGCTCGACCAACGCTTCTCGACGCTGCGCGGCGCTATCGCCCGCGCCCGGCGAAAGACACCGGAGCAGGTGCAGGCCTTGGTCGATGGCGGCCCCTACCTGGCTGCCGAGGCGCAGCGGAACGGCCTGATCGACGCGGTGCAGTTTGCTTCGGCGATGGAAGCTGCATTAGGCAAGACGCTTGGCCAGAAAGAGATCAGCAAGCTTGACGCGTCGCTCTACCAACGGATTCCCGCCCGCCGCCTTGGATTAGAGGGCGATACGCGCATCGCCGTCCTGGTGGCGTCCGGTGAGATCGCTCGCGGTGCTTCCTATGATCTGTCCGAAGTCTTGCGGCCGGCCGACTTCCTTGCAGTGGTGAAGCAGTTGCGCGAAGACCGTGGAATCAAAGGAGTGGTGCTGCGAATCGACTCCCCCGGAGGCGATGCCGTCGCGTCGGGGGAGATGCTTCAGGCCGTTCGTGAACTGGCGGCTGTAAAACCCGTTGTGGCTTCCATTTCTGATCTGGCTGCCAGCGGTGGATACGAGTTGGCTATCGGAGCCCCGTGGATCGTCGCCTACCCGGAGAGTTTGACAGGCTCCATCGGGATCTTCTTCGGGAAGCTGAATCTGGCAGGTCTCTACCAGAAACTTGGCTTACGATACGAGGTTCTGACGCGTGGGCGAAATGCGGAGATGGACTCGGCGGCAACCGGGCTCGACGAAGCCGAGCGGGTACGGTTGCAGCAGATGTTAGCGACGATGTACCGGGACTTCGTGGCTGATGTTGCGCGCGCCAGACGCCGATCCTATGAACAGATCGACCGCGTAGCCCAGGGCCGGGTGTGGACGGGAACCGAGGCCGTCCCGGCCGGATTAGTGGACGAGTTGGGTGGCCTGGACACCGCAATTAGCGCCGTGGCCCGGAAAGCCGGTGTAAGCGCAACCGCCAGGCTAAGGCTCGAACTCTATCCGCAGGCACCGAGTCTCGTTGCTTACTGGAGGGAGCAGTGGGAGCGCGTTCCGTTCGTCCGTTCCATGCCGGCAACGGTGATGCGAAGAGCGCCCGTCGCGATTGAGATCCGCTAGGGGCGCTTAGTCCGCGAAGGCACAAGCCGAGTGGATGCCGTTCGATTGCAGCGCGACCGCCATCTTCTCGAGAGCCGATTTGTGGATCTGCGAGACCCGGCTTTCGTTGATTCCGAGTACCGTGCCGATCTCCTTCATCGTCATCTCGTTGGTGTAATAGAGAAGTACGACTTTCTGATACCGTTCCGGAAGCGTCCGCATGGCATCGGCGAGCACCGAGCGCAACTGCTGGCGGGCGCACATGCGATCAGGTTGCGTCTCGGGCTTGGACGGAAAATCGGGAGCGGGCAGTTCTTCCTGCTCGGCAGCCCGGCTGCTGGCCGAGACGAGACCGACGTTGCGAAGATCCAGCATCATCTGACGCCAGCGGTCCACGTCCACACCCAGCTTCTCGGCGACTTCGGCTTCGGTGGGAGCACGCTGCAAGGACGCCGAGAGGTCCCGTGTGATGGCCTCGACCTGCTTGTGGCGGCGGCGAAGGTCGCGGGAAGCCCAGTCAAGCTGGCGTAAGCTGTCAAGAATCGCGCCCTTGATCCGGTGCTTGGCGTAGCTGGAGAACACCACCTTCTTGTCGGGGTTGTACTTACTGGCGGCATCGAAGAGACCAAGGATTCCGGCGTGGATAAGGTCATCGAGATCCACGTGAACCGGAAGATTCTCGTGCACCCGAACGGCAATGGCTTTCACCAATGGCAGGTGCTCGAGCACGACTCGATCGCGCCGGGAGGTCCGGGCGGCGTTGGGCGCAAGGGGAGTGGAAGCGACTTTCGTTGTTCTCGTTTTGGGCATCTGGCAGATCTCCGCGTTCTTCTTGTCCAGCCGCCCGCCTTTTGGCGTTCCGGCTTCTCTACGTCGTTCACTGGCGGCGTTAGGCGGCTTAGGACCAGTAGGTCTCTACCGCTCTTGCATGGCCTTGGTTGCAAGCCCCGGGCCAATGCCAGTATCGTGTCCGCACACCAGCGGCAAAATATCGGCGCATGACTGGTAAGTCTTTGCCAACATGGGAGCTAAGCGCGCCCGTCCTGGTCAGGACCGTAGCTCTACAAAACTGGTTTGTGAGAGCTCCAATCCCAATTCGGTACGCTCGGTTCCTGGCGCCGTGTTTCAATTTGGAACGGATGTTTCAAACTGGAACTTGGGCCAATTCGTACTGGATAGTTCTTGCTTAAGCTTATCGGAGGGTAGTGCGAATCTACTAGCCAGATTTCGCTATGAAATGGCTGATTTTAAAGGGCTCTTTGCCCTAACTGGGTGATACCCCTTTTGGGGGGGATAAGAGCGCGTACGTTCTAGTCCTTTCGATTGGACCGGGTATCCGGACCCGCTTCGGCCCCCCGTTCCGCCTCTACTTCCTGCCGCTCCCTTAGCTGCCCGATCCAAGTCTTGAGTGCGAAACCGGCCATGGCGACCACAACCACCGTACGGCTTGGATCCGGCAGCGATATCACCGCCAGCAACGCCAAGCCGGCGTACAACGTCAGTGCGACTTGAAAGCTCGGCCGCCGCATGGTGGACTCCCGCTCCCAATTCTATCCTCCACGCTCGAGTCATCGGGTCTTACTGAAAAGAGAGAGCAAACCGGATAGCGGAGACGTCCTGGTTCTGGCAGGCTCCGCTTTCGTGGAACGCGGTAGCAGCAAATCTCCCAACTGCGAGACCGACTTGCCTAACGGCGAACCTGCCGGGACGGCGCGCCCGTCGAGAAGCGCCGTCTGCAGAGCGTCGTAATCGGATGGAACCAGGTGGAAGACCTCGCAGTGCAGCGCCGTCTCGATCACTTCGCGGCTAAGTCCGTACTCCTTGTTGTACCGGTTCACAACGAGCCGCACGCGCGAACTGCTGATCCGTTGTGATTCCAGATAACTCAACGCCCGTTGGGCAGCCTGTAGCGCCGGCAGTTCGTTGGTCGTGACAAGCAGCACCTGATCGGAGTTCCGGGCAATCGTCACGTTCCAATCGCCGTAGATCGACCCGGCATCGATCACCGACACTTCGTAGAGCGTGCGCGCGAATGTCACCAGCGCCGAAGCGTCCGTGAGTTCGCCTACTCCGTTGTTCACGGTGTCGGGGGAGAGCAAGATGTCCAACCCGTTCTGTTGCGCGACGATCCCTCTCCATATATCGGCATCCATCGTGGATATGCGCGACAACACGTCAAGGAAGCTGTAATTCGCCTTCAGTTTATGCAGGAACGAGAGGGTTCCGGTAAGGGGATCCAGATCGGCGAGAAGGGTCTTCTTCACTCCGATGCGTTTGTAGTGCTGTGCCAGGCTGGACGCCAGCGTGGACGCGCCGCAGGCGCCCTTGGCCGGGAACAGCGAGAATATCCTCCCTTGCGGCTCTCCCTGCGTTGCCTGTTCCAGCGAAGCGATTCGCTTACAGGCAGCCTCCAGTTGTTCCGGATCGAAGGGACGAACCAGAAACTCAACCGCGCCCTGCCGGATTGCGCGGAGGATCACATCGGGATCCTTGGATGCCAGCAGGACGATGATCTTAAGGGCGGGCTGCGCCGCCAGCAGATCCCCGATGAGGGGAACGGCCCGCTCGACGTCGGAGATGAGGTCAAGGAAACAGAGGTTGGGCCCCTTGGAACCGGAGAATTCCGTAACACTCTGCCGAGTGGGATACGACTGGAGCTCGAAAACAGGGGTATTCGGGAGATGCTGCGATAGCAGCGGCATGAGCTCGTTAACGATTGTCCGGTTAGGGCTGATCAAGAGAGCTTTCCAGCTCCCCGCAAGCGCCGAAATGTCTGCTTTGGCCATTGGTTAAGCGCGATCCGGTGACATCCGCCAGACTGCTTGCCTCGGTTCGTCCGAGGTCCGCCGCCGGGTGCCCGGCTGCGAATGTCTATAGGTTGAATCGGCGGTAGCGCCGCAAAACATGAGAGGGGATGGCCCGTCAGCTCACTAAGACTACAAGAGATGCTTCCGATAAGCCAGCTTGGGAGGAGATCCGCGATCAATATGTCCGACAGCATCCGAGTAGGAGTATGTGAGACGCAGCCCTTGACGTCCGAAGGCTTGCGTTCCTTGCTCGCCAATAACGGCGGCTTCCATTTCGCCGGGGCCGTGGAACAACTAGAGCGAGTGGAGGCTTTACTGGAACACGGCCGGCTCCGCGTTCTGGTCATCGATAAATCCTTCGGAGTACAGGTGGTGCTCGAATGGGTTGCCGAGCATCGCGACCGCTGGCCTGAAACCGCCATCGTCGTTTGGGGATTGTCCCTTTCCGAGTCGGAGGCTTTACGCTTCCTCCAGATCGGGGCGCGAGGCATCCTGCGAAAGACCGCGTCGCCGGATACGCTGCTGAACTGCCTGCGGGCGGTGGCGGCGGGTACCAGTTGGATGGAGGACACGCTGTTCCGCGAGTCCGCCCGTTCCGAGAAAAGCCATCGCTCGGAGTTGACCCCGCGCGAACAACAGGTTATGGAACTAGTGGAGCAGGGGTACAAAAACAAAGAAATTGCCCGGCACCTCGGCATTCGGCCGGGCACAGTGAAGATCCATCTGAAACATATTTTCGAGAAGACGGGTGTGCGTGGCCGCTATGGGTTGGCCTTGAGCGGGATGAAGGACAAAGGCCTGCTGGCCTTGCCATAAGACGTCCGGTCTCAATTGGGGCTGCGGGTGCCGTGCTATTCTGGGGCGTGTTGGTCCCCCCACGCCCCTTCTGGGCAGCCCTTCTGTGGCCCATGCTTGCAGTGGCGCAGAACGTGCCGCTCCTCGATATCCTGAAGCAGGAGTTGGATCGCAATTTCGCGACTCTAAAGGACAAAGGCGAGCCGCCGGCTTACTTTCTTGCGTACTCCGTGGTCGAAGACGAGACTGAGTATGTAACGGCCGGCTTTGGCGCTTTGCAGGGAAGCTCGGGGAATCGATCTCGCACTTTAGACGTCACGTTGCGCCTCGGATCACCTCAGTTTGACAATTACCATCGCATGCGGGGCGACTACCCCCAGTTCACTTCGGGAGCCGCTCTACCGCTGGAAGACAATGCGAACGCGATCCGGCGTCGAGCCTGGCTAGAGACGGATCGCGTGTATCGATCTGCGTCGCAGCGGATGATTCGCCTGCGAACAAACACGCAAGTGAAAGCGGCGGAAGAAGATGCATCGGACGATTTCTCCTCCGCCGAGTCCTCCACTTACGTCGAACCGGTTGCCTCTCTTGCCGTAAACCGGGCGGAGTGGGGCAACAAGCTACGGCGCTGGTCGGCGGAGTTCCAGAAACATCGAAATATCCTCGCATGCAACGTCGCGCTGGTCGTGAGCCGCGAGACGAAATACCTCGTGAATTCCGAAGGCACCCGGCTCCGGCACGGTCGATCCTTCGCGCGATTGCTGATCACTGCATCGGGTAAAGCCTACGACGGAATGGACTTGGGGGCTACCGACAGCTTCGAAGCCGAGACCGCCGACCGGCTGCCCAAGGACGACCAGATTCAGGCGGCTGTCGCTAAGGTTGCGACGCGGTTGACGGAGATGTTGAAGGCGCCGCCCGTGGAGCCCTTTGTGGGACCGGCCATCCTCAGCGGGTCCTCCGCCGGCGTCTTCTTCCACGAGATCTTTGGGCACAGGGTGGAGGGGCACCGGCAAAAGGACGAGACCGAGGGCCAGACCTTTACGAAGCGGGTCGGGCAACCAGTCCTGCCCGAGTTTTTGTCCGTGGTCTTCGACCCGACCCGAAAGACAGCGGCAGGCGTCGACCTGAACGGGACCTATGCCTACGACGACGAAGGAGTCAAGGCACAGCCGCTACGTCTGGTCGACAAGGGAATTCTCAAAACGTTCCTTCTGTCGCGATCTCCCATCAAAGGCTTTCCGCAGTCGAATGGACATGGGCGCCGTCAGGCGGGTGCCGAGATTGTATCGCGCCAGTCGAATCTGATCGTGGAATCCGCGCAGGCGGTGGATTCCGCTAAGCTGCGCGAGATGCTGATCGCCGAAGTGAAGCGACAGGGGAAGCCCTACGGGTTGTATTTTGAGAAGGTTACGGGCGGCTTCACGACTACAGGCAGACAGGGGCTGCAGGCGTTCACCGTTATCCCCCTGGTGGTGTACCGGATTTATCCAGATGGCAGACCCGACGAACTGGTGCGCGGCGTGAGTATCGTTGGCACGCCGCTGGCGAGTTTCGCCAAGATCATGGCAACCTCGGACCGGCCGGAGGTCTTTAACGGGATCTGCGGGGCGGAGTCAGGCAATGTTCCCGTATCCGCCGTGTCACCCGCCTTGCTGGTGAGCGAGATGGAGATTCAGCGCAAACCGGCCGGCGTGGATGCACCGCCGGCATTGTCGAGACCAACTTCGGCGGGGGGCGGCCTATGAACCGGCTAGCGATCCTCGCGTGCCTGTCGGCGAGCTGGCTTTGTGCGCAAACCCCGGCGCCCGATGTCGTACTCCGGGCGATGAAGGACGAGATCGTTCGTGGGCGCACCCTTCGGGTGATAGGAGATCCGCCCTATTTCATTGAGTACACGCTGGATGATGCCGACATGCTGAGCATCAGCGCCAGCTACGGCTCCATTCTCAGCGAACGCGCAAACCGCATCCGCCAGCCGCGGGTCCGGATCCGCGTCGGGGACCGCAAGCTCGACAACTCGAACCATATTTTCAGTGACGCCTATCGCGGGTCACGTTTCGACCCCACCCAGATGGCACTGGACGACAACTACGATGTCCTTCGCATGGGCTTCTGGCTGGCAACAGACCGTGCCTACAAGCAGGCTCTGGAGTCCCTCGCACGGAAGAAAGCGGCGCTGAAGAACGTGACGTCCACCGAGACGCTGGAAGACTTTGCGGAGGCGCCCGCGGTCAGTATGGTCCTCCCAGTTCCGGCGGGCAAGGTGGACGCGCTCTCGTGGCGAAAGAAGATAGCGCGTACCTCGGCGGTGTTCTCGCGTTATCCGGCGGTGCTGTCGGCGGAAGCAGCGGCGAGCTTCTCGTTCACGCGGTCTTATCTTATCAATAACGAGGGGACGGAAGTCCGGATTCCGGACAATCTGGCCGATGCCCGCGTACGTGCGGCAGGCCTAGCGCCGGATGGAATGGTGGTGCGCGACTACGCGGTGTTTCTTGGGAGCGAACCGGCGCAGTTGCCCCCGGACGCTGAACTGGAGACCGCCGCCCGGCGTGTCGCCGACAATGTGACCGCACTGGCCAAGGCCGCGGTGATCGATAACTACAGCGGTCCGGTTCTGTTCGAGGGCTCCGCCGCAGCCCAGCTTTTAGCGGAACTGGTTGCGCGATCCCTACCCGCCGTGCGGCGCCCGGTCTCCGATCCGGAACGGCCCCTAAACATCCCCACGGGAGAGTTGGAAGGCCGGCTTGGCTCGCGACTGCTACCGGAGTGGATGGACGCGGTAGACGATCCGACCCAGAAACAATGGAGGGGAGTTCCACTGCTGGGCCACTATCCCATTGATATGGAAGGCGTAGTCCCGAAGCCGCTACCTGTCTTTGAGAAGGGAGTGCTGAAAACCTACTACACAACCCGGCAACCCGTCACCGGCGGACAGGGGCCGAACGGCCACGCACGCCTGCCTGGCGCACTGGGTAATGCGACGGCTGCGGCCGGGAACCTGTTCTTCCAAGCTCGAGAGAGCACCACGCCCGCGGCAATGCGGTCCAGGTTACTGGAAATGGGCATGCAACGCTCCAAGCCCTGGGTGATTGTTGTGCGGAAGATGGATTTTCCTTCGTCGGCTTCCGGGGATGAGCTTCGACGCATCACGGGCGGCGTTCAGGGCCGTCCGGTGAGCCGGCCGCTGCTGGTCTACCGTGTTTTCCCCGACGGAAAGGAAGAACTGATTCGCGGGGTCCGCTTCCGGGGGCTGAATGTGCGGTCTCTCAAAGACATTGTGGCGGCCTCCGGCGAGCAGTATCTATTTCAGTATCTGGAGAATAACGCGCCATTCGTTCATCTCGACGCTGGTGGGTATGTCGCGGGCACTTCCGTGGTAAGCCCGGCCCTGCTGTTTGACGAACTGGAGTTGGAGCGGATCCCGGGAGAACTGCCAAAGTTACCGCTGGTTCCGCCGCCACCGCTGTCGGAGTAGGCAAGTCCCGTTATGGGGATTCTCACTCGCACCCTCCTCAAAGAGATAGCCACCGGCGCGTTCCTGGGAACAGTCCTATTCACGTTTCTGCTGTTTCTGAGGGAGTTGGGGAAGCTATTCGAGCAACTCATCTCCCGGTCGGCGGCGCCGGAGCAAATCGCGACGTTGTTCCTGCTGATACTGCCGACGGTTCTTACGTTTACCGTACCGATCGGGGTATTGGTGGGCGTGCTCATCGCCGTCGGGCGGATGTCCGGCGACGGAGAGATCATCGCGTTGCGTGCCGCTGGTGTTCCCAGCCGCCGCTTGGTGGGACCCGTCGCGCTGTTCGCACTCACTGGTACGCTGCTGGCGGCATGGGCATCCTGCGTGCTGACGCCTTGGGCGACGCGCGAGACCTTTCGCATCCTCAACGATGTCGCCACCGCGCAGCTAACCGCGGAGATCCGTCCCAGGATCTTCGAGGAGCAGTTCCCGAACCGAATCCTCTATGTCGAAGATGTGATTCCTGGGCCGGTCGTTCGGTGGCGGAATCTGTTCATGGCCGACTTGCGCGATCCTTCGACTCGGGACGGAGCGGGCGAGAAAGGAGACGGGCCACGGATCACGCTGGCGGCACAGGCCATCGCCAAGCCGGACCTGGAAAACAACAGCATCCAACTCGCGCTGGAAGACGGCAGCACTTTCGAAGTGGCGCGGGACGTTCGAGAGTACTACAGCACCTCATTCCCGATGGGCCAGCAGGGACTGGATGCTCCGAGCCGCCGGGAACTGCGCGCATCCGGTTATCGCGATTTGGACATGGTACCCCTCTGGAAGGTGGCGCAGCAGCCCAATGTCGAGGCGCGGATCGAGTTCCACCGCCGCATTACGTTGCCGGTTGGCAGTCTGGTTCTAGGCCTGCTCGCACTGCCGTTGGGCATTTCGTCGCGGAAGGGTGGCAAGTCCGCGGCATTCGTAATCACGGTGGGGGTGGCTTTCCTCTATTGGATGGCCATGGTAAGTTGCACCGCCTTGGCGAAGCAGAAAGGGCTTCCGGTTGGGCCGACCTTGTGGGTGCCCAATCTTGTGTTCGGCGGCCTGGCCTGCGCCTTGATTGCCCGGTTGGAACGGCCCGGGGATTCCGAATGGAGTTCTTCGATTCGAGCGGCAATGGGAGAACTGCCTTCACGGATTTCCAGTCGCCTCCGTGTTGGTGACCTGGCATCGGGAGCGGGACTGCTGCGGCTTCCGCTTCTTCCTCAGCTCATCGACACCTACGTGCTGTCGAGCTTCCTTTACTACTTCTCCGTGCTGTTGCTCAGCTTCGTCGGCATGACCCACGTGTTCACCTTTTTCGAGTTGCTGGGCGACATTTTGCGGCATGGCATTGCGATGAGCCGGGTCGCTACTTACCACCTTTTCCTGACGCCGAAGTTGATCTACGATTTCGCGCCGATGGCCGTCCTGGTGGCAATCCTCGTAACCTTTGGGCTTCTCTCGAAAACCAACGAAGTGATCGCCATGAAGGCCTGTGGCGTTAGCATCTACCGGCTTTCGATACCCATTCTGATCACCGGGACACTCCTCAGTGCGCTGCTGTTTACGTTTGACTACTACGTGGTGCCGGAAGCCAACCTCATTCAGGACGCGATTCGCAACGAGATCAAAGGCCGGCCCGTTCAGACGTACCTCCGCCCGGATCGGAAGTGGATCTTCGGCAAAGGCAAGTGGATCTACTACTACAAGCATTTCGACCCCTCCGCGAACGTCATGGTGAACGTCAGCGTTTACGAACTGGACCGGCAGCGGTTTCGGCTGAAGCGGCACATCTACGCCGAGAATGCGCGCTGGGAACCGACCATCCAGCGCTGGGTGTTCCAGAACGGATGGTTCCGGGAGTTTCAAGGCATTCGGGTTGCCAATCTGACGGACTTCCAGGGAAGCACGGCGACATTCCCGGAATTCGATGAGCCGCCCAGCTACTTCCTAAAGGAAGTTAAGCAGGACAAGCAGATGAACTTCCACCAGCTTCGCGCCTATATCGGCGAACTGCAGCAAAGCGGCTTTGATACCGTACGCCTGCAGGTGCAATATCAGAAGAAGTTCGCCGTGCCCCTCTTCGCGCTCATAATGGCTTTGATTTCAACGCCTTTTGCCTTCTTCGCCGGAAACCGTGGCGCGATGACGCCGGTCGGAATCAGCCTCAGCATCGCGATCTGCTACGGCGCCTTGAATCAGCTTTTCGAACAAATGGGAAATGTAGGCCAGTTACCACCGGAACTGGCGGCGTGGAGTCCGGACGCCATCTTCTCGCTCGCCGGTGCGTACTTCCTGATGCGGGTCAAGACCTGACCGAAGCGGACTTCGTCTCGATCTGAACCAGAGTGCCTGGGCTGGATCCCATTTCGGGAGCGGTGTAGATCTGAGGGTCACGCCAGTAGTCCACCAGGCTCGTCTGGTGAACGCAGCTTACGGTGCAGTAGGGAGCGCAGGCCTTCTCGGTAAGGTACTCCCTGCGAACATCCTCCAACGTATACTGTTCCAACGGCTTGGCTGGCGCGCCACGCTGCTGCGAGCAGTAGTGGACGAGACCGTCTTCGCAGACATACAGATAACGGCCGCCCGCCCGGCAGCGCCAGTTGTTCGGCCGTCCGTCCGCGATGGCCTCCTGGAACTTGTTGAACTGGGAGTAGCCCTTCTTCTCCATCGACCGGATCTCTTTGTAAACCTCGCGCTCGCGATCCCGCAGCGGACGGAGTTGACCCGTATGGTCGTGGATGATGCCGATGGTGGATGTGAACCCGAGTGCGATGGCGCGCTTGCTGATGGTGAGGGCGTCCTCCGGGTCACGTGTTCCCCCGCCAACTACGGAATTGATGTTGACGTGGAACAAAGCATGTTCCGACAACCAGCGCAGACGTAGGTCCAAAACCTTGAGGCTTTTCTTGGAGACGTCGTCGGGCTTTAAGTTATCGATACTGATCTGCATGTGATCCAGCCCAGCGTCGTTGAGGCGCTGGATACGCTGCACGTTCAGTAGATACCCGTTCGTGATTAAGCCTGCGATGATGCCGTGGTGACGCAGGCGGCGAATGATGTCGTCCAAGTCGGGATGCAGAAGCGGTTCACCACCGCTGAGTGTTACAACAGTTGTCCCGAGTCTCGCCAACTCATCCACGCGCCGGAGCATTGTATCGATGGGTACGGGTTTGGAGAAATCGTCGTACTCATTACAATAGCCGCAGTCCAGGTTGCAGCGGCGAACCGGGATCAAATGTGCCAACACGGGATGCTTGGTGGATAGCAATCCGGAGGCGATCATCCGGTACTCACGGATCCGCCGCGTTACGAATCGCAATCTACGTTGCCAAGCTACGGCTGTTTGCCCCATGCGAACTTCCATTCAAACACAAATGGATGCAAGGAGTTAACCCAGCGATTCTGAACGTTCGTTTTCTCAGGGTGAACGGACGTTTTAGGGCTTTTTCGGGGGCGCCGGGGTTGGCTTGGTCTCCGGCTTCGCCTCGGGTTTTGCCTCGGTGTCCTCAAACTTGATGTTGACGTCAGCTTTGAACTGGCGGTAGTCCTCATACTTCACCGTCATGCGAATCGGCACCGGACCGTTCTGGAACATAAGGGTATCGTTCGCCAGAGTGTAAGTTGGGAACCAGAACTTGCCATCAATCTGCTCGCGAAAGGTCTCGAACTTCGGAAACTGCTGGTCGGAGCCCTTCTTGAGCACGCCAGTCGCACGGCCGTAAGTCTTGACGATCTGCAGGTCGCGATCATCGACGTAAACCGAGCCCGCGAAATAGCGCTTTCCGGCCTCCATTTTCTTAGGCTTAACGGAAAACACATAGCACGGGATTTCGTCCAGCGTCTCCTTGCCCAAATACCGGACATAGTAACTATCGACATCCGCACTCGTGAGCACGAACGGTTGGACATTGCGCAAGTCCTGCTCGTCTTCCGGTGTCAACTGCAGCCGCTGCAGAGTAGAAACTGGAGCGCGGACAACCCGCTCCGATCGCCGGCCTTCGCCCGAGAAGATAATGTCGGAGACCATTTCATGGCGGCCGCCGATAACGCCGCCACCATCCATTTCCTGGACGCGTACCGTCTGGCGGTATGTGTAGTTCTCCCGCGCCTTGGCAAACTCGGATTCCTTCGCGGCGAACTTGCGAATGATCTCATCGATCTCCGCCTGGTTCGGTTCGCGGTCAGCCGCGAAGCCGGGCGTCAGGCAGAGCAGTAGCAAGCCGGCGGAAAGTAGCTTCATGGGGACTAGTATCCTACGACAGTATTGACGACTCATGGTGCCTCCTGGTTGCAGCATCAGGCCTTTTGCAGTAATTGTTTGGCGATGGTCAGCCGCTGCATGTTGCTGGTTCCCTCGTAGATCCGCCCGATCTTGGCATCGCGATAGAACTTCTCCACCGGGTAGTCTTTTGTGAAGCCGACGCCCCCGAAGATCTCTACCGCCTTCGAAGCTACAGTCTCGGCAACCTGGGAGGCGTAGTACTTGGCCATGGCGGCTTCCGTTAGGAACGGGAGGTTGGCTTCGCGGAGGCGGGCCGCGTTATAGACAAGCAAGCGCGACGCCTCGACTTGGGTAGCCATCTCCGCTAATTCAAACTGGACACCCTGGAAGTCGGCGATCGCCTTCCCAAACTGTTTCCTTTGTTGCGAATACGACAAAGCCAATTGTAGTGCTCCGTGGGCCAGTCCCGTCATCTGGGCACCAATTGCGATCCGACCTTCGTTCAACGTCTCGATCGCAATCTTATAACCTTTGCCAACCTCGCCGAGGATGTCGAGCTTCGACACGCGGCAGTCGTCGAGAATCAGTTCGCATGTGGAAGAGGCTCGGATTCCAAGTTTGTCTTCCTTCTTGCCAACCCGGAATCCAGGCGTTTCTCGCTCGACCACAAAGCAGGTGATGCCTCGGTAGCCTGCCTCCGGATCGACATTGGCGAAAACGAGGAAGAGCCCCGCTTCGGCGGCATTCGTGATCCAAAGCTTCTGTCCATTGAGGATGTAGCCGTCGCCGTGCTCGATGCCACGGGTAGTCAGTGCGAAGGCATCCGATCCGGAGCCCGCCTCCGAGAGAGCGTATGAGGCGACGGTGTCCCGTGACAGGCGAGGCAGGTATCTCTTCTTCTGCTCGTCATTCCCCCAACGCAGGATCGCGTTGATAACAAGAGTGTTCTGCACGTCGACGATAACCGCGGCAGAGGCATCTACCACGGCAAGTTCCTCCACCGCGAGTACGGATTGGAAGAACGTCCCCCCCTGGCCTCCATACTGTTCCGGGATCTCGATTCCCATCAGCCCGAGTTCGAACAGCTGTTGCAGCAGGTCTTTGCGGAACACGCCGCACTCATCCATGGCGCGAACGTGTGGCGCCAATTGTTCCCGGGCAAAACGCCGGATGGTCGATTGGAACAGCCGGTCTTCTTCGTTGAGTCTGGTTAGCGGGGCAGCAATGGCATCCGAGGTTGCGGACATATCCTTAGTGTACGGCTGCCGGGAGAGGGTGGGGCTCCGCGCAGCACTCGGCCCGCGGGCTGTGCGAGAATAACGCTTCCTCATGTCTTGGCTGCGGCAGGTCTGGATTGATTTCTGGCAGTACACCTGCCTCTACCCCATCGAATCCGCCGTGTTCCTGATTCTTGCGGCGCTCGGTTGCATTCCAAGCCTGAGGCGCGCCCGTTTTATCGCCGCGATCCGTCGCTATGGGAGGCGGCTGGGTTTTCGCCCGGCACTCTCAATGACGCTGCTGTTCGTACTGACGGTGGCCGGCCACCTCGGGATCGAGCGGTATCGCTACCCGGTGCCGGCGTTTCATGATGAGTACAGCTATCTCCTTGCTGCCGATACATTTGCGTCGGGAAGGCTCACCAATCCGGCCCACCCGATGGGACTCTTCTTCGAGAGCTTTCACATCCTCACTGCGCCAACGTACATGTCGATGTACCCCCCAGGCCAAGGCTTCGCGTTAGCACTGGGACAGGTTTTGGGAGGCCATCCGGCGGTCGGGGTCTGGTTCAGTTGTGGCGCTCTTTCCGCGGCGCTTTTCTGGATGCTGCGGGCGTGGATGCCCCCGCAGTGGGCGCTGTTGGGAGGCTTGCTGGCCGTTGTCCGCGTTGGTTGGTTCAGTTATTGGGGCAACAGTTATTGGGGCGGCGCGGTGCCGGCGATCGGAGGGGCTCTCTTGCTGGGAGCCGCCGGTTACCTGCAGCGAGGGCATCGCAGCCCCAGGCTCGGTCTCTGGCTGGCGTTGGGCGGCGTGATTCTGGCCTATACGCGCATTTGGGAGGGGACCATTCTCAGCGCCACCATACTGTTGTGGCTGCTCGTTCGGGAACTGCGCCGGCAAGACAGGTTCTCCGAGACAGGCCCGATCCTGGTACGATTTCTGGCCGTAAGTCTGGCTGGTGTGGCGTTTCTTGGTTACTACAACTGGCGGATAACTGGCAGCCCGCTGCGGCTCCCCTATCTCGAGAATCGGGATCGCTACGAAACACATCGCAGCTTTGTCTGGCAACAACCGGCTCCGGGCAGGACCTATCACCACGAGATCTTGCGCAAATACTACGTGGAATCAGAGGGATACCGGGACAACATTCCCTATTGGCAGCGGCAGGCCGAAAAGCCGAAGCGCATCTGGTTCTTTATGATCGGGCCGGCACTCACCTTGCCGATCCTGTTTGCCGTTCCGATGGTACTTCGTCCCCGGTACCTGCTGCCGGCCGCGTGTCTGGCGACCTTTGCAGCAGCGCACCTGCTGGTGGCCTGGAATCTGCTGCCGCACTACGCAGGACCCGTCACCGGCGCGATCTATATCCTTCTCATCGCGGGGATTAGAGTTCTGCGCGTGTGGCGGCGGCGAAGCTTCGTTTGCGGGCAGGCGCTTTCCCGGGCGGCGCTCGCTACCGTGGGCGTGATGGTGTTGGTGCGCATCGCCGGCCCGTCGCTGCAATTGCCGGTCTACGGCGAATACACCCTGCCTTGGTACAGTTTCGGGCTGCATGCAAACACCCATCGCGCGGGGATTGAACGTAAGCTCGAAGAGGCCGGCGGCAAGCACCTTATTCTGGTCGACTATGACCCGACGCACATTCCGGATTTTGAATGGGTTTACAACCGCGCCGACATCGACGGGGCGCCCATCGTTTGGGCCAGGATGATCCCTAGGCCCGACCTGCTGGCCCAGTTGCTGGTGTACTTTCGCGACCGCCGCGTCTGGGTGGTATACCCGGACCACAACCCCGGCCGGCTGTTGACTTTTGGAGAGCGCATTCGCTAGGCCGATTCCGGCGCGGGTGCGGCTATAATCGCAGCAAAGGAGAACGCACATGTCCGTGTCGCGACGCCGTTTTCTGCAGAGTTCCGCCGGGGCTACCGCGTCTATGCCGGCGCCTGCGGCCAATAACCGTATCCAGGTAGGCGTGATCGGTACCGGAGCGCGGTCGCACGAACTCATGGCGGCGATGCTCCGCTTGCCGGACGCCCA
Organism: uncultured Candidatus Solibacter sp.; assembly: GCA_964385495.1. Taxonomy (GTDB): domain Bacteria; phylum Acidobacteriota; class Terriglobia; order Bryobacterales; family Bryobacteraceae; genus CADEFT01. The sequence goes on from CAYLPH010000005.1 coordinate 50,748, forward strand.
GATCACCGGCGTCGCGGACGCTTACAGCGGCAGGGTCGAACGCGCGCTGGAGCGTGTCGGGAAGGCAGCGAAAGCTTACCCGTCATACCGTGAGATGCTGGCGGACAAATCTATCGATGCGGTGATAATCGCAACTCCGGATCACTGGCACAAGCAGATGGCAGTTGAGGCGCTGCGAGCCGGTAAGGACGTTTACTGCGAGAAGCCTCTGACCTTTCGGACCGCCGAGGGGATAGAGATCGTCCGGTTGGCCCAGGAAACCCGGCGCATTGTCCAGGTGGGCAGCCAGGGGGTCAGTTCCGAGACCCAACGCCAGGCGCGGCAACTGGTGCGGAGCGGTAAGCTGGGCCGCGTAACCATGATTCGCGCGGCTTACAACCGCAATACAGCCTCCGGAGCCTGGATTTATCCGATCCCGCCGGATGCCTCGCCGAGAACGGTGGATTGGCCCATGTTTCTTGGAAGTGCGCCGAAACGCCCGTTCAGCCTGGAACGGTTTTTTCGCTGGCGCTGCTACGAGGACTATTCGGGAGGGATCGCGACGGACCTGTTCGTTCACCTCTGCACAACGATTCACTTCCTTATGGATGCCAAGGCGCCGCAGCGGGTGGTTGCCATGGGCGAGCTTTACCGATGGAAGGAATCACGCGATGTCCCCGATACTCTGAACGCGATTCTGCAGTACCCCGAAGGATTCACCGTCAACCTGAGTTCCACCTTTAATAATGAGCTGTCCGGACAGGGTAGCTTCCAGATCCTCGGAACCGAGGGCAGTCTGTTGCTGGGAAACGGGTTAACGTTCGCCGCTGAGACCGCAAGCGAAGATAATCGTTGGATCGTGGAGAGTTGGCCGTCCCATCTGGAGGCGGCCTATTGGAAGGACCCCAAAGTCCGCGAGCGGGAGATGCCCGCTTTCGGAAAGCCGCAATTGAAGACAACCAGCCAGCGCTTTGAAGCCCAGGGCGCCGACAGCACGCAGATCCATCTGACTGGATGGCTGGACTCCATTCGCACCCGGAGAGAGCCTTACGAGAACGCGCTTACCGGGCACCGGGCGGCCGCCTGCGCCCACATGGTCAACCTCGCCGCCAAGCAGCGGAGACAGGTGGAATGGGATTTCGAAAGGGAAGAAATCCGATCCGCGTAGAGATCGGGCCTTCTGCCGCTTGCTTAGCCATGTTCGGGTTAGTACCCTAATCTTCCCGGCACGTTCCGCCGATTAAAGCCACAGAGCGGATCGTGAGCGTCATAACACTGTACGTCTGTGACACGCAGCCCATCGTTATCGAGGGGCTCAAGCGTATTCTGCACGACGTTGCAGAGTTTCAACTGATCGGTTTCGAAACCAGTGCCACCAGTGCCCTGCCGCAGGTCCAGAGCCTGCAGCCGAAGATCGTCATGCTGGATCAGGCTGGAGGCGGCTTGAAGATGGTCTTCCGGCTCCTGGCCGATATAAAAGTTGTTGCGCCTGCCTGCTATCCAGTTTTGTGGGTGTACGACCTGCCGGAGGTGGAGTGTTTTCGGGCGGTACAGGCCGGCGCGCGCGGCGTTCTGAAGAAGACCCTCCCGATCATCTCGATCCTGGACTGCCTACGTTCGGTCGCCAGAGGCCATATTTGGTTGGATCAGGCGGCGTCGCCGGTTCCGGCCGGAGCCAAAACGAAGCCACAGCCGCGGCTGACTCCGCGCGAGCGGCAGATCGTCAGTTGCCTTTGCCGAGGCTTGCGGAACAAGCAGATTGCGGCCGAGTTGTCGATAACCGCCGGAACCGTGAAGGTTCATCTGATGCATATCTTCGAAAAGACAGGCGCCAAGGATCGCTTCGAACTGGCGGTGCAAGCCCGGCAGCTACTTGGATTCGAGCAGGCGGACGAGGTGGCTGGTCCGGACAGTTCCGAAGATACGGCCGGCTAAATTTCGGAGGCTCCCGTTGGCTACTTCTTACCCCCTCCCCGGCCAGCCCGCGGTGGCCCCCGTTTCCTCGACAAAGCTGCGAGCTTTTCAGCCCTCGCTGCCGGACTTTCTGTTCCTGGCGGTTCTAATCTGGACGTTCGCCACCGGGGAAGGCGGTTGGGTCTCCTTACTGGCGGATGCGGACACGGGCTGGCATATCCGGACGGGCGAGTGGATCCTGGCCAACGGGCGCGTTCCCGTGACGGACCTTTACTCCTGGTCGAAGCAGGGTCAGCCCTGGTTTGCCTGGGAGTGGCTTGCCGACGTGTTGTACGCCGTTCTCCATGGCGCGTTCGGATGGAAGGGGCTGTTGTTGCCGTCGGCCTGCATTCTGTCGGCGTTCGGCGTCATTCTGTTTCGCCATACGATCTGGAAAGGGGCCAATCCCTTCCTCGCGTTGCTGCTCTGTCTGCTTAGCATAGGATCCGCGACGTCTCATTTCCTGGCGCGGCCGCATGTGGTCACACTGCTTGCCTTCGGCGTTTGCATGTGGCTCATTGACGCCGACCGGCGCCAGCCTGGGACTCGGGTCTGGTGGATTGTCCCGTTGGTCGCACTCTGGGTGAACCTCCACGGCGGATTTCTGGGAATGATCGCTTGCTTGGGTCTTCTCTGCGCGGGAACTGCCGCCGAGCGGTTTCTGGAAGGACGGGCCACCGGCAAGCAGCCAGACTATCGTCCGGCGTTCCGCTATGGCGCCCTCTTCGCCTGTTGCGCAGCCGCTACTTTATTGAATCCCTACGGTTGGAAACTCCACCAGCACGTCGCGGGCTACCTGCGCTCGGACTGGATCCGCAATAACATCCAGGAGTTTCTGGCGCCGCGTTTCCGATCGGAGAGCGACCTTCAGTTTGAATTGATTCTGTTCGCTGGCCTTATGACCGTCCCGTGGTTGGTATCGCGGCGGCAGATCGTACCCGCGCTGTGGATCCTGTTCTGGGCGCACAACGCCCTTACGACGATTCGGCACATTGCATTATTTGGAATCGTTGCTACTCCCTGGATTGCGTTGTTCTTCAGCGAGCTCTGGGCCCGGCTCACCGTTTCGGCGCCGCGCGCTTCAGTTGCCGGAATCCTCGGGCAACTCGCCGCCGATGTGACACCAGCATGTAGCCGGAACACACTGTGGGCGGCCGTCCCGATAGTTGTTCTGGCTCTACTCCCGAACGCCCAGGTCGGATGGCCGGCGGACTTCCCGAAGCAGAAGTTCCCGGTGGAAATGGCGGCGCGGCATTCCGGCATTGTGAGTGGCGGACGCCTGCTAACCCAGGACCAGTGGGCGGACTACCTTATCTACCGCTTCTTTCCGAGGCAGCGGGTCTTCATCGACGGGCGAAGCGACTTCTACGGCCAGGCCATCGGGAACGACTACATCGCCGTAACGCAGGGACTTCCCAACTGGGAGAAGCTTCTCCGGCAGTACGAGTTTGACCGCGTGCTCTGTCCGGTGAAATGGCCACTCTATAGTTTGTTGCGGCTGCACCCGCAATGGCGCCTTGTGGATGAGGATAGCCTGGCCGCATTGTTCGAGCGCCTTCCGGCCCCAGTACCGGCGGCCCAGCACGTGCCGGCAGCCGGGAAAAAAGCCCCTCCCCCGTCTAATGAAAACCCCCGAGGCAGCCGAAGTTAAGGTTGGGGACGAACAGAATGGTCAAGACGGACAGACTGCATCACGAGGCCCCGGGGCACCTATCAGGCCGTCAGCTCTTGGAAGGCCAGGGCTGGCGCTTGCCGTCCGGAGTAGCCCTTAGCCACTTCGCCCTGCGGAGCGGATTCCTAACCTCACGGCTGTGGGACGAAGCCCAGGCCTGGGGGAGCAGGCCAGTTGCCGGAGGGCGCTCGCAGCCGCCGCTGCTTGATCGCGATGCGCCCGCGGTCGAGTCCCGGGAGTCTAAGCAGTGATCTCGCCCCAAGTAGCTCTCGCTCTCACGTTCGGTCTCGCCGCGACCGCCGAAGACCTCTGGCGGCGGAGTGTGTCGAACTGGATCTCGCTGGCGGCGTTTGCCTCCGGCATCGGCTTCCACGTTTGGGCCCAGGGATGGCGCGGCCTGTTGCCGGCGCTGCTCGGCGCGACCGGCGGGTTTCTGATTTTTCTGGTTTTCTACCTGTTGGGCGGAATGGGTGGGGGTGATGTGAAGTTGATGGCTGGGCTAGGCGCCATTATTGGCACCGAGCATCTTGTCGAAGCTTCGCTATTCACCGCCATAATCGGAGCGGTAGTGGCCTGCCTTACATTGGCGGGGGCCGCGTTATTGAAAGTTGCAGGCAAAGGGCGGGGGGAACGGCCGAAAGCGATCCCTTATGCCCCCGCAATCGCGCTTGGAGTCCTACTCTCTCTGGTACCTCGCTAAAGAAAGTTCCAGCAAGTGACGATCATTGCACTAGTCGCACGAGAAAGGTAAAGCTATGGATCGAAGATTTTTGACGGTGTTGGGAGTAAGCCTCCTGTTTGCGCTCTTTGTATCCAGCCTGTTCTATCAGATGACGGCCCGGGCCGGCGCACGCAAGGCGGAGAGCGGCGAAGCGAAGGACATGGTTGTCGCCGCGAAGCCCCTCACGTTGGGAATTACAGTTAAGCCAACCGATGTCAAAGTCGTAAAGATCCCGTCGGATCAATTCCCGAAGCAGGGCTTCACGAAGGTGGAAGAGGTGATCGACCGGCCGGTGATCAGCAACATTCTGCTGGATGAACCGCTGCTCGAGGGACGCCTCGCCGCTCGCGGCAGCGGGATGGGTATCGCTCCCATCATCCCGGTCGGCATGCGGGCCGTCACGGTTCGAGTAAACGACGTTGTGGGCGTTGCCGGGTTCGTGATGCCGGGCATGCGTGTCGATGTGCTCGTCACTGGACGTCCGCCAGGGCAGGACACGCACACGATGACGACGACGGTGCTGCAGAACATCCTTGTGCTCACTGTCGGGACTACCATGCAGCCGGACGCTCGGGGGCAAGCCATCAACGCACCGAACGTCACTTTGCTAGTAAGTCCGGAACAGGCGGAGATCCTTACCCTCGCCAGTAACGAGGGTCATATCCAACTGGTTCTGCGAAACGGAGGAGACCAGACGATCGAGAAGACGCCGGGCCGGCACCTTACGGAACTCTACGGCAAAGCGCCGAAAGAGCAGCAGCGGGCGGCCGCCCCCTCCGCTCCACGGCCGAAACCCAGGCCGGTCGTGGTAGCACAGGCCCCTGCCCCCCCCCCGCCGCCACCGGCTCCCCCCGTCGACCAGGTCGTTGTCATCCGCGGGAATCAAAAGTCCGTGGAGAACGTTGCCAGCGCGAAGACTCCGTAACGAGAAGGAAAGATGACGGAACAGAGTACGACCATGAGGACCAATCAAGCGCTCCCGTACAAACTGCTAAGCGTTGTTCTATCACTGGCCGCCGGCATGCTGCTGTCGCCTGCGACCGCCGGAGCCCAAACCGCGGATGAGATCCGTGTCGCGGCCGGCAAGAGCGTGGTGATCGACTATCCGGAGGACATTGCACGCATCTCCACTTCCAGCCCGGAAGCCGTCGATGCCGTTCCGGCTTCCACGCGGGAGATCCTTCTGCACGGCAAGGCGATAGGCACGGCTACCGTAGTGGTCTGGTCGAAGAGCGGCCAGCGCAACTTCTACAACGTCAGCGTGGAGCCCAATCTCGAACCGCTTCGCCGGCTCTTGCGTGAGACGTTTCCCAACGAGGATATCCGCATACAGGCGGTGCGGGACTCGCTGTCCCTCACGGGAAAGGTAAGTATGCAGTCGGTGGCCGACCGGGCCGCGGTGCTGGCGGCTCCGGTCGCTAAGACCGTGGTGAACAACCTCCAGGTGGCGATCTCTCCGGTCGAGAAGCAGATCATGTTGCGGGTCCGGTTCGCGGAATTGAACCGAACGCAGATTCAGAGTTTTGGCATCAACATCCTGTCTACTGGGGCGACCAATACAATTGGACGCACGACCACACAGCAGTATTCGGCACCCGGCATTGACAAGCTCATCTCGGCCATTCCCGGTCAGAACGCCGGGTTCGCGACGGAGTTCCGGTTCACGGACTTGTTGAATGTCTTTCTGTTCCGGCCCGACCTCAACGTTGGCGCGCTGATCCGCAACCTGCAGCAGCAGGGTGTTCTGCAGATCCTCGCCGAGCCGAATCTGATTACGACCAACAATAAAGAAGCGAGTTTTCACGTAGGTGGTGAGTTCCCGATTCCCATACTCCAGGGCGGGGGCAACGCTGGCGCCGTCACCATTCAGTTCCGCGAGTATGGCATTCGATTGAATTTCCTGCCGCAGATTACGCCGAACCAGACGATTCGGATGAAGGTGCGTCCCGAAGTCTCGACGATCGATCTGGCCAACGCCGTAACTCTCTCCGGCTTCACGATTCCCGCGCTTTCCTCGCGCAAAGTGGAGACGGATGTCGAACTTGGGGAGGGGCAGAGTTTCGTTATCGGCGGCCTTCTGGACGACCGCACCAATGAGACGCTCGCCCGCATGCCCGGTTTGAGCAACATCCCGATTCTCGGAGCCCTGTTCAAGTCACGCGCGGAAAACCGCGCCAAATCGGAGCTCATCATCATGGTAACTCCAGAACTGACAATGCCATTACTGGCTACGGACCCAAAGCCAAACCTCAACTTCCCGCGCGAGTTTCTGGCCCCAACGGTTCCGGCGGTGAAGAAGTAAAAGGCGCACAAGACATCGCGAGACCCGCTTATGAGCATCCGCAAACAGTCACGGGAAGCCGAGTTAAACGCGATTCTGATCTGTCCGAATCGTCAACTCGCCGAGCAGTTCCTGGCTTCTGTGCCGCGTGTGCGAGGGTTTCAGATTCTCGCCGACCTGAAGAACTATCCAACGGTTCAAACCGCTGATATCCGGCTGAGGCAGCTTCAGCCGGAAGTAGTGCTCATCGACCTTTCGTCGAACTTCAACGAGGCGGGGGAGTTGATTCGCCACTTGGCAACGGTGCGTCCGCCCATTCGTGTCGTCGGTCTCCATACGGCGAATGACTCGGAGGTGATCCTCGGCTCGGTCCGGCTCGGAGCCAGCGAGTTCCTCTACGCGCCATTTGACGAGGAGATCCAACGCGAGGCGGTCGCTCGTTTGCGCCGTCTGAGGGAGCCATCGGAGGAAAGTGAGCCCGATACGGGTAAGGTTGTGATGTTCTCCAGTTCCAAACCGGGATCCGGAGCGTCGACTCTCGCGACCCAGACGGCGTTTGCCTTGAAGCGCGCGACCGGCAGGCGGGTTCTCTTGATGGATTTGGACTTAACGGGGGGAACCGTCGGGTTCTTCCTAAAGCTCAGCCAGCGCCATTCGCTGGTCGACGCCGTGGAAGGTGGCCACCTTGATTCCAACAGGTGGTCAAGTTTGACGATGACGTGCGGAGGGGTGGATATTCTTACCGCACCCGAGAGCCCCTATCTGGCGCAGTTAGAGCCGGCGCGAATCCAGGAGGTCTTGCAGTACACCCGGTTCCATTACGACTGGGTCGTGCTCGATGCGCCGCCCATCTTCCACCGCTTAAGCTTGCTGGCGCTGTCGGAAGCCGACAGAGCCTTTCTAGTATCCACCAGCGAACTGCCCAGCCTGCATCTTACGCGCAAGGCTGTAGTGCTGCTTGGCAACCTTGGTTTCACTAAAGATCGATTTCAAGTTGTTGTTAACCGCATGAGCAAAAAGGAAGGCCTTCAAGGCACCGACCTGAGCAAACTCTTCGACTGCCCGGTGCAGGCCAGCCTTCCGAACGACTATTTTTCGCTCCATCGGGTGATTACCCTTGGCCGCCCGCTCGGAAACGATTGCGAGCTAGGGCGAGCCATTGACGGACTTGCCGGCCGGATCGCCGGCGTCATAGCCGCGGATAAGAAGAGCCCTGGCGGAGTGATGAGCACGAAGCCGGCCTTTTCAGAGAGTTAAGCCACGAATCAGGTACTTGCAGAGATGCTTCCAACAACACAAGATACACGGGCAACCCAACTGACCTGGGAACAGCGCCTGCTGAAGAACGCGGGCCGGCCGAAAACCGCGCTGAAGCCGGAGTACCAGGAACTGAAGTTCACGCTGCACCGCAAGCTGCTGGACAAGATCAACCTCGAGGCTCTTGCGACGATCGACAATCAACGCGTGCGGGGCGAGGTCCGGCAGGCATTGTTTGCGCTGATCGACAGTGAGCCAACGCTGCTCAGCTCCCTTGAAAAACAGCAGATCTGCGAGGAAGTTCTCGATGAAGTGTTTGGACTGGGTCCGCTGGAGCCCCTGCTTCAGGATCCGACCATCAGTGACATCCTGGTCAACACGCATAAGCAAGTGTACGTGGAGCGCAAAGGCATTCTCGAACTGACGAGCGTCAGTTTTCGCGACGATGCCCACCTGATCCGGATCATCGACAAGATCGTATCGCAGGTGGGCCGCCGCATCGACGAGTCGACTCCGATGGTGGATGCCCGTCTCGCCGACGGATCGCGCGTCAACGCGATCATCCCGCCGCTGGCGGTTGACGGCCCGCTCATGTCTATTCGCCGGTTCTCAACCGACAAGCTGATGCCGGCGGACTTGGTAGAGCGGCGAGCCATGACCCCCGGCATGATGGAGATCCTCGAAGCGGCCGTCAAGGCAAAGTTGAACATCATCATCGCCGGAGGGACCGGCGCCGGTAAGACGACTCTCCTGAATGCGCTGAGCTTTTTTATCAGCCCGAAAGAACGTATCGTCACCATCGAAGACGCCGCCGAACTGCAGTTGAAGCAGCCGCACGTGGCAAGACTGGAAACCAGGCCTCCCAACCTGGAAGGCCACGGAGCCGTGAGGCAGCGGGAGTTGCTGGTGAACAGCCTCCGTATGCGTCCGGATCGCATCGTGGTTGGTGAGGTACGCGGCACCGAAGCGCTGGACATGTTGCAGGCGATGAACACGGGCCACGATGGGTCCCTCACCACGATCCACGCCAACTCGCCGCGCGACGCCGTATCGCGCCTGGAGGTCATGGTCTCCATGGCAAACGCGAACATGCAATTGATCTCGATCCGGCAGCAGATATCGAGCGCCGTACACCTTTTTGTGCAAGCCTCGCGATTCTCGGACGGTTCGCGCCGCGTGACGAACGTTACCGAGGTAACTGGCATGGAAGGCGACGTGGTCACGTTGCAGGACATCTTCGTGTTCGAGAAGCGTGGTTTAACTCCGGAAGGGCGTGTCGTTGGACGCTTCGCCGCTACCGGGATCAGGCCCAAGTTCTACGAAAAGCTCTTGGCCGCGGGTATCCGTCTGCGTCCCGATTTGTTTGACGAAGTGGCGGAGGTCTGACTATGAGCTTCTTCATCATCCTCCTGGTGGTATGGTTTGGAGCTATCGCGGTTTGGTACCTGGCAAGTGGGGCGTTACGTACGGCCGACGTGGACCGCATTCGGGAGCGTCTGGCCGGCACCTCCAAAGATAAGAAGAAAAAGCTCGAAGCGGTCGCGGCCGCCCCTAAATCGCTGATCGAAGCGGAGGACCAGAGCACGGGGCGGATGGCGGTCCGGCTACTTCAGAAGTATCAGGTCCACCACAAGCTGCAGGAGTTGCTTGAGCAAGCCGGCCTACGGTGGCATGTGGCTCGTCTGGTTCACGCCTGCATGGGTTGCTTCCTCATCGGCTACCTGGTGGCTTGGCTGGTCGCCGACCTCCGTTCGTTCGGCCTGCTGGCGGGCGCCGCGGCGGCGACCTTCCCCTTTCTTTACGTCATCAGGACGCGTGCCACCCGGCTCCACAAGTTCGAAGAGCAGTTTCCGGAAAGTCTTGAGTTCGTCGCCCGTTCCATGCGTGCCGGCCACGCCTTCTCCGTATCGCTGGAGATGCTGCATCGCGAGTTCCAGGAGCCGCTGTCCGGGGAGTTCCGGCGTACCTTTGAGGAGCACAATCTGGGCCTGCCGCTCGAAACGGCGCTGCAGAAACTCGCTAAGCGCGTGCCGCTTCTAGACGTACACTTTTTCGTCTCCGCGGTGCTTCTTCAGAAGCGAACGGGCGGCAATCTCGCGGAGATCCTCGACAAGCTAGCGTACGTGATTCGCGAGAGGTTCAAGTTGCGGGGAAGGATCAAAGCCATTAGTGCGCACGGGAAGATGACCGGAACGGCTCTCACACTAATCCCGGTGGGCGTCGGCGTGATCATGTTCTATGTCAATCCCTATTACGCCAACTTCTTCTTGAACGACGAGGTGGGACATTACCTTATCGGCGGTGCGGTGTTGCTGCAGTTGATTGGCTACGCAGTGATCCAGAAGATCGTTTCCATCGAGGTGTAACTATGTTGATCGCCATCCTTAGCGTGGTTCTGTTCGTCACGGTCACCGTGTTGGTGAGTGCGGCCGGCATGAAGCTCTGGGTCCGTCCCAAAGAGGCCATAGACCGCGTGACCGGCGTGGGAATGATGGGCGTCGGAGAGGAGCAGGCCCCGGTGCACCCCAGCCTCGCGCTGCGCGAGGTGATGGAGAAGCTTGGGAACATGGTGCCGCCGTCACCCAAAGACGCAAATGTGGTGCAGAAGCGGCTCATCCGCGCCGGGCTGCGGGACCATAGCTCGATCTACGTGCTCTACGGAGCCAAGGTTGTCTTCGCGATTGCATTGCCGCTGATCGCATCGCTGGCGGTTCTACCGGGCGATTCCGATCCCACTAACAAAATCATGGTGATCATGGCCGCTGCCGGTGTCGGCTTCTTCGGCCCGAACGAGTTCGTGAATCACAAAGCCCGGAAGCGGCAAAAGGAGATCCGCCGCGGCTTGCCGAATGCACTTGACCTGATGGTCGTCTCGGTGGAAAGCGGGCTGGGCCTCGATCAAGCCATTCTGCAGGTGGCGAAAGAACTGGATCAAGCGCATCCCGAGATCAGCGAGGAGTTCGCCTTGGTCAACCTGGAGCTAAAGGCGGGGAAACGCCGCTCGGAGGCCTTGCGAAACATGTCGGACCGGACGTCGGTAGACGATCTGAAGAAACTAGTGGCGGTACTCATTCAGGCCGATCGTTTCGGTACGGGCGTGGCGCAGTCGCTTCGTGGCCATGCGGACTACATGCGGGTGCAGGCGCGTCAGGTGGCCGAAGAGAAAGCGGCGAAGTTAGGTGTAAAGCTGGTCTTCCCGATCTTTTTTTGTATCTTGCCATCGCTGTTCGTTGTTACGGTTGGCCCGGTAGCCGTGAAGATCACGCGCGAACTGGTGCCGATGATGAACAGTTTCTAGGGCAGGTTTGGCGGACATGCAAGCCCGGGCAGGGCAGCGTATCCGGTGTTGTGGAGGCGGGTGATCGAGACGGTGGCCCGCCAAACGGAAGTAGTTGGTTCAGGAAGAGACGTGGAAAGGAGAGACAAGAATGGATAGCTCGATGGTTCGGATTGTTTGTGCCGTGTTGGCGGCGTTGTTCCTGGGACTGATCGTGATGCGCCGTAAGAAGAGCGCGGAGTAAGGTCATTCCCGATAAGCAACAAGATGGAGGCCGGACCGCATCACCGATTGTGGCCGTACCCTCCTGGGCGTAGTCGTTGACGGGAGCGGGACCCGATGGACAAGGGTCATCGCTTCCAGCTCCCGTCCAGAAAAACAAAAACTATCAACTTCTCGTAGCATTGCGGATTCTCGAACGGGTGGAGTGAATTATATGACGAAGTGCAACTTTCGATGGAGGACTCTAACGACGGCACAGCGGCGGCGGCAGGCATTGTCTGTGGCAGCGCTATTGCTTGTCGCGGGCAGCAACGCCTGGGGTGGCACGGTCGGTAGAGTCGTGGCCATCGGAGGGCATGCATCCGATCTCGCCCTAGATGAAGGCAGGGGCGTGGTCTACGTAGCCAACTACACGGCCAACCGGGTGGAAGTCGTGTCGGCTTCGACCGGCGCCGTACAGAGCTCGATCAACGTGTCGGCTCAGCCCTCATCGCTATCCCTCAGTCCAGATAGCCGTTACCTGGTCATTGGGCATTTTGGCGCTTTCCAGGGCGGTGCGAACAATAACGGGCTGACGGTGATCGACCTGCAGACGAACGGCCGGCAGACGTTTGTCATGGGATCCCCGGTTTTTGGCGTGGCATTCGGAATCGACGGCCGCGCGCTAGTTGCCACGGCAACCGAGTTTCTACTTTTTGAGCCGTCGACCGGAACGACGCAAACGCTTGGGCCCATCAGCCAGTTGACGACGAAGTCCCTGCCACAACCGGTCGCCAATTTCCCCGCTAACATCGTGGCCGCCTCGATGGCTACCAGCGGCGACGGCCTGTTCATCTTCGGCACCGCCGCGGTGGGAGAAGGGACGGGCGGCGCGGCTAACTCGACGCTGGAGTTCACCTACAACGTCACGTCGCGGAGTGTTTCGGCCGTTCTCTGGACCTGGTCTCCGCCACCGGGACCACGGGCGATCAGCGCCAATTACGACGGCAGTATCTATATGACAGGCTGGGCGATGCAGACGCGGAACGCCGATAATGTCGTGAACCAGTTGAGTAATCTTCTCGGCACCTTCGACATCGGCACGCATGTGTTCGACAACAGCCGCGGGCGTATCTACGTGCAGTACGCCGAGCGTTCCCAGAACTCGAACCAGAGCCAGCAGACCAACCAGCAGCCCCCGATTCTGCGCGTTGTCGATGCCGACAACCTGGCGGTGCGGGAACGGCTGCAACTGCCGGAGAATTTCGGCGGCAAGAGCGTTCTCAACTCCGATTCGTCGGTAATGTACGGCATCTCCGCCAGCGGGCTGCTCATCGTTCCGGTTGGCGATCTCAACCGCATGCCCCGCGTTCTCGCAACCAAGGAGGATGTCGTCTTCCGTGGCAACTTCTGCGACCGCCGGGTCAGCTCGCAGGAGGTAACCATCTATGATCCGAGCGGCGCCAATACCGATTTCGCGCTGAGTGTGGATACCCCTGGCGTCTCGGTTTCTCCGTCCTCCGGAGTCACCCCCGCCACGGTTCGCATCAACGTCGACCCGTCCGCTTTCCAGAACCAGCGAGGTACGGTAACCGCGACGATCTCGATCACCAGCCAGCGAGGGGCGAACCTTCCGCAGTCAATCCGCGTGTTGATTAACAACCGCGAACCCGACCAGCGCGGGACGATCGTCAACGTGTCCGGCACGTTGGTCGATCTGCTCGCCGATCCGCAGCGCGACCGCTTCTATGTGTTGCGGCAGAATACGAACGAGGTTCTCGTCTTCGACGGCACCACCCAGACGCAGGTTGGAACTCTCCGGACCTACAATACGCCAACCCAACTGGCTGTCACGTTTGACCGCCGCTGGCTGCTGATCGGCCACGATAACTCGCAACTCATCCGCGTCTATGATCTCGAAACGCTGGAGGAGTCGCTGCCGATCCGGATGCCGGGTGGCCACTACCCCCGCTCGATTGCGGCCACGGGCCGGTCGATTCTCGTAGCCAGCCGGGTAGCGGGCCCTGAGCACAAGATCTCCAAAGTCGATTTCGTTTCGCGGACGGCAACAACGCTACCGACGCTGGGCGTCTTCGAGAACAAGATCGATCCGGATACCATCCTGATTGCCTCGCCGAACGGCCGGTCGGCAATGGCGGCGTCGTCCAATGGCACGGTTTACCTTTACGACGCCAACGCCGACACCTTCACGATCAGCCGCAAAGACGCCGAGGCGCTTTCCGGCGCCTACGCGGCATCGAGTTTCGACCAGTACGTGATCGGGAACCGTGTCCTGAACAGCTCTCTCGTTCCGGTGGCGCAGCTTGAAACCTCCACCGGTACCAGTTCGGGCTTCGTGTTTCTCGATCAAGGCGGTTTCCGTACGACGGCTCCGAACACGTCGGCCGCCGGCGTTATCCAGCGATTCGTGAACAGCGGCGCGCTGGCGAGGGCAACCCGCCTGGCGGAGGCCCCGGTGCTCCCAAGCCAGACGGCGAATGCCGGACAGACGTCCGCATGGCGCCAGATCTTCACGCGTACCATCCAGCCACTGTATAGCCGCCAGGCCATCGTAGCTCTGACTACGTCGGGAGTCACGATTCTCCCGTGGAACTATGATGCGTCGGTAGCCGCGCCGCGGCTGGAGCGGGTGACCAACGCCGCCGACGGTGGTGCGTCGCTCGCGCCCGGCAGTCTCGTGTCTATCCACGGCACGGATCTGAGCCCGCTCAACCAGGCTACGCAGCAGATGCCGCTGCCAACGGCGCTCGGCGAAAGCTGCCTCACGGTGAATGGCGTTCCGGTCCCGGTCATCTTTGTCTCCCCGACCCAAATCAACGGCCAGATGCCGTTCCAGGTGGATGGGAACGTAGCGATGATCCTGCGTACGCCAGGCGGCGTCAGTGATACGTTGAACCTCACCATCCTGCCGAACGCGCCGGGCGTGTTTCGCAATGGGGTAGCCGGTGCACGGAACGATCTGCCGGCCGTCTATCGGCAGTCGAACGGTCTGCTGGTGACCGATACGAATCCCATCAAGCGCGGCGAGACCATCCAGATCCTGCTAACCGGCCTGGGCCGCACCTCGCCGGCGGTGGAAGCTGGGGTTCCTGCCCCGGGAGACCCGATGGCGGCGGCAATCGTTGCCCCGACAATACTTATCGGCGGCGTCGAGATACCGGTGGAGTTTGCCGGTCTGCTGCCAAACGCGGTCGGCGTCTACCAGATAACGGCGCGTACGACCTCGCGTATTCCACTCGGGCTCGACCAGTCCCTTGTGGTGAGCCAGGGTGGCAGTTCCACCACGGTCTCCGTTCGCGTGATCGAGTAGCGTACAAGTGAGCTAAATCCAGAGTGGGGCGTGCTCGCCGAAGAGAGCGTCCCACCTTCCCAAGCCCGAAGCCACCACTGAGGAATAACCATGAAAACGCGATACGCTCTAATTGTCTCTATACTTGCCCTGTTGCCCCACGCACTCGTGGCCCAGAAGTGGGAGATCGGCGGCGTCGGTGGCGGGTCCTTTTACACCTCTTCCGACGTGACGCGCTCGACCGGCAAGGTCGATGCCAAGTTCGCTCCCGGCTTTGCGGCGGGCGTTCTGATCGGCCAGGACATGGGCCGCTATTGGGGAGGAGATATCCGCTACACCTACCAGCGCAACAAGGCGGAGTTGTCCGGAGCCGGGGGAAAGGCCAGCTTCGGTGCTGAATCCCATTCGATCCACTATGATGTTCTGCTCCACTTCGCTTCGGCGGGCGCGCGCACGCGGCCTTTCCTTTCGGTGGGCGCAGGCGTCAAATTCTACCGTGGAATTGGCACCGAAGCCACTACGCAAGCTCTGTCGGAGTATGCCTTATTGACGAAAACGACGGACCTTCGTCCCGTGGTAACCTTCGGCGCTGGAATCAAGGTGCGGGTGGGCGCGCGGTCCAACCTGCGTCTCGAAGTGAAGGACTATTTCACTCCGGTGCCGGAGAAGTTGATTCAGCCCAATCGCGGCGCCGACATCTCCGGATGGATCCACAACTTCGTGCCGATGGTGGCGATCTCCTACGTTTTCTAAGAGAGGGTAGGCCCACGAGGGCTTCGCCGTCCAGCCTCGCGCAACTTCTCACCAGTGTCCTGGTTTTCTCGATATAGTGCTTATAAGGAATTCTGGTGGGAGATCTTTTTCATGACCCTTGTCTTGCTGGGGGTAGTGCTATCGGCACTGGCACAGACCCCGCCCAAGCCACTGCCAAAACCGCTCGCTGAGGCGGTGGAGGCGGCCCAACCCGGAGGCTATGTCGGCAGTTCCGTCTGCCGCATGTGCCACCCCAACGTCACCCAGGACTTTTTCCGGAACCCGCATTACAAGAGCGTGGCGTCCGGCAAAGAGCCTCTATCGCACACCGGATGCGAAGGGTGCCATGGTCCGGCGAAGGCGCACCTGGAGGCGCAGGGCGGGAAGACCACAATTCCCGTTGCATTCTCGCTGATCACACCCCGCCAGGCGCTCGACACCTGCCTGGGCTGCCATTCCAAAGATCTCAACCGCAGCGACGTACGGCGCTCGCAGCACTCGCAGGCGGACGTTGCCTGCAACAGTTGCCACTCCATCCATAAGTCGCCGACACCGAAGTACCTGCTCGCCGCAAACCAGACCAACCTCTGCTACGGCTGTCACGGCAACGTTCGGACGCAGTTCTCGATGCCCTTTAAACACCGCGTAAACGAAGGCTTCATGAACTGCTCGGACTGCCATAACCCGCATGGCAGCCCGGCCGCGACGTGGCGCAGCGGGATTCGACCCCGGATGGTGACGCACGCGCTCGGCAACGAGCAGCCATGCCTGAAATGCCATTCGGACAAACGCGGCCCCTTCGCCTTTGAGCACGCCGCGGTCCGCGTGGATGGCTGTGAAGTCTGCCACAACCCACACGGCTCCACGAACGCAAAACTGCTCCGGCGCACCTCGGTCTTTACCACCTGCCTGGAATGTCACAATGGCGCTGGCGATTTTGGCCGCCAGAACGACGGCATCAATCTGCAATCGCCCACGCATGACATGCGCTCGCCGCGCTACCAGAACTGCACGACCTGTCATGTGCGGATCCACGGGTCCAATGCCGACCGGACGTTCCTGAGGTAAGCCATGCGGAAAGCGATTCTGTTCCTCCTTCTTCCGGTGCTTGCCTGGGCGCAACCCACGGTCGCACCGACCCCTGAGCCGGTGGGATCGCCGCGCGGGGAAAACGCCGGCGGCTACAACATCCTGAACTCCTTCGAAACGGGCTACCGCTGGCGTGCCGTCGACGGCAACCTGGGCAAGTACCGTAGCGACGTGAACTTCGGCAACGGCATCCGGCTATTGGGGAGCCAGTTCCGGGTCAACAGCCGCGAGGGCCAAGGCCGCTACTTCGACGAACTCCTACTGTCCACCCAGGGCATCGGCGCGGACCCGTACCAGTTCGCCAACCTTCGCATCGAAAAGAACCGTTTCTACCGCTACGAGATGCTGTGGCGGCAGAACGAGTATTTCAATCCGGCGCTCACGGTGTCTTTCGGCCAGCACCGCATGGACACCAGCCGCACCTTCCAGGACCATGACTTCACGTTACTTCCCCAGTCGGCGATCAAGCTTTTCCTGGGCTACACACGAAACTCACAGAGCGGTCCGGCTCTGACCACCATGCAACTGTTCGACAGCCGCGGCGACGAGTTCCCCCTATTCCAGGACGTGCAGCGCCGCCGCAACGAGTTCCGGCTGGGCAGCGAAGTGAGCCTCGGCGCCTACAAACTGAACGTTCTGCATGTCTGGGACCGCTTCGAGGAGAACAGCCCGGTCAACTTCGGCGCCGATCCGGCCGGCAACAACACCACGGACGCGACGACACTGCGGTCCTTCCGGCGCACGGAACCGTACCAGGGCAACAGCCCGTACTGGCGGATTGTGCTGTTCCGCAACACGCGGCGTTTCAGCATGAACGCCCGCTATGTAAACGTGTCGGGCACCCGCGACTTCCTGTTTGACGAGTCGGCGGCTGGTACGGACCGCCTCGGCGGCGCCCGCAACCGCCAGGTCCTGGTGGGCGGTACAGGGCGCCGCCCGGTTGTCAGCGGCAGTCTGAATCTCGCGCTCACCCCGAATGACCGGCTGACCGTCACCAACCAGACGGCATTCCACAATACCCGCATTGATGGAGACGCCACTTACCGCGAACTCAACAACGCCGTGGGAGCCGGGAGCATCCGTGACTTCCGCTTTCTTGGTATCCGCAATATCACCAACTTGTCCGACGTCACCTATACGGTAGCCAAACCGCTAAGTCTCTACGGCGGCTACCACTTCTCGAACCGGCGGATCATCTCGGTAGAGGGGCAGACGTTCTCGGATTTCACCGACAGCCTGCGGTATGAGCAGACCAACACGGTACATTCCGGCTTGGCTGGCGTGCGGCTGCGCCCCGTCAAGCCCCTCACGCTTCAGCTTGATGGTGAGATCGGACGCGCCGACCGGCCGTTCTACACCATTTCGGACCGCAACTACCACGCCTTCAACGCCCGCGCCCGCTACCGCGCGCGCGAACTCACCGTCAGCGCTCTTGCCCGCACGTTCTACAACACCAACTCCACTAGCCTGTTTGCCCACAGCGCCCGCTCGCGCCAGTATTCCCTCGACGTTAGCTGGTCGCGATCGGCGGCCTTTGGTATCGACGCCGGCTATTCCAAACTGCACCTCGACACCGCCACCGGCCTCGCTTACTTCGCCGGCGGCCGCCTGATTGAAAGCGACCGTTCGCTTTACATCAGCAACCTGCACAGCGGCCACCTGGGGGTCCGCACCGCTCTCTGGAAGCGCGTCGACCTTTATGTTGGCTACTCCATCGTGAAGGACACCGGCGATGGCCGCCCGAATCTCAACTCGATCACCACTTTCGTCCCCGCGTTCACCATTGCGCAGACCTTCCCGGTTTCTTTCCAATCGCCACAGGCAAGGGTCTCGCTACGCCTGCGCGATAACCTTCGCTTCAACGCCGGATACCAGTTCTACGGTTATCGTGAGGACTTCTTTCAGTTGACTTACCAGAACTACCGGGCACACACGGGGTACTCGAGTTTGTTATGGTCTTTTTAGGTCTCTCTAGCGATGCAACCGACCGTATTTGGGCTTACCACGGTGCTGCTCGGCAGCATTACGGTCTATATTCTGATGGTCCGCTGGCGTTCGCGCCCCGATACTAACTGGCCCCTTTTCTATTACATCGGGCTGTTCGCTTATACAAAGAGCTTCGACATGGTTATTGAGCCACTGGTGCTCTATCTGGCCGTGGTCTGCGGGCTGCTGATTCGCTTCGAGTACTTGAGCGGCTGGATCCTGACTTTCATTAAGGTTGTCGAGACGCTCTGTCTCATCTACGTCATCGGCCGCTGTATCCACGCACTATTTGGCTCCCTTTAGGAGCCGTCCCGACAGTTACGGCTTTTCCGTCGGCAGGCCAGCACCGGTCCAGGCCTTCCAGCCGCCATCGAGCGAAATCACGTCGCGGTAGCCCATCTTCCGCAGGTTATCCGCGGCCAGTGCCGACCGGAATCCGCCGCCGCAATACAGCACCAGCTTTGTGCCCTGGTCGGGGACGGTTTTCTCGATATCCCGTTCGATGATTCCCTTGCCCAGGTGGATGGCGCCTGCCGCATGCCCGGCCGCCCATTCGCTTTCTTCCCGAACATCTACCAGCACATGCGGTGCACCGCTCGCGGCCAGTTCCTGGTATCCGCCAATATCGATCTGCGCGATGCGAGACTTGGCGTCGTTCACCAAGTCCAGAAATCCGTTGCTGTGGTTTTTGCCCTGCATTCCCTTGTCCCTTGCCGAAGCTTTCCTTAGCCGCGAACGCGGCGGATGCGCGCGCCGGCGGCCGCCAACTTCTGTTCAATCGCCTCATAGCCGCGATCGATGTGATAGACGCGGTCCACGATCGACGTCCCGTGGGCCACCAGTGCCGCCAGAACCAGGCTCGCGCTCGCCCGTAAATCCGAGGACATGACCTGCGCTCCGGTCAACTGGCGCGGCCCGGCGACAATCGCCTGGCGCCCGTCGGCGCGGATACTCGCCCCCATTCGCAGCAGCTCCGGCACATGCATGAACCGGTTCTCGAAGATGGTCTCGGTCACCAAGCTGATCCCGTCGGCCTGGGTCATCAACGCCATGTACTGCGCCTGCAGGTCGGTTGGAAACCCGGGATGTTCCTTGGTGGTCATGTCGACCGCCCGAAACCCTGGAGACCGGCTGACCGTGACCGAATCCGTTCCGGCCTTCAGGCTGATCCCGCACGCCGTCATCCTCTCCAGCAAGGCGTCCAGGTGCGCTGGGTCACAGCCGGTGACCGCCAGATCCTCCCCGGCCAAGGCGCCGGCGATCAGAAACGTACCCGCCTCGATGCGGTCGGGGATGATGGTGTGTTCGGCGCCGCGCAGCCGCTCGACGCCTTCGACGGTGATGGTGGGGGTCCCGGCGCCCTGGATCTTGGCGCCCATCTTCGTTAGCATGGCAGCCAGGTCCTGCACTTCCGGCTCTTGAGCGGCATTCTCCAGTACGGTGGTTCCGCGGGCCAATACCGCCGCCATCAGTAGATCTTCGGTGCCGGTCACCGTGATCCGGCCGAACGTAACCTTGCGGCCCTCGAGCCCACCCACGGCCTCGGCCTCGATATAGCCGTGGGCCTGGGTAACCCGCGCGCCCAAGCCTTCCAGCCCCAGGATGTGAAGGTCGATCGGGCGCGTCCCAATTGCGCAACCACCCGGCATGGAAACGCGGGCGCGCCCACAGCGAGCCACCAACGGGCCCAGAACCAGGCTGGACGCTCGCATGGTTTTCACCGTCTCATACGGCGCTTCCGGATGGGTCAGGTTGCGGGCCTCGATCCGTAGCGTCTCGCCCTCGGCTTCCACGCTCGCGCCGGTGTGGCGCAGCAGGTTGGCCATCGTCGCCAAGTCGCGGACGCGGGGTATACGGTGCAGCACCACCGGCTCTTCGGTCAACAGCGCCGCCGCCAAAGCCGGAAGGGCCGCGTTCTTCGCTCCGCTGACGGCAATCTCGCCGCGGAGAACCGCTCCCCCCTCAATGACAAACTGATCCATCTAAGCTTCCTTCTCCCCCAATGCCCTCGCCACCACATTGCCGGCGCGCGCCAGTAACCGCTCGGCCTCCGTCCTGCCAATGCCCAGCCGTCCCATCACGATGGCCACCCGCACGCTCTGCCCGCTCGCTTCCAGCAACGCCGCGGCCGTATCGGGGCCGGCCGGGACGGCGGACGCGATTATCCGCCGCGCCCGGTCGATGAGCTTCGAATTGCGCGGCTGCACGTTCACCATGCGATTGCCGTAGGTCATTCCCAGCCGGATCATCGCTCCGGTGCTCAGCATGTTCAACACCAGTTTGGTTGCCGTTCCCGCCTTCATTCGTGTCGATCCGGTGACCACTTCCGGTCCGGTGACGGGCGTAATCGGTACATCCACCTCGGCGGCTAACTGGCTGTCAGGTACACAACTCACGCCGATCGTCAGGGCACCCAGGGTTTTGGCATAGCGGACCGCGCCGAGGACATAAGGGGTTCGTCCACTGGCGGCGATCCCGCAGATGACGTCGGCACTGGTGATGTCGCGGGCGCGCACGTCGGCCACTCCGGATTCCGGGTTATCCTCGGTGGCTTCGGTGGGCCGATATAGGGCGTCGTAGCCGCCGGCGATAATACCCTGGACCATCTCGGGCGGCGTATTGTATGTTGGATTACACTCGACGGCATCAAGAACGCCGAGTCTGCCGCTGGTTCCAGCCCCAACGTAGAGGAGACGGCCTCCACTAGCCAGCGCGGCGGCGATGCCATCGACCGCCTGGGCGATGTAGGGGAGTTCCAGACGCACGGCCTCGGCGACGGTGGCATCTTCCCGGTTGATAACCGCCAGCATCTCCAACGTGGGGAGACGGTCGATCTGAGCTGTGGCGGGGTTAGCTTGTTCGGTGAGCAGGCGTTCCAGCATGCGATCCGCTAATCCCCACTATAGACACAAAAGCCCCGGCTTGCGCGCGGGGCTTGGAAGTTGTGCCGAAGATGCCGGAGCCGGCGAGCTTAAGCGCTGAAGGAGCTGCCGCAGCCGCAGGTGGATTTCACGTTTGGATTGTTGAACTTAAAACCGGAGCCTTCGAGCGTCTCGACGTAGTCGACCTCGGCGCCGTCCAGGTACAGCATGCTGGCCTGGTCGACGAACACCTTCAAGCCTTCGTAGCTGTACGTCTTGTCCAGCATCCCCGGGCTATTCTCAAAAGCCATCGAGTAGCTGAAGCCCGAGCAGCCGCCGCCGACCACCGAAATCCGCAGCCCGTTTGGCTTCGGTTCCTGGCCGTCGAGAATTTCCTTTACCTTAACAACAGCGCGTTCTGTCAGTTGGACCATTGATCACTGCACCTCTCTCTAAACTATATCAAAAGGACCGGTTTCGAGGGTGAAAACGTCCCTCACACTGTCACGGATGCCCCAGGGCTGTGCTACGATTCCTACAGCCTTTGTGGAAACCCAAGTCCTGCGCTATGCGTCGGATAGGACATGAGTGGGCTAGAAAGCGTTCTTCCCGTCCCAGCCATTAGCGCCGACAAACCTCGCAGCCGAGCGAAAGTGGAAAATCGCTATACAGACGAAGCTCTCCTGGTCAAGCGCGTGCAGGCACGCGATGAAATGGCATTCCGGGAGATTGTCGAGCGGTACCAAGCTAAGGTTTACTCGATTATCTACGGCATCCTGCGGAACCGGAACGACGCCGAGGATATCGCGCAACAGGTTTTCTCCAAGGTCTACTTCTCCATTGGTAACTTCGATTCGCGCAGTTCGCTGCTCACCTGGATCTACAAGATCACGGTGAACGAGTGCTACGACTATCTGCGCAAGAAGCGCGTTCGCAAACTCGTTTACGAGAGTGACTTCTCCGAGGAAGACACGCGCAAGATGGAGAACTCCGATCACGTTACGAATCACGAGCCGGCGGTGGACGAAACACTGGCCCGGCATGATCTGGCCGTCAAGCTTCTCGAGAAGATCTCCGAGGAGGACCGGCGGCTGATCCTGCTGAAGGAAGTGGAAGGCCATTCGGTGGAAGAACTGGCGCAGATGACCGGAATGAATGAGAATACTATTAAAGTGAAACTCTTCCGGGCGCGCCAAAAGCTGTTGAAGGCTTCGCAGAAGTTGTTTCGCGGCAAGCCCGCGGGTGCTGCTGGGGCTTCGTAGCGCTCTACTCTAGCGGGTTGAGGCCGCATGATGGAAACGATTGGCACCAGGAGAATCGCAGCGGCTGGGACGCCCCCGGCTACGGCGGCCCGATCCGGCAAACCGGACGGGGACCAAGATTCTCGTTGGGGATAAGTGGTACTGTACGAGGGAAGAATTTATGCACGAGCCCATTTGGGAAGGGATGGAAGGATATCTGGCCGGTAAGCCTGACGCCAGCTTCTCCCGGCATCTGGAGTCCTGCGCGGAATGCCGCGAAGTTGTCGCGGTCATGGAAGGGCAGGCTCTCGTGATTCGTTCACTGAAGGCGCCCGCCGATCTGGAACCGCCGCCCGGCTTCTACGCCCGCGTGATGGACCGGATCGATGCGCAGCGCAACGCCTCCATCTGGAGTGTGTTCCTGGAGCCGCTGTTTGCAAAGCGCTTGATGTATTCCACCGCGGTGCTTACCGCGCTGCTCGGGGTTTTCCTGTTCACCAGCCCGAAAGAAGATATGACGGCTTCGTCGGTGCCGGAACAGATCTTCGCCGAAGAGGCGCCGCCGCCGGCCCAACTGGTGGACCAGGAACAGGATCGCAATACGGTCTTCGTTCAGTTCGCCACGTTTACGGAGTAGGCAAAGTCCGATGGGAGACCACCGCATGACATGGCAGAATCCCCGGATTCTTCTGGTTTTGCTGCTTGTCTTTCTCTGCGGTGCCACCGCCGGGGCCCTGACCATGCGGCTGGGCGGCATGTCCTACGGACGCAGCGGACCGCGCTATTGGACGCAGGGCGGCAAAGAGATCTCGCTCGAACGCTTCCGGCGCGAACTGTCGCTTGATGATGAGCAGGCGAAGCAGATGGAAGTGGTTCTCAACGACTTCGTGATGTATTACCAAACCCTGCAGGAGCAGATGAATGAAGTGCGCTCCAATGGCAAGTCGCGCATCCTGCAGATTCTCCGGGAAGACCAGCGCAAGAAGTTTGAGAAGATGCTGAGCGATCTGCAGACGAAACAGGTCCGCTAGGCTGACGCGATTTTGATTGATTGCAAGCCCGTTCAATGATAAGTTGGGGAGGAAACGTGGAGTGATTTAGGCTCTGCCCACAACAGAGCTTGGCTACTTGCAACCACGTAAAAAAGTGCTAAAGGCGGGTCCGAACACCGGTACTCTTACCCAAGAGCCCTGCGCGGTGATGATCCCGTCGCGGGGCGTTTTCGTCTCCGCGGCCGATCCCACTCCAAACCGGCAAGAACGGACTCCGCTCGGCGCGGTTCAGGAGTTGACATGAGCAGCCGACCGGCGTACATCCCATCGAGTCTGTTGAAAGGCGTGGAGGGAGAATTGCTTTCCCTGCGCATTACCGTAGAGGCCTACCTGCTGGAGGAGCTTCTCGAAGCCCTCGCTGAGTGCCCTTTCCCCATTAACCCCGAAATCCGGCACCATGCCGAATTGCTCGTCGACGGGCAGCCCCGTCCGGCGGTACACGTGGAATTCCCCGCCTGGCGAAGCTGGATTCCCGCTATCGAACAGCACATCGGCCGCCAGGATCTGCGCGAACAGATTCAGGTCACCAGTATGCTGGAAGAGATACGCGCCTGAAACAATCGGCGCGCCCGTCTCCTTCAGGAAGAACTGGTTGCTCCTTTTCTCAAACTTCGGCCAGACTAAGCCTCCGCGGGATGCGTTCCGCGAGGCGCTGGCACGCGGTGCGTCCGATACGCTGCTGCTCACGCCGACCACATCGCTCGCTGAGCAGCGGCGGGAGCAGTATGCCCGCCAGGGCTTCCTGGTAAGGCCCGACAGCATTGTCACGCTGTCGCGCTTTTTGGAACCGCTTATCCGCGATTGCCGTTCAGCCCCACCCGCCGTTATCGACCGTATCGTTGCCGCCGAGCTTGACGCCGCCCCGCTGCCGGTCTTCGCGCCTCTGGCTCATTCGCCTGGCCTGCGACGGAACCTCGCCGCCCTGGTGGATGAAGTGGCCAGCGCGCTTCCCTGCGACGCGCCTCCGCCGATCGAAGGCCTTACCGAAGCTGCCGGGGCGTTCTTCGAACTATACACGCGCGTGGCCCAGCGGTTGGCGGATTCCGGCTTGTGGCTGCGCGGTGCCCGCTTGCGGGAGGCGGCTACGCGGCTGCGCGCCGTGGGGCATCCCTGGCGGACGATTTACGTCGCCGGCTTCCACGGCTTCACACCTGCCGAACGCGACATCCTTGATGTACTGCTGATGTCGCAACTCTGCATCGCCCTCCCGGAGACCGGCTCGCTTGCCGAAACCAGCCAGTGGCTGGCCTCGCGCATGGAAATCACCCGCCTGCCCGAGCCGCCCCGTCCGCCGCAAATCGAAGTTCGCAGCGCGGCCGGCAGCCAGCGTGAAGCCGAATCCATCGCCACCGAAATCCTCCGCGCCCATCAGGACGGTACGCCGTTCCGCCATATGGCCGCGGTCATGCGGTCCGAGCAGCCCTACCGCCCCCTGCTGGAAGCTACTTTCGAACGCTACGGCATTCCCGCGCGGGCCTATTTCCAGAACCGGCTTAGCGATCATCCCGTTTCGCGTTTCCTCACGGGGTTCCTCGACGCGCTCCGCCGGCATTGGGATTACGAAGCGCTTCTGCCGCTGGTTGCCAGTCCTTATAGTGGCCTCTGGCCCCATTTCACGGGCGACGCCCTGCAGCATCAACTGCGCGCCAAACTTCCCGGGGCGGGATTGCCCGCCGGACTCGCGCGCTGGGCGGAATGGGAACCACTCCGTGACCAGATCCTCTCGCCACAGCAGTGGGCCACCGAACTGGCCGGTCTGCTCAAGCTGATCCCGTTGCCGCAGGCGCAGGATGGGGTGGCCGCCGCGCAGGTGCTCACGTGGCGGCGCGAACTGGCCGCCAGAGAAGGCTGGAACAACACCCTGCAGTTGTGCGTGCTGGCCCTTCCGGAACTGCCCGTCACGCTGGCGGCGTTTTGCAGGCATCTGGACGAAGTGCTGCCCCACGTCAACGTCGATGACCGCGACGCTCGCCGCGATGCCGTCGCCCTGCTCGACGCCTATGAAGCCCGCCAATGGCGCGTGCCGCTGGTTTTCCTCTGCGGCATGGTGGAACGCGGCTTCCCGCGCTATCACACGCAGCATCCCATCCTCACGGATTCCGATCGCCAGTTGTTAGCCATCCACGGCATCGTGCTGCGGACCTCCGGGGAACGCCAGCGCGACGAACTGTCGCTCTTTGAATCCGTGGTCCGCTCGGCCACCGATCGCCTGGTGGTTTCCTATCCCGTCGCGGGCGCCGGTGGCGAAGAGTTCCTGCCCTCGTTCCTGCTCGCCGGCCTGGAAACCCCGGTGCAACCCGCGGCTGTCTGCCGCCCGCCCGCGTTGTGGCGCAAATCCGCACCGCTGCCCACCCAGATCCGAGACCGCCAACTGTTGTCGCAGCTTAAGAAGCTGCGCGGGGCCCTCAGCCCCACGGCCATCGAAAGCTACCTGCAGTGCCCTTTCCAGTTCTTCAATCGTCATCTGCTGCGTCCCGAGGAGCCCCCCGCCGAGCCCGCCGAACGCCTTGACCTACTGCTGCAGGGCAACATCCTCCACCAGACCCTGGCGCTGTCTGAAGGCTCGCCGCTGTTCGTTGAAGAGATCTTCTTGCGCTTGTTCCGCGAATCCTGCGACAAGGAAGCGGTGCCGCACGGTTGGCGCACCGAAAAGGCCCGCCTCGACCTGCGACGCAATCTACTGCGCTTTCTGGCAAGCCCCCCGCTGGCCGGCGCGCGCACCCTGGAGGTCGAAAGCGATTTCGACCTGAAGCTCAGCGATGACCTGCGCATCCGTGGCAAGATCGACCGCCTTGCCGAACTGCCCGACCGCGGCTTGGTCGTGATCGACTACAAGTACTCCACGCCGGAACGCGTGCGCGGCCGCATTCGTTCGCATCTGCGCGGCGAACTCGTGCAGGGTGGGCTGTATTTATGGGCAGCGCAGAAAATGAAGCGGCTGAAGCCCGCGGCCATGCTCTACTGTGGTCTGCGCAATGAGGTGAGTTGGGCCGGATGGCATCTTCCTATGTTCGGCTGGCA
Source organism: uncultured Candidatus Solibacter sp. (assembly GCA_964385495.1). Classification (GTDB taxonomy): domain Bacteria; phylum Acidobacteriota; class Terriglobia; order Bryobacterales; family Bryobacteraceae; genus CADEFT01. The sequence goes on from CAYLPH010000005.1 coordinate 77,402, forward strand.
CGATGTGGGCGAATCGTGCGATGCCGGGCAGTTGAACCAGATCATCAAGCAGGCTGTCGATACCAGCCTGGAGGTTGCCTCCCGCATCAGCGCCGGCATCATCGCTCCCGCCCCCGCCGACGAGAAGAAATGCACCTGGTGCGAATCGCGCGACCTCTGCCGGGTGGAAGTCACTGCCAACCAGCCACTGGCGCAAATCCTGGGCGGCCAGGCATGAGCGCGGGTACGGCCCGTAGCGGCGTGCTGCTGAACCCATCGCAGCAGGCAGCCGTGGAACGCTGGGGGCAGGATGTCTGCGTCGTGGCGGGGCCCGGCTCCGGCAAGACCCGTGTGTTGATTGAACGCTTCCGCTGGCTGGTGGAATCGCGCGGCGTGGCACCCGGCCGCATCCTGGCAGTGACCTTTACCGAAAAGGCCGCCACGGAGATCAAGCGCCGGCTCATCGATGCGTTCCGAGATTCGGACCAACTGCGCCAGGAGATTGAACGCGCCTGGGTGTCCACGATCCACGGCTTCTGCACGCGGCTGTTGAAGGAGAACGCGATTGCCGCCGGCGTCGATCCCGACTTCGGCCTGCTCGATGAGGCGCGCGCCTCCCTGCTCGGACAGCAATGCGCCGATGCGGTGCTGGATGAGCTGCTCCAAAGGCATCCCGCCGCCATGCGGGAGATCCTGCTGGAACTCGACACCGCGGGCCAGGATCTTTCCACCGCCCTGTTGTCCCTGTATGAGGAAGCCCGTAGCGCGGGCGTTGCCGTGGAGGAGTTGGCGTGCCCCGCGCCGCCTGACGCCGACCCCTGGCCCGCCATCGTGGATGCCGCCCGCATCGCCCTTTCCGAGCCCCCTCCGCTCGGCACGGTCAATCAACGCGAGGCCTATCGCCAACTCCAAACCTGGTGCCAGCGGATCGTGGCCAGCCGGTCCGCCACGCTCGAGACCCTCGACGGCTGCCCGCCATCGCAGAAGCTCAAAACCGGCACCCGTGCCCGCAGCCTGGTGGAGCAACTGGAAAAGGCACTGCTGCCCGCGGCCAAGGGCGCCATCCTGCTGCGGCGCCACGCCGCCCTCTACCCGCTCCTGCTGGAGGCGTTGCGAGCCATCCATGTCCGCTACCAGCAGGCCAAAGTCGCCCAAGGCGTGCTCGACTTTGAAGACCTGCAGGAAGGCGCCATTCGCCTGCTCGAATCCAACGCCGCACTACGCGAACGCGTGCGGGAGAGCTTCGACCAGGTGCTACTGGACGAACTGCAGGACACCAACCGACTGCAATGGCTCATCATCAATCTGGTCTGCCGGCCGGGCACGCTGTTCGCGGTCGGCGATGTGAACCAGTCCATCTATTTCTTCCGCCACGCCGATCCCAGCGTCTTTCGCGATTACCGCCAGAAGCTGGTGGATGCGGGCCACATAATCGATGAACTGCGCGACAACTATCGCAGCCGGCCGGAAGTGATCGCGCTGGTGAACGCCGTCGTCCCGTACCTGTTGGATGGAGTGGAGCCGCACCGCATTGTGCCCCGCCGGGAGTTCGCCCCTGCGCCGGAGCCCGCGGTCGAGTTTATCCACACCTTCGCCGCCACGCCCGATGACGACCCGCGCGCCACCGAGGCCCGCTGGATCGCCCAGCGCATTGCGTCGTTCGAAGGCCAGCGCAAGTACGCCGATATCGCCATCCTCGCCCGCACCATCGGGGCACTGGAGCCTATCCAGCAGGCCTTGGACGCCGCGGGTATCCCATCCGTCACCAGCGGCGGCCGCTCCTTCTACGAAACACGCGAGATCCGCGATCTTGTCGCCTGGCTGCGGGTGCTCGCGAATCCTAACGACGAGATCAGCCTGCTGGCCGTGCTGCGGTCACCCCTCGGCGGCTTGGATGACGAGACATTGTTGCGCCTGAGCGCGGTGGAAGGCCGTCTCTACGATGCGCTCCGCCTTCCCATGGAAGAAGTGCCGAAACGGATGGAGTGGATTGCCGGCTTCCTGGAACAGCAGCGCCGGCAGGCCCCGCAAACGAGCCCCGACCGGCTGCTTTCGGCGGCCCTTGACGCCACCTCTTATGAGGAGGGCCTCACGCCCCGCGCTCGCGGCAACATCAGCAAGTTTCTCGATTTCCTCCGGCAGCGCCATCGCCGCGACCCGTTGCCCTTGAACCTGCTTACCAGCGACCTGGCCCGCCTGCGCGACACCGGCTCGGAAGCCGAAGCCGCGCCTGCTGAAACCGGCGACGCCGTGCGCCTCATGTCCGTGCATGCCGCCAAGGGCCTGGAGTTCCCGATTGTGTTCGTCGCCGCCCTGCGAGCCGGTGTGCAGAACCGCGACCCCGTCTTCTGCCTGGACGGGAAGCGGCAATTGGGCGCGCGCTGGCGGCACCCGGTGGAGGGGCCGGGCGTGCCCGATCCCGTGCACCTGGCCGTCTGCGCCCGCAAGCAGCGTTTGCAGGAGGGCGAAGAGGATCGCCTGTTGTACGTCGCCATGACGCGGGCCGAAGAGCAACTCATCTTCACGGCATCGCCCGGCGGCAACGGTACCTGGAGCAAACGCGTCGCGGAGCCTCTGGGCCTGCCCGCCAGCGCACCGAAGCAGGAACTGCATGACACCGTAACGCTACTGGACGGCGCGCGTATCAAGGTCGAATTTCTTAACCAGGTGCCGCAGTCGAATACTGCCGCGCAGGCGCCCCGCATGCTGTATGAGAGCGCCGCGATCATCGATCCGCCGGCAGCCTTGGATCATCGTGAATCCATGGTGCCGGTAACGTCGGTGGCGCAGTTCGGCTTCTGCCCGCGGCAGTATTACCTGGCTCGGTACCTGCGTGTACCTGCCGAGCCCGCGCCTCGCACGACGGAGATAGAAGACGCGGAGCCGCCCGACATCGGCGAGATGACTGCCAGCGAGATTGGGGTGGCGGCACATGCGGTCCTGGCCGGCAAGCCTGCCCCGGATGCCCCGCCGGAAGCCTTCCGTTTGGCCGAGGTATTTCGCGAATCGCCGCTCGGCCAGCGCGCCGCCCAGGCCGGCGTTGCCGCCCATGAGTACGATTTCCTGTTCGAACTGGAGGGCATGATCCTTCGTGGCCAGATGGACCTGTGGTTCGAAGACCGCGGCGAGTTGATTCTGGTGGACTATAAGACCGACCGCGTCGCCCCCGGGGACGAACGCCGCCATGCCTATCGCTACGGCCCGCAGTTGCGCCTGTACGCGCTGGCATTATCGAAACTGCGCCGCCGCACGGTGACGAAGGCGCTGCTGTTCTACCTGCGTACCGGCACGGCCGTGGAGGTGCGCCTGGGCGAGCCGTATCTGGACGAGAGCCGCGAGTTGGTGCGCAACTTCGCCGCCGCGCAAGCCGCGATTGCCTTCCCGTTACGCGAAGGTAGTCACTGCCTGCGCTGTGCCTACTACCAAAATCTTTGCCCGGCTAAGGTGGTTGAGAACCTAACGGAATTGGAGCCGCCGCCGACAAGCTAAATTGTGAGCCTCTTCTGGGACAACGCGAACAAGCTGATGGAATCAGCCGTAACGGCCGCGGAGAGCGGCATCGCCAGCAGGGAACCGATGACGGTGCTGATTAGCCAGGAAGGCGGCATCCACATTGTGGCGCAGTCGGATTGGCCGTTGGACCGGCTCGCCGAAGACCGCGGCGCCCGGATGGCTTATCGTGTGTCGCACCAGAATGGGCGTGTTGCCGTCGATGGCATTCATGGGACTACGGTGTGTCACCTGGAAACGGAATCGACGGCGAATATCGCGCGTACGATTCTGCGTGACCGGCCTGCTTACTTGCTCACTAGCCCTGAGCCGCGATAGGCCGGCGAAGGCCTGCAAATCAGGCGGTTAGCGCTTGCTCCACACCTCTGACATCCACGGACAGCCGTAGGCCGAGTGCCCGAAAAGCGGCGTCCAGTTGGTCTAATCTCGAGTTGTGATCAATGCGAAAGAGCCTGTTGATGTTCGCTTCCTTAATACCAGTCCTTCGGGAAAGCTCCGCCTTGCTCATGCCGGAGTTCGTGAATGCCCGGTACAATTCCGCCTTCGCATCGGCGAGTGGGCCCGGACGAACCATGTGCCAGTTCTCCGTGTGCCGCTCAATAGGCTCGGGCAGGGCTTTCCCGTCTTCGATCAAGTCCCCGATGAGACCTTCCAGAAGGTCGGAGGCCATCTCATAAGCTTCTTCAACGGTTTCTCCCTGCGTAGCCCCGTAGCCAAAGTCAGGAAACCTGACCACAAACCCGCCCGCTTTCATGTCGGGCTCAAATCGTGCAGCGTATCGCATTAGAAACTCCTTTCACGAACGATCTGGCTTGAGCCCCAGATCCTCCAAAATTGAGTTGTACGTGCCGTTCTTGATCTCTTTGCTCGGATGGCGAGGCATACGGGAGACCTTACTACCGAGCATAACCTTGGTGTGCTTAGTGCCCTCTTTGAAGGTGCATCCCTGCCTTTTCAGCCAGCGTTTCAATTCGCTTGCCGTCACATCTGCAAGGTTATCAGCTTTGATTACCGAGGGCCAAATCAGGCCAGCGACCTTTGGAGCGGGTGCCCAACGTTTCACAACCCGCCAGCAAGCGGTTGCTCGGAGTTTGTCTCAACTCAACCCCGCATCCCGCAGAAACTTCGCAGCCTCTTCCGGCGGCGTCGGATTCAAATAAAACCCCGTGCCCCACTCAAATCCCGCCACCTTCGTCAGCTTCGGGATCACTTCCAGGTGCCAGTGGTAGTAGGTCATCCCCGCCTCATGGATCGGCGCCGTGTGCATCACGAAGTTGTACGGCGGGCGTTCCAATACCGCGTCCAGCTTGCGCACCAGCGTCCTTAGCGTCCACGCCATGTTCTCCAGCAGCGGCGCGTCGGCCGTCTCAAAGTGCGATGCATGGCGCCGCGGCACGATCCAGGTCTCGAACGGAAAGCGCGGCGCATAGGGGCAAATCGCCAGGAACTGCTCGGTTTCCAGCACCACGCGGGCGCCGGCCTCCACTTCCTGCTTCACGATGTCGCAGTAAACGCAGCGTTCCTTGAAATCGTAGTAGCGCTTCGAGCCGTCGATCTCTTCCTGCACCCGCCTTGGCACCACCGGCAGCGCGATCAACTGCGAATGCGAATGCTCGATCGACGCCCCCGCCGGCTCGCCGTGGTTCTTGAAGAACAGGATGTACTTCAGGCGCACATCGCGCTTCAGGTCCAGGCTGCGATCGCGAAAGGCCCACAGCACGCTCTCTAACTGTTTCTCGGGCAAGTCCCCCAGGGTGACGTTGTGGTCTGGCGATTCGATAATCACCTCGTGCGCACCCACGCCGTCCATCTTGTCGTACATGCCCTCGCCCTGGCGCTCGATGTTGCCTTCCACCCGCAGCGCCGGGAACTTGTTGGGTACCACTCGCACGGTCCATCCCGGCTGATTTGGCCCCCCCGCATGCCGGTATGCCAACACCTCCGGCGGCGTCTTCAATTCGTTGCCAGGACAAAAGGGACAGAAACGGCCCCCTTGAATCACGACCGATGAGCGCATAAAATCGCTCGGGCGGCGTACGCGGTCGGTGGCGATGATGACCCATCGCCCCGTGACCGGATCTTTCCGAAGCTCGGGCAAATCGTTCCCCCTACGAAAAACCTACATTGTACTCCGTATATCATCCCTCTTCGCGAAGGCATCTTCGAAAAGAGTGATTTGCGCCGGTTCCGGGAACACGATGCTGAGCACGTCGAAGCGCACTTTCGACCAATCGACATGGGCTCGCCGCGTATACTCCCGTGCCGCAATCAGCAGTTTGTGGCGCTTCTCGGCGTCCACGGCACGCTCGGGATCGCCGTACTCGGCGCTCGAGCGCGACTTCACCTCGACAAACGCCAGCACATCGCCCTTCCAGCCAATCAGGTCTACCTCTCCCGAACCACTACGCGTACGAAAGTTGCGGCCCACAATGGTATAACCCCGCCGCTGCAGGTAGCGATGCGCCAAATCCTCGCCGCGCTTGCCGAGCGCATGTGCCGGATCCATGTGCCGCCGCCGCGCGCGGTGCCGGAGCCAATCCAAGGTGCGGTAAATCCAGCGCATGCCTATTGCCGTTCGAACCAGAACTCCATTACCTTGCCGCGAATCACGTAGCAGAGGTAATGCTCCCAGAAGCGGCGGAACCGCGGCACCCGGTTCACCAGGAACTCGAAGCCGAGGTACCTCCATAGAGCTAGTAGCTTCACCTTCACGGAAATCTCACGGAACCTTGCGCGGCTGTAGTAGCCATAGCCGGCGTTGTCGTCGCCAAAGTAGCGGAAGGAGTAGCTGTTCAGGTGCCAACGGTGGGTCGGGTCGCAGAACGAGCTGAAGTCGGTGTAGTGCGGCGTGGCCAGGAACACGCGTCCCCCTTTGCGGGTCAGGCGGTGGAACTCCTCCATGGTGCGAATGACGTCGGCGACATGCTCGATGACGTGCACCGCGCGGACTTCATCGAAGGTTTCGGAGCGGAATGGGTAAGGGAAGCGGTCCAGGTCGCAGAGGAGGTCCGCGCGGCCATCGGGGTTGCGATCCACCCCGATGGCGCCCGGATACTTGTTGCGGCCGCAGCCGACGTCAAGAACTCTCACCTGACCATGGTACGCACTCTTTAGGCCGTCGCTTCGCGCAGGCACTGCTCCAGCGTGTCGATGGCGAACTCGGCCTGGCTGTGCGTAATCACCAGCGGCGGACACAACCGGATCGAGTTCTGCCCAGCGCCCAGCACCAAAACGCCGCGTTCGAACATCATCTGCTCGATGCGGTCGCGAAGCGCCGGATGCCGTTCGCGCGTCTGTTTGTCTTTGACGAACTCGATGCCGATCATCAGCCCCATGCCGCGCACATCGCCTACATTGGCGTAGCGCGAAGGCCACGTCCGCAGCCGGTCCAGCATGAAGCCGCCCACCCGAGCGGCGTTGTCGATGAGTTCGCGCTCCAGCAGTTCGATGGTAGCCAGCGAGGCGTTGATGGCCACAGGGTTGCCTCCAAAAGTCGAGGCGTGCGCGCCCGGTTTCCATTGCATGATCTCGGTCCGGGCGATCATGGCGCTCAAAGGCATCCCGCTGGCGATGCCCTTCGCCACGGCCAGGATGTCGGGAGTGAAATCGAAATGCTCACTCGCCCACATCTTTCCGGTTCGCCCCATGCCGCTCTGCACTTCGTCGGCAATCAGCAGGATGTTGTGGCGCTTTGCCACCGCCTGCAGTTCCTCGAAGAACTTGGGCGGCGGTACCACGTAGCCGCCCTCGCCCTGGATTGGTTCCAATACAATCGCCGCCACTTCCTCGGCGGGCAGAATCGTCTTCAATAGCTGGTCTTCGATCACCTTGACGCATTCCACCGCGCAGGTGTCGGGCTGCTTGTTATAGGCGCAACGGTAGCAGTAGGCGTACGGAATGTGCGAGACGCCAGGCACCAGCGGCCCGAAGCCCTTCTTCTGGATCGCCTTGCTTCCCGTCAGCGACAGAGAGCCCATGGTCCGCCCATGGAAGCCGCCGAAAAAGGCGATGAACTTGTCACGGCCCGTGTGATAGCGCGCCAGCTTCAGCGCCGCCTCCATGGCTTCCGTCCCGCTATTGCCGAAGTACACCCGCCGCGGTACGCCGCCGGGCGCCAGCGCCGCCAGCTTCTCCGCCAGCCGCACCATATTCTCGTAGTAGAAGTCCGTGCCCGACATGTGGATGAGCCGCGCGGCTTGTTCCTGGATGGCGCGCACCACCGCGGGATGGCAATGGCCGGCCGCCACCACGGCGATGCCGGCATTCATGTCCAGGAAGCGGTTGCCGTCGACGTCTTCGATGATGGCTCCTTCGCCGCGCGCGGCCACCAGCGGGTACGAACGCGTATAGCTGGGCGAGAGCACCGCATGGTCGCGGGCGATGATGGCCGATGCCTTCGGTCCTGGCAATGCCGTAACCAGGGATGGCAGTCCCTGCAAAGCCTCCAAGGGTGTGGCTAGAGACACGGGTATCCTCCTCAAGTCGAATCTGAGTTGTCAAAGGGCTTGGGTTTGGCGGGACGCGCGATCCGCGCCGGAACACGAACGGGTGTCCGCGGCGTTAATCGGAGCCGAAAAGGGAGGGACGGGCCTGGGAAGGCAGAGCCATACTTCCAGTATAAAGAGAACCGCGAGAAAATGGCATCCTGGAAGCTCATGATGCGAATTGCCGCTTTACTCGCGTTCGCCGCGGCCACCGCCGGGGCCCAGACGCCGCTGGAACGTTTTGGCAACGTCCAGTTCCAGATTCCCGCCGGCTGGCAGGCCGTCAGCAATGCACAGGCCGCGCTACTGCGTCCGCCCGGCCAGCAGATGAACGGGGTCTATGCAGTCACCCTGCTCCCTGGAGTAAGCGATATCAAGGACTCGAAGCTCAAGGAACAGCTCGGCTCCGACTTTGTGGACGGAACCACCAAAGCCATTCCCGAAGGGGAGGCCAAGCCGTTCCCCGCCGCCAACGGCAACGGCTTCCGGCACGCCTGGATGCTGGTGGATAATGCCGGCAATCGTGCCCGGCTGCATCTGTATGTTGTGAATCTGAAGGGCGGTGGCGCCGCGGCGGTGCTGGCGATGGCCGAAGGCGCGATGCCGGAAGCCGAACTGACCAAGGTGGCTGCCAGCATCTCCGTGATCGGGGGGCCGGTGGGGCCGTCGGAGACGCATCCGCTGGCGAAGCAATGGGATCAGCGGCTGCGCGGCACTACGCTGGTGCAAATCAGCTCCAGTGCGGGCAAGGTCACGGGCGGCGGTTGGGAAGGGAAGCGCTCGCTCGCCTTGGGTACGGATGGCAAGTTTGGTTTCGCCAGTTCTTCGTCCGTTATCGCCAGCGTGGAAGGCGTAGGGGGGATGTCGAGCAAGTCCGCTAACGACTCCGGCATGTGGCGCATCTATGTACAGAACAACGTTCCATACTTGGAATTGACGAACACGAAGGGCCAACGCAGCGCCCTCCCGTTGGAAGACCGGCAAGGAGCAACATATGTCGATGGCCAACGCTGGATGGTGGATCGCCGTTAGTGTGTTGGTGGCGCCTGTTTGGGGACAGGCGAACCTCGACGACGAGAAACTGCGGGGACTCGGCCGGGCGCTGCACCGGGACATGGTAAACCGCGCGAAGCCTTTCGATGATGCGTTGGTGCAAGCTTACGTGACGGCCGTTGGCAACCGGCTGGTGCAGCAGATGAACGCGGCGAACCAGTACCGCTTTGAAGTGCTGATCACGAAAGATGCGATGGAACCAGTTGCGTTTCACAATGGCGTGGTGGTCGTGCCGGCGGCTTTCCTCGGACGCGTTACCGACGAGACGGAGTTGGCACGCGGCATGGCCCATGCCATCGGCCATACCGAACTGCCGACTCTGACGATTCAGGGAAGGCCCGGGACCATTTCAATTTTGTTCTCTTGCGACCGCGCCAGCGTCATCGTACCGATGGGCCTGCGGCCGAAGTGGAAAGCCATCGAAGAGGATGCCAGCCGCTTCGGCGATGACCTGGCGCAACGCGCGGTCACCTCCCCGGATCCCGCAGCTTTCGCGAAAATGCAGCGGACCGTTCGGGAAACCCTGAACATCCGCGCCCTAAGCATCCGCAGCCCTAAGCCTCCCAGCCTTTATCGCCGCTAGAGTTCACGCGGGCGAGGCCGTGCCGAACCCACTACACTAAAAACCGTGAGTGTTATTGCCGGTATTCATCCGGTGCGCGAAGCCCTGCGTGCCGGCCAGGTTTTGGACCGGGTCCTTATCGCGAAAGGCGCGGGCGGGCCGAAGATCCAGGAGATTGTTGACCTCTGCCGCGCCGCCGGCATTCCTGTTCGCTTCGAACCTCGGGAGGCATTGGACCGCGCCAGTTCGACTCCCGTCCACCAGGGCGTGATTGCCTTCGGGGCGGTGCAGAAAGCCTCGCCGCGTGAAGAGGTGCTGGCCGGGGCGCAGTGCCTGGTGCTGCTGGATGGCGTCGAAGATCCGCACAACCTCGGCGCCATCATCCGAACCGCGCACGCCGCCGGCGCCGATGCTGTCCTCACGCCGGAACGCCGGGCCGCGGGCCTTACCGAAACCGTCGCCAAAGCCTCCGCCGGGGCCATCGCCCATCTGCCTGTTATCCGCATCGGCAATGTCCGGCAGGAGATGGCGAAGCTCAAGGAAGCTGGCTGGTGGATTTACGGGCTGGATGAGCGCGGCGAGCAGACTTACTCGGAAGTCGAGTTCTCCGCGCCCACCGTGTTCGTTCTCGGCGGGGAGGGCAAAGGCCTCCACGAACATGTGCGCAAGGAATGCGATGTGCTGCTACGCATCCCCATGGCGGGCGCCGTGGCGTCGCTGAACGTCAGTGTCGCCGCCGGCGTCATCCTGTTCGAATGGGCACGGCGCGGAAAACAGACAGCCGAATGATCTGTTAGCATCGAAAGCTTATGCTCATCGTTGCAGCAGTACTCGCCATTTTCGTGTACGGCATGATCGCCTCCATGCTGGGCACCATCCTGCCGGACTTCTCCAAGAAGTTCAAAATGTCACCCAAGCAGAACGGCAACGTCGCCATGTCGCAGGCCATTGGCCTGATGATCGGCTCGTTCTTCGTCGGTCCGCTGATGGACGTGCAGGGTGTGAAGACTGGCCTGCTGCTCGGCCTGATTCTTGTCGCCGTCGCCATCTTCGGTCTGCGCGGCGCGGGCGGCTATAGCGCCGTAGCCGGCCTGATGATGCTGCTGGGCGTGGGCGGCGGGGCGGTGGTGGTCGGCGCGAACGGCCTGCCCCCGGCCATCAAGATGGAAGCCCTCTCCACGGCGGGCGTTTTCAATGTCCTCAACCTGTTCTTCGGGCTTGGCGGCCTTGTCACTCCGCTGTTAGCCGCGCGCCTGTTCCAGAACAATACGCAGAAACTGCTGGTGTTCGCGGGCGGCATCATTGTCGCCGCCGCGGCCGTTGCGGGCCTTACGGAAATGCCAGCGCCCAGTGGCAAGGTCGCCTTTGACCCGTCCCAGGTGGGCGCCCTTCTCGGCAATCCGACCCTGATCTTTCTGGCGCTGACGCTGTTTGTTTACGTGGCGGCCGAGGTCGGTGTCTGGAACTGGCTGGTGCGCCATCTCATTGCTCAGGGCCTGGCGGAAAATAAGGCGCTGACGATCCTTTCGCTCGGCTTCGCGCTTGGCCTGCTGCTGGGCCGCGTGGCCGTGTCGCCCATTCTCACCGGCGTATCGCCCGAACGCGTTCTCAGCGGCGCCGCGCTGCTGATGGTCATCACCACGTATCTCATGCTGCAATCCAGCAATCCGGGCACGGCGCAGATCCTGGTGTTCCTGGCCGGCATTGCGATGGCCCCGGTCTTCCCGACCACGCTCGCCATCGTGAGTGCGCGCTTCCCCGATATGGCGGCCACGGCCACCGGTATCGCCGTCACGGCGGGTTGGGCGGGTCTGGTGGTCAGTTCGCCCATCATCGGCAGCATCGCCGGCGACGATCCCAAGGGTCTCAAGAAAGCGCTGCTGTTGCTGCCCGCGGCCTCGCTCATCATGCTGCTGGTCAGCTTCGCCCTCTAAGGAGCCATGCGGATGGACCGGCGCACGTTCCTCGGTTCCCTGGCCGGCTTGGGTGCCGCGGGTGTTAGTGAAGCCGCCGCCAAGCCCAACGTCCTTTTCCTGGCCGTCGACGACATGAACGATTGGGTGGGCTGCCTGGGCGGCTATCCCGGCGTGAAGACGCCGAATATCGACAGGCTTGCCCAGCGCGGTGTGCTGTTCCGCAACGCCCATTGCGCCTCGCCGCTATGTAACCCCTCGCGCACGGCGCTGCTCACCGGCCGCCGTGCCGACACCACCGGCGTCTATAACAACGACCAGTACTGGCGGCCCGTCCATCCCGATTACGTCACCCTGCCCATGCACTTCAAAGCCAATGGCTATCATGTGGCGGGGGCTGGCAAGATCTTCCATCACGTGGTGGGCTCGAACCCGCCCGACCAGTGGGATGAGTTCCAACTCCAGCAGTTCGACGATCCCTGGTGGCGCCGCCCCGAGTGGTACCCCTGGGTGAAGAAGGAGCCGAATCCCCCCGGCCATCCCTTCAACGGGCTCCGCGACTTCCAGGGCGAGTTCGACTGGGGCGTGCTGCCCGACCGAAAAGACGAGGACTACGGCGACTGGCATGCCGTCCGCTTCGCCGCCGATTTCCTGAAACGCAAGCAGACCAAGCCCTTCTTCCTGGCCATCGGCCTGTGGCATCCGCACATCCCGATGTTCGCCCCACAGCGCTTCTTCGACATGTACCCGGACCCGCGCCTGCCGGAGGCGCCGGAGACCGATCTGGACGATTTGCCGCCCATCGCCCAGAAGTTCGCCGCCTTCCGCCGCAATGAGCACGAGCGCATCGTGAAGGAAGGCAAGTGGAAGGAGGCCGTACGCGCCTACCTGGCCGCCATCTCCTTCGCCGACTTCATGGTGGGACGCATCCTGGACGATCTGGACCGCGGCGGGCACGCCAAGAACACGGTAATTGTGCTGTGGAGCGACAACGGCTGGCATCTGGGCGAAAAGCAGCACTGGCACAAGTCGACGTTATGGGAACGCGCCACCCATGTTCCGCTGATCTTTGCCGGACCCGGCACGAAGGCCACCGGCACGCGGCGTACGCAGGCCGTATCGCTGCTCGACATCTACCCAACGCTGTGCGAACTTTGCCAGCTTCCCGTACGGCCGGAACTGGAGGGCGAGAGCCTCGCCCCTCTCCTGCGCGACCCCAAAGCCAAACACAAGCCCGCCGTGATCACCTTCAACCCCGGCAATCACGCCGTCCGAACGGACAAGTGGCGGTACATCCGCTACTCCGACGGTACCGAAGAGCTGTATGACCGCGATGCCGACCCCAACGAATACCGCAACCTCGCCGGCCAGGCCCAATACGACAAGGTGAAAGCCGATCTGCGCCAGTACATGCCGAAGACCAGCGTTCCGGCTGTACCCGAACGCGAAGATTACGACTTCGACTTCCAAACCTACACCTACAAGTTGAAAAAGAAGTGAAGTGGGGCAAACCTCAAGGTCTGCGCGCGGCGTCCCCGCCGCGTAGCGTCGCTACTTCCTCCGCCGTCAACTCACGGGTCTTCCCCACCCCCAGCTTGCCAATCCGGATCGGCCCAATCGCCGTACGCACCAGTTTCCGCACCTTGCTGTCGACTGCCTCCAGCATGCGCCGCACCTGCCTGTTGCGGCCCTCGGTAATCGTGATCTCCAGAGACGTGCTGTTGTCCGAATCGCGCAGCCGCGTCACCAAGGCCGGCCGCGTTGGTCCGTCGCTTAGCTCTACGCCATCCCGTAGCCGCTGGATCTGCTCGTCCGTCAACACGCCGTGCGCCTTCACCTGGTAGGTCTTCGGCACTTTGAAATCGGGATTCATGATCCGCTCGGCGAACTGCGTATCGTTGGTCAGCAAGAGTAGCCCGCTGGTATCCAGATCCAGCCGTCCCACCGGCACTACGTACTGCTCCACCTCGCCCAGCAGATCGTACACCGTCGGCCGCCCTTCCGGATCCTTGTAGGTGGTCAGGTAGCCCTTCGGCTTGTAGAGCAGCAGGTACACTTTCTTGCCCGGTTTCACCGGCTTATCGTCCAGCGTCACCTTGTCGCGGCCCAGGTCCACCCAGTGATCCGGCGACTGGATCACTTTCCCGTTCACCCGCACACGCCCGGCGCCGATCCACGACCGCGCCTCGGTGCGGGAACCGAAGCCGGCCTTGGAGAGGACGCGGTCTAACGTCTTCAGGGGTCGCAAAAATCAGCTTAGCAGCCCGTAGTATAAGTCCCCAAAGACGGCTTGCCGCGCGCAGCCTAATAGCAGGAACACGTTACGGAGCCGCGATCGCGAGAGGGAGCGGGTTTTGCGGCGGGCTGTTAGCGAGCCGGAACCCGCCACAGGTAGAACCGGTAGCTGAGCCCGGAGATATCCTCATCGGAGCCCGTTTCGAGCGTGGTCTCTTTCTCCGCCTTCCAATCTCCCATGTCGAACGTATTCGACACCAGCCGCGTGCCCGGTTTCAGGTCCTTCAGCAGTTTCGGCTTCAGCTTCAGGTTGATCGCCGGCAGCAGGAACATGGTCACGACGGTGGCTTCGTGGATGTCCGCCTGGAAGAGATCGTTCTCCTCGAACCGCACCAGTTTCTCCACGCCGGCCTGTTTAGCGTTGGCGTTGGCTTCCTTGATGCGTTCGGGGTTGATGTCGATGCCTACCCCGCGGGCGCCTAGCTTCGCCGCCGCCACCACGATGCGGCCATCGCCGCAGCCCAAATCATAGACAATGTCGTCCTTGGTTACGCCGGCCAGTTTCAGCATGGCCTGCACCGCGGGCTCGGTGGTAGGCACATAGGGCACGTCCGGATCACGGCGCTTCTTGCCGGCGGTCTGCGCACAGGCGCCCGTCAGCGGGAACAGCGATAAGAACGTACGGCGGTTGATGAGCGGCAAGAAAAGCTCCTCGATTCGTTCGAGTATACCTCGCCGGGCGCTTGGCAATATTGCCGGCGGCGGCGGGGCAGAATGGGCACGCGCGGCCTTCACGGTAGAATTGGAGGGGTCGCACGCATGAAGCAGCGCTGCATCAGGATCGTTGGGCTCCTGTCGCTGGTCCTTCCGTCTCTGTTCGCGGAGGGCGGCCCGGATCGGGCGATCCGGCGCGCCGGCTGGGCAGACCCGCTGGGCGGAAGGTTGGCGATCGCCGACTTCGACCGCGACCAAAAGGCCGATGGCGCCGTGGTTCTGCGGCCTGAACTCCCCCGGCCGGCCGGCCGTTATCGGGTTGAAGTTCATTTCAGCGGCCGTCCAAGCCTGGAGTTCACGGTCCACTTCACCGGCGGCGCGGTCGCGCTTGAAGCACGGGATATCGACCAGGATCACGACAGCGACCTGGTTGTAACGCAGCGCTTCACCGCCAAGGGCGTTAAGGTCTGGATCAACGATGGCAAGGGTGGTTTCCAGGAAGGGCGGCTGGAAGACTACCCTGGTCTAAGCGGCAGAGAGCCGTTGACCCTTCAGGCTCCCGGGTATGCCTCCAGCTCCCCGGCGGGCCTCCGGCAGACCACGCGGTCGGATTCGGCCGATGTTTTCTCCGGAGCCGTCCTTCGCCCGCCGGATTGCCGCCGTTTATCCCGCACGCTTGCCGGACACGTCTACCGCGGCGCCGGCATCCATGGCGCCGGGCGTCCGCGCGCGCCTCCCTCAGTCTCCACCGTCTAGCTCTAATTCATCCTCATCCCGCCGTTGCCCCGCGCGGCAGCGTGGCGGGCCGTTGTGCCTTGAACTCGAACTCGTGGAGACTTATGCAGACTCGAAACTTTCGTGTGTGCGCCGGAACGCGCCGATGGATAGTGCTGGCAATGACTATTTCCACTTTGCCGGCGGGAGAACCGCCGTATCAGGCGGGAGCGGCCGACCCGGATGAAGGCATGCAAGGCAGCGTACGGCTGCGGATACCCGAACCGATGGTGTTCGATCTTGTTCGCCCGCTGGGTGCGGCGAAGGGAGAGTTCGAAATCAACTCCCTGTTTCGCTTCCCCTTGCGCCGTGGCGAGCCGCTGGCCTGGGCCCCGGAGATTGAGTACGCTGCCGGCCGTGGTCTTGCGCTGGAGTTCGAACTGCCAATCAAGGGCGCCGTCATTGAGGAATACAAAGTTGCCGCGCAGCAGAAGTTGTGGCGCACGCCGATCAAGCGATATACCCATGGGATGCAGGGCATCGGCCAGATCGCCCGAGGCGGCCTGGCGGGCTGGGAGGCGAGCGGCCTCTACATAGCGGGCGTACGGTGGCACGAACGTTGGAGCACTCTCTCGATGGCTGGCCTCTCCCGCTCGAGCCGGGCGGGGGAGACCCGCACCGCACCGTTACTCAACCATACTCTCTTTTATGAACGCTGGAAGCGTACCGTTGCAGGCGTGGAATGGAACTCGAAAGATATGTACGACGCCCGCCGGGAATGGCTGCTTATGCCACAAATACACATCCGTGTCGTGGAAAAAGTCAATGTCCAGGTCGGAGCCGGTGTGAGGAGTCAGCGCGGGCAGAGGACCCCTATGATCGGATGGCGCTTGATTCGTGAAATGTAACTTTGTGGAATGGAGCGGGAGACGGGATTCGAACCCGCGACATCAACCTTGGCAAGGTTGCACTCTACCAGCTGAGTTACTCCCGCCCAATGGCGGCAATCCCTATTATGTCCACGTCTTGCGCTTCGTGTCAACGGCGCGATATGGATCTGGAATCTGTCCGGCCAGCACTTCCCGGAGCCATTCGATTCGTGGATCTTTTCCACGCGCGGGAGCACCCATCAAGCCGCTAGACTCGCGCGCCGTGCTCCGCGCCCGGATGGTAAGGTGGTAACGGTTTACTACTTCTAACGATCCGCGCCCAGGAGGCTTTGGTTGCTTCGTCTTGCAGTGGTTGGCATTGGACGCATCGGGCGCATGCACGCCCTTCACACACAGGAGGCGGCACTCGAATCCGGCGAGGCACAACTCGCCGCGCTGGTCGATATCGACCTTGATAGAGCCCGGCGCACCGCCGAACTCCTGGCCCCAAACCAGAAAACGGCAATCTCGATCTTTGCCTCAGTGGAGGATCTGATCGATTCCCGAGTCTCCGACGCCAGCGTTGTTTGCACCCCCACCGGCGTGCATCGCGAACACGCCACGCTCCTTGCCCAAGCCGGACAGCGGATCCTGCTCGAAAAGCCGCTCACCGGTGCCATGCAGACCGATCGGGAGTTTGCCGCCTGGCTCGATCGGAATCATCCGCACGCCGTCATGCTCGCCTTCCAGCGGCGGTTCGACGGCGCCCTGCGGTATGCCAAGCAGCTCATGGAATCCGGTACCGTCGGCCGCGTCTTCAAAGTCGTCTCCTGCCTGGAGGACTCCAGCCCTGCCCCGGACGGCTACAACTCTAGCGGCATCCTCCCCGATATGTCGGTCCACAATGTCGACGAGATTCTCTGGCTAACGGGCCAGGTCCCGGAGTCTGCCGCCGTCATTGGAAACTGCTTGTACAGCCGCAAGCTCAGCACCGCGTTCGAGGATTACGACGACGCGCTGCTGTATCTGTGGTACCCCGGGGAAATGGAAGCGCAGGTTATAGTAAGCCGCAATCACGTATCCGGTTATCGAGTGGAGACCTGGATCTACGGAGAGCGTGGCCAGATTCATGTCGGGCGCTTTCATCAGAACCACCATGAGGTGGCCGTCGAAGCGTACGGCCGCCGCCACCATAAGGAACCGCTTGCTTTCCAGCGTTTTACCCAACGCCGTTACCCGGAAGCCATGCCCGAGTTCGCCGATCGTTTCGGAGACGCCTATAAGATGGAGGTCGCGGAGTTCATCGCCAAGTGCGTAAGCGGCAAGGAGTTCACCGTCACGCATCGTGACGGGGTACGAGCCATGGAAGTTATCGACGCGGGGATGCGCGCGGTTATTGATCGCACGGCGGGCGCAAGAGTAGCCCCATAGCAGAAATGCCCACCCCCGATAGAGGTGAGCATTTGCGCGCGAAATAGAGCCCTGGTTCTACCCAGGGGATGTATTGGGAGAATCGATCCGACGGCATCGCAAGCGCGTCAAATCCTCTGTTTGATTTGGATCTTACGGCGAACGAGAAGGTGAGTCAAGAGAAAAAGCCGGGGCTGCAAAATCGACCGTAACGCAATGATCTAATTAGGTTTACGGGAAGGTTCCCGCTTCATCTCTCTGTGGAAAACCCGTGTAAAACCTGTGCAGAACCCCCCTGTTTGGCCTCTAACCCTGCACTGGCATTGAGTTTATCTCCGGGCGTCGCGGCCTCCTTTGAAACAGACGGCACTGGGAATGAATCCAATTGGTGCTGTGATTCGTTGTATGTTGTAGAGCTTCCCGAAAGGAGATCCGTCACTTGAATACCGCAGGCTTCCTCACATCCAGACGTAATCTTCTCGCCTTGTTCGCCCTGCCGCTCGCGGCACAGGAAAAATCCTCCGAACTCAAGGTAACTCCGAACCCGAATGAGCGAGTCGCCCTCCGCATCGCCCGCGACGTGCAGCGCGAGATCCTCCGTTTGCCAAATTACGGTCTCTTCGACGATATCCGGTTCGGCATCAAGGGCGATGAGGTCATCCTGAAGGGATTTGCGTCCCGGCCCACACTCAAGGATTCCGCCGAACGCGTTGCCAAAAAGATCGAAGGTGTAGGCAAGGTTACGAACCAGATCGAAGTCCTCCCCCTGTCCCGCCAGGATGACGACATCCGCGTTCGGACCTACGTCGCTATCTACGGGCATCCCACGCTCTCGCGTTACAACCCCAATCGCGGCGCGCCGCTCTTCCAATCGCGCGCCAGCTTGGCCACCGGCATCACCAACGACCCGCCGCCCGGCTGGCATCCCATCCACATCATCGTCAAGAACGGAAATGTCTGGCTGGAGGGTGTGGTGGACACCGCCGGAGATCGTACGATCGCCGAATTGCAGACCAATAGTGTCCCCGGAACGTTCCAGGTGACAAACAACCTGCAGGTGCCGAACCGCGAAATGCAGGAATTGCAGAAGCGAAAGTAGCGGCGTTTAGCGGTCGCTGAGGTGGAGCATCGTCATCGGCTCCTCGTCCTTGCCACCGGCCATCCGTCGGCGCAGGAAACGCATGCCAAACGTCATCACACCAGCCAGCGTGGTGAGGGCCAGAATCACGCCGATCAGAGAGAAGATCGCCACTAGCATGTCGCCAGCCTTGGCCACCTCGCCACCGGGCTTGTGCTCGTTGATGGTGACATTCGCCCGGTAATTCACCTGCGCCAGCAGGCGCTGGGCGTCGTCCGCGTTACCAGCTTTCGCGATAATCGCCAGCAGCGGCCCGGCCCGCTTCACCAACGACCCATCCACCTTCTCGAACTCCGGCTGCCGTTCCCGCGCCATCTGATTCGTCGGATAGTAGAACACCCCCATCGTCATTTCGGTGTTCCGCACCTTATACCGCGCCACAATCGCCTCGGTGCCGAAATGGAAGCCCGCCGTCGACGGCGACATGGCCGGGAAGAACTTCTCCAGGCTCGCCGGCCCGTTGATGAAGCGGTCCGTGCCGGAAACCAAGCCTTCCCGCGGCACATACTCGAGTACCGGAGGCAAGCCGGACTGGTCCAACTTCGGCAACTGGAACAGGAAAATCTTCAGTTCGTCCAACACCGGTTGGGCGCCCTCGAATCGAATGAGGTAGTTGCCGTGCGTCATCCACACGGACTTCGCATCGGCCACCGCGAACTTCGAATACTGGCTGAAGTCATTCGGCGCCGGCTTGGCACCGGCGGGCTTCAACCAGCGAAACGCCGCCTGCGCCCCTGTCGGATCCTTGAGCTGCCAAGCGGTTGCGGTGAAAGGCTT
Source organism: uncultured Candidatus Solibacter sp. (assembly GCA_964385495.1). Lineage (GTDB taxonomy): Bacteria > Acidobacteriota > Terriglobia > Bryobacterales > Bryobacteraceae > CADEFT01. Next base: position 96,760 of record CAYLPH010000005.1, read on the forward strand.
TGGGCCGCCCTCGTAGTTGCCCGTCTCGGCATCCACCAGCCCATATTCATCCCAAACGGCCTTATCCGAAACCGCCACCTTCTCCAAAGTGACGCGCTTGGACTTGCCCAGATTATCGGTCAGCAAGGCTGCGGGCAAAGACGCAGCCGTCGCCAGCAGAATCAGGATCCGCAGCATTTTTTGAATTTCTTTCCACTTCCACACGGACAAGGATCGTTGCGGCCCACCTTTGCATTGCGCACCGGCGCCGAATCCGCCGAACTCGTGCTGGAGTCGCCACCCAGGAACTGCATGGCCTCCATCTCGCGATCCTTCTTGCGCTGGATGCTGCGCGTGAAGTCCTGCATGGTGGCCTGGGCCGCGGCGCGCTGCGCCTGCGTCACCCCCACCGGCTCCGGCCCCGCTTCGTCTCCATCGTCCGGATTGACGCTGTCGTCATCATCGGGCTGGAAGGGCATCACAGGACGAGCCGTGGCCGAGTAATCCGTGTCGGAACTGGTTTGCAGGAAGTACAGGTAGCGCACCGTTTCGTCTTCGATGCGATCCATCAACTCGTTGAAAAGATTGTACGATTCCTTTTTGTACTCGACCAGCGGATCCTTTTGGCCATAACCGCGCAGGCCAATCCCTTCCTTCAGGTGATCCATCGACAGCAGATGATCTTTCCACTGCGAATCGATTACGTGCAACATGATGAAGCGCTCGGTTTCGCGCATCACCGCTTCGCCCACCAACTTTTCCTTCTCGTCGTAGCGCTGCACCAGCCGGTCATAGACCAGGTCTTCCACCTCGACCCGGCTCAACTGCGTCATCTCGTTTTCGCCGATGCGTACGCCGAACTGCGTGTTGACGTCGGTCGTCAGGCCAGTCAGATCCCAGGTGTCGGGGTGCGCGTTTTCCGGGCAGCGCGTATCGATATAGCCGCCCACGATCCCCTTCACAATCTCCAGAATCCGCTCTCTCTGGCTTTCCCCTTCCAGCAGCGACCGCCGCATGCCGTAAACGGCCTTGCGCTGCTTGTTCATCACGTCGTCGTATTCCAGCAGGTGCTTACGGGCGGCGAAGTTCTGCGCTTCCACCGCCTTCTGCGCCGCCGCGATCCGCTTGGTGATTAGCCCGCTCTCGATCGGCACGTCTTCTTCCATGCCGAGCTTCAGCATCAGCCCCTGGATGCGATCGCCGCCGAAGATACGCAGCAGGTCGTCCTGCAGGGAAAGGAAGAAGCGCGAACTGCCAGGATCACCCTGACGGCCGGCGCGTCCGCGGAGCTGGTTATCGATACGCCGCGACTCATGCCGCTCCGTGCCGACGATATGCAAACCGCCCGCCGCCACTACCTGATCGTGCTCCTCGTCGCACTGCGCCTTGTACTTCACGTACAACTCATCCCAGCGCGCGTGCGGAACACGGTAGAACCGGTCCAAATGCTGGAAGTACACCCAGTGCTCGTCGTTTACATACGAAGCCTGCTCGGCCGGGATGTTCTCGGCCAGGTTCTTGTCCAAACAGGCTTCCTTTGTCATGAACTCGGGGTTGCCGCCGAGCAGAATGTCGGTACCGCGGCCGGCCATGTTCGTCGACACGGTTACGACGGCTTTTCGCCCCGCCTGCGCCACCAGGAACGCTTCGCGCTCGTGGTTCTTGGCGTTCAGCACCTCGTGCCGGACGCCCATCCGCTTGAGAATCGCCGAAAGCTTCTCGGATTTATCCACCGAGATGGTGCCCACCAGGACCGGCTGGCCTCCATCCTGGCGTTCCTTGATTTCTTTCGCCGCGTTCCGGAACTTCTCTTCTTCGGTGCGGTACACGATGTCCATCGTGTCCTTGCGAACCATCGACCGGTTCGTCGGGATCACCACCACGTCCAGGTTGTACGTCTTGGCAAACTCCGCCGCTTCGGTTTCAGCCGTACCCGTCATGCCCGAGAGCTTCTTGTACATGCGGAAGTAGTTCTGGAAGGTGATGGTGGCGAGCGTCTGGTTCTCGCGCTCAATTTTAACGCCTTCCTTGGCTTCAATCGCCTGGTGCAGGCCGTCGGACCAGCGGCGGCCCGGCATGATGCGGCCCGTGAACTCGTCGACAATCACCACCTCGCCATCGCGCACCAGGTAATCCTTGTCGCGGTGGAACAGCACGTGCGCCCGCAGGCCCTGCTGCACGTGGTGGTTCATCTCGATATTGACGGCATCGTAAAGGTTGCTCAGGCCCAGCAGCCGTTCGCACTTCAGGACGCCTTCTTCGGTCAGCGCCACCGACTTGTGCTTCTCGTCTACCGTATAGTCGCCGGTGGTGTACTTCTCGCCCGGCTCCTTGCCCTCGATCACTTCTCCGCGCACCAGTTTCGGAATGATCGAATTGATGCGGTAATACTTGTCGGTCGATTCCTCCGACGGGCCGGAGATGATCAACGGCGTACGGGCTTCGTCAATCAGAATCGAGTCCACTTCGTCGACGATGGCGTAGTGGTGCGGCCGCTGCACGCAGTCCGTCAACCGGAACTTCATGTTGTCGCGCAGGTAGTCGAAGCCGAACTCGTTGTTTGTGCCGTAGGTGATGTCGCTCGCGTAGGCGGCCCGGCGCTCCTCATCGTCCAAGTCGTGGACGATGGTCCCCACCGTCAGCCCGAGGAACTTGTAGATCTTGCCCATCCACTCGGCGTCGCGCTTGGCCAGGTAATCGTTCACCGTCACCACGTGAACGCCCTTACCTTCGAGCGCGTTCAGGTAACACGGCAGCGTCGCCACCAGCGTCTTGCCTTCCCCGGTGCGCATTTCGGCGATCTTGCCGCGATGCAGCACAATGCCGCCGATCAACTGCACATCGAAGTGGCGCATGTTCAACACGCGCCAGCCGGCTTCTCTAACCGTCGCGAAAGCCTCCACCAGAATGTCGTCGAGGGACGCACCTTGGGCAAGGCGCTCCTTGAAGCGAACCGTCTGGGCGGCCAATTCGGCATCCGGAAGCGCCTTTATCCGCGGCTCAAGCGCGTTGATCTCACCGATCATGGGCATGATCTGCTTAATCTCGCGCTCGTTCTTGGTGCCAAATATTTTGGCCAGGAGGGTGTCCAGCATAGACAGTGCTACGTATCCATTCTAGCAGGGAGACTTTGGGCGAACCGCAGGCGGGAGACGGCGGCCGCCAACCTCGACTGTAATGTTAGGCGCGGGAAGCCTGTTCCCGGTTTCTTCTTTCCTCCGCGTTACCGGAAGTAGCCGTTCACGTCCACAATCACGTTCGTGGTGTTGGTGACGAAGATCGTAAAGGAGCCAAGGTTACCCGCGGGCACGATGGCCGCGTTCGCCGTTACCCTGCCAGTGAAGGAGTTTAGCGTCGAAACCACCGGCTGCGCCTGGCCCGCCGGATACACCGACAGATAGGCTAGCGGACCATTGGGCGCCACCGTGATGTTCAGCGAGTAGGCCTTCGCATCGGCCGGACCCTGGCAACCGGAGCCGTCCACCGACATGGTGCGCGTCGTCCCACCCGTGATCGCCGGTGGCCCGTAAGAGCCCACTTTGCCGCTACCCACACGCGTATCGGCCACCCGGCACGGCGTCACCGGAAAGAACTCGGCGCCCGCCCCGGGAGCGAAATAGCCGTTGATATCCACGATGACGTCGGTCAGGTTCGTGACGAAGACGTCCACCGTGCCATTCGAGCCGGCCGGAACAATAGCCGCATTCGACACCACGCTCCCGTCGAAGGCGTTCAAGGTGGAAACCAGCGGCTGCCCCGCCCCGGTCGGGAATACCGAGAGATAACTCAAAGGCCCGCGCGGCACCACCGTAATGTTCAGCGAGTAGGCCTGCGCGCTGGCCGGCGTGCCGCATCCCCGTTGCGGAATGGCCACCGTGCGCGTGCTGCCCGCCGCCATCACCGGCCCGCCGAAAAGGCTGGGAGCGAAGCGCGTATCCAACACCCGGCAGGGCGTCACCGCGAAGAACGGGATCGGATTCGTGAGGATGGCCTCCCGCAAATCCGGAGCCGCCGCCGCATCGCGTGCTTTCCGAACCTTGCCCGCGGACGCCAGCCGCGCCGTTCGCAACTGCTCGCGGCGGCCGGAGAACTCCTTCACTTTCACCGGAGGCACTTCGTCCTGCGCGAACACCAGGGCGGCGGTGAAAACCAGTAGCATCGTCATGGCTGCGCTCCTCATTCGAAGTACCCGTTGATGTCGATGATCACGTGCGTGCTATCGGTGACGAACACGGTGATCGCTCCGCTGGTTCCCGCCGGTACGATCGCGGCGTTCGCCAGCACCCGCCCGTCAAACGAATTGAGGGTCGATACCAGTGGCTGCGGCTGCCCCGCCGGCCACACGCTCAGATACGACAGCGCCCCATTCGGCGCCACCGTAATGTTCAACGAATAGGCCTGGGCGTTACTTGGAATTCCGCAACTACTCTGGGGAATCGGGATATTGCGCGTCACGCCACCGGAGAAGATCGGCGGCCCGAAGGCACCGGTCTTCCCTCCACCTTCCCGCGAATCCACAACCCGGCAAGGCGTCACCGCACGGAACTTGGGTCCCGCCGAAAGGACGGTGCCGTCGGATTCCAGCGACAGCGTAAAGGCTCCGACCGACAACTCGTTATAAGTACTGGCTTCGATTGTGTAGGTGCCCGATTGCGTCAGAGTCAGGAAGCCGCTCGCCGGGATGCGCGAGTTCAGGTTGCCGGCGCTGTCGTCGTCGTCGGCCACCACGCCGCCATCGGGCCCAATCAAACTCAGGAAGGTGTCCAAGGAAGGCGATTGCAGCGTCGCGCGCAGGCGCTGTCCGGCTACCGTCCGGACCGTGTACCGCTTGGCGTAGAAGTCGCCACCCAGCGGCGAAAAGCAGTCCGCGGCGGTTAGCGTCCCGGTCACCACCGTGTCAAATGCGATCGGGGTGACCACGCAATTGTTCACCACCCGCAAGGTCAACCCGAACGATCCGGTGGCATTGCCAGTTCGCGAGAAAGAGGTTGCTTCAATAATAAATGTGCCCGTCGAGGCCAGTTGGAACGACCCGGTGTCGCGTGGGATTCGCGAGTTTGTATCCGTGCCGCCATCGTCGTCCTCCGCCACTACCGTGCCGCTCGGTCCTATCAGGTACAGGTAGGTGTCGAAAGCTCCGGAGTTCATGTCGATCGTGATGCTTTGGCCGGCGGTGCCATCGAACCGGTAGCGGTTGGCGTACGCGCCGGGCCGTAACTGGCTGGCACAGGACGTAGTCCGCAAGGTGCCGGTCAGCGACGCGCCCGAAGCGACGGGCTCCGCCACGCAGGTGGACACCGGCGCCCCCGCTTGCGACACCGTGAATGTCCGTCCGCCGATGGTCAGTGTGCCGCTCCGTGCCGTGGGCGCCGAGTTCGCCGCTACCGTGAACGTAACCGCGCCGTTTCCCGTGCCACTGGTCCCGCCCGTTACATTGACGAAGGCGGCGTTGCTGGCGGCGGTCCACGCGCAGGTATTGCGCGACGCCGTCACCGATACGCTGCTGGTCCCGCCCGTCGATGGGAAACTCTCCGCGCTCGAACTCAACGAAAACGTGCAGTTGCTGGATCCGTCTTCCAGGTAGCTGCTGATGAGCGGATAGATATCGGCAAACCACTCGCCGCCCCCGCTGATCTGGTTATTCGAGAGCGCGCGGCAGGGGTCGGCGAAATTGCTGGCGTTGCCGCGCGCGTGCAGTCCGCGCACCACGCTCGGCGAACTCATCCAGGGCGACCCCGAACTCCCCCCTTCGGTTAACCCCGAGGTAGGCACAAAGCTGAACTTGGCTCCATTGTCGGCCGTGATCCGCGCCGTTGCGCTACGCAAATAGGAGCCGTCCGGATGGCTTAGCGCCGTGATGGTCGAGTTTACCGACGCCTTCGCCGGATCCCAACCGAGGAACAGCGAGCCCGCGGGCGCCGAAGGCAGCCGCACAAACGCGAAATCGAGCACCGGGGGCGCTCTCCCGGCCAGGTACGTCGAGCCCAGCGTGGAGCGCGGCGGCAGAGCCGGCGTCAACCCGTTGCAACTCGCCGTTCGATAGCGGAAAAACGTCTCCAGTGTATTCGCCACGCTCTGGTTCGGAATGCAATGGTTGTTGGTAACCATGTACGGAACCAGGCTGCTCGACCGGGTGTTGATCAGCCAACCTGTACAGACATAGGTGCTGCCATCCTCTTCCAGGCGAATCCGCGCTACCGCTTCCATGGCATCGCGGTAGGGCGTGTTGCACACCGCGTCCACGTGGCACGCCGCCACGGCGCGCGCTTCGCCCGGTTTACGCGGAGAATCCAGCAACGCCGTCGACGCCTGCCCCGATTTCAGGGTCCCGAAGCCGTGCGCAAGACGGTCAATCGAGAACGGGATCCGCTCCTCGGCGCCCGCCGGCTGGTATTCAATTACCACCGTGTCGCCTTCCACCGAGCCGGCCCAGAACTCGCCATCGCCCTTATGTCCGCGGCCGGCATAGGGGCCATGCACACTGGTGGCGCCGCGCTCGCCCGCGGCGAACAGGAACACCTTCCCCGCCCCGATCGAGAAGCCGGCGAAGTGCGGCCGTACATGGCTGGCGCCAGGCGATTGCAGCACCAGTAACCAAACCCTGGCGCCCGAAGGCGTGGTAAACCAACGCCCGTTCTGCAGGGCAATCGCGGGAACGGCGCGATGGAAGCCCACCTGGTTGGCGGCCCGTGGTGTGGGGTTGGCCGTCACTCCCAGGGAATACGCCGCAGGTAGCGGCAACTGCGCCGCCACCGCGAAAGGAAGCTCGTCCGGGGCGCTCGGCGCCAACAGCGGACTGCGAGCCGGACCCTGCGGCGGCACGGTCTGCGCCTGCGCCACCCACGTAAGAACCAGTAGCAACCAACGCACGGAGTTTCTCCTGAATGGATGTTCCGCCACATTTACCACATAGGGTGAACGGAACGCGACTTTTTCTTTCCATTCAGCGGAAGTAACCGTTGATGTCGACAATCACCTCGGTCGCGTTGGTGACGAATACCGTAACGCCGCCCGCGCTCCCGGCGGCGACGATCGCGGCGTTTGCCGTCACTTTGCCCGTAAACGAGTTCAGCGTGGAAACCGATGGCTGCGCCTGTCCGGCCGGGTAGAGGGTCAGAAAACTTAAGGGTCCGTTGGGCACTACCGTCACGTTTAGCGAGTACGCCTTGGCGTCGGACGGCACACCGCAATTAGCTTGCGGCAACAGCAGGGTACGGGTGGTTCCCCCGCCCAGCACAGGCGGTCCGAAGGTTCCGCTCTTGCCCCCGGCTGCGCGCGTATCGGCGACCCGGCACGGAGCCAGCGGGTAGTAATCGGCGCCCGCCGCACCCGGTCCGAAATAGCCGTTGATATCCAGGATGACGTCGGTGGTATTCGTAGCGAACACGCCGATGGCACCCCCGGCGCCCGCCGGGACGACCGCCGCGTTCGACACCACCGCGCCGTCGAAAGCGTTCAACGTGGATACCGGCGGCGGCGCGCTGCCGGCTGGATAAACCGTCAGGTAGCTCAGCGGCCCCCGCGGCACTACCGTAACGTTCAGGCTGTAAGCCAGCGCCGTCGATGGGATGCCGCAAGCGCTCTGCGCGACCGGCACCGTGCGACTAGCCGCGGCGCCTAACACCGGCCCCCCGAAAATGCCGTTCGCACTACGAGTGTCCAGCACCCGGCACGGCCGCACCGCGAAAAATGGCAGCGCGTTGGTTAGGATCGCCTCCCGTAGTCCCTTGCCCGGATCGGCGGACACTTGCTCCATGGCGGCTTGCGCCCTCACGTCCAGCGCCGACTTCACTTTCGCCGCCGGAACTTCCTGGTCCTGGCCGTACGCCAGCAGCATCGCGGCGGCGAAACAAGTTGCGAGCCGCCTTCTCATTCGTAGTACCCGTTGATATCGATCAGCACGTGCGTGTTGTCCGTGACGAACACGCTCACCGCTCCGTTAGTCCCCGCTGGAACGATGGCCGCATTGGCCACCACCCGCCCGTCAAAGGAATTCAGGGTCGACACTGGAGGCTGCTGGCTGCCCGTCGCCCAGATCGTCAGGTACGACAGCGGCCCGCCCGGCACCACCGTCAAATTGAGCGAATAGGCGCGCGCCGTCGACGGGATTCCGCAAGGGCTTTGCGGAATCGGGATCTGGCGCGCCGTGCCCCCGAAGAAGATGGGCGTTCCGAACGCGCCGCCGGTACCGCCGCCCGCTCTCGAATCCACCAGCCGGCATGGGGTGACAGCCCGGAACTTCGCGCCGCTGGTGGGCGCCGGGTTGCCGGGCGGCGGCGTTGCCGGCGGGACGCCATCCGCCCCGGTCTCGATGCGCAGCACATAGCCGCCGGTCGCCAATTCGTTGAACGTGGAGACTTCGATGGTGTAGGTTCCGGCCCGCGGAAGCGCAAGGAAACCGGATCGCGGAACCCGCGAGTTGAGATTTCCGGCGCTGTCGTCGTCTTCGGCATGAACAGTGCCATCGGGAGCGAGCAGTGTCAGGTACGTGTCCAGGATCGGCGACTCCACCGTGATCCGCACCTGCTGACCGGCGTTACCCGTGAAGGTGAACCGGTCGGCATAGAAGTTGCGCCCCAGCGGCGAAAAGCAATCCGCGGTTGCCAGCGCGCCCGAGGTCGTCGAGGGGATCGCCACCGCCGTTACCGTGCACGGCCCAGCGGAGCGTACCGCGATCGAGAACGGCCCGTTCGCCCCGTTCCTCAGAAAGGAAGTCGCCTCGATGACGTACGTGCCCGTGGCCGGTAGCCGGAAGGTACCCCGGTCCCGCGGGATGCGCGCGTTGGTATCGACGCCGCCGTCGTCGTCTTCGGTCAGCACGGCTCCATTCGGTCCGATCAAATAGAGATAGGGGTCAAACCGTACCGCCGACAGCTCCACGGCGATGGTCTGGCCGGCCGCGCCGCTAAACTGGAAACGCCGAGCGTAGGCGCCAGGCCTTAACGGGCTGGCGCAGGCCGCGCTGTTCAATGTGCCGCCCACCATCGCTCCGATCGCCAGCGGCACGGGTGTGCAGACCGGCGCAACTCCGGCCTGGGCGACCGTAAAGGTCCTTCCCGCTACCGTGAGGACGGTGCTACGGGCGGCGGGCCCGGCATGCGGCGCCACAGTGTACGTCACACTGCCCGCGCCGCTGCCTGCCGCTCCCGTCACCACGGCAACGGCGGCGCCATCCGAACTCGCCGCGGCCCAAGCGCAGTTCGCACGCGAAGCGGTAACCCCGATACTGCCCGTGCCGCCGGAGGGCGGGAAACTCGCGCCGGTCCCGTTCAAAGAGAACGTGCAACTGGTACCCGCGTCTTCCAAATAGCTGGCGATCAGGGGGTAAATCTCCGAGAACCAGGTGGCGCCACCCACCACCTCCCCATTCTGTTGCGCCCGGCAGGCGTCGGCGAAGTTGCTTGCCGTTCCTCTCGCATGCAGGCCGCGCACTACATTCGGGGCGCTCATCCACGGCGCCCCGCCGCTTCCCCCTTCCGTAAGCCCCGCCGTTAGAAAAAAACTGAACTTTGGACCGTGGTCCGTCCCGATGCGCGCGCTGGCCGTTCGCAGGAACGAGCCCTCCGGATACCCCAGCGTGGTGAGACTCGTGTTGGATGGCAGTTTGCCCGCATCCCAACCCAGAAAGACCGCGCCGGCCGGTGTCGAGGGTAGCCGGAGCAGCGAGAAGTCCAGTTCCGCGGCGGGTCGTCCGGTCAGATAGGTGGCGCCAAGCGTCGACCGGGCGGGCACCTCCGGGGCCGCACCCCCACAAGCGGCGGTGCGATAACGGAACACCGTCTCCAGCGTGTTCGCCGCCGCCTGGTCCGGGACGCAATGGTTCGCCGTCATAAGGTAGGGAATCAAGCTATTCGCCCGCGTGTTGATCAGCCAGCCGGTGCAGAGATAGGTCTCGCCGCCGCTCTCGATCCGCAGCCGGGCAACAGCATCCATCGACCCGTTGTAGCCGGGATTGCACATGGCGTCCATGTGGCAGCCCGCGAGGGCTCGCTCGCGTCCGGGCTTCTCGCGCGGGCTTTCCCCGGCGTCCGCGGCCCAATCCCGGGATCCGTGCGACAGCCGGTCCATTACAAAAGGGAGGGATTCGCCTCCGCCTTCCGGCTCGAATGCGACGACAACGGTGTCGCCTTCCACCGATCCGGCCCAGAACTCTCCGCTGCCGGTGTGGCTCCCGCCGCTGTAGGGCCCATGCACCGTAGCCCCGTTCCCATCGCCCGGAGCGTATACGAAGAGCCTGCCTTCGCCCGCTGCGAAACTCGCAAGATGCAGCCGCACGTGACTCGCGCCGGGCGATCGTAGCGCCAGAAGCCAGTACCGGCCACCGGTGGTCGTTTGAAACCAGGAACCGCGCGGAAGGGCCTCCGGCGGAATCGCGCGATGAAAGCCAATCTGGTTACTGGCCCGTTGGGCGGGCACTTCCGCCTGGCCTAAAGAGAATAGCGCCGGAACAGCGCCCTGCGTCAGGCCCAGCGGCAGTTCCATCGAAAGCCGGGAATCGCCGCTCCATGGGCTACGGGCGGCGCCGTGCGGCACTATCGCCGGTTCTTCGGCCATTGCGAGAGCAGAGAGGAAAAAACATACAACCCACCCTTGCACGTAGAGAGACTCCGCACCAACGGCTTCGCGTCTGTGCTTTTCAGCACACCGCGGGTATCGATAACTATAACGGCTTTGGCCGGTTCCGGTCTACCGGCGCAGGAACTGTGCCACGGCGGCCAGCAGTTCCTCCGACGGGATCGGCTTAACCAGAAACCCCTGCATCCCAGCCTCCATGCACATACGGCGGTGCTCTTCGGAGGTATTGGCGGTCAAGGCAAGGACCGGCGCCGATTCGTAGCCCGGAATCTGGCGGATGTGTTGCGTGGCCTCGATGCCGTTCAAGCCCGGCATCTGCAAATCCATGAGAATAAGATCGTAATGCCGGCGGGAAGCGGCGCGAACGGCTTCCTGCCCCGACGCCGAGCATTCCACCAGGTACTTTCCCCGGCGCAGGACATGCGCGAAAATGCGCTGCGCGACTTCGTTGTCTTCCACCAGCAGGATGCGCGCCGAGGCGTTCAATTCATCGGGGTCGGAAGCAACCGCCGGGTGTTGCGCCTGCATCTCGGTAGTCCGGAATGGAATCTCCACGAAGAAAGTGGACCCCTCGCCCACCGTGCTATCGGCCCAGATCCGGCCCTTCATCAGCGTGGTCAGCTTCTCCACCAGCGCCAATCCCAACCCCAGCCCGTTATAGGTGCGCGATAGCCCGCTGTCCAACTGCCGGAAAGAATCGAAAATATGCGCCAACTGATCGGCGGGTATCCCGATTCCACTGTCCATCACCTGGATGCGCAGGCGGATTGTCGTGTCCTGTATTCCGGCGGATAGGACACGCACCTCCACCTCGCCCTGGGGCGTGAACTTGATGCCGTTCGATATCAGATGCGACAGTACCTGACGCAACCGTAAGGCATCGCCCACCACGATTTGCGGCACCCCGGACTCCACCGTCGAGAAAAGGCGCAATCCCTTCGACTCGGCTTTGAACTGGTGCTCCGCAACGGCCGCCGCAACCACCTCGGCCACATAGAACTCCGCTTCTTCCAGCCGTACCCGCCCCGAACTGAGCGCCGAATACTCCAGCGTTGCGTTCAGGACCTCGAAAAGGGTCTCGGCGCAGTCCCGAGCCGCCGACACATACTCCCGCTGCTCGTCATCGAGCCTGGTTTCCAGCAGCAGGTCCGTCATGCCCATGATGCCGCTCAACGGAGTGCGGATCTCGTGGTTTAATACGGCTAGAAAGCGGACCTTCAGATTGGTCAACTCGTCGACATCGTTCCCGTTGCCTTCCGATAGCTTCGGTAGAATCACCGGGGGCGCACCCAAACCCGAGACACCGGTTCGCCTATCCGCCGGGGCCGAAACCCCGGTGGCGTTGTCTTGTACGGTGGGTGCCCATTGACGCATGGCTGCCTTTACCATCGGCAATGGCGGGGGGGAAGTTTAGCCGAACCCGTCAGGGTTGACCGGGAATTGCCGGTTTCGCCCCCATCCTGAGGCCAAACTCAGTCAATTTCTCCAGCCGCCTCAGGGCTTCCCCTGTGTCGATACTCTCTTCCGATTTCGTTACGGCTTCCGCCCAACTCCCCACAACCTCTGCCGTCAGTAACGCGGCAGCCGCGTTCAGCACCACAATATCCCGCTTCGCCCCGCGCTTCCCTTCCAATATCTCGCGCGCGATCCTGGCGTTGTCCTCCCGCCCGCCTCCGGCCAGATCCTCCGCCTTCGCCCGGGCAATGCCCGCCTCCCGTTCCGGGTCGAATTCGCGATACCGGACTCCGTCCTCGCTCACCTCCAGCAGGTGGGTGGGCGCCAGGGTCGTGATTTCGTCCATCCCGTCGAACCCATGCACGACCAGTGCCCGCGTACCGCCCATCCGGTGCAGCGCCCCGGCCATCAAACGGGCGGCTTCCAGCGACGGCGCGCCGATCACTTGCACCTTCGCGCCGGCCGGATTCGTCAGCGGACCTAAGAGGTTAAATACCGTCCGCATCTTTAACTCCGCGCGCGCAGGCTGCGCGTGCTTCATCGCCGGATGCACCGCTGGAGCGAACAGGAATCCAAAGCCGATCTGGTCGATCGCCGCCGCGGCGTCCACTGGGTCCATCTGGATGGCCACCCCCAGCGCCTCCAGCACGTCGGCCGATCCGCACTGGCTCGACAGGCTCCGATTGCCGTGTTTGGCTACTCGCAGGCCCGCGCCCGCGACGACAAACGCCGCCACCGTAGACACGTTGAAGGTACGGCCGCCGTCGCCGCCCGTGCCGCAGGTGTCCACCAGCACCGGACCCTCGGCCGCCACCGGCACCCGCGCCGCCTTTGATCGCATGGCCCGCGCAAACCCTTCCAGTTCCGCCGCCTGCTCCCCCTTCATCCGCAGCGCCACCAGAAACGCCGCGATCTGTGCCGTCGTCGCTTCTCCGCCGAGCACGGAAAGCATGGCATCGAAAGCCTCTTCCGCGCTCAGATGGGCGCCGGACACGGCTTTGTGAAGGTGGGCAACAAACGGCATGATATAGTGGGAAGTTTGAATTCTCTCTGAATCTAACACAGGCGCAATCCGATGAAAATTCATGAGTACCAGGCCAAGGCCCTCTTGGCGAAATACGGGGTCCCTGTGCCGCGAGGCAAGGCTGCCCGAACCGTGGACGAGGCCGTCGCCGCCGCCCAGGAACTCGGCGGCAGCGTTGTCGTCAAGGCGCAGATCCACGCCGGCGGCCGCGGCAAAGGCGGCGGTGTCAAGGTGGCCAAGGATGCCGATCATGCCCGCGAACTGGCTGGCAAAATCCTCGGCATGAATCTGATCACGCACCAGACCGGCCCCGAGGGGCGCATCGTGAAGCAATTGCTGATCGAAGAGACGCTGCCCATCGAGCGCGAACTGTACCTGGGCATCGTGCTGGACCGCGCCACCGGGCGGCTCGTCTTCATGGCGTCGGCGGCGGGCGGCATGGACATCGAAGAGGTGGCCGCGCACACGCCCGAACAGATTCTGAAGGAATCGATCACGCCGGGCACCGGCCTGCAGCCCTTCCAGGCACGAAAGCTCGCCTTCGGCATGGGCATCCCCGCCGCATCGGTGAGCGCCGCCGCGGCCTGCATGATGGCGCTGTCGAAAGCCTACGAAGGCCTGGACGCCAACATGGCCGAGATCAACCCGCTGATCCTTACAAAAGACGGCAAAGTCATCGCGCTTGACGCCAAGATCGCCATTGATGACAACGCTATGTTCCGGCACAAGGATCTGGCGGAGCTGCGCGACCTGAACGAAGAGGACCCGCTCGAAGTGGAAGCCTCCAAGTTCAGCCTTAACTACATCAAGCTGGAAGGCAACATCGCCTGCATGGTGAACGGCGCCGGCCTGGCAATGGCCACCATGGACATCATCAAGTACGCCGGCGGCTCGCCTGCCAACTTCCTGGACGTCGGCGGCGGCGCTAATGCCGAACAGATCAAGAACGCCTTCCGCATCCTGCTGGCCGACCCGAGTGTGAAGGCGGTGCTGATCAATATCTTCGGCGGCATCCTGCGCTGCGACACGCTGGCCAACGGCGTCGTGGCTGCCGCCCGCGACCTGAACGTCACCCTGCCCATCGTCATCCGCATGGAAGGCACGAACGTCGAGCAAGGCCGCCAGATCCTGAAGGAATCCGGAATCAAAGTCACCGTCGCCGACGGCATGAAGGACGCGGCGGAGAAAGTGGTGGGGTTAGCACAATGAGCGTACTCGTTAACAAAGACACGCGCCTGATTGTCCAGGGCTTCACCGGCAAGGAAGGCACTTTCCACGCCCAGCAGTGCCTGGCGTACGGGACGAACGTCGTCGGCGGAGTCACCCCCGGCAAGGGCGGCACCAAGCACCTCGACCTGCCCGTGTTCGACACCGTCGCCGAAGCCGTCAAGGAAACCGGCGCCAGCGTCAGCGTGATTTTCGTTCCGCCGCCGTTCGCGGCCGACGCCATTATGGAAGCCGCCGATGCCGGTCTGCCGCTGGTTGTCTGCATTACGGAAGGCATCCCCGCGTTGGACATGGTTAAGGCTTGGGCTTACCTGAATGAGCGCAAGACCACGCGCCTCATCGGCCCCAACTGCCCCGGTATCATCACCCCCGGCGCCTGCAAGATTGGCATCATGCCCGCCCACATCCACATGCCTGGCAACGTCGGCGTTGTGTCGCGCTCCGGCACCCTCACGTACGAAGCCGTTGGCCAGTTGACGAAACTGGGCCTGGGCCAGTCCACCTGCATCGGCATCGGTGGCGACCCCATCATCGGCACCAACCATACCGACGCCATCAAGTTGTTCAACGAAGACCCCGACACCCACGCGATTGTCATGATCGGCGAAATCGGGGGCGACGCCGAGGAGAAGGCCGCCGCCTACATCAAGGCGCACGTGAAGAAGCCGGTAGTCGGGTTCATTGCCGGCCAGACCGCCCCTCCCGGCCGCCGTATGGGTCACGCGGGCGCCATCATCTCCGGCGGCTCCGGCAAGGCCAGCGACAAGATGGCCGCCATGGAAGACGCCGGCATCACGGTGTGCCCCACCCCCGCCGACATCGGCGAAAAAGTGAAACAGCTCTTAGGAAAGTAAATCGGAGATTATGCAGAAGACGTTTGCCATCATCAAGCCCGATGCCGTCGCGGCCGGGAAAGCCGGTGCTATCCTCGCCGACATCCAGGCGGCAGGCTTCACAATCAAGGCCATGCGCATGACCCGCCTCAGCAAGCCGCAGGCGGAAGGTTTCTACGCCGTCCACAAAGAGCGGCCCTTCTTTGGCGGGCTGATCGAGTTTATGACCGAGGGTCCGGTGGTTCTGCTGGCGCTGGAAGCCGAGGACGCCATCAAGAAATGGCGCGATACCATGGGCGCCACCAACCCCGAAAAGGCCGCCGAGGGCACCCTTCGCAAGAAGTACGGCATCAACATCGAGCGCAATGCTACCCACGGCTCCGACGCGCCCGAAACCGCCGCCTTCGAGCTCGCTTATTTCTTTACTGGTTTTGAACTTCTCTAAACCCTGCTGGATATGAGGGCGCCAAGGGATGTACAATCCCTTGGTATGCAAACCCCTGAAGAACTTATGGCGGAAGTCGAACGGCTCAAGGCGGAGAATGAGTCGCTCAAGAAGCCGGTTGCGCGCGGTACGGTCACGTTTAAGGTGAGTGACAAAGGCGCCGTTTCCGTCTACGGCCTGGGCCGTTTCCCTGTCACCCTTTACAAGGAGCAGTGGGAAAAGCTGATGGAGCGCACCGACGACTTACGCAAGTTCATCGCCGACAACGACTCCTCGCTGAAGAAAAAGGAAGCCTAAAGAGTCCGCACATCAGGATCGCACCCAGAACTAGGGCGGCCGTCCCTGGCTCTGGTACGCCCGTAGCCGCGACCTGCCAGACAACTCCTGTCCCGAAGTCGGCGACGAAAAGGGAGTCGTTGGAGCTGTAGATAGAAATCGGAGCCGCCGTCAGCGGATTGGCGCTCTCGATGAAATGCAGGTACTGGCCGGTACCCAGGTTGTAGAAAACAAGCGCATTCTGGTCATTCACCGCACCACTGGGGTTGCCGTAAAAACCGATAAATACGCCATTGTGGAAGGGCGTTGGAAACCCCGGCGGTGCCAAGGCCACCCCGGCCGCGCCTTCACTGCGGTACCCATTCACGGGCTGGAAAGCCGCCAGCGGCTGTTGGCAGCCAGAACCCACCGCTGCCCCCGACAGATATTGGATGTAGCAGGTGGGATACCCAAAATTAACCGCGGCCCCCGCCAGTTGGATATCCGTGAGCAGATTCAACTCATCGGCTTGCGGCGGCGCCCCGGTACTCGGATTCGCTTCGTCGATTCCGTTATCGGCAAAATACAATGTGCCGGAACCACTATCGTAGGCTAACCCGTACACGTTCCGAAGACCCGTGGCGACCTGCACCGGCCCGCCCACCACCACCGGCGTTGCTCCGCTTTGGTCGATGCGAACTCGGTACAGAGCATCCGCCGCCACGTCAACCGCTGTCATCCCCAAGCCCTGTACGGTAACGTTCCCGGAACTGAGGGCGGCATTATTCTGCGACCCTGCATTGAAGAACACGTCCACCAATCCAGGACTTCCTGCCACGGGAGCAACCGTGGCCCCTTCCGTCGGATGCCACCACGACGCGCCGTTGTAAGTAAGCTGCAATTCCCCCACCGCGGTATAGGGATCATTCGGGTTGGCGCCAGGCGCAAGAAAGGCATACCGGTCGCCACCCTCCTGCGCCGCCAACCAATACTTCCCCGTGTAAACGAGGCTGGTGTAGGGACCGCCTCCGCCGCTGAACACAGCCACCCCGGGACCGTCCGCCACGCCGTCCAGGTTCTGGTCCGTGAAGCGCAGAATGGCCCCGCTGCTATAGCCGGGGGAAGTGGCTACCAGAAAGCCGCCATCGGGCGTGATGGCCATACCGCCGGGAAACGGCAGACCGGTGGCAAACTGCGTCACCCGAAACAGGCTGGTATCAAAGACCGCGGAGTTAAGCAGGCTGGCCGAAGCCGGAGAGACGACCGCCGCGAGAAGAGCGACAAAAGCCAACCCATGCATAATTGCCACACAGTCTACCCGGTTGCGCCTGTCCAAGGAAAGTAGAATCTCACGCACCCTGCGCGGGAATGCGAGAATCGTGACCATGGACTCGTCGACCCGGGCGGCCCTCGGACAACTGGCGGAATGGGTGGAGGCAGGCGTCCTGTTCCTGACGGCTGCCTTGGTCACTCTCACGCTTCGCTACCTGCTGCTGCGGGCGATGTCGCGCATCACACAGCCCGATTCGCCCGGCTATATCGCCTTCCACTCGCTGCGGCTGCCATCGGCCCTGTGGTGCCTGGCGGCATCCCTCACCTTCACCCTGCACTTCTCGGATCTTTCCGGCAAAGCCGCCAAGTGGGTTGCCGGCAGTTCGTTCACGTTCCTGGTCATCAGCATGTGCGTCGTGACCTCGCAGCTTGTGGTGCGCATCTGGACTCTGGCCGCCGCCAGCCGCGGTCTGCGATTCGCCGTCTCCGGCGTTTCGAAAGCCGTTATCCATGTCTTCATCCTGCTGCTGGGCTCCACGGCGCTGCTGCGCTACTTCGATATCAGTATCACCCCGGTACTTACCGCCCTCGGTGTCGGCGGTTTGGCCGTTGCCCTCGCCCTCCGCGATACGCTCGCCAACTTCTTCGCCGGCGTTCACATCCTGGTGGAAGCCCCGCTCAGTATCGGCGACTTCATCCGCCTGGCCAGCGGTGAAGAGGGCACCGTCACCGACATCGGCTGGCGTACCACGCGCATCCTTACCGGGTCCAACAACACTATCCTCATCCCCAACGAGAAGATCACCTCCAGCATTCTCACCAACTACGCGATGCCGGATCACAAGATGACCACCGATGTGGCCGTCCTGACTGCCTTCGACGTGGATGTGGGACGCGTCATCCGCATCGCCACCGAAGAGGCCCGCCAGGTGGCCAACGTTCGCCCGGACTTCGAACCCGTCGTTCTGTTCGATCCCGGCGTCACTCCCACGCATTTGCAGTTCAAAGTGATCGTCCAGATCAACGACCGTATCCAGGCCGGCGGCGTCCAATCCGAGTTGCGCCTCCGCATCTTCCAACGGCTGCAGCGCGAGGGCATTCCCCTCCCCGTGATCGACCCGGCGCAGCGCGGTGCCTATGTTGCGGATCGGAATTGACGCCGGCGGCACGTTCACGGACTTCGTGGTCCTGGACAGCGGCGGCCGCCTCAGCACTTTCAAGCTGCGTTCCAATCGCGCCAATCCGGCCGAGGTGATTCTTACTGGGATCGCGCGCGCGGCCGGCTCCGCGCCCGCCGAGGTGCTGCATGGCTCCACCGTCGCCACCAACGCGCTGCTGGAGCGCAAGGGCGCACGGACAGCCTTCCTCACCACCGCCGGGTTTGAGGATCTGCTCGCCATCGGGCGCCAGAACCGCGCCGCCCTCTATGATCTGACCCCGCTGCCAGTGGCGCCGCTGATCCCTCCGGACCTCTGCTTCGGTGTCGCCGAGCGCGTGCTGGCCGATGGCACCATCGCAGTCTCGCCTTCACCCGACGCTCTGGAGCAGCTATGCCAGCGACTGGCCGCGGCCGGCGTGGAGTCCATCGCCGTCTGCTTCCTGCACGCCTACCAGGTGCCCGATAACGAGCAGGCGGTGGGACGCGCCCTGCAGGGTCTGGGCCATCTCTCGTTATCCAGCGAGATCGCTCCCGAGTTCCGCGAATATGAGCGCGCCTGCACCGTAGCCGTCAACGCCTATGTCGGCCCCCTGATGCAGCGCTACCTGGAGGAACTGGAGGCGCGATCCCCCCATCCTGTCCTGATCATGCAGTCGAATGGCGGCGTGCTGACCGCGCGGGAGGCCGGCCTGCACGCCGTGCGGACCGTGCTGTCCGGGCCCGCGGGCGGCGTCGTAGGGGCCTTCGAGATCGCCACCGCGAGCGGCTTCCCGAAGGTGCTTGGCTTCGATATGGGCGGCACCTCCACCGACGTCAGTCTCTGCGACGGCGCGCCCCGCGAAACCGTCGAAGCACGCATCGATGGTTTGCCCATCCGCGTCCCGATGCTCGATATCCACACCGTGGGCGCGGGTGGGGGGTCCATCGCGCGGGTGGATGAAGGCGGCCTGCTGCGAGTCGGTCCCGAAAGCGCCGGCACCAACCCCGGCCCGGCCTGCTACGGTACCGGCGACCTGCCCACCGTTACCGACGCCCATGTCGTTCTCGGCCGCATCGCCGCAGATCAATTGGTAGGGGGCGACATGACCCTGGATGTCGCCCGCGCCCAGACCGCGCTGGCACGTTTGGGCGACTCTCTCGGCATGGATGCCGCCCAGGCAGCGGCCGGCGTCATCCGCATCGCCAACGCCAACATGGAGCGCGCCATCCGCGCCGTCAGCATCGAACGCGGCTATGACCCGCGCGACTTCGCACTACTCGCTTTCGGCGGCTGCGGCGGGCTACACGCCTGCGAAATGGCGGCCGAACTCGGCATCGCCACCGTGCTGGTGCCGGAGAATGCCGGGGTGCTGTCGGCGCTTGGGATGCTGCTGGCGCCCCGCGTGCGCGACTACGCCGCGGGCGTGCTGGGCCACTCCGACCTCGACGCGCGTTTTGAGCCGCTCGAAGACCGCGCCCGCGCCGAGAATCCGGAGGCGCGCCTGGCTCGCTTTGCCGATCTCCGCTACGCCGGACAGAGCTACGAACTCACCATCCCCTGGACCGGACCGGACGCCATCCGCGTCTTCCATGGCGTGCACGAGCGCACCTACGGCTATGCCGACCCAATGCGCGAAGTCGAAGCTGTGACCATCCGCCTGCGTGCCGTCTCCGCTATTTCGAAGCCGCGTCTCGCCCGCTCGCAGCCCTATCGTAAAGGCCAGCCGCTATCGCGTCAGGTCTGGGTGGACGGCACCTTCCAGCAGGTTCCCGTCTGGCGCCGGGAACAGCTTTCCACTCGCCCCTTGCCCGGACCGGCCCTGGTGATCGATTACGGCGCCACCACCCTGGTTCCCTCCGGCTGGTCCCTGCGCGTGGACCACGCCGGAACCCTCATCCTACGGCATCGCGGTATCATGAAAAGTTCCGCATGACCGCCGCTTTTCCCCCGACTTCCATCCTGGCCTCGATCGGCAATACGCCGCTCATCCGCCTTCACGGATTGGAGCGGGACCTGCCCGGCATCGAAATCTACGGCAAGGCGGAGTTCGCCAATCCAGGCGGCAGCGTCAAGGATCGCCCCGCGTTAAACATGATCCTCGACGGCGAACGTACCGGCCGCATGTCGAAGGATAAGATCCTGCTCGACTCCACCAGTGGCAACACCGGCATCGCGTACGCCATGGTCTGCGCGGCGAAGGGCTACCGCGTCAAGCTGTGCCTGCCGTCGAACGCCAGCGAGGAGCGCAAACGCATCCTCGGCGCGTTTGGAGTGGACGTAGTGCTCACCGACCCTGGCGAAGGCTCTGACGGCGCCATTCGCCGCTGCAAGGCCATCTACGAACAGGACCCCGGCCGCTACTTCTACCCGGACCAATACAGCAACCCGAAGAACTGGCAGGCCCACTACGACACCACCGGGCCGGAGATCCTCCGCCAGACCGATGGCCGCGTCACTCACTTCGTGGCCTCCCTGGGGACCAGCGGTACCTTCATGGGCACCGCCCGCCGGTTGAAGGACGATCTGCCTGGCGTCACCTGTATCTCCGCTCAGCCCTCTACTGGCTTCCATGGCCTGGAAGGGCTGAAGCACATGCCTACCGCTATCATCCCGGCCATCTACGACGAGAAACTCGCCGACGCCAACCTCTGGCTCGAAACCGAAGACGCCTACGTGATGGTGCGGCGCCTGGCGCGCCAAGAGGGCCTGCTGGTGGGCATCTCCTCCGGGGGTAACGCCGTCGCTGCCCGCAAAGTCGGCAAGCAACTGGCCGCCGAAGGCAAATCCGGCGTCATTGTGACCATCCTCTGCGATGGTGCATCCAAATATCTCAGTGAACCGTTCTGGGAACAGGAAGACTACTCCATTTAGATGATTCGAATCGACAAAGCAGCCTGGGATGTCATGGTGGCGCACGCCCGTGCGGCCTACCCGCGCGAATGTTGCGGGGCCATGCTCGGCGTGGAAGCGGACGGCGGCCGCCACGTGATGGAAGCCCGCCCGATGCGCAATGCCTTCGAAGGGGCGCAGGAAGACACCTACCAGCTCGACCCCGCCGAGCAGCTACAGGTGGAGAAGGAAGCGCGCGCCAAGGGGATGAGCGTGATGGGTATCTTCCATTCGCACCCCGATTGCGACGCCTATTTCTCCAAACGCGACCTCGAAAACTCGTGCCCCTGGTATAGCTTCGTGGTCCTCAGCATCAAGAACGGCGAGTTCGACCACGCCAACAGCTTCCTGCCCAACTTCGACCAAACGGAAGCTCCCAAAGAAACTCTGGAATACCAACAGTAACCAAGCGAAAAGAAAGGCTCTCAGTTATGGCCAAGATCCTTATTCCCACTCCCCTGCGTCAGTTCGCCGGCGGCAAGGACACCGTCGAGATCGGCGGCGCCACGGTTGGCGAAATCCTCGATCAACTGACCACCACGCACCCGGACCTGCGCAAGAACCTCTTCAACGACGAAGGCAAGCTGCGCAGCTTCGTCAATGTCTATCTGAACGATGAAGACATCCGCTACCTGAGCAAGACCGCCACCACCGCCAAGGATAGCGACACCATCAGCATCGTCCCGTCGATCGCCGGAGGCCGTTAATGCTCCCGCAGCTTACCAACGAAGAGGTGCTGCGCTATAGCCGCCACCTCATCCTGCCCGAAGTCGGCGTGGAAGGCCAGCAGAAGCTGAAGGCCGCCAGAGTGCTTTGTATCGGTACTGGTGGGTTAGGCGCGCCCATTGGCATGTACCTGGCCGCGGCCGGCATTGGCACCATCGGCCTGGTGGATTTCGACGTCGTCGACCGTACCAACCTCCAGCGCCAGATCATCCACGGCACCAAGGATATCGGGCGTAAAAAGATTGATTCGGCCACCGAAACCATTCTCGACATCAACCCGAACGTCAACGTGATCAAGCACGAAGTGGCGTTCACCAGCGAGAATGCCATGGACATCATCAGGGACTACGACATCGTGGTCGACGGGACGGATAACTTCCCCACCCGGTACCTGGTGAACGACGCCTGCATGCTGGCCGGCAAGCCGAACGTCTATGGATCCATCTTTCGCTTCGAAGGCCAGTCGACGGTCTTCACCGCGCCCGGCGGCCCGTGCTACCGCTGTCTGTACCCCGAACCGCCACCCCCTGGCCTGGTCCCCAGTTGCGCCGAAGGTGGAGTGCTCGGCATCCTGCCCGGGCTGGTCGGCGTGGTACAGGCTACGGAAGTCGTGAAGCTGATTCTCGGCAAAGGCGACACGCTGGTCGGCCGCCTCATGCTCTACGACGCCCTCAACATGCGCTTCC
Organism: uncultured Candidatus Solibacter sp.; assembly: GCA_964385495.1. Classification (GTDB taxonomy): domain Bacteria; phylum Acidobacteriota; class Terriglobia; order Bryobacterales; family Bryobacteraceae; genus CADEFT01. The sequence goes on from CAYLPH010000005.1 coordinate 119,265, forward strand.
GCGAACTGAAACTGCGCCGCAATCCCGATTGCCCCGCCGATGGTAGCTGCACCGTCATCAACGGCCTCATCGACTACCAGCAGTTCTGCGGCATCCCCCACCAGACTCCCGAACCCGTCGCCGCCATGCCAGACAAAGAAATCGACCCGGTTGAAGTGAACGCGCTGATCGAGCAGAAAGCGGACTTCGTCCTCATCGACGTTCGCGAGCCGCACGAATACCAGATCGCCAAAATCCCTACCGCCAAACTCATCCCGCTGGGCGACCTGCCCAAGCGGCTGAGCGAACTGGATCCCAGCGCCGACTACGTGCTCCACTGCAAGGGCGGCGTCCGCAGCGCCAAGGGCTGTGACGTGCTCCGCGGCGCGGGCTTCCAGAAGGTGCGGAACATGAAGGGCGGTATCCTCGCCTGGAGTGACAAGGTCGACCCGTCGGTTCCCAAATACTAAGTCACCAGGTGCAGGCTGGTGAAACGCTGGAACCGCTGGAATCCGCGATCGTGAGTGACCAGGGGTGTGTTGGATTCAATGCACCCCTGGGCAATTAAGGTATCGGCCAGCTTCGGCGTCATCTTCGCCGCGCGCATCTGCCCCCGCAGTCTTCCCACCCGCGCCCAAAAGCCGTCCATGAGCTTCATCTCCGGCAGAACCAGCAGGGTGCCCCGAATCCCTTCCGGCATCTCCGCGTCACTGAACAACTCCGCTACCACCACGGGATGCATGATAACGGCGTGTATCTTCAGGTGGTAATCCAGCAATTCTACCTCCCGCGACTCCTCCCCCGCGAAGTAGGCGATCCAGACGCAAGTGTCGAAACAGATCATTGCCGCCGGCTCTAATCGCGGTCTTCCCGCAACTCGGCAAGATTGATGCTGGCCCGATACTGGCCGCGATATTGCCGAAGCCTATCATAAGCGGTTCCGGCGGCCATCGCTTCCAGACCCCTGCGGATGGTCGGCGTCAAACCTTCTCCACTGGCGGCCACGGCTTGCTCCAACAGATCCTTCGGCAGCATCACCGTCACTTTCTGCATTTCATCCTTCCTTCCCATACGGCTATTATGCCGTACAGCACGCCGTACTCACAATAAGCCCTTCTCCGTAGTCCTCCCCATACCACGAAGAGTACGAGAACTACCTCTGCTGAATAGTGGAGAACGGCAGCAAGTTTTCTCGCTCGAATACGACGCCTAGGAACGCTATGCACATTTCGTCCTCTGTGCCCTCTCCCCAGCCTACCGGCTTCAGTGGATTGCTAGGGTTACGAGGGTTGCCTTCCGAGTTGTCGAACGTGCAACGCAGGCGGATGCTGCTCAGCGCCGGTAACGGTACCGGGTCCTTGAAGTTGTAGAAACCCTGCCAGTTGAAGTCCCAATCGTCAATTCGAATCAACGGCTTGGCGGCAGTTTGCCGCGGCTCCACGTATTCGACGCTGATCTGGCGGCCCAGCAGATGCATGTGCGGGAAGATCTGAATGGCGCGGGCATCCAGCAGCGGCGGAATGGGGAACGTCGCCGTCACCGCGTAGTTGGCATCACCCGGCGGGATGGTGAAGCGCGTATTCAGTACCGGCACATAGAACAGGCGCCGCTCGATGCGCTCCTTGGCGAAATAAAGACCGATGCGCGTCTGGTCTTCCGCCGTGACGCCGCGAGCGTAATAGTGTACCTGCATGATCACCTGCGCGCCTTTCGGGATCTGCACCGCGATGCCATCCGGCAACCGCTTCGCCGCACTGCCCGGAGCCCAACCGGCCACGGCGGAGTTGATATCGAGATCCACGCCCGGGCCACCGTAGCAGGTATAGCCCGGACCCGGCTCGGCGGCGTCGAGTTTAACCCCCTGCCCGCGGGTATCCAGATAGAGAATCACGTGATGGACGACGCGCCGGTTTCCTGGAATAACGTCGGCGGCCTTAACATACATCGGCTCATCAAACGGATTCGAGACGACGAAACAGCGATGGTCGTCCTTCCCACGCGGCGGCGTGTAGGCCTCGGGCATGGTAATGACCATATCCGGCTCGCCCAACTGCCACTCTCCAGTGGGCGCGGTCACCTCCGGCAGTTCCGCCGGATCGCCAAGCGGCGCACCCGCCTCGGCCCATTGAATAAGAGTCTGGCGCTGCTCTTCACTCAAGGCGTAGGAGTCGCGGAACTCGCCGTGTCCCTCTACCGGTTTCCACGGCGGCATGATCCGTTCGGAAACCACGCGTTTGATGTCTTCAGCCCAGGTCTGGGCGTCTTCATAGGTCAGTAATGCGAACGGCGCGATATCGTTCGGCCGGTGGCACCTCTGGCATTTCTCGGCCACGATGCGCGAAACCTCCCGCGCGTAGGTCGGCTGTGCCTGCGCCTGACCACCCAAACCCCAAAGCATCAACAGAAAAGTAACGATTCTCACGGCTTGCCTCACACGATGACCTACCGGCCACTATAGCACCGCGATGGCCATGATCTACCGACGCGACAAAACACCCCACCGCACTAAAAAGTTCGCGCCTACCAGAGCCCAACCAGCTTCCACCACAGCGGCCCTATCCCTAACCAAATCAGCAGATTCAACAGTGAAATCCAGAACCCCAGCCGCCACCACGTCCCCTGGCTGACAAAGCCCGCCCCAAAGTACACCGGCGCCGACCCCGTTCCATAATGGGTAATCCCCGCATCCAAACTGGAAAGGAAAGCCAGCGCCAGCGCCGCTACCATCGGCGGAATCCCCACTCCGACCGCAGCCGTCAGGAAGCCGGGATACAGCGCCGTGGCGTGTGCCGTTTGGCTGGCGAAGACGTAGTGCGCGTAGAAATAAGCGCCCGTCAAAACCAGGAATGCCGGCACTACTGCCATCGATCCGACCGGCGCAAACAGCGCCCCGGACAGCACGCCCACTACGCCGGTCTCCAGCAGCGCATCCGACATCATGAGAATGGGCGCAAACCACATCAGGGCGTCCCAGGCGCCGCGCTGCTCCAGCAGTTCGTCCCACGTTACAATCCGGCACAGCAGCAGCGCCGTCACCCCCGCCACCGCCACCAGCGCGTTCGACACCCAGTGCAGGTTCGACGTCACCCATCCCGCCATCACACCGAAAAGAATGGCGACCAGCACCCATTCCTGGCGGCGCATCGGCCCCATCTCCGCCAGTTTGTCCGCCGCCATCCGCCGCGCCGGACCCGTATCCTTGATCGACGGCGGCTGCAATCGGTACAACAGCACCGGCACCAGCAGAAACGACAGCAGCGCCGGCACCGAGGAGCCTAGCAGCCAAGTCCCCCAGGTAAGGTCCACCTTCGCGATCTTGCGGGCGAAGTTGCCGATCATGGGATTCGCAGCCATGGACGTCAAGAACGTCGCCGACGCCACATAGTTCACATGAAACCCCACCAGATTCAGATAGGCGCCCATGCGCCCGCCGGTCGGCCCCGGTTCGGAATCGAAGCAGCGCGCCAGGCTGCGGGTGATGGGGTAGAGCACGCCGCCGCCCCTTGCCGTATCGGAGGGTATAAACGGAGCCAATGCCACGTTCGAGGCCGCCACCGAGTACCCCAGTGTAATCGGGTGCCCGCCAAACCGCTGCGTAATCCAGTAGGCGGTACGTAGCCCCAAGCCGGTCGAGATCACCGCCCGCGCAAACAGGAAAGCGCTGAAAATCAACCACGTTACAGGATTCGCAAAGCCCGACAGCAGTCGCCCGGCAGGCAGCGTATTCGTCAGGGCCAGGGCCGTGATCGCCGAAAACGCACAGGCGCCCACCGGCATCGGCTGCGTCATCATCGCCAGGATTGTCCCTACGAATATCGCCAGTAGGTGCCGCTGTTGCGCGTTCAGCCCTGGCAGCGGCGCCCAATATAGAACCACCGCCGGACCCAGCGCCGCCGCCCACCGCCAATACGCCGTGGGCTGACGCGATTGCTTCGAAACCCCCTCGGGCTGTGCCACCATGAAGTTTCAAGGATACCGTGTGCGGGTAGTTCTCATTTCCACCTACGACCTTGGCCACCAGCCCTTTGGCGTAGCCTCGCCCGCCGCCTGGCTCGCCGCCCGTGGCCACCAGGTGTCCACCATCGACCTCGCCGTGGCCGAAATACCAAACGAAGCCATCACGGCCGCTGACGCCGTGGCCTTCCACCTCCCGATGCACACCGCCGCCCGCCTCGCCGCCCCCGTCGTGCAGCAGGTGAAGCAGTTGAATCCCCAAGCCCGGCTCGTCGCCTACGGCCTCTACGCTCCCCTCAACGCCGATTTCCTCCGCCAAATCGGCATCCCCACCACCATCGGCGGCGAATTCGAAGAAGCGCTGGCGGCCGCCATCGAAGGACGCCCGGCCTCCGGCATCTTCCTGCCCCGCCTGCCCCTGCTGCCACCGGACCGGTCCACTCTGCCGGATCTCAGCCAGTACCCTCGCTTCCGGATCGGCGACCGGACCCTGATCGCCGGCTACACCGAGGCTAGCCGCGGCTGCAAACACCGTTGCCTGCACTGTCCCGTAGTGCCGGTCTACGACGGCGTGTTCCGCATCGTACCGCGGGAAACCGTCCTTGCCGATATCCGCAACCTCATCGCCGCCGGCGCCCAGCACATCACCTTCGGCGACCCCGACTTCTTCAACGGCCCCACGCACGCCGTCCGCCTCGCCGCAGCGCTACACGCCGAATTCCCCGGCATCACGTACGACGTCACCATCAAAGTCGAACACCTCCTGCGTCACCGCGACCTGCTCCCGTTCCTCCAAGCCACCGGCTGTATCCTCATCACTACCGCCGTCGAATCCCTGGACGACCGCGTTCTCTCGATCCTCGCCAAAGGCCACACCCGTGCCGGCGTCTTTGAAGCCCTGCGGCTGTGCCGGGAAACCGGAATTCCCGTCTCGCCTACCTTCGTTCCGTTCACCCCCTGGACTACCCACGAGGCCTACCTCGACCTGCTCCGCACCCTCGCCACCAGCGGCCTGATCGACGCCGTAGCCCCCGTCCAACTGGCGCTTCGCCTGCTCTTACCACCCGGCTCCAAACTGCTGGAGACGGAAGAGATCCGCCCCTTCCTAAGCGGCTTCGACCCAGCCGCGCTGCTCCATCGCTGGTCCCACCCCGACCCCTTCATGGACGACCTCGCCCGAGCCGTCCTACGTCTGGTCTGGGCCGAGCAGCGCCGGAAAGCCACCCGGCACGAGATCTTCGCCAGGATCTGGGGCTTGGCGTCCCCCGAGCCGTTCCCCGGCGATGCCGACCGCCTCCCCCGCACCGTAATTCCCTACCTCGAAGAGCCCTGGTATTGTTGAGCCGAGCCCACCGAAGAGCAGGCTGCTCTTCTCTAACATGCCGATGCCCCACCTTCTGCTTTTCACGGCCACCACTGGCTACCAGACCCGCATGTTCGCCGATGCCGCGCGGGACCTCGGTATTCCGTTCACGCTCGCCACCGACCGCTGCGATGTCCTGGACGACCCCTGGCGCGGCCAATCCCTCGCGGTCAAGTTCCACGACCCCATCGGGCATCTCGACAGTCTCCTGGAGGCTCACCGGCACGCCCCCTTCACCGGTGTCATCGCTCTTGGGGACCGCACCACCCTGTTCGCGTCGCTGTTTGCCGAACGTGCCGGGATTCCCTTTCACCCGCCGCATGCCTGCGAGGCCGCCGGCAACAAGTTCCTGGCCAAGGAGCGGTTCCGCGCCGCCGGTTTGCTGCAGCCCGCCTACCAGCGATTTCTCGCCGATGCCAAGCCGGTCGATCCGCCGTTCCCCTGTGTCGTGAAGCCGTTGGCACTCTCCGGCAGCCGCGGCGTCATCCGCGCGAACAACGCGTCCGAATTGGAAGCAGCTCTCCAGACTATCCGCAAACTGCTCAACGCCGCCGATCTCCAGCGCCTGGGCGAGAGCACACGTTACCTGCAATGTGAGGAGTTCCTTCCCGGTCGCGAGTTTGCCATCGAAGGCGTGGTAACGAACGGCCAGCTCCGGGTCTTTGCGTTGTTCGACAAACCGGATCCGCTCGACGGCCCCTTCTTCGAGGAAACCATCTACGTGACACCCTCACGGGAGCCGCAAGCCGTGCAGGACGACATCCTCGAAACCGTGCGCCGCGGCGTGCAGTCGCTCGGCCTGTGCCACGGCCCCATCCACGCCGAGGTGCGCTACAACTTCCGCGGCGCTTATCTGCTGGAGATCGCCGCCCGGCCCATCGGCGGCTACTGTGCGCGCGTGCTGCGGTTCAATGGCGAGGCCAGCCTGGAATCCGTTCTGGTCCGCCACGCCGCCGGAGAGGACGTCACCCCTCTCGAACTCCATCCGGGAGCCGCCGGTGTCATGATGATCCCGATTCCGAAGGCCGGCATCTATCGCGGCGTCAGCGGCTTAGAAGAAGCCCACGCCGTGCCGGGAATCACGGAAGTGCGCATCGCCGCCGTCCCCGGCCAGCGCCTGAAAACCTTCCCGGAAGCCAGCAGCTACGCCGGATTCCTGTTCGCCCATGCCCCTAAAAGCGAACAGGTGGAAGCGGCCCTCCGGGAAGCCCACTCCCACCTGTGCTTTGCGATCGCTACCGAACTGGAAACGTGTTAGAAGCGGTTTCAGCTCTTGGTCTGCGGTGCTACGTAGCCTTCCGGCAGCGCCGCACCTTCGCCGAAGAAGTATTGATCCATCTGCTTGATCAGGAACTCCTGCGCTTCCGTGGTGCCCAGATTCAGGCGGTATTCGTTCATGAGCATCTTCATATGCTCCACCCACATCGCCCAGGCTTCCTTAGATACGCTCTCGTAAATTCGCTGTCCGAGCGGGTGCCCTTCGAACGGCACCTCCGACAACCCAACCATTTCCCGGCCAAACTTCACGCAGAACACCTTGCGCGCGTTCGGATCTTCCGGTGGTTTCGGGGCTACAAAGCCACTACCGCAACCCATTCTGTACTCTCCTGTAGAGGAACTTGCCCAATCTTCAGGATAGCGCAGCCGTCACGCGGGAGGAACTCGCTTCCCTCTTTAAACGAAGCGATTCCAGGTACTCGGACAGCTTCATGGGGGTCTGCCCACCCTTTTCCATCTGCCGCTGTACCGCCTTCTGGTACCGCCGTAGCGTCTCCTTCTTGTTCCCGTCCTTCAGGGCGCAGTGTTCAATATCCAGCAGAACATCGATCTCCCACGGACGGAACGTATTGCGATTCATGTTCCCGCGCAACAGTTCGTTGATCAACTTATTGAACTGCGCGAGGATTGCGTCCCCGTCTTCGTACACGCCGCTCATCAATCGTCTAGATCGGCAGGGTAGGGAGAAAACTTAAGAGACGTAGGCTATTTCCGAACGTAGCCAGTCGACGCCGATCGCTTGCCCCCCGCCCGGTGCGCCTCATCCGATAAGGCATGCACGCCCGCGGCGTCAATCCAACGGTTATAGAAATTGAACAGCGAACACACCGTAATGGCGTAATAGATGGCGGCGTCTTCCCAGCCCATCGCCCGTAGCGGCTCCATATCCGCCGCCGTGATCGACGGCGAATCGCGATTTACCTTATCCACGAACCGCAACATCGCCTTCTCCGGTTGGCCCAGCCCGCTCGTCTCCACATCCGCCAGCACCCCCGCCACGAACGCCTCGCCATCCTCCAACTCCCGCTCACTCCCCAGCAATACCGCCGCGACCGCGGCGTGGCTCTTCGTTCAAAACGGGCAGTGGTTCTTCGCCGAGGTGTACGCCGCGATCAACTCCCGGAAACCCGGCGACAGCGGTCCCGGCTCCCGCAGGATCTCCTGCGTAAACCGCGCCAGGTGTTCCGTCGCCTGTGGCAGGTACGCGAACAGGTGCCAGATCCGCGGGTATTCCTGCCCCGCCGCCTGCATCTGCTCGATGGCCTTGGCATATGGCGAGGGCTTCGGGTCGGACTCCACGCCGGGAAGAAACATCGGTTCCATCAAGTTACCTCTAGGCAGCGTACCACCGTCCGGCAGACTCGCTATGCTGGCACTAGCGTCACGCAAAGGAGCGGAACAGCCCATGTGCTTAGCGGTGCCGGGGAAAGTCGAGTCCATCTTCGAAGACACCGGAGCGCGCATGGGCAAGGTCAACTTCGGCGGCGTCGTCAAGGAGGTATGCCTCGCCTACGTGCCGGAGATCGCCGTGGGCGACTACACCATCGTCCACGCCGGCTTCGCTATCTCCCGTCTCGATGAAGCCGCCGCCCAGGCGACTCTCCGGACCTTCCGCGAACTCGGCCTGCTCGAAGAGGTATGCGGCGGGGACATCCCATGAAGTACCTCACCGAATTCCGCGATGCCGGTGCCGCCGGCGCGCTGGCACGCGACATTCAACGCCTCGCCACCCGCCCCTGGAACATCATGGAAGTCTGCGGCGGCCAGACGCACTCCATCATCCGCAACGGCATTGACCAACTCCTGCCGCCGGAAGTCCGCATGGTCCATGGTCCCGGCTGCCCGGTCTGCGTCACCCCTCTCGAGACCATTGACCGTGCCCTGGCCATCGCCGCCCGCCCCGAGGTCGTCTTCTGCTCCTTCGGCGATATGCTCCGCGTCCCGGGCACCGGCCGCGACCTGTTCCGCGTCAAGAGCGAAGGCGGCGACGTGCGCATGGTCTACTCACCGCTCGACGCCCTCAGAATCGCCCGGGAAAACCCGAGCCGTCAGGTGGTCTTCTTCGCGGTCGGCTTCGAAACCACCGCGCCGGCGAACGCCATGGCTGTCGACCTGGCCCGCCGCCAGAACGTCGCCAACTTCTCCCTGCTGGTGTCGCATGTGTTGGTACCTCCCGCCATCGAAGCCATTTTGCAATCGCCTTCGAACCGCGTGAACGCCTTCCTTGCCGCCGGGCATGTTTGCAGCGTGATGGGCTACTGGCAGTACCCGCCGCTGGCCGTGCGCTACGGCACGCCGATCGTAGTCACCGGCTTTGAGCCGCTCGATCTGCTCGAAGGCATCCGCCGCACCGTCCGCCTTCTCGAAGCCGGCGAGGCGCGCGTCGACAACGCTTATGAACGGGTCGTCACCGAGAAGGGCAATCAACCGGCACAACGTCTATTGGCAGCGGTCTTCGAGCCGGTCGACCGCGCCTGGCGCGGCATCGGCGTCATTCCCCAAAGCGGCTGGCAACTGCGCGAACCCTATCACGCCTTCGACGCCGAACGCCGCTTCGCCGTCACTGGCATGCATTCCCACGAATCGCCCCTCTGCCGCGCAGGCGACGTCCTGCGCGGCGCCCTTCGTCCCAATGAATGCCCCGCCTTCGGCCGCGAATGCACGCCCCGCCGCCCCCTGGGAGCCACCATGGTGTCCAACGAAGGAGCCTGCTCGGCCTACTACAACTTCCATGCCTGACCCGCCGCCCGATTCCCCAAACTGGACCTGTCCGCTGCCTCTCCGCGACTACCCCAACGTCGTTATGGGCCACGGCGGCGGCGGTAAGTTATCGTCGGAGTTGGTGGAGTACCTGTTCCTGCCGGCCTTCCGCAACGAGGCCCTGGCGGTTCTGGGCGATGCCACCGTCTTGCCCGCGCCTGGCGGCCGCCTCGCTTTCTCCACCGATTCGTTCGTCGTGCGGCCCTTATTCTTTCCCGGCGGCTCCATCGGCCACCTCGCCGTGAACGGCACTGTCAACGACCTTGCCATGGCCGGAGCAAAGCCCCTCTACCTGAGCGCCGGCTTCATCCTGGAAGAAGGGCTGGCGATTGCGGATCTCCGCCGCGTGGTGGAGGACATGGCCGCCTCCGCGCGCGCCGCCGGCGTGCAGATCGTCACGGGGGATACCAAGGTGGTCGAGCGGGGCCACGGCGACGGGCTTTACATCAATACGGCGGGCGTAGGCGTGCTGGCCGATGGCCTAAACGTGGACCCTGGACGAGCCCAGCCTGGCGATGCGGTACTGCTGAGCGGCTCTATCGGCGATCACGGCATGGCTATCATGAGCGTCCGCGAGGGCTTGTCCTTCGAAAGCCCGATTGTCAGCGATTGCGCCCCGCTCCACGAACTCGCAGCGCTGGCGATCCACGTCGCCGGCGAGGCGCTGCACGTCATGCGCGACCCCACCCGCGGCGGCATAACGGCCGCGCTCCATGAAATCGCCCGCGCTTCGAAGGTCGGTGTGGTTGTGGACGAGTCGAAAACACCCGTCCAGCCCGAAGTGAGAGCCGCCTGCGAGATCCTGGGCCTGGACCCCATGGGTGTCGCGAACGAAGGGAAGATGCTGGCCCTCGTAGCCGCGGAGAAGGCCGAGGCGGTGCTGGCGGCCTGGCGAGCCCACCCCCTCGGCGCCGGCGCCGCGTTCATCGGCACTGTCACGGATACGCACCCCGGTATGCTCCTGGCCAAGACGGTGATCGGCGCCCGCCGCGTCGTACCCCTGCCCATCGGTGAAAACCTGCCCCGCATCTGCTGATTTCGAAAACCCCGCAAAAAATTCCTGAAAAGATTTGCCGACTCCGGCCCCCTGCTCGCACTTGTTCCAGGTGAGCGGGGAGATACGGCGGTCAGGACGCCGCCCGCGACCGGGAAAATCACCTCAGGAGAGTCACTATGGGCGGATGGCAGATCGCGAATCCAGCACGGGGAAACCAGAACCGGAACCAACAACACCACCAGCCGAACGGGCTGTTACGGCAACTGCGGGCGGCGGACATTCGGGAAGTGAAGTGCTTCCAACTGGATCCCCAGGGAACGATAGTCGCCTGGCAGGTCAAAGGCCAGACCAGGCCCGTGTTCCGCATTACCTTTCGTGACAACTCGGCCCTGGTGGTTAAGGCCGAAAGCGGTGGTACCGGCCGCGATGTCGACAAGAACCTCGCCTGGGGCGCCAAACTCATGCGGCAGGTAAACCCGCAATTGAAGGTGCAGCTTCTGACGCAGGATGAAGTTCGCGAACTGCGTGGAATCTCGCCGATGGCCTTCACTCCACGCAATGCCCGCGCCTACCTGGGGGACCTCCTGGATGCGACGCAGGCCGGCATCTTCGTATGGATGAAGATGCCTTACATCAACCGCCTGCAGGACGCCGACGACGCGCTGAAAGGTGAGAACAGGGCCCTCGAACTGTACGACACGCTTTCCCAGTCACACACGATGCGCATGTTCGGCAAGATCCTCGCCGTTGATCTGTTCATCGGCAACGCCGACCGCGTGGATCCGCTCACCGGCCGCATCCAGAATACGGGCAATGTCATCTTCCAGCGGCTGGGGGATGGGTCGTTGTCGATGATTGGACTCGACTTCTATGAAGCGAGCGGGGAGTTCTCGAACCTCAGCTCAACCTTCATCCACCCGCGTTGGGGCGGCTTGCACCTGTTGAACACGAACACCATGGATAACTTCGCCATGATGGTTATCCGCGGGCTCAATCAGATGTTCGAAGAGGCCAGAATGGACTTCGACCACTTCACGCCGGGCCACGCCTTCCAACTGCGAATCGGCATGGAGGAGGGAGTGGAAGCCCTTCGGGAATTCATCAGCAAGCGGCTGCGCGCTAAGACGGTACAGCAAGGCGTGCTGGCACGGGCCGTGCGCCTGAACTGGTACAACTACTGAGCGGTTGTTCACTTCCGAGCGCGCTGCTCACGGCGCGCTCGCAGACCGTCTTCAAGCGAGGTGACGTTGCCGGAGGCGATGACATGATCTATTTTGCGGTCGATCTCTTCGACCAGGTGCGCCAAGCGACCACCAGTGGCAAAGTCGCGCTCGATTTCCCTGTCCCAAGCTTCCTCTGCCAGATCTTCGAACCATCGGGCAAATTGCTCACGTTCCGCCTCAGAGAGATGAACAACGGCGTCTTTGATGGCGTCCAAAGTCATGCCCTCACCATAGCCTGAGCACGGCATCAACGCAAATTTGCGCCGCACGAACTCGCACCCTGCTTCCTCCAGTTTGCGAATCAGGTCTGCTCGCTTCATCCGAGCGAGAGTTCGGCCACCCGCCGGATGCCTGGAATCTCGCCGCCCGTCAGGTCTCGGTACAGATCCCGAAGATTGTCATCGAGGTCCCCTGGGGTCTCGCCCTGGGTTAGATAGTCGGGGAACTCCTCGAAGTAGCCAAGCCACATACCCTGGTCGTGCCATTGGACGTAAACGGGCGGTCTTCATAGCATCATTCTGGCACGGTCACATTCAGTTGGGTACTCGGTTGGCTGGACACGACCGCCAATGCTAGCTCCCTGGAATCGGCGCCGGCTCCGGAAAGCCGCAAGCACCTCTTCTGCCCAATCGCGCACGCATTCCCGCAGCGCAACGGGAGTAATCCGCAACGGAATCGGCATTCCCTCCCGACCACTCGTCTGACGTTCGGGCGGCAGCAGTCCATAGCCAATCCCACTGATAGCTCCAGCCAATCCTCGCCGGCGACCGCCAACGGAAAGGACAGATCCGGCTCCAGGAAAGCCAGTTCCGGGTCGCACGGGCTGCCCATCGCCACATCCGCAAGCCAGTTCACCAGCCAGTGCGCCTCCCACGTCAGTAAGCAGGAATCCGTCGCCTGCAAGGAGCGTTCCACCGTCCGGACCTCGACATCCAAGTTAAGCCAGTTCGCATCCCAGTCGTGCAGAATTTCAGGAAATTGGTACTTGCGAATGCGAAGTGCAAGCTCCGTCAAGCCGTCTTCGCTCTTAAGTATCACGCAAGTATTCGTGGGGGACTTGGCGGAACCGCCGTGGTTGGTTGCGGGGGTAGGATTTGAACCTACGACCTTTGGGTTATGAGCCCAACGAGCTACCAGGCTGCTCCACCCCGCACTGTTATCCTAGCGCAGGCCCCCCAACCGAATCAACATTTCGTAACGCTTTTCTAACCCTTCATCTCTGTGCGAGATACGGCACTGGCCGCCAAACCCGGAACGCCTTGATCTTCGGCTTCTCACCCCCCGCCACCAGCTCCAACCGGTGCACTCCCGGCGGGCATCCCCCAATCAGCGTCCCAGGCTGGTAGCGATCCGCGAACAGCGGCACCACCCGCCAGCCAAACTCCCAATCCTTCGGCATCGGCGCCTTCTTCAAATCAAAACTCCGCTTCATCGCCCAATCGCGCGGGTCCAGCACCACCCGCCCGCTCTGCGACACAAACCGCTCCGTACTCACACCCTCGCCGTCATCCCCCGTCTTCGTCCCGGTCACCCGGAAGCGGATCCGGCTCAGATCCTCATTCGCCTCCACCACGCGCACCCGCCAATCCTCCACCACCGGAGCCGTACGCCACGACACATGGTTCACGCACGGCCAGTCGGCGTCCCAAGTCGCGGTCGGACGCGTGTAGCTGAACAGCGCAGGATCCTCGCCCGGCTTCGTGCCGTCGAACAGCAACTCCGCGTCGCCCTTCTCCCCGACAGCGTCCACGCGCACGCCCTCGAACTCCAACACCATCCGCCCCTTCTTCCACTTCGGCGCCTTCATCACCGTCATTGAGTCGCGCACCTGCGCCCTTGCGTCATGCACCAGATACCGCTTCACGATCTCCGCCAACAGGAAGTTGCCGCGCCCGTTCAGATGCACCCCGTCCTTCTGCAAATCCCTATGGGTCAAACGGTGCTCTTCCAGATAGCGCAGCCACGGCCGCCGCACATCGATCAGCACGCAGCCATAGCGCTCGGCCAGCGCCGGCAGAAACTCGAAACTCATCGCCTCTCGCGCCTTCTGCGCCTCATCTTCCGGGTACGTATTCACGTGATCGGTCTGGATCGCCACCTCCGCAGCCGTTCGCGTCCGGATCGTCCGGATCACCTGCTCATACTCGGGCCGCGGCCCATACACATGGAACAGCACCAGGTCTGGCAGGAACGTCACTACATCGCGCTCCACGGTCCGCAACAAATACGGAGCCGAATACCCGCCAATCGCCCGGTTCTCGATTACCAGCCGCGCCTGCGGAAAGCGCCGCCGCAGGTTGTCCGCCACCTGCCACCACCAGTCCTGCTTGGTAATCGACTGCCCGTAGAACAGCACTCGCACTTCATTCCGCTGGCTGTCCGTGCTGGTGGCCAGCAGACGCATGGTCCGCTGCAAATAGGGGCTCGGCTTCACCGGCTCCAATCGAGGCGGCGCATAGCTCTCCGCCGCCACCTGCCGGATCTCGATCCGCCGCGTCGCCACGGCTTCCCCACCCCGCGTCTTCACTCGCGCCAGCAGTTCATGCTCGCCTGCCGCCTGCGGAGCCCGTATCACCGCCTCCCGGCCCTCGGCCCATTCCACGATCCCGCCCGGCAGCGACCACGCCAGCGACACTTCGCCACCCGCCGGATCCCAGGCATCCACCGAACAGCGCAGCCGCGCCCCGGCCCGCCGCACCTTCGCCCCACCCGCGCTCGAATCGTCCGTCACCAATTGGATCCCAGCCACTCCAATGCGGGGAGGGGCGGCTGCCGGTTGTGCCAGCGCCGCCCCTCCGCCTATCAGGAATACCCTGCGATTCAATCCTTCTTCTCCGCCTCGTCCAGCAGCCGCATCCCCTCCAGATTGCTCGATGCCAGCAGTCCCGACTTCGAATACACGAACAGCTTATCGCGGCTATCCGTAATATCCAGGTTGCGCATCGTCAACTGCCCGATGCGGTCCTGCGGCGAGAACGCGCCCTGTCCCTTTTCCATGGTCAGCCGTTCCGGCTTGTAGGTCAGGTTCGGGCTCTTCGTGTCCATGATGCTGTAGTCGTTGCCACGGCGCAGTTCCAACACCACCTCGCCCGTGATGGCCTTCGCCACCCACCGCTGCAGCGTCTCGCGCAACATCAGCGATTGCGGATCGAACCAGCGGCCTTCGTACAGCAACCGGCCCAGCCGCCGCCCCATGTCGCGATACTGCTCCAGCGTCCCTTCGTTGTGGATGCCCGTCGCCAGCCGCTCATAGGCGATAAACAGCAGCGCCATGCCCGGCGCCTCATACACGCCGCGGCTCTTGGCCTCGATGATGCGGTTCTCAATCTGGTCGCTCATGCCCAGCCCGTGCCGCCCGCCGATACGGTTCGCCTCCAGCACCAGTTCCACCATATCGGTGAACTCCACCCCGTTCAGCGCCACCGGCAGCCCTTCGTGGAACGTCACCGATACCGTCTCCGGCTTCACGTCCACGTCATCCCGCCAGAACGCCACGCCCATGATCGGCTCCACGATCTTCATCCCCTTGTCCAGGAACTCCAGATCCTTCGCCTCATGCGTGCCGCCCCAGATGTTCGAATCCGTCGAGTAGGCCTTCTCCTTGCTCATCTTGTAGCTGAGCCCGGCCTTCTCCAACAGCTCCGACATCTCTTTGCGCCCGCCCAATTCGTCGATGAACTGCTGGTCCAGCCACGGCTTGTAAATTTTAAGCTGCGGGTTGACCATCAGCCCGTAGCGGTAGAAGCGCTCGATGTCGTTGCCTTTATACGTGCTGCCGTCGCCCCAGATGTGGACATTGTCTTCCTTCATGGCGCCCACCAGCAGCGTGCCGGTCACCGCGCGCCCGATCGGCGTCGTATTGAAGTACGGCAGGCCGGCCGTGGTGATGTGAAAGGCGCCACACTGCAGCGCGTTCAGCCCCTCGCGTACCAGTTGCTGCCGGGCGTCGATCAGCCGCGCCTTCTCCGCCCCGTACTCCAGTGCCTTCCGTGGAATGCTCTCGTAGTCCGTCTCATCGGGCTGCCCCAAATGAGCCGTATAGCAGTACGGAATCGCGCCCTTCTGGCGCATCCAGTAAATCGCGGCGCTGGTATCCAGCCCGCCGGAAAACGCGATCCCGACGGCTTCTCCGGCCGGGAGCGATTGCAGGATATTCCCCATGGGTGTTCCTTCCTAGGTTAGAGGGTTCAGGGCTGCTGATACAATGAGTTGATCCCACATGAAGTCTTCTTTCCTGTCCCTTGCCCTGTTTGCCTCTGCCTCTGCCGCCTACGGCCAGGCCCCGCCTCCCGCCTTGGCTGCCAATCCCCAGGAAATCACCCCCACGACGGTCGTCGCCGAGATCGAAGGTAAAAAGTACACCGCCGCCGAAGTCAACAAGATCGGTGACATGCTGCCGCCGCAGATGCGCCCGAACTTCACGCGCGACCCGAAGTCCTTCCTCCAGCAGTGGTTCATGCTCAAGAAAATCTCCGCCATGGCGGAAGAGCAGAAACTCGACCAGAAGAGCCCCTACAAGGAAGGCATCGAGATCCAGCGCATGTCCCTACTCATGCAGGCCATGGTCAACGAGCAGTCCGGCAAAACCACCATCAGCCAGGAAGAGCAGAAGAAGGCCTACGAGACGCGTAAGGATGAGTTCACCCAGGCGAAAGTGAAGATCATCTACATCCCGTTCACCGCCGGTCAGGCGCCCGCGCCCGCCGGTGACGCCGCCGCCAAGAAGCCGCTCACCGAGCCCGAAGCCCTCGCCAAGGCCGAAACTGTCGTCAAACAGGCCCGCTCCGGCACCGACTTCGTGGCCCTCGTCAAACAGCACTCCGAAGACCCCATCTCCAAGGAAGCGGGCGGCGACTTCGGCCCCATCAAGAAGGGCGACAAGCTTCCCGACGCCGTGAAACAGGCCGTCTTCGCCCTCAAGCCCGGCGAGATCAGCGAACCCGTGCGCCAGCCCAATGGCTACTACGTGTTCCGCATGTCAGAACTGCAGCCGCAGGCCTTCGAGGAAGTGCAGGAAACCCTCTTCAACGAACTCCGCAACGCACGGATCAAGGAATGGATGGACGGCGTCGCCAAAAGCACCGAAGTCAAAGTCACCAACGAGGCTTACTTCAACCAGGTCAAGCAGCGCCAGTAGCCCTGCAACGGGCCATTCGCCGCGCCACCCGCAATCTGCCGCCGCTCTCCGGCGCCCCCATTACGCTGGAGCTGCGGCCGGTCCTGTTCGCCTTTCAGGGCCGCCTGGACAGCGAACGCGGCACCCCGGTGTATGCGGCCAGTTTCCTCCATCGCCGCCAAATGGTACTCGAACGCCAATTGCTTCGTAACCTCCCTGAGCTGCACCGCATCCTCCTCCATGAGTTGTTTCATTTCGTGTGGCGCCGGCTGGGCAATCCGAAACGCGCCGCCTGGCAGCAGCTAATCGAACAGGAATGGGATGCCCACGCGCGTGGGGAACTCGGCTGGTCCGCCCAGTGGCGCAAGCAGGCTCTGGACGGCAGGCGCGCCGGACGCCTCTGGCGCGATTATTTAGCGGAATCTTTTTGCGATACCGCGGCATACATCCTACGTCTGGAGGATCATGACGAACATACGCTGGCACCCCGCTTCCGCCGCCCCCGCGAGCGCTGGTTCGCCGGTATCCTGTCCGCCGCCACCCTCCCGGTATAATCGACTATGAGGAGCACCACACCCGAAATGTTCACCCGGCGTAGTCTGGCTTTGGCCCTGGCGGCCGCGCCGCTGCTCGCCATCGGCTGCTCCCGAAGCTCTTCCCGCCCTCATGTCCGCTCCGAAAATGAGCGCAAGGAGGCCCCCGACTTCAACCTCAAGGACGTCAACGGCCGCCCCGTCAAACTGTCCGACTTCAAGGGTAAAGTCGTGCTGCTGAACTTCTGGGCCACCTGGTGCGGCCCTTGTAAAGTCGAGATTCCGTGGTTCATCGATCTGGAGCAGCGATTCAAGGACCGCGGCTTCGCCGTCATCGGCATCGCTACCGATGAAGAGGGCTGGGAAGTCGTCAAACCGTACATCGAGCGGAAGAAGGTGAACTACCGGGTGGTCATCAGCGGCAGCGACACCATGGAACTCTACGGCGGCGTGGAAAGCCTGCCCACCACCTTCGTCCTGGACAAGGAAGGACGTGTCGCCAGCGCCCACGTCGGCCTGGTCAGCAAGAGCGTCTACATCAGCGAGATCGAACAACTGCTCTCGCCACCACCCACACCCGCGCCCGCCAAAACCTCGCAATTGACCGTACCCACCGGAGGTGGAAAGTGACCCTCACCCGCCGTTCCCTGGCCTATCTGTTCGCCGGCGCCGGCTTGTCGCACGCCGGCCTGAAGACGTTGAAGGAGCGCAAGGTGGCGCCGCCGTTCGCCCTCAAGGACGCCGCCGGCAACATCGTCAAACTGGCCGACTACAAAGGCAAAGTCGTGCTGCTGAACTTCTGGGCCACCTGGTGCGGCCCCTGCAAGTTGGAGATCCCCTGGTTCATCGAAATGGAGACCCGCCTGAAACCGAAGGGCTTCTCCGTCGTCGGCGTTTCCATGGACGAAGAGGGCTGGGACCTGGTCAAGCCCCACGTCGCAAAGCTGAAGATGAACTACAAGGTAGTGCTAGGGAACGAGGAGGTCGCGCAAGCCTACGGCGGCGTCGACAGCCTGCCTACCAGCTTCATCCTCGACCGTGCCGGGCGCATCGCCAGCGTCCATACGGGCCTGGTCAGCAAGAGCGTCTACGAAGAAGATATCCAGGAACTGCTGAAAGCAAAGTGACCATGCGTTTGAAGACCGCCCTGTTGGCCCTCACGGTGCCCCTGCTGCTGCCCGCCCAGATGAATCTGCTGAGCGTGGCGCCGCCTCCCAAGCTTACGGCCAAACGCGGCGCCACCGCCGAAGCAAAGCTGAACGTGCAGTTGCAGAACGGTTATCACGTCAACAGCAATAAGCCCGCCGACGAATACCTGATCCCGCTCCGGCTGACCTGGACGGCCGAAAACCTGGTAGTGGACGCCACTACCTACCCCGTCCCCAAGATGGAGAAATACGAGTTCTCCCAGAAGCCGCTCTCGGTCTACACTGGCGACTTCCAGATTGCGACCAGGTTCAAGGTGCCCGCCACCGCGCCCCTAGGCATGAAGGTCCTTTCCGGGAAACTGCGCTACCAAGCCTGCAACCACAAGGAATGCTTCCCGCCGAAAAGCGTCGAAGTGAAGCTGCCCGTCGACATCGTTCCCTAGCCCGGTGCGCCGCCTCATCCTGCGCCCCGGCGCCATCGGCGACTTCCTGGTCTCCCTACCCGCCCTGGAGCACCTAGCCCGCAGCCCGATGGAGGGCGGGTCCCCAGACCCGCAAGGGGTCCCCAGACCCCGGTCCGCCGGCTACACCGAGATCTGGACCACCGCCCCCAACCGCCCCCTGGTCCACTTCGCCGACCAAGTAGACTCCCTAGCCTCCACAGGCATCGACCGCGCAGGTCTAACCGAAGACCCCATATCAGGCCCCCTCTACGACCGCTTAGCCACCTTCGACCAGATCATCTCCTGGTACGGCACAAACCGCCCCGAATTCCGCCAATCCGTAGCCGGCCTACCCTTCACTTTCCACACCGCTCTGCCCACGGAAGGCTGCCCGTGCCACGCCGTCGATTTCTATCTAGACCAGGTAGGCGCCCCCAGAGGCGCCATCCCCTCCCTCCCCATCCCACCCCGCAACGAAGGCTGGCTGGCGATACACCCGTTCTCCGGCAGCCCCCGGAAAAACTGGCCCTTAGCAAACTTCGAAGCCGTAGCCGAAACCATAGGCAGCCCCGTCCGCTGGACCGCGGGCCCAGAAGAGCCCCTGCCCCAAGCGACCCGCTTCGATAATCTCTTCGACTTGGCGACCTGGCTAGCCGGAGCCTCCGCTTATCTGGGAAACGACAGTGGCATCAGCCATCTAGCCGCCGCCGCCGGCATCCCGGTAGTAGCCCTCTTCGGCCCTACCAACCCCGCCATCTGGGCCCCCCGAGGCCCCCAAGTCACCGTCCTACCAACGCCTATCGAAGTACCCGCCGTAGTCGATGCCATAAACGCCTACTTGCGCAAATAAGCGTCATCCCCCCGCAGCCAATCCTCCCGCAGCGGAGCAAACACATCCAGCGCCACCGAATCCTCCATCGCCTCCACCGCATGCGGCAGGTTCGGCGGAATCACCAGCGACTCCCCCGCCACCAACTCCTGCGTTCCCCCACCAATCAGAAACGTCAACCGCCCTTCCAGCACCGTCGTGATCTGCTCGTTCCCATGGTGATGCAGCGGCACCACCGCCCCTTTCTTCATCACCAGGCGCGCCATCGTCATGTTCGCCCCATGGACCACCTGCCGCTGCACCAGCGGATTCATCTGTTCACTTTCGGCACTCAGCCAGCGTTGGATCTGCATCGGTGTCGGATTGTATCATGAGACTTCATGTCTGGTTCCCCCATTGCGTCTTTCGAATCCCTGGTGCTCGTCCGGCCCGAGAACACCAAGGGCATCGGCAACATCATTCTAAGGCCCGACAGCCCGGATCTCATTGATGGAGTCCAGGTGAAACCCTTCCCCCTTTGGCCCGATGACCGCGGCTATTTCCTGGAAATCGCCCGCATTGGCCAGGGATTAGTGGAGCCGTTCCCTCCCGCCACCACACAGGTCTCCGCCGCGCTCAGCTATCCCGGCACCATCAAGGCCTTCCACTACCACCTGCATCAAACCGACTACTGGGTGGCCGCCCAGGGTATGTTCCAGGTGGCGCTGGTCGATCTGCGCGAAGGCTCGCCCACCTTCGGCCGCCGCAACACCCTCTACGTCGGCGCCCTGCGCCCCTGGCAGATCATCATCCCGCCCGGCGTCGGCCATGGCTATAAGGTCGTCAGCCTCGACCCCGGTATGTTGATCTACATCACCAACCAGATCTACAACCCCAAGGACGAAGGGCGCGTCGCTTACAACGACGAAGGCATCGCCTACGATTGGGAGTTGCAGCACAAGTAGCTTCGCCCCGCCGTTCGTCGGCGGCCGTTGTCCATTGGTCGAATGTGCATTCCCCACAACACCCTCCCGCCTTAGGCTGGATTCATGGATTCCGCCTCCCGTAATCCGGCCATCGGCAGCGCCCGCGCCGGGGTCTCCTTTGGCTTGGTCCTCATTGCCGCCGGCACCGTCCTGCTGCTGGAGCGCTTTGGCCTGCTCCGCTTCAACCTGCTGAGCCACTTCTGGCCCGTCCTATGGTTCCTGGTCGGCCTGAACCTCGTTGTCAGCCAGCGCGGCAACGGCGGCAAAGCCATCGGCCTGCTACTCGTGAGCATCGGCGCCGTTCTCGAACTGCAGCGCTTCGGCATCGTCCATGTCCGCATGCGCGACCTCTGGCCGGTGTACATCATCGCGCTCGGCGTCTTCCTCCTCATCCGCGCTCTGCGGCCCCCCGGCCCTCCCTCCTCCAATGAGAATGCAGACAGCCGCCTCTCCGAATATGCGATCCTGGGCGGCGGTGATTTCCGCTACACGTCGCAGAACTTCGAAGGCGGCAGCATGACCGCCGTGATGGGCGGCATCGAAGCCGATCTTTCCCGCGCCCGCATCGCTTCGAGCCCCGCCGTGCTCTATGTCGATGCCATCCTCGGCGGCGTCGAACTGCGCGTCCCCCCGGAGTGGCGTGTCACCTTCAACGGCATGGCCATCCTCGGCGGCTATGACAGCAAAGTGCTCCCCCCGCCGGACGATGCTTCGCAACCCCGCCAGGAATTGATCATCCGCGGCCTGGCCATCCTCGGCGGCGTGGGAGTGAAGAATTAGGTGCTCGCGTTCTTCGGGCGGCAATACCTCGGCTGGACGCTGCTGGCCTGGGCCTTCTGCGCCCTGCCGGCCACGCTGTTACTGCGCGAAGCGGGCTGGCCCTGGCGCCACTCCCTGGTGGCCGCCTTACCCTTAACCGCCATCCACTTGCTGAACTGCACCAGCGCCTGGTTCCTGGCCGGGTTCGCCCCGCTCCGCCGCTCCTCCCCCTGGCGAGCCGTCGCCGCCACCCTTATCGCCGCCATCGTCGCCGGAGCCCTTTGGGTCCAGGTCGCCTACCTCTATGCCGCCATTCTCGCCCAGACCACCAGCCTTGGCGACCTCACCGGCCGCCTCACGGCACTGTCCTCGCCACTGTGGGCCGGCGGCATGTTGCTCTACATCTGCGCCGCAGCCATCGCTTTCCTGGAAAGCGAACGCCGCGACGCCCGCCAGGCCCGCGAATCCATGCTCCGCGGGGAGACCCTTGCGCGCGAGGCCGAACTACTGGCCCTCCGCGCGCAACTCAACCCGCACTTCCTGTTCAACGCCCTGCATTCGATCAGCGCCCTGGCCGGCTCCGACAAGGACCGCGCCCGCCAGACTTGCGCCCTATTGGGCGACTTCCTCCGCCTCAGTCTGGGCATTGGCGATCGCAGGCTCATCCCGTTGGCCGAGGAACTCGCGCTCATTGATCACTACCTGCGCATCGAGCAGGTGCGCTATCCGCTGCTGGGTTTTCATCGCGACATCGCCGATGCCGCCCTCACCATCCCAATCCCGCCCCTGCTGTTGCAGCCGCTTGTCGAGAATGCGGTCCGGCACGGCATCGCCACGCTCGGCGGCCCCGGCGGCATTGATCTGCACGCTTCGGCCACCGGCAATCATCTCTTCATCCGCCTGGCCAACGACTACGATCCCGGCAGCCCCGCCCCCCGCGGCAACGGCATTGGCATCGAGAACGTGCGCCGCCGCATCCGCAATCTCTACGGCGGCGGCGGGCGCCTGGATATTCTCCGCCAGAACGATAAGTTCCGTGCCGAGATCTACCTACTCCAGCAGGTGCCCGAGGTGCCTGCATGAATAGCCCGTTGCGTGTCCTGGTTGTTGATGACGAACCGCTGGCCCGCGGAATCCTCCGCGAGATGCTGGCCACGCAGGAGGGCATCTCGATTTCCGGCGAGTGCGCCGACGGGCTGGCCGCCGTCAAAGCCGTTCACGAACTCCAGCCCGACCTGCTGCTGCTCGACGTCCGCATGCCTAAGCTCGATGGCTTCGAGGTGCTGGAGTTGATCGGCACCGGCATCCCGGTGATCTTCGTCACCGCCTTCGATTCCTACGCCATGCGCGCCTTCGAAGTGCATGCCGTCGATTACCTGCTGAAGCCGTTCACCCAGGAACGCCTGGATACCGCCATCGAGCGTGCGCGCCAGCGCCTGACTGCGGAACGCACCGTTACCGGCGCTGACCTGGCCGCCGCCGGCCGGGGCCCTGAAGGGTATGCCGAACGCATCGTGGCCCGTGACGGCGTGCGCGTCCACATCATCCCCGTGGATAGGCTCGACTACGTGGAAGCCCAGGAAGACTACATCGCGCTACACACCGAGGGCAAATCCATCCTGAAGCAGCAGACCATGGCCAGCATCGAAGCCGCCCTCGACCCGAAGCACTTCGTCCGCATCCACCGGGGCTACATCGTGAACATCGAACGTATTGCCCGCGTGGAGCCCTTCACGGCAAACAGCCGCGTCGTTGTGCTGCGCGACGGACGGCAGCTACCCGTCAGCCGCAACGGTTATGCCCGTCTCGAAGACGTGCTGGGCGGGTAGCGCGGCCTACTTCTTCCAGTGCTTATCCGCGAAGTTCAAGAACTGCTCCCAGTCATACGCCGTGACATCGTGCTTCCCTGCCCGGATGTGATAACCGATGGTGCCATGCGCCGGTTGATGAACACCCGGCCACTCCGCCGCGGGCAGACCATCCTTGCCCAATAGCTTGTACACCGGCTCGGCTGCCTTCGCCGCCAGAAACTCACCCTTCGGATCGGCCCACTTGTCTTCTTCCGCGCTGGCCACATACAGCAGCCGCGGCGCGATCAACGCCAGCAACATGTGCTGATCCACCGGCAACTCGTTCACCCGCTGGTTGTACTGCTTGAAGTTGCCCGTGAACCAATGCGGGAACGACGTGTTGATGCGATTCACCGTCTCGCCGAAGTTGCGCCGCGCCAGCGCCGCTCCGCCTTCCCCCGAATCGTTCGAGATCACCATCGAAAACCGCTCATCCAGCGCCCCCGCCCACAGCGCGGTCTTTCCCAGCCGCGAGTGGCCCCATACCGCGACTCGCTTCGCATCCAGGTCCTTGTCCTTCTCGATGTAGTCCATCGCGCGGCTCAACCCATAGGCCCAGGCGCCGATGGCATTCCAGTCATCCGGCGCCGGTTTCCCCTTCGAAAGGTGCGGAATGATCGAGTCCTTCCACCCGTCGTTATGATCGGGGAACACGTCGCCATAGTAGATGGCCGCCACCGCATACCCGCGTGCCAGCACCTTCTCCACCTGCCACCGGCTAGCCTCCGCCCCGCGATTCTTTTCACTCGCCTTGTGATCGCCCGTGCGCATCCAACTCTTGCTCAGCGGTACGCCCGGATCATTGGCAATGGCGAAGTTGCCGTTGAAGTTCATGCCCAGAAACACCGGCAGCTTGCCCTTGGCATTCGGCGGCAGGTAGAGCAGCAGATCCATCGCGGGCGCCGGGCTCTTGCCCGCCGGCCATATCGTGACCCGCCGCCGTACGGCCGCACCACCCAGCACACCCGCCTCCGTCGACACCACTTCGTATTCCAGCCTCTTCGGCGCCGGTGCGCTGCGTCCGTACACCTGCTGTTCGTATAGCCGCAGTATCTCCGGACGCCGCTGCGTTCGCCATGTCTGCGCATCCTTCACCGGCTTGCCGCCGGCCATGGTCAACACGTCCGGCAGCGTGTAGCTCCCAACCTTGCCCTCATCGTAGTTGGCTTCGTTCGGTCCCTGCGCCCACAAACAGCCGGCCGCCAATAGCATCAGTACGCGCTTCATACCCTATGAGCATACTGCGTTAAGCATGATAGGATGGCGCAGAATGCTCACCCGACGATCGTTCCTGAAAACCGCCGCCGGCGGCGGATTCCTGGCCGGCTATCACGCCATGGCGGCCACCCTGAAGGGCAAGGTAAAGATCCGCGACGTCCGCACGATGATCTTCGACGGCGGCAAAACCACGGGCCGCAACTATACCCTGGTCCGCATCGATACCGACCAGGGACCCTGGGGACTCGGGGAAGCGTACGGCACGCCTGGAGCCGGCATGAAGGAACAGATCCACGCCCTCAAGCCCATGCTCATCGGCAAGGACCCGCTCGAGATCGATCGCATCCTCATCGGCTTTGACCGCCACAACGACGGCTCGGCGCACTCCTTCTTCCGCGCCATTGCTGGCATCGACATGGCTCTATTCGATCTCGCCGGTAAGATTCTCAACGTCCCGGTCAGCACGCTGCTCGGCGGCCGCTTCCGCGACAGGGTGCGCGTCTATGACCACGCCGCGCCGGCGAACATGTGGGACAAGGCCTCCTGCCGCGACTGGGCCGCCAAATGCAAAGCCAATCCCAGCGGCTTCACCTGCCATAAGTTCAGCCTCAAACACACCGACCCCAAAACCGACATCAACCGCGACTTGGTCAACCGCATGCTCTCTTCGCGCGAGTTGAAGCTGGTGCGCCAGGGCTTCGAGAACTGCCGCGAAGCCATCGGCGACGATCACGATATCATGGTGCACTGCCACTGGGAGTACGACCTCCGCACCGGCATCGACCTTGCCCATGCCGTCGCCTCCATCAAGCCCACCTGGCTTGAGGATCCGCTGCCGGTGGCCTACACCGAGAGTTGGAAGACCCTCTGCGCCAATGCCCCCGTGCCCATCTGCACCGGAGAGAACTGGTTCCGCCGCGCCGACGCTCTTCCCTTCATCGTCAACAACGGCACGCACATCCTGCACCCCGACCTGCGCAACACCTGCGGTTTCATGGAAACCAAGAAGATGGCCGAACTCGCCGACATGTACTTCCTGCCGATGGCCAATCACAACACCGGCAGCGTCGTGAACACCCTGGCGACGTGCCACTGGGCCTCCTCGGTTCGGGACTACCTGGCTTGTGAAACGGTGGTCGGCAAGAACGACTGGATGGACGATATCGTGATGCACGAGGGCCCCATCGTGAAGGACAGCCACATCACGATTCCGGATAAACCTGGATTGGGGATTGAATTGAACCCGGACACCGTAAAAGCACACCTGGCGCCTGGCGAAGTGTGGTGGGGCTGAGGGGCCCCACCCTTTCACGGAAGGACTTTATTCCAACACCTGGTGCTTCTCCCACGGCGTCGCCCGCGGCTGCCAGCCGCGCGACACGTAATCCATGGACACCAGCACCAACAGAATCACCAGAAACAGAATGGAAGTAACGACAGCCGCCTTCGAAAGAATGTGGCTGTACTTCACGTGCATGAAATATAAGATCACCAGCGTCGCCTTCACCAGCGCGATCGCAATCGCCACCGCAAAGCTCTTGATGCCCAGGTTCAGCCGCACGAATACCGTCAGCATCGTGCAGAGCATCAGCGCGCCGAAAATCGTTAAGTAAGTCTTAGTCGGGGTTACGTGGCCTTGCATGCTCTCTCCTCAGATCAGGTACAGCAGCGGGAACAGGAAGATCCAGACAATGTCGACAAAGTGCCAGTACAGCCCGGTGATCTCCACCGGGTTGAAGTACTCCGGCGAGTATCTGCCTTTCATCGAAGTGATCAACAGCCACGTCAGGATACCCAAACCCACCACCATGTGGACCGCGTGCATTCCCGTCATCGCGAAATAGAGGCAGAACAGAATCTGCACCTCTCGGCCGCCCTCGCCATGCCAGACGAAGTTCGGACCGGGGATGTGCCCGTGATGGTACTTCTCCGAGTATTCGAACGCCTTCACGCCCAGGAAGATCGAGCCGAACAGCATCGTCAGCAGGATCATCGCCACCAGCTTCTTCTGCTGCCCCAACTGCGCCGCCTGCACGGCCAGCGCCATGGTGAGACTGGAAACAATCAGCACCACCGTGTTGGCGGCCCCCAACGGAATGTTGGTGGCCGTGCTGGCGAACTCGAACGCCTCCGGGTACCAGGTGCGATAAACCGCATAGGCGCCGAACATCCCACCGAAGAACATCACTTCGGTGATCAGGAACAGCCACATGCCTAAGTTGCCCGACTCATACTGCTGTTGGGCATTCTCAAAGTGATGGGCTACGTGCGAATCGTGGCCATGCGCATGGCCGTGGACGTGGTCCACAGTCGTCGAGTGATCAGACAAGGGCCTTCACCTCTTCGTGTGAGTACGCGTAAACTTCTTCATTTACCACAACCGGCTCCGGGAAATTCTCCGTCGGCGGCGGGCTCGGGATGTTCCACTCCAGCCCCTTGGCCTGGAACGGATTGGCTCCGGCCAGCTTGCCGCTGAACAGAGACGAAGTCAGATAAATCGCCGGTAGTACGAATCCAACCATCAGCACGCTGGCGCCGAGAGTCGACATGACATGCAGGACCTGCCACTCTTCCGGGTAGGCATGGTAACGCCGCGGCATGCCCATGTAGCCCAGCAGAAACTGCGGAAAGAAGGTCAGGTTGAAACCCAGGAAAACCAGCACAGCCGAAACGCGGCCCCAGATCTCCGAGTACAGCCTTCCCGTCATCTTCGGCCACCAGAAGTGGAGCCCGGCCATGAAGGCCAGCACCATGCCGCCCACCATGACGAAGTGGAAGTGCGCCACCACGAAGTACGTATCGTGCAGGTGCAGATCAAGTGCCATCGTCGCGAGCATCACGCCCGTGACACCGCCCACCGTAAACAGTCCGATAAAGCCAAGGGCATACAGCATCGGCGTATCCAGTTGCACCGAGCCCCGGTACATGGTGGCCGTCCAGTTAAAGACCTTGACAGCGGATGGCACCGCGACCGCGAACGTAATCAGGCTGAACACCATGCCCGCATACGTCGACTGGCCCGAGGTGAACATGTGATGGCCCCACACAAAGAAGCCAAGCACCGCGATGGCCAGGCTCGATCCGGCGATGAAGTGGTAGCCGAATACGCCCTTCTTCGAATAGCAGGTGATCACTTCGCTGATCACGCCCATGCCCGGCAGGATCATGATGTACACGGCCGGATGCGAATAGAACCAGAACAGGTGCTGGAACAGGACCGGATCGCCGCCCAGCGCCGGATCGAAGAAGCCGATCCGGAACGCGCGTTCCAGCATCATCAGCACCAGCGTGATGGCCACCACCGGCGTACCCAGCAGCTGGATCAGGCTGGTGGCGTAATGCGCCCAGACAAACAAAGGCAGCCGGCCCCAGGTCAACCCCGGCGCCCGCATCTTGTGAATGGTGACGATGAAGTTCAACCCGGTCAGGATGGAGGAAAAGCCCGCTACGAACGCCCCCATCGCCGTCGCGATCACCGCGCTGTTCGAGTACGTGCTGCTATAGGGGGTGTAGAAGGTCCAACCGGTTTCCACGCCGCCCGACACCGCCGCGTACAGCCCGAACATGCCGCCGATGATGTACAGGTACCAGCTCAGCAGGTTGATCTTCGGGAAGGCCAAATCCTTCGCCCCCACCATGATCGGAATCAGAAAGTTGCCCAGAGTGGCCGGCACCGATGGGATTAGGAAGAAGAAGATCATCACCACGCCGTGCATGGTGAACATCTTGTTGTAGGTTTCGGCGTCCATCAGGTCGCCCTGCGGCGTCAGCAATTCCAGACGCACGGCAGCGGCGAACAATCCGCCCAACGCGAAAAAGATCGTGATCGAGATGAGATACAGAATGGCGATCCGCTTATGGTCGACGGTGAGCAGCCAGCTCTGCCACGAATAGCCATTCGTTAAGTAATTGACTCCGGAGGGTGCGGAGTCATGAGTCGTCGTCGTTTCGGCGCTCACTGCTGACCTCCTTCCTCTTTTTCCAAACCCTTAATATAAGCGATGATCTGCAACAAACCTTCTTCGCTGATCTGCCCCTGGAAGGTAGGCATGATCGACTGGTAGGTTTCGACAACCTTGGCGCGCGGATTCAGAATCGACTCGCGCAGGTAGGCGTCGTCCGCCTTCACCAGACTCCCGCCTTGCAGCTTCACGTTGCTATTGTAGACGCCCACCAGCGACGGGCCCCGGCCCTTGCCGTCCGGCAGGTGGCAGGTAACGCAGCCATACTGGCTGAACAGCGCCTCGCCGCGGGCCGACATCGATTCATCCCCGCCCGCCACCCACTTCTCATAATCCGACTGCTCCTGCACATACACCGTGCCGATCATGCCGGAGTGCTGCGTGCCGCAATATTCGGCGCAGAACAGGTGGAACCGGCCCACCTTCGTGGGCGTGACGAACATCGTCGTGTAGCGTCCCGGCAGCACGTCGCGCTTCACGCGGAACGCCGGGATGTAGTAGCTGTGGATAACGTCTTCCGAAATCATCGTGAACTTCAGCGGACGGCCCACCGGCACGTGCAGTTCGTTAATCTCGCGCGGCCCTTCCGGATGCTGCACCTTCCACATCCACTGTTTGCCGGTCACGAAAATCTCCATCGCGTCGTTCGGCTGGATCGCGTAGGCCTTGAAGTAAATCGTCGTGCCCCACACAAAGAAGCCAAGAATCATCACGAACGGAAGTAGCGACCAGCCCAACTCCAGGATCAGCGATCCATGGATATGCGGCGTCACATCGTAATCCGATTTCCGGCGGAACTTGATCGCGAAGACCGTCACCAGCACAAAAATCAGAATCGAGAAGAAGACCGAAAAACCGACTTCGGCCATCATCAGCGCGTCGATCTGTGGCGACAGATTGCTGGCCGAGTCAGGTAGCAGAGGTAAAGTCTTTTCGTTCATGCAATCGTCTCTCTAAGCAGCGCCCAGATTCTTCTGGCGCTTCTCCCTCCGGATACTCAGGATCAGAAATCCTCCAATTAGAGCCACCGTCAACACTCCGGCGGCGCGGATCGCGGTGAGCACGCCCATGGTGTAGCGGCCGGACGTCGGATCATAGTGGAAGCACATCAGCAGCAGTTGCGACACCGGGTCGCCGATCTTGCCCGCCGACGATTCCACCAGCGCCAGACGCAGATCCCGCCCCGCGTACTCGATTCCAAACAGGTAGCGGGAAATCTTCCCCGCCGGCGTCGCGATCAGAAAGCCCGCCGCATGCGCGTACTGCTTGATGCTGGGATCGTACGAATACCGGAATCCCATCGCACCCGTCAGCGACTTGATGCTCTCCTCGGTCCCCGTCAAAAATGTCCAACCGGCGTCCGTTCCCTGGCGGTTGTACCGCTTCAAATAGGCCTTCTTCTTCTCGGCGGCCAGTTCCGGCTTCTCCTTTGGATCGAAGCTGAACATCACCACGCGAAAATCGCTGCCCGGATTCAGCGTCACCACTTTCAACGTCTTCACCAGTTCACTCATGGTGAGGTTGCACAGCATCGGGCATTCGAAATACACCGGCACCAGCACAACGGGCTTGTCCTGGAAATACTCTCCCAGCTTGACCTCGCGCCCCGTCTCATCGCGGAACGGCAGGTCCAGCGGCAGTTGGCTGTTCAGTTTCTGTTCGAAGGCAACCTCTTTGAGGAGGTTTTCCTGCGCCCCGGGCGTCTGCTTCGAGGACTGCCCCCAAGCCGCCGCCACCAGAGTCAACGCCAAAAGCCCAATGCGCATACTGCCCCTTACTGCTTCTTCGCCTCTTTAACGGCCGCCGCCGGACCAGCGGCAGCAGCCTTCGCCGCCCCGCCACCCTGCGGCTTGGGATCGGCCACCTTAATCGGTTGGCCGGGAACCCGTGCCGCCAAAGCCCCGGAGGTCAACACCATGTCCATAGCCTTGTCGATCGGCACACTGGCCACTTCGCCCTGCTTGTCCGCCCATGCATAACCGGTCAGACGCTGCTGCTGCATCTGTTGAAACTCAGCCAGATCCCTCGACGGGAAGGCCTGCAGTTTCGGAACGTTCGACGGAAGGCGCCCCTCCGTCTTGAAGATCGTCGGCTCCTCGGCCGGCTGGTTGCTCATCTCCCAGCGAAACTGCAACACACCGATCGCCATGCAGGCCACCAGGCCGAACAGGATGCCGGCCATCGTCTTGGCAACCAGCCCCAGATCGGCATCCCGCATTTCAATGCGGGCGTTGGGATCGAACCCTCCGTCATGATGCGAATGCGTACCCATTGCCTGATCTCCTCTTAGTGCAGCGGCAGCGGCTCAAGAGACCGCTTCTTCAACTGGAAGGCAAAGAACGCGAACCACAGGCCGCCGATCGCGATGGGCGCCGTCAGGTCCGTCGGATGAATCGCGAAGTGCGCCACGGGCACGCCATTCTCCTGGCCGTGCGAAAACGCCGGCATGATCACCCACAGCAGATCTACGAAACGCATCAGGATCACCCATGCCGCTACCGTACGAAGCGTCGCCGGGTTGCGCTTGATGCCGCGCTGCTTCAACAGGAAGAAAACTACCGCGAAATGGAAGATGAACAGCACCGTAGCCACGTTGCCCCATCCCCCGTTCAATCGCTTCACATACCATGTGATTTCTTCCGGCAGGTTCGCGGACCACATAATAATCAACTGCGACACGTTCATGTACGCCCACAGCATATTGAACGCGAACATCAGCGTCCCCAGATCATGGAAGGTCTGGGTGGAAACCACGCCCTTCATCGGCTCGCGCGTGCCCAGGAACGTCATGGTGAAAATCATCACCGCGAACACCGACAGCGCCTGGTTCACCAGGAACAGAACGCCATAGATCGTGGAAAACCAGTGCGGCTCCAGCGACATGCCCCAGTCGATGGCCGCAAAGGTCACAACCAGCGTGTGCACCAGCAGACCCGGCGCGCTCACCGTCTGCAGGCTGGGACGCACCGCCCAGTAGCCCTCCGATTCCTGGCGCTTCGACAGCGCGTTCAGCCGCATCGTCAGCAGGAACCAGATCGCAAAGTAGATCACCGCCCGGACATAAAATCCGGTGGGATTCAAATACAGAGCCTTCTGCTGCAGGATGTGATCCTTCGCCACCACATCGGCGTGCGACCACTCATAGAGCCCGTGGAGGCCGGCCGCGATCGGTATGAACAGCACCGCGATCAGCGGCAGAGTTCGCGTCGAAGCCTCCAGGCCCCGGCGAATCGCCACGCCCCAACCGCCGCCCACCATGTGGTGCAGCATCAACACGCCCACGCTGCCGATCGCCACGCCCGCCCACAGCAGGAAAGCCACCAGGTACGACCGTAGCAACTGATCCATGTGGGCGGCGCCGGCCACCGCCGTCGCAATCAAGCCCACCACGCCCACGATCAAGGCGCGCGTTTGCATCTTATCGAGATAAGGCCGCATTGCCTCGGTCATTAGTGGCCTGCCTCCTTGTGCGCGGCGGCCGGCTTGGCCGGATTCTCACTCTCACGCACTTTCGTCGCTTCGTCGGATGAAAGAGTCGTCAACTTCACGTTCTGGCTCGCCTGTAGCGCCCGCACGTAGGCTACGATGGCCCAGCGATCCTTCACGGGAATGCGTGACGCGTAGCTGGCCATCGACCCATAACCGGCGGTAATCACGTTGAAAATGTGCCCGGCCGTGGTGTCCCGTAAGGCTTCGGTGTGATACGACGGCGGATTCTTCAACCCGCGCGTCACGATCATCCCGTCGCCATACCCGGTCAACCCATGGCACGGCGAACAGTAGATCTTATAACGGTCTCCACCGCGCACCAGCATCTCTTTGGTCACCGGCTCGGGGAACTCGGTCACTTCCTTATCGCCGATCTTGCCGGTCCAGTAGCCGCTATCGGTTTTCAGCATGCCGCGCGCCACGGTGCCCTGCACCAGCGGACGCGCCGACCGGCGGTCGTTCCAGAAATCGCTCGCCGAATTCACGGCGCGGTAGCGGGGCGGATCGTGCATATCCTGCCGGCAGCCCGCCAGCAGCAGCGCACTCAGGATGAGGATGGCGTATCTCAACTTTCCACCTCCGATACCTCGTGGGGATGCAGCGTATTGAGGAACTCGCGGGTGCGCACCAGGTCAAAGCGCGGGTCTTCCGATTCGATCACCAGGAAGAAGCGCTCCGACGAAGCCAGCTTAAAGCGTGGCACGTTGAACACCGGATGATACGGCAGCGGCAGGCCGCACATGCCGATCAGCGTGGCGAAGGTCGTCAACCCGGCCAGCAGTACCGTCAACTCGAACGTGATCGGGATAAACGATACCCAACTGTTCAGCGGACGTCCGCCGACGTTCAGCGGATAGGCCGCCTGCGAGATCCACTGCAACAGGCCAAACCCGCCCAACCCGCCCGCCAGACCGCCGAAGAATACAAAACGCGGCAGCTTCGAATCGGGCAGGTGCATGGAATGATGCAACTCTTCGATGGGCAGCGGCGAATAGGCGTCCACCTTGCGGTAACCCTCCGAGTGCACTTTCTCGGTCGCTTCCACCAATTGCTCCGGCGTGGCGAACTCCGCCATCAGGCCGTAGAGAGGTTTGCGCATTAGTGATGGCCTCCCTTCGTTTCACGGGGTACCAGCGTTCGTACTTCGAAGATCGAGATCGACGGCAGCACGCGGATGAAGATGTACATCAGACACAGGAACATGCCGATGCTTCCGATATAGAAGCTCCAGTCATACTGCGTCGGGTAGTACATGCCCCAACTGGAGGGCAGGAAGTCGCGATGCAGGCTGGTGACGATGATGACGAAGCGCTCCAGCCACATGCCGATGTTGATGATCAGCGATACCACGAACACCAGCGCCACATTCTTGCGAGCCCAGCCGAACCACAGCACCTGCGGGATCAGCACGTTGAATAAGATGAGCGACCAATAACTCCAGCCGTACGGGCCGGTGGTGCGATTCTTGAACATGAACGTTTCCCAGCCGTTGGCGCTGTACCAGGCCATAAAGGCTTCCATGAAATAGCCGTATGCGACGATCAGCCCGGTAGCCAGCATGACCTTGCACATGTTGTCGATGTGCTTGGCGGTGATGAAGTCCTTCAGCTTGTACCAGGAGCGCATCGGAATCGCCAGCGTCAGCACCATCGCGAAGCCGGAGTAGATAGCGCCCGCCACGAAGTAGGGCGGAAAGATGGTGGCGTGCCAGCCCGGCAGCAGGCCCACCGCGAAGTCGAAGGACACGACGGTGTGCACGCTGAGCACCAGGGG
The DNA here is from genome assembly GCA_964385495.1 of uncultured Candidatus Solibacter sp. Classification (GTDB taxonomy): domain Bacteria; phylum Acidobacteriota; class Terriglobia; order Bryobacterales; family Bryobacteraceae; genus CADEFT01. Next base: position 152,904 of record CAYLPH010000005.1, read on the forward strand.
AGTGGACATACCGGCAAGCAGCAGGCTGGCCGTTTCATAATGCACCCAGTGCTTGGCCGACCCGCGCCAGCCGAGCGCCAGCATCCCGTAGGCAACCTGGGCAAACCGGCTCTTGGCGCGGTCGCGCATGGTGGCTAAATCGGGAATCAGGCCGACATACCAGAAGACGATCGAAATGGTGGCGTACGTGGAGACGGCGAACACGTCCCACAGCAGCGGGCTGCGCGGCTGCGGCCACATACCCATCGTATTCGGATAGGGCAGCATCCAGTAAGCCAGCCACGGACGGCCGGTGTGGAACGTCGGATAGAGCAGCGCGCAGGCTACGGCGAAGATCGTCATCGCCTCCGCAAAGCGCGCAATCGACATGCGCCACTGCTGCTTCAACAGCAAGAGAATCGCCGAGATCAGGGTGCCGGCGTGGCCGATACCGATCCACCAGACGAAGTTGATGATGTCGAAGCCCCAGCCCACTGGCACGTTCGGGCCCCACAGACCGATGCCCTTGAAGACCAGCCCGCCAATGGTGGCGAACAGCATCATCATGAGGCAGAAGGTCACCGTAAAGCCCACCAGCCAGAACTTCGGCCAGCCCTGCTTTAACGGTACGGCGGCGATGCTTTCGCTGACGCTTCCGTAATTGTGACCGGGAGCCAGTACCGGGACCGGTCCGGTCTGCACGCCCGTTTCTGTCGTGCCTGTTCTTAAATCTACGTGATCCGCCATAACGGGTTTTCCTTCTTCGCTAGGCCTTCTCGAGTTCCGGGTTCGGGTTCTGCAACCGGGCCAGGTACGTCGTACGAGGCTTCGTGTTGAGGTCGGTCAGAAGACCGTAGTTGCGGGGGCCGGCGGCGTTCTTCGCCAGCTTGCTTTGTTTATCGTTCAAATCGCCGAAGGTGATCGCCTGCGTCGGGCAGGCCTGCTGGCAGGCCGTTACCACCTCGCCGTCCTTCACCTTGCGGTCTTCCTTGGCCGCCGTGATGCGGGCGCTGTTCACGCGCTGCACGCAGTAGGTGCACTTCTCCATCACGCCGCGGCTGCGCACGGTAACGTCGGGGTTGCGCAAGCCATACAGGCTTTGCGTGTCCCAATCGTTGTAAAGGAAGAAGTTGAAGCGGCGAACCTTGTAGGGGCAGTTGTTCGAGCAGTACCGCGTGCCGATGCAGCGGTTGTACACCATCTGGTTGATGCCTTCGTTGCTGTGCACCGTCGCCGCCACCGGGCAGACCGGCTCGCAGGGCGCGTTCTCGCAGTGCATGCAGGTCACCGGCTGCGCATAGGACGCCGGGTTATCGAAGCTGCCTTTGTGATAGCGGTCGACGCGGATCCAGTGCATTTCGCGGCCGCGCACGACTTCCGCCTTGCCCACAACCGGGATATTGTTCTCGGCCTGGCAGGCTATCGTGCAGGTGCCGCAGCCCGTGCACGCATTGAGGTCGATCGACATGCCCCACTTGTAGCCTTCGTAAGGCCAGGCCGCGTACATCGTCAGGCCTTCGGGCGGATCCTCGCCCATATGCTTGGCGAACTCGGGAGTCTTCAGGAACTCCTCTTCGGTCCCCACGCGCACCAGGTGGCGTTCTTCCTGCGCCTGGCTGGCGTCCTTAATCTGCTGGATACCGTGATGCGTCTGCGTGGAAACCAGCTTGTAGGTTCCCTGCGGCTTGCTGAGTTCCCCACCGCCGGCATACCAAAGCGCATCCGCCGTGCGGAGGACATTCACATCGAAGCCCTGCCCGGTGCCCACCTTGCCCGCACGCGTGCGGCCGTAACCCAGGTGTACCGTTACCGTGTTGGCGGCCTGTCCAGGCGTGACCCAAACCCCGCCCTTCACGGTGCGGTTGCCGATCTTCAGCGTGACCAGATCGTCGGTAGTGACCCCCAACTGCTCGGCGGTCGACACGCCCACGTGAATCGCGTTATCCCACGTAATCTTCGTGATCGGCTTCGGCAGTTCCTGCAGCCAGCCGTTGTTGGCGTAGCGCCCGTCCAGCACCGTCGGATCCGGGCGGAAGGTCACTTCCAGACCGGTGCCCGCCCCGGTGGGCCGGATCGCCTTGAAATCGGCCTTCACCGTAAGCGTCTTCGGCGGCAGCGCCGTATTGGCCCACGAGCCGTCGTGCAACGCCTTTTGCAATTGCGCGTCGAAGTCGGCCAGCTTCAGCTTGTCGCGCCAGTGGCGGCGCCATACCTGGTAGTTCGTGCCCGACTTGCCGCGGAAGGCCGCCACTACCTCGATTGCCGTCTTGCCGCCATAAAGCGGGTCGATCAGCGGCTGGATCATCGAGATGGTCCCGTCATAGGCGCGGGCATCGCCCCAGCTTTCCAGCGGTACCGCTTCCGGCACATGCCAGTTCGAGAGCACTGCCGTCTCGTCGCGATACACCCCCAGGTGCAGGCGGTGCTTCACTTTCAGGAAGGCTTCCCGGAACTTGAGATCGGCGGGCGCCGAGTAGACCGGATTCACGCCAAGCATGACCAGCGTGTCCACCTTGCCGGCGTTCATCTCGCCAACCAGTTCCTTGAGGCTGTCGGCGTGCGAAACCGGATTGCCTTCCATCGGATCGGTGTAGAACACCGTCTTGCCAACGGCGCCGATCTTCTCATTAATGGCTGCGGCAAGGGCGTGAACCACCGGAGGCTGGTGATCGCCAGTTACAACGAGGGCATTGCCGCCCTGCGCCTGCAGATCCTTCACCACCGCGTCGAGGAACGCCTTGTTAGTAAACGAGCCGGCATCCACCGCCACGCCGAGCGCCGCCGCCAGCGCACGCGCAAAGCCTTCGATCTCGCTCGGCTTCAGTGCCAGCTTATGATCGGCCAGCGTATGCGAAACCAGCGGATGCGTCTCGACGGCGTAAAGCCGGTTGAGATTCTTCTGGCCTTCCTTCGGAGCCCGCCGCGCGGCAAACTCCCGCGAGTAGCGGATCGCCCCTCCGCCCGCATACAGGAAGTCGGAGTCCAGCGACACAATCACGTTCGCCGGCTCAAGCTTGTAGTAAACCGACGCCGGTTCCCCAAACGCCAACCGCAGCCCCACGCGCTCGCCATCGGGACTGGCCGCATCCCACACATGCCACTTGGCTTCGGGCATCTCCGCCAGCAGTTCGCGCATCATGTCGATGACGCTGGGCGAGGTGACATTACCCGTCAGGAACCGCAGCCCCGCGCCCTTCTGTGCCAGCCGCTGTTCGCGCAGCACGGTGACCGCGGCCCAGAACGACGTGTTATTGCTGATGACGCCGTCATGCATCACAGCCTGCGAGCGGTCCGGGTCGTAAAGGTTCAGCGTCTCCGCCTGCGCGAAGATATCCGTCGAGCCCAGGCTGCCGGGGTGGTCGGGATTCCCCTCCACCTTCGTCGGGCGCCCCTGGTAGCTCTTCACCAGCGTGCCCTGCGCGTAGCCGTTCGATACGTGAGACGTCGCGAAGTAGACCGGCTCGTTCCCGCCGAACTCTTCGGGAGCTTTCACATAGGGGACGATCTTCTCGATGGGTTGGCGCGTACAAGCGGTCAGCCCCGCCAAACCGAGCGAAGCCCCCATGAACCGCAGCAGGTTGCGACGGTCCACCGGCTGACGCCAATCGGCGCCTTCCTGCGGGAACTCGTTGGCAAGGTAATCCTGCACCTCCGGCGACTCGGCCAGCTCATCCAGCGAGCGCCAGTAGCCTTGCCCGGACTTCTCGTTCAGGCGTTCCCGGATCGCGGCCAGATCCAGCCGCGGCTCCTGCCCCAGAATTTTGAAAGGTTGATTCTTCCCACTCATCGGTGGCATACGTAACAATCCGTTTTCTTCTGGACTTTGTACTCGGCCATCAGCTTTGCCGCCAACTGCTCCCCTTCGGCGCCGGGCGGACGGTGGTAGGCCATGTTGAAGACTTCCTCACGCGGCCGGATGCGCTTCTCGGGAGCGCGGTGGCACTCCAGGCACCATTCCATGTAGAGAGTGTTCTCTGCCCACACCAGCGGCATCTGGTCCACGCGACCGTGACATTCCGCGCAGCCCATGCCCTTGTTCACGTGGATGCTGTGATTGAAGAACACGAAGCCAGGCAGATCGTGGATGCGAGTCCATTCCAGGCTCTTGCCCGTGGCCCAGCTTTGCCGCACCGGCTCCAGCATGGGCGCGTTGGTCCAGATCATCGAGTGGCAGCTCATGCACGTTTCCGTGGTGGGCATGCCCGCGCTGGCTGTACGCTCGACGCTGGTGTGGCAGTAGCGGCAGTCGATTCCCAGCCCCGCCACGTGATGTTTGTGAGAGAACGGCACCGGCTGGTCGAACGGAATCGCCACGCGCGATACATACGGCGACCGGTTGATGCCGAACAGCGCGGCGCCCGCACCGCCCAATAGCAGGACGATGGCGCCGATGCTGATTCTGGACAGGTGATTGGTGCTAGGATGAAAAATCTGAGACATAGCCACTCTTAGACATAGTTCTCGAGCAGGCAGAACGCTGCCGGGTCACACATCCTCGGTTAGGGTTTTCGAACCATCCCAGGGTTCAATCCACGATTATCCCCATGGGCAGGGTCTCTTGTCAAACCACAAAATTTACTGTTAAACAGCAAAATGACGGATGCCTGCGGCGCGCCCGTGATGTTCGGTACTATTTAGGCCGATACAAGTAGGGAAGTGGGTCACCCTACCTTGCCAGTAGAGCGCACCGTGGGACGCATCGCTGCCATGTGCGGCGTTCTGCTTATCATACTGGGTGCGTGGCAGTATTGGCCCGTCGCTGACCCGGTGGTCTTGCGGGCAGGAGCCAACCAGAATCCAAATTTCAACTTCCGCGGGCCGGACGGCAAAATCCAGGGCTTCGCGGTGGACGTACTCAATGAGGCAGCCCAGCGGGCGGGCTATCGGCTCGATTGGGTCTTCATCGACGGCCAACCCGACCAGGCGCTCGCCACGCAGACCGTCGACGTGTGGCCGCTTCTAATCGCCGCCGAATCGCGGCGGGAGTTGATTCACATGACGGCGCCTTGGTGGCGCTCAGCCGGTGGCCTCCTCACGCGCGCTGACCGGCGATTGTCGAATTGGGCGCAGCTAGAAGGGGAGACGGTTCGCCTGGGTCCGGTGGAACGCTCGGGAGCCACGACGGTGAAATGGCCCGCAAGGGTGCGCATTGTGTCCGATCCATCATTGACCGATTCGCTGGCTCACATCTGCGCGGGCAGAGGGCGCGCGGTGTGGTCGGGGGAATCGGTTCTGCGCGCGCTGGCGCTCGAACGCCCCCCGGGGTGCGAGGGCGTGCGGCTTGCGATTGCCGAATTGCCCGAGTCCGCCATGCCCTTGGCCGTCGGATCAAGCAAAGATCGGGCCAAGGAGGCCGAAGAGCTGTACCGGCAGATCCAGATTATCGGCCGCCAAGGCAGGACCCTCGAGTTAGCCGCCCGCTGGAACATCCTCCCTGACACCTACTGGGACGCCATCGATCACGTGATGCATTCCTATCGCCGGGCAATCCGTTTGATCTACCTGATTTCGTTCGTTGTCCTCATTGCGCTGGTTCTCGGCGGCGTTGCGGCATGGAGCCGGTGGCGAAAGATGGTTACCGACCGTGTGGCGGCGGCTCGCACGCTATTCCTCGCGAATATGAGCCATGAACTGCGTACGCCCATGAATGGGGTTCTCGGCATCCTGGATGTGGTGCTCGGCGGGGACCTGCAGCGGGAGCAACGGGAGCAACTGGTCCTGGCGAAGTCGGCTGCCAGCAGCTTGCTGACGATCGTGAACGACGTACTCGATTTCTCGCAGATCGACAGTGGGAAGATCGTGTTGGAGAACATTCTGTTCTCGCCCCGGGAGATCGCGGAACGGAGCGTGCGCCTGGTGGCGGGCAAGGCGCAGGCCAAGAACCTGGAATTGCTCTACAATGTCAGTCCGGATGTACCCAAGCAGGTGCTCGGTGACCCCGTACGTTTGCAGCAGGTCTTATTGAACCTGCTCGGGAATGCCGTGAAGTTCACCGAAAAGGGGCATGTGCGGATGGTGATACGGAGCGAGAGGGAAGGCGCCCAAGTGCGCTTACACTGCACGGTGAGTGACACCGGGATCGGGATCCCTCGAAACAAGTTGAAGGCGGTCTTCGAGTCCTTCACGCAGGCCGACGCCAGTACCAACCGAAGGTACGGCGGGTCCGGGCTGGGGTTGGCCATCAGTTCCCGTCTGGCACGCCAGATGAACGGCACGCTGCGGCTCGACAGCGAGTTTGGCAAGGGGAGCGAGTTTACGTTTGACGGCCTGTTCGGATGGATCGAGATAGATGACAGCGCCGCCCGCCAGGAGCTTGCCCACTCGCGAGCCGGCTTGGAGATACTGGTGGCCGACGACAACTCCCTCAACCAGTTGGTGCTGCGTAAGCTGCTCGAGCGAGCCGGTCACCATGTCCTGGTGGTGAGCGATGGAGCGCAGGCGCTCGAAGCGATACAGGCGAAGCGCTACGACCTGGCGCTGTTCGACATCGAGATGCCCGGAATGGGCGGGTTGGAAGCCATCGAAAAGTTGCGGCACCGGGAACAGCACAACGAGGCCCGGCTACCTGTCATCGCCGTGACCGGGCACGCGCTTGCGGGCGACCGCGAGCGCTTCCTGAAGGCAGGGATGGACGACTGTATCACGAAGCCAATTGATGCCGCGCTTCTAAACGCCACGGTAGCGCGCTTCGTCGCGGCCGGGGCGTAACGCGTCAATCGCTCGCAACTCCGCCAGCAGCGCAGCCAGCCCGTCGAGCCGGAGCGCGTTCGTTCCGTCCGATAGCGCGCGCTCCGGCGCCTCATGCACTTCGACGAATACGGCGTCAACACCAACTGCCACGGCCGCACGCGCGAGCGGAGCAATAAAGCGCGGCTCCCCACCCGAGTGCGTACCGCCGGCGCCGGGCATCTGCACACTATGGGTAGCATCGAACACCACCGGCCAGCCGGACTCGGCCATGATAGCCAGCCCACGCATGTCCACCACCAGGTTGTTATAGCCGAAGCAGGTGCCGCGCTCCGTAAGCAGGATCCGGTTATTTCCCGTCGAGGCCACCTTCTCCGCGGCAAGGTGAATGTCGCGCGGGGAGACGAACTGGCCCTTCTTAATGTTGACCACGCGCCCGGTGCGGCCGGCTTCCAGCAGCAGATCCGTCTGGCGGCAGAGGAAGGCGGGGATCTGCAGAATGTCGGCGCATTGGGCGGCCACTTCGGCCTGCGCCGGTTCATGGATGTCGGTGATGACCGGCACATGCAACGATTGGCGTACGCCGGCCAGGATGCGAACGCCTTCCACCAACCCCGGACCCCGATAGGAGCCGGCGCTACTCCGATTGGCTTTGTCAAAGCTGGCCTTGAAGACGAACGGCCCGGCGATCTCGCCGATCCGGCGCGCCAGGAAGTGGACGTGTTCTTCGCTCTCGATGACGCACGGTCCGGCGATAAGCGCTAGGGGAGCGTTACCGCCGATCGCCAGCGATGGAGACAGGTTGACGGTCATGCCCGCCCTGGAAGACCTCCTTCTTATGGCGATACACGGCGCCCACGAACGCCCGGAACAGCGGATGCGGCTCCAACGGCTTCGACTTGAACTCGGGATGAAACTGGCAGCCGAGGAACCACGGATGATCGGGCAATTCGCAGATCTCCACGTACATGCCGTCGGGCGTCTGGCCGGTCAGGCGTAGCCCATTCTGCGTAAGCACCGGCTCAAACTCGCGATTGAACTCGTAGCGGTGGCGATGGCGCTCGCTGATCTCGGGGCTGCCATAAGCTTCGCGGGCGAAGCTGTTATCGGCCAGCTTGCAAGTATAGGCGCCCAAGCGCATGGTGCCGCCCAGTTCATCGACGCCCTTCAACTCGCGAAGCTTGTAAATGACGCGATGCGGCGTGGCCGGGTCAAACTCCGTCGAGTCGGCGCTGGCCAAACCGCAGACGTTGCGCGCGAACTCGATGACCATGGTCTGCATGCCCAGGCAAATCCCGAAGTAAGGCACCTTGAATTCGCGGGCATAACGGATGGCGTGCAGCATGCCTTCAATCCCGCGCTTGCCAAAGCCGCCCGGCACCAGGATCCCGTCATAGGGTTGCAGGACGCGGATGCATTCCGGCCAGGTCAGTTCCTCGGCCTCGATCCACTCGATCTCCACTTTGACCCCATGCGATAGGCCGCCGTGGAGCAGGGCTTCCTTAAGGCTCTTGTAGGCATCCTCGAAGCTGACATACTTGCCGACAAGGCCGATTTTGACGCTGTCGATCGGGTTGCGCATGCGAGTCAGCATGTTGCTCCAGCGCCGCAGGTCGCGCGGGCCGGCTTCCAGCTTCATCAGCCGCATGACAATCTCATCCACCCGCTGATCGGCGAAACCGAGCGGCACTTCATACACGGACCCGGCGTCATTCGCGCAGATAACCGCTTCCGATTCCACGTCGCAAAACATCGCGATCTTGTCTTTCACATCCTGGCCGAACGGGCGCTCGGCGCGGCAGATCAGAATGTCCGGCTGGATACCGATGGCCCGCAGTTCCTTGACGCTGTGCTGGGTAGGCTTGGTCTTCAGTTCCTGAGCGGCGGCAATCCAGGGCACCAGGGTCACATGCACGAAGATCGCGTTCTCGCGGCCCACTTCATGGCGCATCTGGCGGATGGCTTCGAGAAACGGCAGCGATTCGATGTCGCCAACCGTACCGCCGATCTCCACCAGCACCACATCGACATCCTGCGCCACCCGCCGCATGGCGCTCTTGATCTCGTTGGTGACGTGCGGGATAACCTGGACGGTCTTACCAAGATAGTCGCCGCGCCGTTCGCGGGCGATGATCTGCTCATAGAGACGCCCGCTAGTGAGATTATTGGCCTGCGTCAGTTTGGCGTGCGTGAATCGCTCATAGTGGCCGAGGTCGAGATCGGTTTCCGCGCCGTCGTCGGTGACAAACACTTCCCCATGCTGGAAGGGGCTCATCGTACCGGGATCGACGTTCAGGTACGGGTCGAATTTCTGCAGCGTGACTTTCATGCCACGGCTTTCCAGCAGACAGCCGATGGAGGCGGCCGCAATGCCCTTGCCGAGCGAACTCACCACACCACCGGTTACGAAAATGTATTTCGCCATGCGGAACCTTTCCTAATTATGGGGAACCGACGCTTCAAACAGACGCGATACCTTGGCCAGATCCTCCGGCGTGTCCACACCGAGCGATTCGTACTCGGTCTCCATCACGCGGATGCGGTAGCCATTCTCGAGTGCCCGCAACTGTTCCAGCCGCTCCGCCGTCTCCAGCGGCCCGACCGGCAGTTGCGAATAGCCCAACAGAAAATCCCGCCGGTAAACGTAAAGCCCGATGTGCTTGTAGTAGACGGCATGATCTCCGCGGGTAAACGGGATCGGGCAGCGGGAGAAATAAACGGCATCGTGAGCATGGCTGGTGACCACCTTCACGACATTGGGATTCGTGATTTCTTCGGGATCCTCGATACGCTTCTTGAGGGTCGCCATGGGCGCATCAATGTCGTCTAACAGAGCGAGTGTAGCGGCGTCAACGGCGGAGGGGTCAATCAGCGGTTCGTCCCCTTGCACGTTCACGACAATGGACGCTTCATCGGCGCTGGCCACCTCCGCGACCCGGTCGGTGCCGGAAAGATGGTCGGCGCGAGTCATCCGCACCCGCCCGCCAAAGCCGCGCACGGCGTCCGCGATGCGGTCATCGTCGGTAGCCACCACAACCTGCGTCAAATAACGGGTTTGCAGACACCGTTCGTAGACGTGTTGAATGATAGGTTTACCGGCGAGAGTGGCGAGAGCTTTACCAGGGAATCTTGAGGAGGCGAATCGGGCGGGAATCACGCCCAGGATTCGTAGCGGCACGAACGATTCTACCATGGCGGCGGGCTGGAGGTGATGGTACTCGCACACGTCCTCTTGGCCCTGATCGGTACGCTGGCGGCGGACGCCACGCGGTACGGCGTGCCCGCCTGCGGGCCGGACCAGGAACTGGCCAATCGCCGCTACTTCGTGCTCTGTCATGACGCGGCGCGGAAAGTGCCGGCGTGGGTCGGCTACGAGTTGAAGGCGGAGCATCTCGCCGCACAGGCCGCGCCGCAGGGTGCGCATTCCGCGCGGATGACGACTTGGCGCAACAAGGGGCCCGCGACCGGGATTATCGCCACAGCGGATACTCACGCGGGCATATGGCACCGGCGGCCGGCTTCGCGTGGTCGCCGGAAGCAAGGCGGGCAACCTACCTCTTTCGAATGCCGTCCCACAGCGGCAGAGCGTGAACGCCGGGGCTTGGGCTCAGTTGGAAGCGCTGGTCCGGCGGCTGGCAGCCCAGTCCGGCGCGGTGTACGTATTCAGCGGGCCGCTATTTGAAGGAGAGACCGCCGTGATCGGCGAAGGCCGCGTGGCCGTGCCAAGCCACTTCTTCAAAGTGGTCTTGACCGGACACGGTGGCCGGCAAGCAATGTACGCGGCGATCGTGCCGAATGGCCTCGCGCGAGGTGCGCGCTGGCAGGAGTTTCTCACTACCGTCGAGCGCCGCGGCGGCCTCGATTTCTTCCATGCCTTGCCGGACGAGGAGGGAGACCTGCTCGAGGCGCGGCTGCACCCGCTGCCGTAGCGCATCGGGTTTGCAATGGAAGTTTGCTATGCTGCGGGCACCGTGAGTCCTCCTGCGACTCTCGGCGTTCTCCTGGCGTCTGGTGCCATGAACAAAAAGTCTAAGCGCAAACCGGGCAGAGTGCCAGACCAGAATCGTGCGCGATCAACGGCTGTGTGGGACGCTCGATTCTCCAGTAAGGATCTTTGGGATCACCTGATGTCGATGATCCCGCCGGACGCGATTGGCGCCGATCAGACAAAGCACGCGGACCACAACTCCTACTCCCCGAAGTTCTTCTACCAGGACGAACCATTCGTGTGCAAAGACTGCGGCGCCCACCAAATATGGACCGCCGAACAACAACAGTGGTGGTATGAAGAGGCGAAGGGCCCGATCTATTCCGTAGCGGTGCGATGCCGTTCGTGCCGCAACCGCCAAAAGGACAACTGCTGAGGCTACCGCTGCCGCTGAACGGCACGCATCACGCGCAGCAGATTCCCCCCATAAACCTTCCCGATATCCTCCGGCGTATACCCCTTCTCCAACAGCGCCGCAGTCAGGTTAGAAAACCGGCTGACATCTTCCAATCCCGTAGGCACACAATCGACGCCGTCGTAGTCGCTGCCAATGCCCACCGCACCAATCCCCGCGATCCGCCGCACATGATCGATGTGTGCCACAACATCGGCCACCTTGGCTTCCGCATTGTTACCCTGCCGAACAAACTCACAACCAAAGTTGATCTGGATGACGCCACCCTTCTTCGCCATGGCGATTATCATGTCGTCAGTCATGTTGCGCTTGATGGGCGACAACGCACGGGACGAGGAATGCGAGGCGAAAACGGGAACGTTGCTGGTTTCAATAACGGCACGGAACGTGGCATCCGAGACATGCGAAACATCCACCAGCATCCCAATGCGGTTCATCTCCGCGATGACCGTGCGGCCAAAGGGCGTGAGTCCTCTATGACGAGGGACGGAACCGGAGGAATCGGCCCAATTATTGTTATTGGAATGCGTAAGCGTCATATAGCGGACGCCTAAGTCATAGTAAGTCCGGAGCAGCCGCAGGCTGTCCTCAATTGCATGACCGCCTTCAATGCCAAGCAGCGCGGCCATCTTCCCTCGCTTCCGAATGGCTTCGATCTGATCGGCGCTGGTGGCGAGTTCGAAATCATTCGGGTGCGCGGCCACGATATCGCGCTTCACCGTGTCGATCACCTCCAGCGCCCGGTGAGCGGCCTGCCCCTTGTTGGCATAAGCAGCGGCAACGTACACGGCGAAGAAAGTGGCTCCAACATTCCCCGCGCGCAGCTTACCAACGCTGGTATGCTTACCGCCCGGCTTAGCAAGGTTGACGCCTTTAACCGTTTCGCTGGTGACGTCATTGTGCGAATCAATCAGCAGCAGCGATTCATGGATGCGGCGCACCTCCGCGGCGGTATTCTGGCGCGGCTGGGCTTGCGTCCAGGCCGTGGGACAGACCAAAAGCAAAAAGCAGGACCAAGCGGCGCGGCGATGCATTCCCTTATTCTCCGCCGAAGCTGGCGGGAACCGCGATGGTACACTGCAAAGGCTGGCATGACGTACAGACGCTGAAATTTCGACCGGCCCGGCGTGCCCGGGTCACTGACAGCCGAGCCAATCGACTCCTAGGCCCCGCGCCCTCCTTGCGCGCCGCCATGGGCCCGATAGGCCCGGCGGAGTGCGAGGAAAGATGACCGCTACTACAGAAACATACCAATCCACGCTGGAACGCGTGTGCACCGGAATCGTCGCCCCCCAGGCGGCTGCCGTGGATCGTGACGGGGCTTTTCCGAAGGACGCAATCCAAGGGCTCGCTGCAGCCGGGCTGTTGGGGGCCCTGAGTGCGCCGGAGGCCGGCGGCTTGGGCCTCGGCGTTCGCGGGGCGGCGCGGATCGTGCGGCGTGTGGCCGAGGACTGCGGATCCACCGCCATGGTGCTGACCATGCACTATTGCGGGGCCGCCGTGCTGAAGGCTTACGGGCCGAAGGAGGTACGGGCGGCAGCCGCGTCAGGCATGCACCTGAGCACGCTGGCGTTCAGTGAGGCGGGATCGCGCAGCCATTTCTGGGCTCCTCTGGACACAGCGGCGGCGTCCAATGGCAAGGTGTTGCTGAATGCCAACAAGAGTTGGGTGACGGCGGCTGCGCATGCCACGGCCTATGTGTGGTCATCGCAGCCGTTACGTGCGGACGGAGCCAGCACGATCTGGCTGGTGCCGTCACCTGCGGCGGGCCTGGCTATTGCCGGCGCTTTCGACGGACTCGGGCTTAGAGGCAATGACTCATCGGCCGTTGCAGCCACCAATGTCGAGGTGCCGTCCTCCGCGATGCTGGGCGGTGATGGCGAAGGCTTCGCCATCATGATGAACGTCGTACTGCCGCTGTTCTCCGTGCTCAACGCAGCCTGCTCGAATGGTCTGATGGAGGGCGCCATCCGCCGCACCGTGGAACACGTCACGCACACGCGGCACAGCGATACAGGGTCCACACTGGCCGAACTACCTACGATACGAAGTTACATCGCGCGAATGCGTCTCAAGGCGGACCTATCGGATGCTCTGCTCGGCGACACCATAACGGCGATCAGCGGAAACCGGGCCGACGCCATGCTGCGGGTGCTCGAATGCAAAGCGGCGGCGGGCGAGTCCGCCAATGAGGTCCTTGACTTGGCCATGCGCGTTTGCGGCGGCGCCGCTTTCCGCAAGGAAGTGGGCGTGGAGCGCCTGTTCCGCGATGCCCGCGCCGCGGGCGTGATGTCACCGACGACAGACATGCTCTACGACTTCCTGGGCAAAGCCGTGTGTGGGATGCCGTTGTTTTAAGGAGTCTGTGATGAGGCTGGATAACGCACTGCTGCTGGGCGCGGTAGCCTATGACCCGAAGGTGGTCACAATCTGGGACGGCTTCCAGGCATACTTCGAAAAACGCGGCCTGGAGTTCGACTACGTGCTCTACAGGAACTACGAGCGGCAGGTGGAAGCCCTGATCGCCGGGCACATCCATGTGGCCTGGAATTCTCCACTCGCGTGGCTGCAATCGGAGCGGATCGCGGCGAATCTTGGACAACGCGCCAAGGCGATCTGCATGCGCGATACGGACCGCGACCTGATCTCCGTGATCGTGACCAAGGAAGGAGGTCCGGTTCTCAGCATCGGCGATCTGAAAGGCCGGCGCGTGGCGGTGGGCGCAAGGGACTCCCCGCAGGCTACCTTGCTTCCCCTGCACCATCTCACACAGCAGGGGCTGACGCCGAACGCCGATTTCGAGGTGCTGCCGTTCGACCGCCTGGTGGGCAAACACGGAGACCACATCGGCGGCGAGCGGGATGCGGCGCGCGCGCTGCTTCGCGGGGAATGCGAGGCGGCGTGTCTGCTTGACAGCAATCTGCTGCTGTTCGCGCAGGAAGGCACGCTCCCGCCGGGCTCCGTCCGCGTGCTGGCCACGACGCCGGCCTGCGACCACTGCAACTTCACGATACTGGAAGGGCGAATGACCGCCGCGGTGGCTTCTTTCCGCGAAACCCTGCTGGCCATGTCATATGAGGATCCGGAGGTACGCGGCCTGCTTGATCTGGAAGGGCTGAAGCGATGGCTTCCCGGCCGCACCGAAGGATACGCCGCGCTTTCCCAAGCGGTGGATTATTTCGGGTACCTGGACTACTTCACCGCGGCAGTAGTGGCACGATGCAGGTAGATCTCGGAGATCTGCTGTTCGAACACGGCGGGGCATTGCTGGTGAAACGGGCGCTGCGGCAGGCGGCCGTGGGCCAGGCTATAACGGTAGCCGGGAAGCAGCCCGGCTTAACCGTGCATCTGCGGGCTTGGTGCCGCGCCGAGGGCCATCAGTTCCATCCAGTCGAGGGGGAGGCATACCAGGCACGGGTAGTCCGAGGCCCTGCGGCGGAGCAGCGCTGGCACGCGGCGGAGCGGGCGGGGCAGGCGGATGCACAGGCCCCGGGAGCCGTGGCGGATCGGCCGCCGCGTCGATGGGGTTTAGCAGGGCGAGGCGCGATGGTGGAAGCAGGCTCGCCCGAGTTCCATTTCTCCCTCGACCGCAAGCAGGAACTGTGGACCGCCGATGCCGCGCGGATGTACGCCCAGGCGGCAGCCGCCCAGTGGGACCCCGCTACGGCGATACCATGGCAGACCGACTTCGAACTCCCGGACGAGGTGGAAGACGCCGTGGTTCAGGTGATGACCTACCTGATCGAGAACGAAACTGCCGCGCTCGTGATTCCGAGCCGCTTCGTAGCGCGGATGCATCCCCATTTCCGCGAGGTCATGCAGGTGCTGGCAATCCAGGCCGCGGACGAAGCGCGCCACATCGAGGTCTTCACGCGGCGTGCTTTGTTGAAGAGGCGGGAACTGGGACACTCGACCGCCGGCGGGCAGGCTTCGCTGCGGACCCTGGTGGAAGAGCCTGACTTTGCCGTGGCATCGTTTCTGCTGTCGGTCTTGGGAGAGGGAACCTTCCTCAACCTGCTGTGGTTTCTGGAGCGCGTGGCGCCCGACCCGGTGACCGCAGCCGTGTGCCGCTTGGCGGCACAGGACGAAGCCCGCCACGTGGCATTTGGGATGTCGCACCTCCGCGAGCATCTATCCGCGGAGCCTGCCCTGGCAGCGACACTGCGAAATGCCGTCCAACGCCGCCACGATACCCTGCGCCACACGGCGGGCCTGAATGCGGAAGTATTCGAAGCCCTGGTGTTGCTGGGGGCCGGATCCTGGGAGGCGGCTGACATCGCGAAGGGATACGAGGCCGTTTCGGGGCTCGTCCAGCAGATGCATAGCGGCCGCAAGAAACGGCTGGTGAAGTTAGGATTCGATGAGGAGGATGCCGAGGCGATGTCGGCCTTGCACACCCGCAACTTCATGTAGAGGATCCTGCGATGTGAGCGCGCACGAGCGGCGCATCCCAGATTGTCCCCTCACCGCGCCTGCAAAAACTTATCAATCACCGCCACCTGCTTCTTCACCTTATCCGCATACTCAATCCCAGGGTTAATATCCAACATCGTATTAAAGTGCTTCCGTGCGGCAGGCAGCAGACTAACATCCCCAGACGTATCGGCTTGCCGCAAATAGCTCCAACCAAGAGCATAGTGCGTAAACGGATCCTCTTTATCGAACGCCAGCGACTTCTGGCAATACGCGATCGCGTTATCGAAGTGGTTCAATTCCAGTTCACAATTGCAGAGCGCGAAATAGGCCAGGCTGCGCAGCTCCCGCCACACATCCGTATTGGCGGCTCGCTTCTTCTTCCCGATCCCTAGCGTATAGCCAAGCACGTGATAGCCGAGAAACTTCTGCATGCTCGAACTATCGAAGTAGCTCAGCCGCAGATAAGTCTGGTATTCCGGAATCGCCTGCGCGAACTGCTTCTTCATCCGCATCCCCTCGGCCACGTAGAAATGCGCTTCCGCATTATTCGGCGTCAGACGAATCGCATTCCGCGCGGCTTCAATGCTATCGTCAAAGAGCTCCTTCAAACGATAAGCCTGCGCCAGCACATACCACGACATCGCATGGCTCTTATCGCGCTGGATCACCTGGTTCAACTGCCGGATCGACTCATCTTCATTGCCTGTATCGAACAGCATCGCCCCATACGTAGCCCGCGCCTCGATGTAATCCGGATCAATCGCCAGCGCCTGTTGAAACGCCTTCGTCGCGTTGTCGAAATCCTTCAGATCGCGATACGCGCGGGCAAGATAAAGCGCCGCCTGGCTGTACGTCCCATCCAGGCGAAGGATCTCCTGAAAATCGGAAACGGCCCGGCGATACTGCTCCGGGCCGCGCGCTTTCTGATATCTGTCAACCGCATCGTCGAACTTGTCGAGCGCCGCTTTCGGGCGCCGCCGCGGCACCCGCATCTTGAGGCTGATCGTCGTGTCCTGGCCGGGATAAACAATCTCCTCGCGCGGCCCGTCGGGCTCATACCCCATGTGGACGCCCTTCACCTGGTGAACGCCAGGCTGGATGCCGGGCAGCCGCAGCGGCGTGCCTTTGTTCACCACACCCACGCTCTTCCCGTCGACAAACACCTCCACGTTATCCATGTTCGTTTCA
Organism: uncultured Candidatus Solibacter sp.; assembly: GCA_964385495.1. GTDB lineage: Bacteria > Acidobacteriota > Terriglobia > Bryobacterales > Bryobacteraceae > CADEFT01. The sequence continues at coordinate 169,577 of CAYLPH010000005.1, forward strand.
AACAGCAGTGTGCCGAACTTGGCCGGTGGCGGCGTGCCGGTTCGCGCCCCCGCGGGGATATAGGCCAGCAGCATCCCATTGTCGAAACTACCGCCAACGGTGGGGTTCTGGCGGCCGCCCGAAGCCTCGCGCACGTTCCGCTGCACATAGGCCGTCAGTTCATCGGCCGTGATCAGGCCGTCCTTCGATTCATCCGCCTCCCCTTCCATTCCCTTCACTACGTAATACGTGAAGATGCCATGCCCGCCTCCCCATTCCGGGCTTTCAAAGGACTGCTCGCGATCCCGGCTGGCCGTCAGCGAGAACAGCGAGCGGTTCATGTCCAGCAGGCGGCTGTTCAACGTGCGCGAATCGGTATCGGACGTCACGGCGCCGGAGTGGCAGGCATCCGTCAGCAGCACCTTCCACTTGCCCTTGATCTTGCTGCCGAAGGCTGCGCCCAACTGTTCAGTGGAATAGCCGGTGCCAGCGGGGTTCTTCGGATCGAAGTCGGTAGGAGCTAGATAAACCTTGCCGTTATACACAAAGCCATGGCCGGCAAAATAGATCAGCACGCGGTCATTCTCGTTGGTAACCGCGGGCAGCCAGTTCTCCAATTCATTCTTGATATTTGCCAACGTGGCTTTAGCACCGGTGAGCTTGCGGACGTTCTCCGCTCGGAAGTTGCCACCCTCGCGGCTAATCAGGATCGAGTAAACCGAATCCGCATCGCGCTCGGTGAACTGCAGTTGCAGCTTAGAATCGAGCTTGGGATATTGCGAAACACCGATCACCAACGCGTAGCTGCGCGGCACGGTGACAGCGCCCGACGCTGGTTTATCAATCGTCTCATCCACCTCATACTTCAAATCACGGGCGGTCTTCTTTTGCGGCGGCGGGGTCTGGCCGGAAGCGACACTCAGCGCAAGCAGCGGCAACAGCAGGGAACGAAGCATCATAGTGGGTCTCACTTATGGGCCAACCGGAATTCGAACGTGACAGGTCCGCCCAGCGGCGCGGGCGACGACAGCAGGGCGGCGTTGCGCTGTTTGCGGATGATCAGTTCCGGACCCTGCGCCTGGCCCCCGCGCGGCTTGAGATTCGCCGGCAACTTCGCGGGATCGGCATTGACCGCCCCCGCCGAACTGTCCACGCATTCGCCGCGGGCGCGCATAATCGCGTCATCGCAGCGCGGCGTAAGCGACTGCCGGGCCGGCGTCGGCGGTGGCGGCGGTAACGGCTTATAGCCGGAGCCCGAAGTCACTTCCACCGGCATCACCGTAAAGTAAATCACGTCATGCCCGGCCGGACCCGCCACGCGGAAAGCGCCGTCCGTCGTGGGCACAATGTACTCCTTGTCCGGATCCACGCGATTCGCCGTGCCAGTCTCGGCCGACGGGAACAATTGCATGTACGTACCGGCGGTCCCGTGATTCATCACGTAGAGGAACCCGCCAAAATTGGTCTTATAACGAAAGCGGACGCGATCCCCGCTCTCAAAAATCAGCCCGGGATCGACCGCGCGCCACGCGTTGTTCACGCGGCGTTCAATCGTCAATTCGATCCGCTGCGCTCCTTGGCTGAGCGTCTTCGACTGCGCGGACAGGCATCCGGCAGCCAGCAGCACAAGCACCGGCAAACGTTTCACGGCGCGGCTCCTTTTCGATTAGTCGTGGTTGATCCGAATATCGGCGACAAGGCGCGCGTCCGGGGCGCCGCTCTTCTCGACAACATAGGCAGCGGTTTCCTTGCGATGCGTGGTGCGGTCTTCCACCTTATCGTCCACCTTCTCGAAAACAAGGTCGCGGGCCATCATCTGGTTGCGCAGCCGGCCCACCAGCCGGTCGTCCACTTCCGTCCGTGCGGCGTAGATTAAACGCGGCGGCTCGGCTTTCTTGTTTTCGGGACTCTTCACCGGCGTGGTGGCGCCGCCGGGCTTATTCAGGTCGTAGATCAGGCTGTCCAGATCGGCCACCGGCTTGCGCGACAAGACCAGGAAGAGGCGCTCTTCGCCCTTACGGTCGTCCAGAGTCCACTGGCCGCGGCGGTTCGGCAGGATCTCCTCGGCATTGGCTTCGATACGGTTATCGCCGCCATTGATGTCTTTCGAAGGGAACAAAACGTCCCAATTGCCGCTCGACCCCTTCGCGACAATATAAAGGTACGCGGCTTCGTTGCTCTCCACCCGCACCCGCAGTTTGTCCCCGGAGCGGAACGTGCCGTCGGGATTCACTTCCCCCCAATCGCCGGAGGACTCGCGCTTCAAAATCGAGTACCGCAGGCCCAGCGGACGCGGCCCGGAATAGCTGGCCGACACCAATTGAATGGTGGCGTCGCCGGAGGGCGCGGAGTATTGCGGGGGCGTGACCACCGGCGGCGCGCCGCCGCTGGCTGGGGCTTTTGCCTTGGGTTGAGACTTCGCAACCGTAACGGGAGGCGAGGCAGTCTTATTGCCCGTAGGCGCTTTCGGCTTGGCCTGCGGAGCCTCGTTGCGAGTGATCGTGGCCCCGGTCGGGACGAAGAAAAGTTCGCGCGCGGTCATCTGTTTCCCGGACTGCGCGGAACAGGTAGCAACGGCGGCTACCGCGAAAACGGCTCCCCAGATTTGGTGCATAGCTCTATCCACAACTATACAGGTGCAAATGAGCGCCAAAAACCGTCATGCGTAGCCGGCTTTACGGAGCCGCGACCGCAAGGGAGCGGGTTTTGCCACGGGCTTACTGTTTGATGATCTGCCCGTCGCGTTTTCTCACTTCGCCCCAGCCGCCGTTCAGGTCCTTCCGCTCGCCGCGTTCGCCGTAGCCAAAGGGATACTTCGCCGCGGCCTTCTCATCGACTTCGATTCCCCAGCCCGGCGCTTCGTTCGGATAGAGATAGCCGTCCTTCATCACCGGGCAGCCCTTGAAGACCTCCTGCAACTGCTCGTTGAACGGGGAATACTCCTGGACGCCAAAGTTGTAGCTGACCACGTCAAGCGTGATATTGGCGGCGTGGCCGATCGGCGAAACATCGCCCGGTCCATGCCAGGCCGTGCGAACGCCGAAAGGCTCGGCCATGATCGCCATCTTGCGGCACGGAGTAAACCCGCCCGCCTGCGAGACATGCACGCGGATATAGTCGATCAGCCGCTCGGCAATCAGCGGCGACCATTCGTGCGGGCTATTAAAGAGTTCCCCCATAGCCAGCGGCGTCGAGCATTGGTTGCGATACAGCCGGAACCAGGCAATGTCCTCCGGCGAAACCGGGTCCTCCAGGAAGTAGAGCTTAAACTTCTCCACGTCCTTGCAGAACTGCAGGGCCTGGGTAGGATGGATCCGCTCGTGGGTATCGTGGCAGAGTTCCACTTCCTCGCCCAACTGCTTGCGGCATTCCTCGAACAGCTTCATCGCCCGGCGAATGTAGGCGGCGGGCTCAAACACCGGACCCTTGTGCAGCGCCTGGGCGCCCGTACCCGCCCCGCGCGCCCCGTAGCCAGCCATACCCGGTACCCCTACCTGCACGCGCACGTGCCGGAAGCCGCGCGCCATATACTGCTTGGCGCTATCGATCACTTCCTGGATCTCGCCGCCACTGGCGTGGCCATACGTATCGGCGGCCTCGCGCACCTTGCCGCCCACCAATTGGTAGACCGGCATATTGGCTTGGCGGCCCTTAATATCCCACAGCGCCTGATCCACGCCCGAAATGGCATTGTTGAGAACGGGGCCATTGCGCCAATAAGAAGAGTTGTACATCGCCTGCCACAGGTCGTCGATGCGGTCGGCCTGCTTGCCAATCAGAAACGGCTTCAAATACCGTTCCACGGCCATCACGACCAGATCGGCGCGCTGCGTGAACGTCGCACAGCCATAGCCGTACAGGCCTGCCTGGTCGGTGACCACCTTCACCACCGGCAGGCGGAGGCCCGCCGGTGCGGATTGGATCACCACAACGTCTTTGATCTTCGGCGACGGAACGCCGCGGTTGGCGCGGGCCACGGCCTCCTGGGCAGCGGCTTCGCGCTTCGACAACAGGGTCGCGCCACTGGCTGCGGTGGCCATTTTGAGCAGGTTTCGGCGGTTCATAGGAACTACCTACTCTACTACTCCGGGCCGCTTAATGGGGAGGGCGGATCCCATAGCGAAAAGGATCGGACGGGTCGAGCAGGAGCGTGGTTTCTCCACAGAGGTAGGCACGGCCCCGAATGACCGGAGCGATCCGTCCATCGCCCAACGCTTGGTAGCTGCCTAGGAACGCCGTGCCAAGAATCCCCTCCTGTATCCACACGTCACCCGGAGCCAGTTTGGCGTCCGCGGCAAGGCACGCCAGCTTAGCGCTGGTGCCCGTGCCGCACGGAGAACGGTCGTACGCCAGACCGGGACAGAGAACGAAGTTGCGGCCGTCGCCCCCGGCCAGCGCCGGGCCGGTCAGTTCAATATGGTCGATTTCGGCGCCATCCGCGCCGCGAATGCCCTGTCGCGGCAGGCACTGGCGGATACCCCTGGTAAGGTCCATCAGTTGGACAAGGCTGGCCAGTTCGAGCCGCAGCCCATGATCGGAACACAGGAAGAACCAGTTGCCGCCCCAGGCAACATCGCCATGCAGGATGCCGAAGCCAGGCACCTCGACCGCCACGCCCGCGCGGTATCGATAACTGGGAACATTACCAATACTGACCTCACCGTCCGCATGGAGGGTGGCCGTGATCGGTCCGACAGGTGTCTCCAATCTGTGTTCACCAGGAGCGATCCGCCCGAGGTGCGCCAGCGTGGCCACTACCCCAATCATTCCATGCCCGCACATGCCCAGGTAGCCGGCATTGTTGAAGAACACCACACCGGCGGCTGCGCCCGGATCCGCGGGAGGGGCAAGCACCGCGCCCACCAGGACATCGGAACCGCGCGGCTCATTGACTACGGCGGAGCGAAACCAGTCGTGATCCCGCTGCAGCCTGTCGCGCAGTTCCGCCATGCTGGCGGCGCCAACCACAGGGGCGCCGCTAATCACCACGCGGGTCGGTTCCCCGGCGGTATGCGAGTCAACAGCCTCAATGCGGGTCATGCTTTAGGGAAGCCCTCGAGAGTAGTGATCTTCCGCGCTTGCGCCAAATGCCGCCGGCTGTGCGCGGCCATCGTCCGGAACGCCGCGCCCAGCGACAGCTTCACGGTCGTGGACGCCGGCGAGACAATCCGGATCCCAGCCAGATCCAGCCCCTCGGCCTCGCCGGCGAGCCGCCGCAGCGCGAGGTTCCCCTCCAGGTAGGCGGCCAAGGTGGCCTGCCGCGGCACATCGCGCGGCTCCGGCGCCGGGCGGAACATCGGCGGCGCCGGAAACCGGACATACACCGGGGGAGCCACCGCCCACACGAACAGCCGGTCGAACCAGTTGTAGTGAAAAGGGCCGCCGGAGGTGCGATTCCCAGCCCGGCCGCCGCGGATGGCCTCCCGGATCTTACCCGCATAAAGACGATCCGTAATCGCAAGGTGCTCGAAGCACTGGCCGATCGACCACTTCGCCGGCGATGACCGCCAGTTCCATTGCGCGCCACACAGCGTGACAGCCAGTTCTTCGGCGTCGCGGCTTACGGCTTCAAGCTCGGCACGCAATCGGTCGCATTCGGTTGTGGGCATAGTCGGTTGGGGCAAGTCGATAGACGCGGCCAGGGTCGCCACGGTGGCCCCCCAGCCACCCGCTTCGACCGGTGCGTCCGCGAATGAGATAACAAACGGCGTACGGGAGAGAACCGTACGCACCATCTCGCGCTGCACCCCAATCCCCCGCCCGTGAATGATGCGAACGGCCGGGAACCGCCGCTGGTGGATCTCCTCCAGCCAAGCCTCCAACACCGGCTTTGCGTCCCGCGGCGGGATGGAATGGAGATCAAGGATATCCCCGATAGGGAGTTCCCAGGTGGCATCCGGCGAGGGGTCCGAAGGGGGAGTTAAGGGATTCATTCTATTCCAACACCAGCCAATTTCCGGTACGCTTTATATGTCTCCGGAGACGCAACGGGTCTCTTCCCTAAGTGTAATGCTCAATTCCGGCTTCATCTTCCCCTAGGAAGGGTCCAAAATTGAGGGTTCGCTGCTACTATGGAAACGGTTAAGAGCCACGAGACTAATATGCGATGCCTGTATTGTCGCAAGCAGATCGGAAACGTTCGGGCGCTGTTCGACCGTGAGTTTTGCTCTACGGAGCACCGCAAACGGTTCCACACGTCGAGCGCGAGGGCTTTGCGTGATGCCGGCGAACTCATCGGTGTTGAGTACGACGACTACCTCGCAGTCCTGCAACAGCCCAAAAAAGGGAAATCCGGAGCGAAGTTCGGAATCTTCACCGCGGCCTCCGTCGGAATGATCATCGGGTTGAGCTTCTGGATCGTACCCTCCGGTCCGGCGCCCGCTCCGGCTTCGGAACTGCGCTATGAGTTGACCACCAATCCGCTCGGCCAGAAACTGCGGTCCTACCTTACCGAAACCTCCCGCATCAACCTCAAGCACGACTTCAGCATGGGGGCCAGCGAGTGGGTCGGCAACGCCAGCACAAAGGCCATGGCCGCCGGCGGTGCCCTACAGACGGGAGGACTGCGTCTGTGGAAGCCCACCTTACAACTGTCGGATTACCAGTTCGATTTCCAAACTTCGATCCAGAAGAAAGCCGTCGGTTGGGCCTACCGCGCCGGCGACGAAAGCAACTACTACGGGACCAAACTCGCCCTCGTCGGCAAGGCCGGCGGCCGCTCCGAGATTGAACGCTTTGTCGTCCAACGCGGTAACGAGTTGGAACGGGTCAGATTGCCAATCCCAATCTCCATCCGGCCCGACACGCTCTACCGCATCAAAATGCGGATCAAAGGCGACAACTTCGTCACCCAGGTCGACAACCAGGTCATCGATTCCTGGCGGGATAGGCGCTTTCGCTATGGCGGCGTAGGATTTTTCTCCGATAAAGGGGAGCAGGCCAGCGTTCGCTGGGTTAGCCTCTCCGAACCCGGCGGCTTCTTCAGCCGCCTCTTCACCGGCGTCATCCTGAACCCGCTGCAGATGATCGCCTTCTCGGCCCCACCGGATTCGGCGCTGGCCGCGGTAAGCTCAGGCCACTACATGGCTTTGATGATCCCGATACCCATCGTTCCCGAGTAAGACAAACGCCCTCAGCGCGGACGTTCCGCCCCCGATAATCGCATAAATGGACCACGCGAGCCATTAGGCAACGTCGTCGTATCATCCGTAAGTGCTCTGCCCAGTTGGTCCTGCGTCAACTCGCGCGCTCCCCGCAGATTCGCGCCCCGCAGATCCGTCGTAAACACCACCGCCCCTCCAAAACGGCATCCCGCTAGGTTCGCCTCGGAGAAGTTTACACCCTTCAGATTCGCCTCCCGGAAGTCACACCCTGGCAGCGTGGCCCGCCCAAAGTCCGACCGCGACAGATCCGCCTTCCCAAAACGGGCGTCCGTCAGGTCCGCGCGGCGGAATTCGCAGTCCAGAATCCGCGCCCCCGCGAAGTTCGCCTCTTCGAGTTTCGCCGACGGAAAGCGGCATGCCTGGAGACGGGCCCGGTGGAACTGGGCGCCCGCCGACTCAAACTCGCGAAACTGGGTATCCGTGATACGGGCCTGGTGGAAAGCGACTTTATCGCCCTGGGACATGCTGAGGTCGGATGAATCGATCTGCGCGTCGAGAAAGCGAGCCCCCCGCAAAAAGCATTTGCGGAGCATCGTGTTCGCCAGACGCGCTTCGCACAGATTGGCTTCCGCAAGCCACGCCAGGTCCAAGCTGGCGCCGCTGAGATCCGCGCCCGTGAGATCCGCGCCGCCCAGCAGGGCTTTGCGCAAATCGCCATTCGCCAGCGAAGCTCCCGAAAGATCACTGCCCGAAAGGTCCGCCTCCAGCAGGTACGTGCCGATCAGCGAAGCCCGGCTCAGATTGGCGCGTTCCAGCTTCTGCTCATTGAGCGTCAGCCCGCTCAAGTCGGCGCGCTCACCGCCTTCCCGCTTTTCCAACCAAAAGCGATGCCTGTCGAGCACTTTTTGCAACACCTGTTCCGTGCCAACCATAGATGAAAGTCCCTCGGTAGCGATCTGGCGCTACCTAACTCTCATCGGCGAGGACTAGGGGTGTCTTAGTCTGCTTCCGGTAAAGGTGACGGTTCCGTACGCCAACGCTCCAGCCACGCCCGAATCTCCGCCCAACGCGTGCGCGCCGTCGACAACCCCACCATCAGCCCAATCACAACCGCCGCCAACCCTACCGTCTGCCCCGTATTCAGCGATTCCTTCCAATAACCCAGCCACCGCCCGTAAACCAGCTCCGTGTGCACCCAGTACACCAGCAGCGACGTCGTCCCAAGCTGCCGCACCCAACTCCACCCCGTCTGGTACTTGTTCCAAAGAAACGCAAACCCCGTCAGCAGCAGAATGACGCCCAACTTAATGAAAACCAACGCCGGACTGTTCAGCCAGAAATCGGACTTGCTGTAAAGCGAGTACGGAATATTGGCGAAATACTGCCCGGCCACGATCAGTGCCAGACCCATCCACGCAGCCCACTGCACTGCCTTGTCCAGATCCGGCTTGGGGATGGCGCGCAGGATGCTGCCCGCGCTGACCCCAAACGCCAGAAACGCCGCCCACGGAAAGAAACTGAAAAACTCCGTACTCGGGACGAAATACGCCCGCACGTACGGATGGACCGCGTTGAGGTCCAACGCGGAAATCAGCGGCGAGGCGCCCGCGATCGCGACCCCCAGAATCGCGCAAAGCCGGATTCGCTCCATCGTCGTAAACAACGCCATCGGCGACAACACCACAATCGCCAGTCCCATGCAATTCAAAATGTCCACCCGGAACAGGCCGCTGAAATCCGTCTGCGGGTAACCGAAAATCCACAACTGTACGCGGAACGCAAGCGCTAACGCAAACAGGTATCCCGCGCGCCGTAGGCTCGCCCACATGCGCGCCCCTCCCGCCGCATTCTGCCGCTCCCGGCTTTCCATCAGAAAAGCCAGCGTAACGCCCGTCAGAAACAGAAAGATGGCCGGAGGAATGCCGCCAACGAACTGGGAAAGAATGAACGCGTCCTGGTTGCGAAGGTCCGTGCGGGTGAACGAGTGGAAAACGTGGCCCTGGAGCATTATCACGGCGGCAAGGCCGCGGGTCCAGTCCAGAAAGGCAAGCCGTGAAGAACCGGTTTTGGTGTCTCTGCCCGATTCCGATGTAGAGGATAAGTGCATTGTTTAGAAAGACTTACTTTTGGGGATACTCCCGTTTCACACCCTTCGGGAGGTTCAGGCGAACCGCGCTATCCGGCAGGTTCGGCTCCAATTGGAGATCCCGGTAGCTCACCAGCATATAATCGCCGGAAGTGAGATAGAACTTTTGCTGCAGTGGATTGCCGCTGTTTTGCGGAAACCAGATCTCTACCTTCGTTAGATGCTCCCGCGCGTCGGAGGATTTGGGAATCAGATCCAGCCGCGTCGTTTTTTGTCCGCCGACGGTCTCATCGCCACCCAAAGCGAGGCTGTAATTCTTCCCCAGTTCCTTGCTCCGCGACCCAAAACCCAGCAGCAGGAACTGGTCCACCAGACGGCCCTGCTTCCCCAGGTCATACTCCTGCACGGTGTTGATTTTAGGGATGAAAAGCTCAGCCTTGCGGCCTCGGAACACCCAGGTCTTCTCGTCGGGACTGGTCAGGTCGACCCGTACCTGCATCTCGCCGGGCTTCCCGGCCTTGATCGCCAGGGCGCCCGATTCCTCGGAGGTATCCTTGATGACCGCCGTGTACGAAACTCGCTTGAGCTTTGCTTTCATGCCTTTAAAGGCCGCGGCCGACTGGTCCACACGGGCCAGCACGTCGGACAGAGGGTCGGCCAGTGCCAGTTGGACAGGCAGACACAAGCTCACGGCGAGAAGGGCGTATCTCATTCTGTCTAAGGGATGTGCGCCATCAGGGTTGGGTTGCGTAAGCCATGTAGCCCCGCACATCCCGTTCGGCGTCGTATATCGGTTCCACGCGTGTCACCCGGTGCTGCTTGCCCGGCCGGTCGTTCACCAACGCATTGGCCCGGCCCGTCCAGCCGTTCTCGTCAATCCCTACCATCAAGTCCGGTTCAATCCAGAACTGCGCCGATCCGTTATGTCCGGAAAGCAAAACTACGCTTCGCGGCCGCGGCTGGTCGCGGAAGATCTCGCGCGGCGTCAAAAAGAGGAACGCCAGGATCAGCCCGACGACCACGTCGTACTGCCAGGATGCGCGCTTGAATTCCCAAAAAATCAGCTTCCGCAAGTCCGGCTCCCCTTTTGGAACCAGCTTTCATTTTATCACGGCTGACTGGCCAGTCATTCCCGATGGACCCGCCGATAACGTCTGTAACGCCTGAAGTAGCTATGCTCACCCCAGAAGAAGTTCCTGCATCCTGATGCGCATCGCTGCTGCCGAAACCTTGAACCGCGCAGCCAGAGCCTCGACCGAACGCACCCCGTTATCCCGGTACCTGAATATTAGGTGGCTCGGCATCAGAATATCGGCAGCCAGCCGGTTCGCCTCAAACTCGCGTTGGTCCGGAAGCCCGCTTCGATAAAGTTCGTTGTCCGTAATTCCCGTTCCGATAAGATCACGATGGAGAATGAAGTGGGCCAACTCATGGGCTAATGTAAATCGTCTGCGCGCAAAAGGGTCACCCATGTTGATCTGGATGCTATAGCCGGCAGTGCCACCATTCTCGCGATCCGGAAAGATCTTGCCCGAGATGCCTTCCGGCAGGTCCGGCGTGCCTTGGACTTTAACGCCAAGTGCGGAAGCCAACCCGTCCAAATCGACGGGAGCGTCCTGCTGGAACGTACGTATCAGCCGTGTTGGTATTCTGCTCTCCGTTATTGTTTCAGACACGCCTACTCCATTTTATCCGACACCTCGGGGATGTTAGCCGTTTCTTCTTTAGAGAATGCCGAAACCATCAATGCGCTCCGGACTGCCAACTCGGCCTGAGCTTGGACGGTTTTCTTCAACAATACTGCAAACTCATCGCTCGCCATGTACTGGTTGACCGCCGCTTCCGCCGTCCGCGAAGCTTCCAACTTGGAAGCTGCAATCATTGCGTTTCTCGCCTCTTTCCAGCCTACGAACGACAACGCAGCAATGAAAAACCCAAGCAGCGCAAGAGCTATCGTGATCGCAGTTAGGAGAATCACGATCAGGTCCACGTGGTTGACGGCCTCCGTCACCGGGGGGAGCGCTGGAATCCTGATCGGAGGAGGCTGAAGCTGCACAGGCTAAATCATACACTCTCAGCCGCTTTCCCGCCCATCAATGGCAGGCCCTTGCCACACTACCGTACCGAAGACAGCGCCCCCCGCAGCCCAACCACCACCCTCTCCGCCAAAAACCGCGACCCCGCCTCCACAAAATGCACGTTCACCGGCCGCTGATACTCCCCCAAATGCGGCGTCACCGCCGCGAACAAATCCGTCACCGCGATCCCAGCTCGCGAAGCAGCCCGCCCCGCCGCGGCATTGTACTTCCCCACATCCGCCGGATCGCGCGCCGGACTCACCTTCCCTTCCGGCACCGGCGTCGTGTTCGCGAAAACAACCTTCGCCCCAGTCTGCTTCAAACGCGCAAAAATCGCGTCCAGATTACGTTCGTACTCCTCCACAGGCACCTGCCGCGCCCCACCCTCCATAATCTTCAAATCGTGCAGACCGAAGTTGACGTGGATAACATCCCACTTGCCCGTCCCCAGCCAGGCATCCAGCTTCGCCAACCCCACGCGAGTATGCGCGGCATTCTCCGGAATCCGGTGCACATTGGCCACCCCGCGTAGCAACTCCCGCACCGGCAGCGTATAGCCGATCGAGATCGAGTCCCCAATCAACAGCACGCGCGGCAACCCCGGCGTATCCGTCACAGGAGCGAAGGCAGGGTCTTTCGACTGGCACCAAAGGGCGCCAGGTAGGGTGAGAAGAAACAGAAGTCGGCGGCTCATCGGCGCTTTCCATCATATAGCCACGGCAGCGGCCCCGCGTAAGGCTCCGGTCCCCGATGCGCCAGCAGCCCCGCAACCTCCAGACAGCTACTGCCATACCCATGCTGCCTTCGAAACGGATTGCGGGCATCGCGCTTGGCACGCAGCTCCCCCGAAGAGCCATAAGGGTCCCCGCGATAATCTTCCAGCCGCAACGCTTCAAAGCGGCGCGCCTCCTCCAGCCGCAACGGGTCATTCACGCCCCAATAGCGATAACGCGCCACGGGATAAGCCAGAGTCGCCCGATGAAAATCGAAGCGCGCCTCCTTGAAGGCCCACCCCACTACCACCACCCGCTCAGCATAGCGCCCCGTGGCTTCATAAAACCGGCAGAGCCCATACAGCAGATTAAGAAAGGAATCGAGGGAAAACTCCTCGGTGGTTGCCCGCGCCGCCACTTCAGTATGCCCGTACCAGCCAGAAGCATCGGCAATCTGCCAATACCCCTGGGCTTCCGAACGCGGACCCGCCACCGCATCGGACTGCCCCCCGGCAAACACCAGTAGCGCAAGCGGATCCGCCGCCGCCTCCGCCACCCCCGCCCGCACATGTTCCAAATAGAACGGCCCTTCCCCACTCTGGAACGGCTTCAGAAACCAGCCATCATCGGAATCCAGCCGGTCATACCGATAAGGAATCGCATGCCCAGCCACCAGCACCAGATGGCGCAAATCGCTCCAACTCATCCGAACCACTGGCTCAGATAGCGGCCGCTCTGGCGCAGCGACGCCTTCCGCAAATCCAGCGAGCCCTCGTACGCGCGATCCTCCACTTCAATGCAAACCGGGCCGCTATAGCTCGTTTCCGTCAGAACCGAGAAAAACTTGCCCCAATCGACATCGCCCATGCCAGGCAGTTTCGGCGTGTGATACTCGTTCGGGTGCGCCAGGATCCCCACCTGGTCCAGCTTATGCACATCAATCCGCGCATCCTTGGCATGCATGTGGTGCAGCCGCGGCGCAAAATCGCGCATCGCTTTCAAATAGTCCATCCGCTGCCAGATGAAGTGCGAAGGATCGAAGTTAAGGCCAAAATTCGCACTCGGGATATCGCTGAACATGCGCGTCCAGATCTTCGGCGTCGTGGCGAGGTTCTTGCCCCCCGGCCACTCGTCTTTCGTAAACAGCATCGGGCAATTTTCGATCCCCACTTTGACGCCGTTATCGTCGGCGAAGGCAATGAGAGGCTTCCATGTCTCCAAAAACCGCGGCCAGTTATCGTCCACCGATTTGGTCCAGTCGCGGCCAACAAAGGTATTAACCACACCCACGCCTAAAGTCCGGGCAGCGGTAATCACTTTCCGGATATGGTCGACGTATAACCCAGCTTCGGCGGGGTCGGGAGCAAGCGGATTAGGGTAGTAACCCAGCCCGCTGATCGCGACACCGGCCTTGCGGCAAAGCCCCTGTATGCGCGCGGCTTCCTCCGCCGTCAGGTTCGCGACATCCACGTGCGTTACTCCCGCATAGCGGCGCTCCGCCTTGCCTTTCGGCCAGCACATAAGCTCAACCGCGGTAAAGCCGTTCTCCGCGGCAAACTGTACTACCTCTTCGAGCGAGAGGTCGGGAAGTATCGCACTGACGAATCCGAGTTGCATAATAGAAGATTGGAGCTGGAGAAAACATTATTACGCAAAGTGGGCGAGGCCATCGGGCGCTTCCAGATGATTCGGGAAGGCGACCGCGTGGCCGTGGCCCTTTCGGGCGGCAAGGATTCGCTAACGCTGCTCGATGCGTTACTCCTCCTGCAGAAGCGGTCGCCGGTGAAGTTCACCGTAATCGCCTTCACCGTGGAGCAGGGCAAGTTCCTACGTCCCATTGAGCCGCTCGGACGATGGCTGCTCGATCGCGGCGTCGACTGGCGATACGTAAAGGACGATCCGTCGCTGCGATTGCTCGACGAACAACCGGACCATGGCTGCGACCTTTGCAGCCGGTTCCGCCGGCGGGCCGTCTACGAAATCTGCCGCGGACTCGGAGCCAACGTTGTGGCCTTCGGACACACCGCCGACGACTTCTGCGAAGCCTTCCTGCGCAATTCGCTCTTCACCGGGCGCCTCAGCGCGCTACCCGCCGTCACCTACTCCCGCAAGAAAGAGTTCCGGCTGATCCGGCCCCTGGTCTTCGTGGCGGAGGAAATCACCCGCAAGTATGCGGAAGCCCTCGGCGCGCCCGTGATCCCCTGCGGCTGCTCGCAGAAAACCGGCACCGTGCGGCGCAGCCTCCGCGACTTCTTCGCCGAACTCGAGCAGGACTACCCGCACCTGAAAGAAACCATGCTTTCCGCCATGGGAAACCTCGATCCGCAGCGACTCTTGGACCCCCGATTCATCGATCTCGAAGCGGAGGAGGCGCCCGCCGCCACCCTCTTTCCCATCGTCACCGGACCGTAACGAGACAAGCATTGACCCCCTTTCCGAGCCAGTGCGACACTATAGCTTCCTAATCGTGGATTACCCTATGAACGTCGGACTCGAGGTCTTATGAGGTTCCTGCCACGCGAGGAGAAGTTCTTCCATTACTTCCTTTCGCAATCCAAGCTCATCGCCGAAGCGGCCACCCTGCTGCTGGACGGCTGCCGCAAGGGCATGTGTGCCGAGGCCGCCGGGCAGATCGCCGAAATCGAAAAGAAGGGCGACACGATCATTCACGAGGTCTTCCACCGCTTGAACGTGACCTTCATTACCCCGCTCGATCCCGAGGACATCCACCGCCTGGCCGCCAACCTGGACAATGTTCTCGACGGCATTGAGGAGGTGGCGCATAAGGTAAAGGCGTATCGCATCACCCCAACGCCTGAGTTGGTCCGGCTGGCCGAGATTATCGTGGTCTGCGCCAAGTCCATTGACCTGGCGTTCGCCGCGCTGAGCGCCGACAAGCCGCTGCTCGAGCACTGCATCGAGATCAACCGCCTCGAAGAAGAGGCCGACCAGATTACCCGCAAAGCTATCGCCGAACTGCTCGACACCGAGACCAACCCCATCCAGGTGATCAAGATCAAGGAGATCTACGAACTGCTCGAGATGACGACGGATCGCTGCGAGGACGTCGCCGACGAACTAGAGAACGTGGTAGTCAAGAACAGCTAAGCGGCATGAGCGAGACGATGCTGCTGGTGGTTACGATTGTCGCGATCGCGCTGGTCTTCGATTTCATCAATGGCTTCCACGATGCCGCTAATTCCGTTGCCACCATCGTCGCCACCCGCGTCTTAACCCCCTTCCAGGCGGTGCTCTGGGCGGCCTTCTGGAATTTCGTTTCGGCCTTCAGTTTCGGCACCGGCGTGGCCAGCACGGTCGGTAAGGGCATGGTGGACCTGGACCAGGTCACCCCCTACGTCATCCTGGCCGGACTCCTGGGCGCCATCGTCTGGGATTTAGCCACCTGGTACTGGGGACTCCCCACCAGTTCCTCGCACGCCTTGGTGGGCGGATACGCGGGAGCGGCGGTGGCCGCCGCGGGCTTTGATTCCCTCATCGCCTCGGGCTGGATCCGCACATTAACGTTCCTTGTAGTAGCCCCGGTTTTGGGCGTTTTGCTGGGATACGGGCTGATGCTAGGCGTCAACTGGATGTTCCAGGGATCCACCCCACGCAAGATGGACGTCTATTTCCGGCGGCTCCAATTGGTGAGCGCGGCCATCTTCAGCTATTCGCACGGCACCAACGACGCCCAGAAGACCATGGGCATCATCACCGGAGTGCTCGTCACCGCCAACTACCTCCCCGAGTTCCGGGTCCCGGTCTGGGTAATCCTCGCGGCACACGCGGCTATTGCGGCCGGCACCATGTGCGGCGGCTGGCGCATCGTCAAAACCATGGGAACCAGGCTAACGCGCCTCAAGCCTAGGGGCGGCTTCTGCGCCGAGACCGCCGCGGCCTCCTCGATTCTCTTCTCCACCTACCTCCACATGCCGGTCTCGACAACCCACGTCATCTCCGGAGCCATCGCCGGCGTCGGCTCCATCCAGCGCCTGAAGGCCGTACGCTGGCGCATCGCCGGCAGTATCCTCTGGGCCTGGCTCCTAACCATCCCCGCCTCAGCCGCCGTAGGCTTCATCAGTCACCACATCATCCATCTAATCACCGGCAAAATATAGGCAGTGCCATTTCCGACTTGGCGTACTCGGCGCCTTTGCGCGCGAGGAACCCAATGAGGACCTGACCTCTTCGAGTAGGGCAGGCGTCCACGCCAGGCGTCCCCGCCTGCGCGCGACGTCCACGTCGCGCCTCTTCTACGTCACCCCCAAAATAGAAGCCCGCCGTTCCCCCCGAGGGCTACCCGCCGGCCTCTGGTCCCGCTTCCAGTCGCACTTCTCTGCGTCTCAGCGCCTCTGCGCGAAACATAACCACCCGCAAACCCGAGTCACAAGCCTCGTTTCCAGCAGAATCAACAACTTACAAGACCTAACCCAAAACCCCCATGCTATGGTCGTCCCGTATGACCGACCAAACAGAACGTAATCGCGAGAATTCTCAACACTCCACCGGTCCCAAAACCCCGGAAGGCAAAGCCACCTCCTCCCAGAACGCCCGGAAGCACGGCTTCACCGCCCGCAGCGCCTGGTCCCCCGCTCACTTCACCGAAGACCAAATCCAGTTCTTCCGCGACTTCTACAGCCGCCTAAAACCAGACGGCCCCGTCGAAGCCACCGTCTTCGACCAGATCATCCACGCCGCCTGGAACCTAAGAATGATCGCCGTCCAACTCGACAAACTCGCCGCCGAGTTCAACTGCGAAGAAGTCCCGGAGCTGCTAAACCTCCCCGACCTTCCGGAAGACGCCGAGCGCCGCTACAACCGGCTCCTCCGCTACCAGAACCGCAATGAGCGAGCCTTCCAGGCCAACATGCGCCTGCTGGCCTCGCTCCAGACCAATCGAGTCGCCGCCGACTACACCGGAACCCCCGGTGAAACGTCGCTCAATTCCATCTCGGCCCTTATCGACGTAGCCAAGATCGTGCGCCTGACCGATCGAAGCCAGCCGGAGCCCCCCGGCATCGCCCCCAAGGCCCGCCAGCAGCCCAGCCGGGCCGCCTGACGACGCCAAAAACGCAACCCTTACCCCGTCGCCGATTAATCCGCCGCCAGACCCAAGCCCGAAGTGTCTCTACTCCACCCCTACGGCGCCACCATCAGCACATCCACCGCCTCCACCTTCCCAAATGGCATCGGAAACGCGCGCCCGGCATAGTAAGCATCCCACTGATCCCGGAAGTGCTTCGATAGCGGCTGCCCGGATTGCCCGATCGTCAGGCTATGCAGCGACTTGTCCCAGTCCGACAAATCGGCCACGAAGCGCATCGACGGCCCTAATCGCCGCGAAGTCTGCTTAACGGTCGTAGCCGACCCCATCATCGGCACCGGACCAATCGTAAACCATCGAGCGAAGTACGGCACCCGGCCAAGCACCGGATGCGGCAGACTGAACATCGTATACCGCCCGTAGTCCCACTTGCCCACATTGCCGCCCTGCAGCCGCTTGCCCTCCTCAACCGCATCGGCGAAGACCCGCAGCAGCATTTGGTCGTAATCGGGAAACCAGGAAGCCGGACGCCCGCGCAGCAGCTTCTCGATCACCGCCGGAGCCATCTGGTACTCATAGCTGGCCCCCAGGCCAGGCGCGGCGCTATCCCCGATGGCCTTGCGCACGCCCTGATACGCAAGCGTCACCAGCAACGGCGCCGGACCCGAGGTCATCTGTCCATTCCAAGCAGCCAGCAGCCGGGCGGGTTCATCCAGGTTCGGATTCCCCTGCCCGCGCGCTTTCCAGGCCTTCACCAACTCCCCGGCCAAAAAATGGCTGAATGCGGAATACACGTCCGTCTGCACGCGCAGCATATCCTCCGGCTTCCACCCACCGCGCGCGCTCAGCCGCGTCTCGATCTGCCGCGAGCGATAAGGCGAAGCGAAGTTGCCATGGATCGGAAACGGGTAGTTCTCGGAGAACGGGTTCTGGTTCGCCGTAACGATGCGGCCCGAAGCGGGATTGAACGTGGCCGGCAACTGCCCGAAAGGAATCATCTCCGACCATTCCTGGGTGCCCGCCGCGCCATCGGAGGGAAGATCGCCCGTATAGCCCTTGCGCACCGGAAAGCGGCCCACGGCATGGTAGCCGATGTTGCCGTCCACATCGGCATACACGAGGTTCGACCCCGGACCCGGCAGGCGCGAGAGCGCCTGCGTGAACTGCTCCCAGTTGCCGGCCTGGTTTACCGAAAGAAAGGGGAACGAGAAGCCAGGTTCCGCACCGGTCCAACGCAGGGTATACGCCGCTCCCGGAGCTTCGACAAAGACCGGGCCGTGGCGCGTGACCCACAGCCGCACATCGACATTCTTACCCCCCTTGACCCGGATGATGTCGTTCTCCAGGCGCGCTTGCTCCATGCGGTCCTGGAAGACGTAGCGGCCGCTGGCGGCGTCGAACCGCTCCAGGTAGAGATCCTGCACGTCGAAATGGAGGTTCGTGATGCCCCACGCAATCCGCTCGTTATGGCCGATCAGCACCGTCGGCAGGCCAATCAGCGAGAAGCCCGTAACGTTCAGGTTGGGCGCGGTCAGGTGCACCGAATACCAGGGGCCCGGAAACCCCCACTCCAGATGGGTATCGTTGGCCAGGATGGGCTTGCCGCTCGTCGTGTGCTTGCCCGAAATCACCCACGCATTCGAGCCGGGTTGCACCTCATCGCCGCTCCGTTCCGGGAACAGAAATGCAATCTTAGTCGAGTCGCCCTTGCTCAGCAGTTGCTTCTTGAGCAGTTCATCCCGCCACGTCGTCGTAAGACTGCGGAACATCTGCATCCCGGCCAACACGGAATCGACCGGGCTCCACGGCGCCGGGTCGTAGCCGAGCAGCGTGAACTCCACCGGAAGGCGTCCGCGATTGCTCTCCAGGAAGTGATTGACACCGCGGGCGTACGAGGTGAAGATGCGCCGCTCGGCAGCATCGAGCGACGCGTAGTGCTGCTCGGCCAGGCGCTTCAGCCGCAGCCGCCGCGCCTCCTTATCGCTTTCCAGCGCGCCCGCCCCCACAACTTCCGACAGCTCGCCCGCCGCCAACCGGCGCATGCCGTCCATCTGAAATAGCCGGTCCTGCGCGTGTACATAGCCTTGCAGGAAAAGGGCATCCTCAGTCGAAGCCGCCCGGATATGCGGCACACCGAGCCTATCGCGGCGGATCTCCGCCTTCGCGGAAATAGGCATTTGCAGCGAACCGGAGAGCTTGGCAAGCGGCCTGCCCATATACCAATACACCAATCCCGCCGCCGTCAGCAGGAGTAACGCCACACCGATATTAAAGACCCGCAGCAGATTCCGCACTCCGCTCGATTGTAGCGTGCGAGAATGACAGCAGCGTGGAAGGCAATCTCGGGTTTCAGCTCCTCGCGATGCTGATTATTGTTGGCTTGAATGCCTTTTTCGCGGCATCGGAAACGGCGCTGGTTTCCAGCCGTATCTCCCGCCTGCGCGGGATGGCCGCCGAAGGCCACGTGGGCGCTATCGCGGCGGTCAGCCTGTTATCGAACTCGGAACGGCTGCTGTCGGTGGTGCAGGTCGGTGTGACCATCTCCAGCATCGCGCTCGGTGTGGTCGGCGAAGAGCCGCTGGAAGCCATGCTGGGCGGGGCACTGCGCATGGACCACGCGCCGCCCTGGGTCCAGAAGGCGCTGCAGGGCGTGTCCATCACCCTGGCGTTCCTCATCATGACCTACCTCCACGTGGTCATCGGCGAGGTCGTCCCGAAAAACGCCGCCATCGACAAACGCGAGCAACTGGCGGTTATCGTTGCCCCCGTGCTGCTGGTCTTCTACCGCGTCGTCGAGCCGTTCGTCTTCATCCTCGAGCGCTCGGCGTCGATCCTTTCGAAAGCGCTCGGCCTTACCGGTGAGGAGACGCACGGGCATTCCGTCGAGGAGTTGAAGATGATTCTCAGCTCCAGCATGCGCGAAGGCTTGCTCGAAGGCTTCTCGGAAAAGGCCATGCAGCGCCTGCTCGATCTGGGCGGCGTGCTCACGCGCGAGATCATGGTCCCGCGAAACCACATCGTCAGCGCGCCTTTATCCGCCAGCCTCGACCAGTTGCTGCACCTCGCCAACGAGCATCTCTTCACGCGGCTGCCCATCCACGACAATGGTCCGGAACACCTGGTCGGCTATGTCCACGTGAAGGACCTGCTGCGCGTCTGGGAGGAGCGGCGCACCGCCATCGAGCGGCGCCGCACCCTCCGCGCCTTCGACCTAAGGCGCTGGATGCGCTCCCTGCTCGTAGTGCCGGAGTCGAAGCCCGTGGTGCAACTTCTGGACGAGTTCCGCACCAGCCACACCCATGTGGCCATGGTAGTGGACGAGTTCGGTAGCACCGTGGGCCTGGTGACGCTGGAAGATGTGATCGAGCAGGTCTTCGGTGAGATCGAAGACGAGCACGACGTGCGGCGTCCGAAAGTGCAGGAAGCTGCGGCTGTGCTGCGCGTGGAAGGCACCGTCCCCATTCGCGATCTCGAGCTGCAATACGGCCTTATCGTGCCGTCCGAAGAAGGCTACGAAACGCTGGCGGGATACCTGATGTACCGCCTGGGGCGGATCCCCGTCTCCGGCGACACGGTCGAGGAGAGCGGACGCGTCTTCACCATCGAGGAGATGGATCGCAACCGCATCGCCCGCGTGCGCATCGAGCGTTCGGCGGAACCCGCTGCCGAACCGGCACCCGCCAGTTAAAGCTTGCTCAACCCCTCCGTAAGCTCCACATACGCCCCCCACGGGTCCGTGAAGAATGCAACCGCGATCCCCAGTTGCGGCACCGGGCGGTACGGCACATCGAACTTCACCCCTTGCGCCTCCAGGCCCTTCACAAACGCCTCCAGATTCTTCACTTCGAAACCGATATGATCAACAGCCCGTCCCTTGGTGGGCACAACCGCCTCCGGGGATTCGGCCCACGAAAGATTGACACCCGGCAGATCCGCGGCCCAGAACTTGCCCCGCTTGCCAGGCTTGGCCGCGAACGTCTTCACATACCAGGCGCGGCTCTCCATGATCTGCTGGTTGAAGAAGTGGACGTGGTGATGGCGGACCCGGCCGGCCATCTTCGTATCTTCCACAAGCTCCACCTGCATCTTACAACTTGTCACCTGGGCCCGGCAGGCGCATCCGTATTAGGGAGGAGTGAGGATCATGAACGTAACTATCCGGCACCTGGACGGTGTCCGTTTCACGGTCGAAACGCGTGGGCATCAGATCATCGTCGACCAACCGCGCGACAACCGCGGCGGCGATACCGGGATGACGCCGCCGGAGCTGCTGCTGGCTTCCCTGGGAAGTTGCGCGGCCTACTATGCCTTGGAGTATCTGCGCACCCGGCAACTGCCCTCGGACGGCGTGACCGTGGAAGTGGAGGCCGAAAAGGCGAAGGCCCCAGCCAGGCTGGGGCGCTTCGTGATACGCGTAACGGTGCCCGAATTGGACCAGCGTCACCAGGAAGGCATCCAGCGGGCGATTCGGAGTTGTATCGTACACAACACCCTACACGCCCATCCGGAGATCGAGGTGGCGCTGGAGTTGCCGGTCTCAGCCGGTTGACTAGCTGCCGATCAGCGGGCTGCCGCTGCTCTTGGTGACCGCAATGATCGCCGGGCGGTTCGGCAGTTTGCCGTCCGGGAACAGGCTGATCGAATCCGCCGCATTGTCCGTCCAGTTGCCACCCTCCCCAGGATGCTGGACCGCGACAAACAGCGCCGTGTTGTCCGAATTGTGGATCAGGCTGGCGGCTTCCGCGCCAGGTACCAGGCTTAGGAACTGCTTCACATTCCCGCGCTCCGGACCGTCCGTCGCCACCGCGTAAACGCCGTCATTGATTCGCAGCGAACTCGGCTGGCCATCGGTCGATATCCACAGATTCCCCTTGTTATCGAAGGTGAGGTTATCCGGGTTGGCGATGGCGCTGACCTTGGCCGGATCGTAGCCGGCGAAGAAGGTGGCATGGGCGGCGTTCTTGCCGTCGCCGCAAAGCAGGAATACCTCCCAGGTGAACCGGGTTGCCGTATGGTCGCCATCGTCTTCCGTGATCTCGATGACGTGGCCATAGCGATTGTTCGCCCGCGGGTTGGCGGCGTTCTTGTCCCGGTCGTTTCGCGAGGTGTTGTTCGTCAGGGCAAGATAGACCTTGCCGTTCACCGGGTTGGTGTCCATGTCTTCGGGACGGTCCATGGCGGTCGCACCCAGCAGCGCCGCCGCGCCACGGGTATCCACCAGGACGTCTCCCTGGTCGCGGAAACCGTTGGCGGCGGTGAGGGGCCCTTGCCCGTACACCAGAGGCAGCCACTGGCCAGTCCCGTCGTCGTTCAGCTTCGCCACGTAAAGCGTCCCTTGATCGAGCAGCGTGTCATTGGCCGCCCGGTCAAACGCGTTGAACGTACCATTGCTCACGAACTTGTAGAAGAACTGGTAGCGTTCATCGTCGCCCATGTACACCGCAATCTTCCCGTTGCGGGCAACCTGGATCGTAGCGCCTTCATGGCGGAACCGGCCCAGCGCCGTGCGCTTCTTCGGCATCGAGGAGGGATCGTAGGGATCGAACTCGACCACCCAGCCGAAGCGGAGCGGCTCATTGGGGTGCTTCGCGACATCGAAGCGGTCGAAGTGGCGCGGCCAGGCGTATCCGGAGCTCCCCGTCGGAACGCCGTAGCGGCTATGGAGTTGCTTCAGAGGCCCATCCGGCAAGCTGCCGGCGTTGCCGAAGTAGCCCTGGAAGTTCTCTTCGCCCGATAGCGCCGTTCCCCACGGAGACTTACCGCCCGCGCAGTTGTTGAGCGTCCCCATCACCGACGTTCCGCTGATATCCGCTTGGGTCTTCAACCAGGAGGATCCCGCGGCGGGACCGGTGAAACGCATCATCGTCGTTCCGGTGATGCGGCGGTTGTAGGACGAAGTCGGCATATAGCGCCAACGCCCGGCGGTGTCGCGCATGATCTCGACCACAGTCAGGCCATGGGCTTCGATCTCAATCGCGCTCTGCTCGCGAGTCTGATTCGCAAGACCCGGATAGTTCTTGAACATCAGTTCCGCGTTGGTGTACTCATGATTCACAACCAACAGCGCGTGACGCGGATTCTCGACTTCGTAACCCGGCAGCGGGAACAGATCCATCCAGTCGACGTTGTAGCCGAACTGGCGTGCCTGTTTCGCGGCCGTCTGGTTCAGCGGATCGAAGTTGCCGGAGTCGGCAAACAGGGGATCTCCCCAGCCAATGAGCAGCGACTGGCGGTAGCCCGGCGCAAGGGTGATCTCATCCCGGCTGTTGGGAGCGACGGACTCGAACAGGAGACGGAAGTCCCGCGCCGCCTCGCGCTCGGCGACCGACGTTTTCACCGGCTCACCGCCGAAGCTCTCCATCGTCTCCTCACCCTTCATACGGGCGGCGAACGCAGCCAGAGGAATCGCTTTCAGGGCGTTGCCAACGAGGGAGCGGCGGTCGAAGCGCCGCTGTAGCACCTTTTCGAAGCTATCAACCATGTTTGTCGAAACTACCTTTCCGTGGTTTTAATCGGGCGATGTACCAGTGCAACAGATCACTGGTTACGCCCCGATAAACATGGAGTGTCCGTTTCGACAAACCTGAGTTACGGTTCGATGGCGAGCACAACCGGAGCGCTGGTTTGACCGTCGATCTCCGCTACCAGCGGCACGTCGCCCGTAGCGGCTTCGGGCACAATCACCTGGAACTGGTAGACGCCCGGCGCAATCAGGCTGCCGGTGCCCACCAGGGTTGCTACGGCCTCCCCGAAGCGGATGCGTACCGCACCGGCGACGCTCATCGG
Source organism: uncultured Candidatus Solibacter sp. (assembly GCA_964385495.1). Classification (GTDB taxonomy): domain Bacteria; phylum Acidobacteriota; class Terriglobia; order Bryobacterales; family Bryobacteraceae; genus CADEFT01. Next base: position 193,366 of record CAYLPH010000005.1, read on the forward strand.
ATTCGGCACGGTCTGGTTGGCCATGAGTTCCGGCTTGGTCTGGCCAAAGCCGGTGCCGAAGATGCTCAGCAGCTCGCCGCGTTTGGCAAGGCGCGCGGCACGCGAGCCTTCCCCCATCTTCCCCACCAGCGTGCCGTCGGTAGCCACCGCCAGCGCGAAGCGGGTGGCATCCTGCGCGAAGGGGGCAAAGAGCGCGGGGCCGGCCGCACTCGCCAGCACGGTGACCGGGGTGGATTCACCCGCGGCATTCTTCACGACAACCGCCACGTCGCCCGTTCCAATCCCAACGGGAACCAGCGCCGTGATTTGCGTTGGGGTAACGGCGCCAATGGCCACGGGCTGCTGGTTAACCGTGACCGAGACGCCGCCCAGTTCAGTCGGCAGCCGCTCGCCCTCGATCTTCCAGGTGGCCGGTTCCGTCGCGAAGGCGGTGCCGGTGAGGCGGGTCCAGGCCTGGGTGGCGACGCCGGCCGCCAGGCTGAGCGCATTAACGACGCCGTTGCTTGAAACCGCGGGGCGCTCGGCGGTGGGCTGGGCAGCCTGTGGGGTAAGGGTGTAGTTCGCCGTATAGACGCGGTCGCCCGTGTTCTGGCCGTTGCCGTTGGCGGCGTTAGCGGCGATGAAGATGCGCACGGGCCCTACATCCGCGGCGGGCGGCATCCATTCCACCGTAAAGGTGTTCTGCGCCTTGGAGCTGGTGTGCTGGATGAACTCGACGGCGAAGGCGGAGGGGCAGGAGGCGCCCGAGCGGGGTGAGTCGTTATCGCAGAAGACGCCGGTCCCGGATTCGGCTGCCGTGAAGGTGCCGGCTTGGCCGGCGGAGATGTTGCTGCCAAGCCGCGCGGTGGCCTGGAAGCCGTAAGCGCGGGCGGTGGAATCGGTGATCGTAATGGTCCAGGTTTGCTTTAGTCCCGGAGTATAGGCAGTGCCGCCAGGGAAGGCTATAGCAACGTTACCGCCACCTCCGTTGACGGCGGTGCCGGTGTGGCAGCCAGCCTGGGCGCAGGTGAGGTCCCCCGCCGCGCCGGTGCTCCGCACGGGAGGGCCACCGGAGTTCGGAAACGCGGAAGGGACGGCAAGAGACACGACGGCCACAAGCAAAGCCACCATAGTAAGTACAGCTTGCCACGAATACCGCGAAAACAAAAGCCCCGGAACCGCTGTAGGGCGGCGCCGGGGCTCTTGTTCTATTGGGGAGGGAGGTTTACGATTGCGGCTCGCCGCCCTCTTCGGGCTGGCCTTCGCGCATCGCCTTGAGTTTCTCCTCACGCTTCCTGGCGCGTTCGGCGGCGCGCTTCACGATCTCGCTACCCACCAGTTCCAGCATGGCCTGTTCGGCGCCGTCGCCGCGGCGAGGTCCAAGCTTGGTGATGCGGGTGTAGCCTCCGTTGCGCTGGCCAAAGCGGCTGCCGACGGTGTCGAACAGCTTCTTCACCGCATCCTGGGTTTGCAGGAAAGCGGCGGCCTGGCGGCGGGCGTGCAGGGTGTCCTGCTTGGCGAGCGTGATCATCTTGTCGACCAGGGGACGCGCGGCCTTAGCCTTTGCCACCGTGGTGATGATGCGCTCTTTGTCGATCACGCTGGTCACCAGGTTGCGCAGCAGGGCGCGGCGGGCGCCAATGTCACGTTTAAGTTTATAGCCACCTACGCGATGTCTCATGGTCTTCGATTACCTCTCGTCAAACTGGGCTTCGTCTTCATCGGCTTCGGGCGGCGGTAGCGCCGGCTGCGAACCCGCCGCCGGACCGACCAGGCGGCCTTGAGAATCGAACTTCATACCGAAGCCCAGGCCCAGGTTGCCCAGGATTTCCTTGATCTCGTTCAAGGACTTGCGGCCGAAGTTCTTGGTGCGGAGCATCTCCGCTTCGGTCTTCTGCACGAGGTCGCCGATGCTTTGGATATTGGCGTTCTTGAGGCAGTTGTAGGAACGCACGCTGAGTTCCAGCTCTTCCACCGAGCGGTTCAGCACTTCGTTCATCTGGCTCATGGCGCGCTCGGCCGGCTCCTCGGTCACCTCGGTGGTTTCCTCGAAGTTGATGAAGATCGTCATGTGATCTTTCAACAACTTGGCGGCCATGCCGATGGAGTCCGCGGGCGATACGGCGCCGTTCGTCCACACTTCGATAGTGAGCTTGTCGTAATCGGTCATCTGGCCCAGACGGGCGCTCTCCACCGCGTAGTTGACCTTGCGCACCGGCGAGTGGACCGAGTCGATCGGGATGTAGCCGAGCGGCAGGTCTTCATCGAAGTTGCGGTCGGCGCTGACGTAGCCGCGGCCGGACTTGAGACGCATTTCGATGCTGAGTTTGCCGCCTTCGCTTACCGTGGCGACGTGCATATGGCGGTCCAGCACTTCCACGTCGGCGTCGGTCTCGATCTGGCCGGACAGGACTTCGCCCGTCTGGTCGGCCTTGATGCGGACGGTTTTCACCTGGTCCGTCATCATCTTGAAGGGGATCTGCTTGAGGTTGAGGATGATGTCGGTGGCATCCTCGACTACGCCCGGAATCGGGCTGAATTCGTGCGCGACGCCTTCGATGCGCACAGCGGTGATCGCCGCTCCTTCAATGGAGCTCAACAGGACGCGGCGGAGACTGTTGCCGATGGTGGTGCCGAATCCACGTTCGAACGGCTGGGCAGTGAACATGCCATAGCGTTCGTTGAGCGTTTCGGTATTGGCCACCAGGCGCTTCGGTTTCTGAAAGCCCTTGAACATCGCTGTCCTCCTTGATGTCTATAACTGCTTACTTGGAGTACAACTCGACGATGAGCTGCTCGTTGAGCTGAATTTGCACTAACTCGTCGCGCTTGAAGGTCGCGGTAATACGCCCCCGGAGCGAGTCGCGGTCGAACTCGAGCCAGGTGGGCGCGGGACGGCTGGCGGTGGCGTCGGTGGAGGAGAGGATCATCGGATTCTTCTTGCTCTTCTCGCGCACTTCGACGACGTCGCCGGTACGGGTGACGAAGGAAGGGATGTTGACCTTGCGGCCGTTCACCTGGATGTGACCGTGGCGCACAATCTGACGGGCCATCGGGCGGCTGGTGGCGAGCCCCAGACGGTAAACCACGTTGTCCAAGCGGTGCTCCATCGAGGCGATCAGGTTTTCGCCCGTGATGCCTTTCTGGATGCTGGCTTTCTCGAACGCATTGCGGAACTGCGTTTCGAGCACGCCGTAATAGCGCTTGGCCTTCTGTTTCTCGCGCAACTGCAGACCATAGCCGACGATCTTCGGCTTACGCCCGGCGCCGTGCTGGCCGGGGACCAGATTGCGCTTCTCGATGGCGCACTTTTCGGTGTAGCAGCGGTCACCCTTTAAAAACAACTTCATGCCCTCACGCCGGCAAAGCCGGCATACCGGGCCACTGTATCGTGCCAAATCGGACCTCCTCGAATTTCAAACAACGGAAGGTGCAGTTTACAGCCCGACGGCTTTCTTCCTGCTTTACTTCAACTTACGGACGGAAATTGCGGGACGGGGACGTCCCGCGCAGGTCTGGAGACCTGCCCTACATCAGACGCGGCGCTTTTTGGGCGGCCGGCAGCCGTTGTGCGGAATCGGCGTGGTGTCCTTGATCTGGCGGACCTCCACACCTACCGTCGACAACGCGCGTACGGCCGATTCGCGACCGGAACCGGGACCCGACACGCGCACTTCGCAACTGCGCAGACCGGCGTCCTTGGCTTTCTGGGCGGCCGTCAACGAAGCCTGCTGGGCGGCGAACGGCGTGCCCTTACGCGACCCGCGAAAGCCGAGCGACCCGGCGCTCGACCAGGACAGCACATTGCCCAACTGGTCGGTGATGGTGACGATGGTGTTGTTGAACGTCGCCTGGATGTGTACCAGACCGTGCGGGACGTTCTTTTTCTCTTTCTTCTTGAAGGCCTTTTTCTTGGTGCTCTTGGCCGGAGTTTTCGCCATGTGTCTCTAAGTCCTGAACTTTCGCTAGCGTTACGTCTTGGCCGAAGCCTTCTTCTTGTTGGCCACCGTGCCGCGGCGCGGGCCTTTGCGCGTGCGGGCGTTGGTGTGGGTCCGCTGGCCGCGCGCCGGCAGACTGCGGCGGTGCCGCAAGCCGCGGTAGGAGCCCATTTCGATGAGACGCTTGATGTTGAGCGAGATCTCCTTGCGGAGGTCGCCTTCGATCGCGCCTTCCTGCTCGATGAGCAGACGTAGACGATTCACTTCGTCCTCGGTCAGCTCCATGACTTTCTTGTCGGGGTTAACGTTCGCCCGGTAGAGGATACTCTTCGACCGCGTCCGGCCGATTCCGTAAATGTAGGTCAGACCGATTTCCGCTCTCTTCTTCGCGGGCAGGTCGACACCGGCAATGCGCGCCATTCTTGACTCCTTTGAACTCGGTAATTGCTGGGGTTAACCCTGCCGCTGCTTATGCTTCGGGTTGGTGCAGATCACCCGCACCACGCCGTGGCGGTGGATGATCTTGCATTTATCACAAATCGGCTTAACCGACGCCCTGACTTTCATGACAGCCTTCCTTCGATCCTATAATCCCATTCACGGCAGAAGCTTCATAATCCGCCCCCGGGTAGGGTCATGCGGGGAAAGCTCCACCAAAACCCGATCATTCGGTCGCAGCCGGCTGAAATTCGCCTTCGCCGCGCCGGCCGCATGCGCCTTGATCCGCGCCCGCGACTCCAATTCCACAACGTAGGCGGCCTGGGGCAGCAATTCAATCACTGTACCCTCGACGGCGCGCCCGCCTTCGCCCCGATCCGCCTCGGTCAGGGGCGTGTTAAGACCCACGGCCCTTTGTCCGTAACCGCCACAACATGCTCGAAGTGCGCCGAACAGCGGCCGTCGGTGGTTACCGCGGTCCACTTATCCGACAACACCCGGCTGCCGGGCTTGCCTTCGTTTACCATTGGCTCGATCGCAAAGACCATGCCTTCCTTCAGCCGCGGATTCTCGTGCTGCCGGTCGACATAGTTAGGAACCTGCGGCTCTTCATGCAGTTTGGTTCCAATGCCATGGCCGACAAACTCGCGGACGATCGAAAACCCGTGCGTGACAACATGCTTTTCCACGGTGCCGGAGACGTCGAACAGCCGGTTGCCAACCTTCACCTGCGCGATGGCCAGTTCCAGCGATTCCTGCGTCACCTGCAGCAGCTTCTTGAGCGAGTCGCTGATCTGGCCAACCGGAACCGTAATGGCGCTGTCGCCGAAATAACCGTTCAATTCCACGCCGGTATCGATCTTCACGATGTCTCCGGCCTTCAACACCCGTTTCGTGGATGGCAATCCGTGGATAATCTCGTGATTCACCGACGTACACAGCACATAGGGATACTTGCTGCCGGCCGCCGGCACATAGTATCCCTTGAACGCCGGTCTCGCCCCGGCCTCGCGAATCATCTTCTCCGCCGCGACTTCCAACTCGTGAGTGGTGACACCCACATGGACCATCTTGGCCAGCTCCTGCAACACGGAATACACGAGTAGCCCGCTACGCCGCATCTTTTCCAGTTCGCTGGAGCTTTTCCTCGTAATCATGCTAACGGCGGGCGACCCCTACGGCGCGCCCGTTTCGAACCAACTCACAAATCTGGCCGGCAATCTCCGGCGGTGGCGCCGTCGCACCGTCTATCTCGTAAAAAAGGGAACCATCGCCCGAGAAGTATTCGAGCAACGGCTTGGTCTGGGCGTCATAGACATCCAGACGCCGCCGCACGACGGATTCGCGATCGTCATCGCGAAGGGCCAGCTCACACTGGCAAACGTCGCACCTGCCGGATTGCCGCGGAGGACGGGAAATCAGATGGTAAACTGCCCCACACTGGGGACAATGCCGCCTGCCCGCAAGGCGAGCAATAATCCTATTGTAATCCACTCGCAGATGGATTACGACCCGCCCAATTCCGCGCGCTTCCAAACCTTTACCGATGGTCCGCGCCTGGCTGAGGGTTCGCGGATAGCCATCGAGAATAAATCCATGGGCGCAGTCGCTCAGCAGAACCCGCTCCTCGACCATCCGGTTGACCAGATCGTCGCTCGCATACTGCCCGGCGCCGAGGCTGCCGCGGAGTTCCAGACCGAGTTCGTCCTCGACCTTCATCCGCTCCCGCAGCATGTCTCCGGTAGAGATATGCGCGATAGACAGAGCATCCCTGATCAGCTTGGCCTGTGTCCCTTTGCCGGAGCCTGGGGGGCCAAACAGGATAATCGCCCGAACTTCGCTTTCGCCATCCGGCATACGCGGCCTGGAATCGCTACGCACTCGAAACTAGCTGCGGCGGCCACGAATGCGGCCCGCGCGCGGCGTAAATCCTTCGTAATGGCGCATGATCAACTGCGCCTCAACCTGGTTAACGGTGTCCATCGCGACGCCGACGACGATCAGAAGCGACGTACCACCGAAGTAGAAGGTGACGCCGAGGCCGTCGAGCAGGAAGCGCGGGAAGGTACGGTCGATAAAGTTGCCGACCAGCGGCAGGTGCTGCAGCTTGATGCCGGAGATCATGATCGTGGGGACCAGCGACAGAATGGCCAGGTAGAGCCCGCCCACCACCGTAATCCTGGTGAGGATCCTGTTCAGGTACTCGGCGGTGTTCTTGCCGGGCCGGATCCCTGGGATGAAGCCGCCATACTTACGCATGTTGTCGGCCGCCTCGTTGGGATTGAAGATGATGGAGACGTAGAAGAAGCAGAAGAAGATAATACCGGCGGTGAACAGCACGGCGTAGAGCGGCTCGGCATAGCCGATGGACTGGAGGGCGGCCTGGAGCCAGGGGATGTCCTTGACATAGGGCACCTGGAGCAAGGTTTGCGGGAAGGCGAGCAGCGAGGAGGCGAAGATGACGGGGATGACGCCGCCGGCGTTCACCTTCAGGGGAAGGTGCGTCGACTGGCCACCCATCATGCGGCGCCCGACCACCCGCTTTGCGTATTGCACCGGGATGCGGCGCTCGCCGCGCTCCACCAGCACGATGAAGGCGATGACGGCCACCATGATCAGCAGGATGATGATCAACTGCAGCGGATTCCAGTTCCGGGTGACGAAAACGTTGGTGTAGATCTCCCCGATGGCGGTGGGCAGGCCGACGACGATGCCAGCGAAGATAATCAGGCTCATGCCGTTCCCGATGCCGCGTTCGGAGATCTGTTCTCCCAGCCACATGATGAAGGCCGTACCGGTGGTGAGGCTGATCATCGTGAGCAGGACGAAACTGATACCGGGATTGAGGACGAAGCCGCCGTCGGAGGCCTGCAGCGCGCTGGCAATCCCAAAGCTTTGCATCATCGCCAGACCGACGGTGAGGTAGCGGGTGTACTGGGTGATGGTACGGCGCCCGATTTCGCCTTCCTTCTGCAACTTCTCGAGGAACGGAACCACGATGGTGAGTAGTTGGAGGATGATCGATGCCGTGATATACGGCATGATGCCAAGGGCGAAAATGGTCAGGCGGCGGAACATGCCGCCGCTGAACAGATCGATAAAGCCGAACAGGGTTCCCTGGTTCTGCTGGAAGAACTCCTCGAGGCGATTGGCGTCGATACCGGGAGTCGGGATATGCCCGCCCAGCCGGTAGATGGCCAGCATAGCCAGCGTGAACAGCACGCGATTGCGAAGATCCGGAATCCGGAACACGTTGGCGACGGCTTCAAAAAACTTATTCATCTCGTTTCCACCCTGGCTTCAAGCCCACACCCGCATCCCAACCCGCGGCCATTTTAGGACGCCGGTTCGGCCGGAGCGGCACTCAACAATTCTACCGAACCGCCGAGCGCTTCGATCTTCTGCCGTGCCGAAGCCGAAATCTGGTCGGCCTTGACGGAGATCTTACGCGTCAGTTCGCCGCCACCGAGGATCTTGAGGCCGTCTTCCATCTTCTTCAGGATGCCGAGTTCCCGGAGGCGCGCCCCATCGAAGCTATCGCCCTCGAGTTCATTGAGGACGCCGATGTTCACGATGGCGTAGGTCTTCTTGAAGATGTTGGTGAAGCCGCGCTTGGGCAGACGGCGGTGGAGCGGCATCTGGCCGCCTTCAAAGCCGCGCATCATGCTGTAGCCGGAAATGGCGCGCGAGCCCTTGTGGCCGCGGCCGGAGGTCTTTTGCCGTCCCGTGCCCATGCCGCGGCCGATACGCCGCTGCGGTTTCTGTTGCCCCGCCGGAGGACTGAGTTTGCTTAAATCCATGTCGCCTCTCCTACTTCACGATCTCCAGCAGATGCGGGATCTTGGCCACCATGCCGCGGAAGTTCGGGCTGTCGGGCCGTGTCACCACCTGGTTCATCTTCTTGAGGCCCAGCGAACGCACGATCTTCTTGTGGGTCTCGGGCGTACAGATGGGGCTCTTCACGAGCTTGATCTTGATGGTCGCTTCGTTCGCCATTGCCTAACTCCTACAGCTTGTCCTGCGCAAGGCCGCGCATATCCGCGACTTCGGCCTTATCGCGCAGTTGGCCGAGCGCCGCCAGGGTCGCCTTCACCGCGTTGTGCGGATTGCGCGAGCCGAGGTTCTTGCTCAGTACGTTGGGGATCCCCGCCGCTTCGATGACCGCGCGCACGGGGCCGCCGGCGATGACGCCGGTACCAGCCGGGGCGGGCTTCAGCAGCACCAGGCCGGCGCCGAAGCGTCCGGTGACCGGATGCGGAATCGTGTTGTCGAGCATGTGCACCTTCTGGAGGCGCTTCTTGGCCGCTTCGAGGCCCTTCTTGATGGCGGCCGGGACTTCCTTTGCCTTACCCGTGCCGTAGCCGACCACTTTGGCCGCCGGATCGCCGACAACCACCAGCGCCGAGAAGCTCAGGTTTTTACCGCCCTTGACGACCTTGGTCACGCGGTTGATGGAGACGACGGTCTCCTTCAATTGCAGCGACCCGAGATCCAACCGTTTCGTCGGAGTGAATGCCATTGTTTAGAACTCCAGCCCTGCTTCGCGCGCCGCATCGGCCAGCGCCTTGATCCGCCCGTGGAAGAGAAAGCCGCCGCGGTCGAACACAACCTGCTTGATACCCTTTTCCAGCGCCCGCTCGGCGATCAGCTTGCCGATTGCCTTGGCGCCGGTGATGTTGCCACCGCTCTTCCCTACCCCGGCGGCCTCCTGGGTGGAAGCCGCGGCGACGATCGTGGTGCCGGCACGGTCGTCGATAACCTGCGCGTAGATGTGATTCAGGCTGCGGAACACCGCCAGGCGCGGCCGGTCGCCACTGCCCGTCAGGCGTTTGCGGATGCGCACGTGAATGCGCCGCCGGCGCGCATCGCGATCAATCAGCTTTCTCATTCTCTTACCCTTCGCTTTGAATCCTTATCGCCTCAACGCTTACTTGCCTTTGCCGCCAGCGCCGGACTTACCGACCTTCTTGCGCAGCACTTCGCCCTTGTAGCGGACGCCCTTATTTTTGTAGGGGTCTGGCGGACGCAGCGCACGCATGTTCGCCGCCACCTGGCCGAGCGCTTCCTTGTCGTAGCTGCTGATGGCGATCGCGGTCTGCTTTTCGATCTTGCAGTCGATGCCATCGGGCAGAATGAACGTGATCGGGTGCGAATAGCCGAGGTTAAACGTGACAACCTTACCGGACACGTCGGCGCGGTAGCCGATGCCGACAATTTCCAGTTCGCGCACAAAGCCCGTGGAAACGCCGGTCACGGCATTGGCCGCCAGCGCCCGCGTCAGGCCATGGAGCGCGGCGAACTTATCGTTTTCGCGCTTGATCTCGAGTACGCCCTTGCCCTGCTCGATCGAAATGCCGCCCGGGATCGGCACCGTGAGCTTGCCCTTGGGACCCTGGACTTCCAACCGGTCGCCAATGTTGATTTTCACGTTGGCCGGCAGCGGGATCGGCTTTTTTCCAACTCTCGACATGGTTTAAACTCCCTTCCTGCTTCCGGATCGGCTACCAGACGTGGCAGAGCAGTTCGCCGCCGACGCCTTCCTTGCGCGCGGAGCGACCGGTCATCACGCCTTTGGGCGTGGTGAGAATGTTGATTCCCAAGCCACCGAGCACGCGCGGGATCTCACGCGCGCCGACATAGACGCGGCAACCCGGACGCGACACCCGTTCCAGCTTGGTGATCACGGGCTGGTTGGTGGTGTTGTACTTGAGATAAATCTTGATCGTCTTACGCGAGCCCTCTTCGGCGATCTTGAAGTTGAGGATATAGCCCTCTTCCTTCAGGATCCGCGCGATGTCGGCCTTCAGCTTCGACGCCGGCACGTCAACCTTCGAATGACGCGCAATCATGGCGTTGCGCATCCGCGTCAACATATCGGCAATGGGGTCGGATGTGGTCATCGTGCTCTCCGCTCCTCGTTCTTCCTACCAGCTCGACTTGATCACGCCAGGAATCTCGCCCGCAAGCGCGAGTTGGCGGAAACAGATGCGGCACAACCCGAACTTGCCGATGTAGCCGCGCGGGCGGCCACAGCGGAAACAGCGATTGCGCATCCGCACGGCGAACTTCGCCTTGCGCCCTTCAGCCTTGGCGCGCGCAATGGCTTCCTTGAACTTGCGATCTTTTGCTTCTTTGGCGGTGGTGGCCATCGTAATGGGATTCCTTAACGCTCGTAGCGAAAGTTACTGCTGGCGGAAGGGCATTCCAAGCTGCTTCAGCAGCTCCAGGGCTTCCCGGTCCGTCTTGGCGGAGGTGGTGATGCAGATGTTCATGCCCTTCACCTTGTCCACCTTGTTGTAGTCGATCTCGGGGAAGATCAACTGATCCTTCAGCCCGAGCGTATAATTGCCACGCCCGTCAAAGGCCTTGCTGGAGACGCCGCGGAAGTCGCGAACGCGCGGCAGCGAGACATTGAACAAGCGGTCGAGGAACTCATACATGCGGTCGCCGCGGAGAGTGACCATGCACCCGATGGGCATGTTCTCACGCAGTTTGAAGGCGGCAATGGACTTCTTCGCCTTGCAGATGACCGGGCGCTGGCCGGCGATGGCGGCAAGTTCGGTGACGGCTCCGTCCATCAGCTTGGCGTTCTGCGTGGCTTCGCCGAGGCCGATGTTGATGCAGACCTTCTCGAGCTTCGGCACCGCCATTGGATTGGGGTAACCGAACTCTTTCTTGAGAGCCGGTATCACCGCCTGGTCGTAATGATCGCGCAATCTGGGCTTTGCTGCTGCCATGGCGTTGTCTCGCTACTGTCCCTTCTTCTCGAGCGTCTCGCCGCTCTTGCGGGCGATGCGGATGCGGCGGGTCTTACCGCCCACGGTCTCCACCTTGAACCCGATGCGGGTGGGAATGCCGCCCGCGGTCAGGATCATGACGTTCGACACGTGGATGGTGCCTTCGCGTTCGGCAATGCCGCCCTTGATCTGGCGCGACGGATTGGCCTTGGTGTGGCGTTTCAGCATGTTCACGCCCTCCACGACGATGCGCCCGTTGGTCTTATTGACTTCGATGACGCGGCCTGTCTTGCCTTTGTCGCGGCCGGCAATCACCTTCACCATGTCGTTCTTACGAATGCGGATCCGAGCCGGCGGCTCGGGCTGTTTCGCGCGCGGCATATAACTAGATCACCTCCGGCGCAAGCGATACGATCTTCATGAATCTTTTGTCGCGCAGTTCGCGGGCGACGGGTCCGAACACACGGGTGCCCACCGGCTCGCCCAATTCGTTGACCAGCACCGCCGCGTTCGAATCGAAGCGGATGTAGGTGCCGTCCTTGCGGCGCGTTTCCTTGCGCATGCGGACAATCACGCAGCGCACCACTTTGCCCTTTTTGACGGTACCGTCCGGCGTGGCTTCCTTGACCGCGGCGGTGATGATGTCACCGAGGCCGGCGCTCAATCCCTTGTCACCGCCGCGCGGCAGAATACAGCTCAGTTTGCGAGCACCCGAGTTGTCGGCCACCTCGAGGATGGTTCTCATTCCAATCATGACGACGCTCCTTCCTCCCGTTTGACCTTCGAGTTACTCGACCTTTTCGCCGGCCAGCGCATCGCCCTTGCGGACGATCTCGCTCAGGCTCCAACGCTTCAGCTTGCTGAGCGGGCGCGATTCGGTGATACGCACCGTGTCGCCCAATCCCGCCTGCCCCTGTTCGTCGTGGGCGTAAAACTTCCTCTTCTTGGAGATGATTCGCTTATACAGCGGGTGCGGCACGCGGCGGATCACTTCCACCACGATGGTCTTCGCCATCCTGGTGGAAACCACCAGGCCCACCTTCTCCTGTTTATTGGCTTGCTTCGCTTCCGCCATCGCTATCCCTTCTTGGCCGCTTCGATTTCGCGCTCGCGCAGCACGGTCAGCAGCCGGGCGCGGTCCCGCTTCAACTCGCGATACTTCTTAATTCCGTCGCTCTGGCCCATGTTGATCTGGAAGCGCAGACGGAACATCTGCTCCAGCATGTCGCTGCTTTGCGTCTTCAGCTCGGCAGGATCGGCCCCACGAAATTTCTCGATGTTCGACTTCGCCATCTCTCTTGCTCCTTCGCGCCCCTGAGGCTGTTACTGGATTTCCCGCTTGACCAGCTTGCAGGGTAGCGGCAGCTTCTGCGCGGCCAGCCGCATCGCTTCGGTCGCAATATCGAGCGGCACGCCTTCCATTTCGAACAGGATCTTGCCGGGCCGGACCACGGCAACCCACTGCTCGGGAGCACCTTTGCCCTTACCCATACGGGTTTCGGCGGGCTTCTTGGTGATCGGCTTATCGGGGAACACGCGGATCCAGACTTTGCCGCCGCGCTTGATGAAGCGCGTCATGGCGATACGAGCCGCTTCGATCTGGCGGTCCGTCACCCAGCCGCAGCTCATCACTTTGAGGCCATAATCGCCAAACGAGATGCTCGAACCGCGCCAGGCTTTCCCCTTCATGCGGCCGCGCTGTTGTTTGCGGTACTTGACCTTCTTTGGCATCAACATGGCGTATCTGCTCCTAAATCAATCTCGGCATCACGCGATTCGCGCGGTTACTTGTTCTCGCCGCCTTCGGGCTTGGCGTCCTGCTTCCAGCTCGGCGGAGCCGGATTGGCAATCGGCGGCACCAAACGCGGCGGCTGTTCGCTACCTTCGGCGCCACTGACCACCGGAGCGGTCATGGCGGGCGGCGGGGCACTCTGGCCACCACCCTGCTGCTGGCCACCCTGTGGGCGCGGGCCACGGCGGTCCCCACGATCGCCACGGTCGCCACGATCGTCGCGGCGCGGGCGGCGCGGTTCGGGCTCACTGCGCATCCCGGGACGGCGGATCTGCCCATCCAGGATTTCGCCGTTGTAAACCCAGGTCTTGATCCCGATCACCCCATAGGTGGTGCGGGCTTCGGCAAAACCATAATCGATGTCGGCACGGAGGGTGTGCAGCGGCAACTGGCCCTGCAGATACCACTCGCTACGGGCGATTTCGGCGCCGTTCAGGCGGCCCGACACGCGAACTTTGATGCCGCCGGCCTTCAGACGAAGGGCGTTTTCGACGGCTTTGCGCATGGCGCGGCGGAAGGCGACGCGCTTTTCCAGCTGGAGCGCGATCGATTCGGCGATCAACTGCGCATCGGCATCGGGCTTGTGGACTTCCTGGATATCGATGAAGACTTCGCGCTTGGTTTTCTTGGCCAGTTCCTGCTTCAGCTTTTCGATTTCCGCGCCTTTACGTCCGATGATGATACCGGGACGCGAGGTGCGGATCGTGATGCGCAGTTTGTTTCCGGGCCGGTCGACTTCCACGCTCGACACGCCGGCGGCCTTCAGCCGCTTGCGGAGGTCGTCCTTGAGCGCGAGATCTTCTTCGAGCAGCTTCGAATAATCCGCCTTGGCAAACCAGCGCGAGCGCCAGGTTTTCGTGACGCCTACGCGGAACCCGATGGGATGAACTTTCTGACCCATGCTTTACGCCTTCTCCCCGACTTTGACGACGATGTGTGCAATACGGCGCTGGTAGCGGTAGGCGCGGCCCATCGGCGCCGGCCGGATACGCTTCATGCGCGGCCCTTCGTTGACATACGCTTCGGTGACAATGAGCTTGTCGACGTCGATGCTGTCGCCGCCCTGGTTGGTGGCATTGGCGATAGCCGACGTGAGCACCTTTTCCACCAGCGGCGCGATGCGCTTGTTGGTGGCGCGCAGGATGAACCGCGCCTGGCCGGCGGCGACGCCCCGGATGAGGTCCACTACCAGGCGGGCCTTCTGCGGGGAGATGCGCACATAGCGCGCTTCGGCTTTAAACTGTGCCGGAGTTTGGAGTTCCTGTTCAGCCATGGCTTACGACTTGCCCTTCTCCGCCTTGGCGGCGTGACCTTTGAACGTCCGCGTGGGGGAAAACTCGCCCAGCTTGTGGCCGACCATGTTCTCGGTCACATACACCGGGATGAACTTCTTGCCGTTGTGGACGGCCAGGGTGTGGCCGATGAACTCGGGCAGGATGGTCGAGCGGCGGCTCCAGGTGCGGATGACCTTGCGATCCTTGGCCGCATTCATGGCCTCGACTTTGGTGACGAGGTGCAGGTCGGTGAACGGTCCTTTCGCTAACGAGCGCCCCATGCTATCTCCTCTTCGACTTACGCGTGACGATCATATTGTCCGTCCGCTTGTTGTTACGGGTCTTGAAACCGCGCGTGGGCTGGCCCCAGGGCGTCACCGGATGACGGCCGCCGGAAGTACGGCCCTCGCCACCACCGTGCGGGTGGTCGATGGGGTTCATCGAGACGCCGCGGTTATGCGGCTTTTTGCCGAGGTGGCGGGTACGGCCGGCTTTGCCAAGCGAGACGTTCTCGTGGTCGACGTTGCCGACTTGGCCGATGGTGGCGCGGCAGTGGATATTGACCTTGCGCACTTCGCCCGACGGCAGCTTCAGAAGGGCGAACTCGGTCTCCTTCGAAACCAATTGCACCGAGGCGCCAGCCGAACGAGCCATCTGGCCGCCCTTGCCGGGGCGCAGTTCGATGTTATGGAGAATGGTGCCGGACGGGATGTTCTTGATCGGGAGCGAGTTACCGACCAGGATGTCGGCATCGGCACCGCTGATCACGGTGCGGCCGACTTCGAGACCTACCGGAGCCAGGATATAGCGCTTTTCGCCGTCGGCATAGTGCAGCAGGGCGATACGGGCCGAGCGGTTCGGATCGTACTCGATGGCGGCAACCTTGGCGGGCACGCCGTCCTTGTTGCGCTTGAAGTCGATGACGCGATAGGTCTGCTTGGCGCCGCCGCCGATGAAGCGGACGGCAATCTGGCCGAGCGAGTTACGGCCGCCGGACTTGCGCTTGCCAACGGTAAGCGACTTTTCCGGCTTCTTGTCGGTCAGGCCCTCGCGCGAGACCACCGTCTGGAAGCGGCGGGTGGGCGTAGTCGGGCGGTATGTCTTAATTGCCATGGCTTACATCTCCGCGTATTCGGGCATTTTCTGCCCGTCTTTGAGCCGCACATAGGCTTTTTTCCAGTCGGAACGGTAGCCGGCAAAGCGGCCGCGGCGGCGGAGCTTACCTTCAAACGTTGCCGTCCGGACGTCGGCCACTTTCACGGAGAAGAGCTTCTCCACGGCAGCCTTGATCTGGATCTTGTTCGCCCCGGCCTTGACTTCAAAGCAGAGCGTCCGCTCGGCTTCTTTCTTGCCGACAGCTTTTTCGGTGACAATCGGCCGGCGGATTACTTCGTAGTGTGTCATTACGCCAACCCCTCGCTCAGCCGCTTGGCAGCCGCTTCGCTCAGTAACACATTCTTATGCCGCAGCAGGTCGTAGGTGGTGACATCGAAGCTCTTGGCCAGCGTCACACCGGGGATATTGCGCGAACCCAGTTCGAGATTGCGGTTCTCGTCGTTCTCGACCAGCAGCACGGTCTTGGCGGCGCCCGTGACCTTATTGATGACGGAGGCGACCACCTTCGTCTTCGGCTCGGAGACGGAGAAGGCTTTGACAACCTTCAGTTCGCCGTCGCGCAGTTTGGCGCTGAGGGCGGAGCGGAGCGCGCCGAGCTGCATCTTCTTCGGCAGGCGGTAGCTGTAGTCGCGCGGGATCGGGCCGTGCGAGGTACCACCATGACGCCACAGGGGCGACCGGATGGAGCCCATGCGGGCGCGGCCGGTGCCTTTCTGCCGCCACAGCTTCTTACCGGAGCCGGAGACTTCCCAGCGGCGCTTGGTCTTGTGCGTACCGGCGCGGCGGCCAGCCATGTAATGGCGAACCGCTTCCCACAGCAACGCCTCATTGACTTCGGCGGCAAACACGCTCTCGGCCAGTTCCATCTGGCCCACAACCTGTCCGTCGAGGTTCACTACATCCACTACCGGCATGTTAGCTGCTCCTCTTCTTGGCCCGGCGCACGACCACGTAGCCGCCGTTCGGGCCAGGGATCGCGCCTTTGACCAAAATCACATTCTCTTCCGGGTCAATCTCGACGATCTCGAGATTACGTACCGTCACATCCTGCACGCCCATATGACCGGCCATGCGCATGCCCTTGAACACGCGGGACGGAAAGCTGGAGGCGCCGATGGAGCCGGGCGCGCGGTTGAACATCGAACCGTGCGAGCCCGGACCGCCGCGGAAGTTGTGGCGCTTCATCAAGCTGGCGTAACCGCGGCCCTTGCTGACGCCGGTGACGTCGACCATTTCGCGGGTGCGGAACTGATCCACCAGGATCTTGTCGCCCGGCTTCAGGTCGTCATCGCCAGGCCGCAGGGTCAGCTCTTTCAGAAACTTCACGCCATCGGCGTTAGCTTTCTTCAAGTGACCGGTAGCAGGCTTGTTGATCCGCGAGGCCTTTACAAATTCCAGCAGTCCGATTTGGACGGCATTGTAGCCATCCGTGGTCGGCGTCTTGCGCTGGACTACGACACAAGGGCCGGCTTTCACGATCGTCACGGGAACCACTTCCCCGTTCGGCCGGAACACCTGCGTCATCCCGATTTTTTTGCCTAAGATTCCTGGGCCCATAATACCCCCCGGGCTATCGGCGTGGGTCGCGGTGAAGTCCGCCCGCTTCAATCTTTAGCGGACTCCAGCCACGCATCCTACGCCACCCTACTTTTTGTCCTTGCCAAATGCCTTGATTTCCACATCCACGCCGGCCGGCAGATCGAGCTTCATCAGCGCGTCCACCGTATCCTGCGTCGGCTCTAAAATGTCCAGCAGCCGTTTGTGCGTGCGAATCTCAAACTGCTCCCGGCTCTTCTTATCCACGTGCGGCGAACGGTTTACCGTGAAACGGTTGATCGTGGTCGGCAGCGGAATCGGCCCGGCGATTTGGGCGCCGGTACGCTTGGCTGTCTGCACGATCTCGCCGGTGGACTGGTCGAGTACCCGGTGATCGTACGCTTTCAATCGGATGCGAATGCGTTCTCTCAGCATTGTGTGCCTGCTCGCTTCAACCTTCCTGCTTAATCGGGGAGGATTTCGCTGACCGTGCCGGCGCCGACCGTACGGCCGCCTTCA